>CALRSR020000063.1:0-4587 GCA_943370825.1 Allobosea thiooxidans | reverse complement strand
GGCTTCTCGTTCCAGCCACCGATGTTGTAGGTCTCGCCCACACGGCCAGCTTCCAGCACGCGGCGGATGGCGCTGCAGTGGTCGGTCACATACAGCCAGTCGCGGATCTGCATGCCGTCGCCATACACCGGCAGGGGCTTGCCGGCCAGCGCATTGACGATCATCAGCGGGATGAGCTTCTCGGGGAAATGCAGCGGCCCGTAGTTGTTGCTGCAGTTGGTGGTGAGCACCGGCAGGCCATGGGTGTGGTGCCAGGCGCGCACCAGGTGGTCGCTGGCGGCCTTGCTGGCGCTGTAGGGGCTGTTGGGCTCGAAACCGTGGGTTTCGGTGAAGGCCGGCGCATCGGGCGCCAGGCTGCCATACACCTCGTCGGTGCTCACATGCAGGAAGCGGAAGGCGGCCTTCTCCGGGTCGTCCAGCCCACCCCAGTAGCCCCGCACCGATTCAAGCAGCCGGAAGGTGCCGACGATGTTGGTCTGGATGAAGTCTTCGGCTCCGTGGATGGACCGGTCCACATGGCTCTCGGCCGCAAAGTTCACCACCGCGCGCGGGCGGTGCCGGGACAGCAGTCCGGTCACCAGGGCGCTGTCGCCGATGTCGCCCTGAACGAACACGTGCCGGGCGTCGCCTTTCAACGAGGCCAGGTTCTCCAGGTTGCCGGCGTAGGTGAGCTTGTCGAGGTTGACCACCGGCTCGGCATCGCGCGCGAGCCAGTCCAGCACGAAGTTGGAGCCGATGAAGCCGGCGCCGCCAGTGACCAGAATCATTCCTCTTCCCGGTGGTTATCGTTATTGCACCGCGATGGTGCTTCGGCGGATTATCCACGCTGGCCAAGGCGCAGAAACAAACCCCGGGGAGCCGGTGGGTCAGTGCCCGTGCGCCACCTGCTCGCCGGCAGCCAGCCGGTACACCGTGCCGCAGTACGGGCACTTGCCCTGGCCGGTCTTGGCCACGTCCAGGTAGACCTTGGGGTGGCTGTTCCAGAGCTTCATGTCGGCCAGCGGGCTGGGGCAGAACACCCCGCCGTGGGCGTTGAGGTCCTTGGCCTTGAGTTCGACGACGCCTTGGCTCATGACGGACTCCTTCAGACCTTGGACAGCCAGCTGGCGTACTTGGGGTTACGGCCGTTGACGATGTCGAAGAAGGCCGACTGGATCTTCTCGGTGATGGGGCCGCGGGTGCCCACGTAGTCGCCCTTGCCCAGCTCGATGCGGTCGAGTTCGCGGATGGGGGTGACTTCGGCGGCGGTGCCGGTGAAGAAGGCTTCGTCGGCGATGTAGACCTCGTCGCGGGTGATGCGCTTCTGGATGATCTCCAGGCCCAGGTCCTTGGCGATGTGGAACACCGTGTTGCGGGTGATGCCGTTGAGCGCACCGGCCGACAGGTCGGGGGTGTAGATGACGCCGTTCTTGATGACGAACAGGTTCTCGCCGGCGCCCTCGCTCACGAAACCGCTGGAGTCCAGCAGCAGGGCTTCGTCGTAGCCCTCGTCGGTGGCTTCCATGTTGGCCAGGATGCTGTTGGTGTAGTTGCTCACCGCCTTGGCCTGCGTCATGGTGATGTTGACGTGGTGGCGGGTGTAGCTGCTGGTCTTGACGCGGATGCCGCGCTTGAGACCTTCCTCGCCCAGGTAGGCGCCCCAGGCCCAGGCGGCCACCATCAGGTGGATGGTGTTGCCCTTGGGGCTCACGCCGAGCTTGCGGTCACCGATCCAGGTCAGCGGACGGATGTAGCAGCTCTCCAGGTTGTTGGTGCGCACCACGGCCTTCTGGGCCTCGTTCACCTCCTCCATGCTGAAGGGGATCTTCATGCGCAGGATCTTGGCGCTGTTGAACAGGCGCTCGGTGTGCTCTTCCAGGCGGAAGATGGCGGTGCCGCCCACCGTGTTGTAGGCCCGCACGCCCTCGAAAGCCCCGCAGCCGTAGTGCAGGGTGTGGGTCAGCACGTGGATCTTGGCGTCGCGCCAGTCCACCATCTGGCCGTCCATCCAGATCTTGCCGTCGCGGTCGGACATCGAGGGAACGATGGGGCTCATGGGGGTCCTTTGAAGAGGCTGTCGGAATAGGGGGGTGCCCTGGGGGCAACCGCCGGATTTTACGGTGCATCCGGGGGCAGGCTGCCGGTCTCGGCCGGGCGCTGCAGCTGCCACGAGGCCAGCCTGCCGGCGGCAAACCGGGCCTCCACCCAGGCGCCGCCCGGGTCGGTCCAGCGCAGCACCTGGGGCTCCTCGCCCTCGGGGGTGAGCACCTGGCCGAGCGACCGGGTGATGGCCATGACATGCAGCAGGGTGTCGCCCGGGTGGAGCTTCGCGTTCAGCATGACGGCGCTGTCCACATGACCGATGGGCCGGTTGGCCGCGCGCTTGACGATGGTCATGAGCCGGGTCACATGCAGCAGCAGCCACATGACCAGGCCACCCGAAACGGCCGCCACACCCGGCCAGCCGTACTGGCGGTGGGCAAAGATCAGCAGGCCGGCGGCGGCCAGGGCGATGAGGGTGCGTTGGACGGTCATGGGGCAGGATTGTCGCGCGAGCCGGGCCGTGGCCCGGCCTGGCTCAGGCCAGGCTGCGGGCCAGGTCCATGGCTTCCTCGATGCGGTCCACGCCATGCACCGTCATGCCGGGGAAGAGCTCGGTCCCGCCGCGCTCGGCCTTGCGCGGCAGGTTGGCGCGGGGCACCACCGCCACCGAAAACCCCAGTTTGGCGGCTTCCTTCAGCCGCTCCTGGCCGCGCGGGGCCGGGCGCACCTCGCCGGCCAGGCCGACTTCACCGAAGGCGATGAAGCCCTTGGGCAGCGGCCGCCCGCGCAGGCTGCTGGTGATGGCCAGCATGACCGCCAGATCGGCCGCCGGCTCGCTGATGCGCACCCCGCCCACCGCATTGACGAACACATCCTGGTCCATGCAAGCCACACCCGCGTGGCGGTGCAGCACCGCCAGCAGCATGGCCAGCCGGTCGCGCTCCAGGCCCACCGACAGCCGCCGGGGCGACGGCCCGCCGGTGTCCACCAGCGCCTGCAGCTCCACCAGCATGGGCCGGGTGCCTTCCAGCGTGACCATGACGCAGCTGCCCGGCACCGGCTCGGCATGCTGCGACAGGAAGATGGCGCTCGGGTTGCTCACGCCCTTGAGGCCGCGCTCGGTCATGGCGAATACGCCGATCTCGTTGACCGCACCGAAGCGGTTCTTGATGGCGCGGATCAGCCGGTAGCTGCTGTGGGTGTCGCCCTCGAAGTACAGGACGGTGTCGACCATGTGCTCCAGCACCCGCGGGCCGGCCAGTGCGCCTTCCTTGGTGACATGGCCCACCAGCACGATGGCGGTGCCGCTGGCCTTGGCCGCGCGGGTCAGGTGGGCGGCGCATTCGCGCACCTGGGCCACCGAGCCCGGCGCACTGGTGAGCTGTTCGGAATACACCGTCTGGATCGAGTCGATGACCGCAATCGCCGGTTTGAGCGAGTCCAGGGTGGCCAGGATCTTCTCCAGCTGGATCTCGGCCAGCACCTTCACCTGCGAGCCGTCCAGCCCCAGCCGGCGCGAACGCAGGGCCACCTGGGCACCGCTTTCCTCGCCGGTCACGTACAGCGTGTCGAGCGACTGTTTCTGCAGCGCGTCCAGCGCCTGCAGCAGCAGCGTGGACTTGCCGATGCCCGGGTCGCCGCCGATGAGTACCACCCCGCCTTCCACGATGCCACCGCCCAGCACCCGGTCGAGTTCATCCAGCCCGGTGGGGGTGCGGTCCACGTCCTGGGCTTCGATGGCCGACAGGGGCTTGACCTCGGCCGTGGGTGCCAGCGCCGCAAAACGGTTCTTCGACGGGCTGGCCGATTCCGCCACCGACTCCACCAGCGTGTTCCAGGCGTTGCAGTGCGGGCATTTGCCCAGCCAGCGCGGTGAGGTACCGCCGCATTCGCTGCAGGTGAACTGGATCTTGTCTTTGGCCATGGCGGGAAGAGGGGTCGGTGGGGGCGAGGGGGCAATATAGTCGAGCGCCCTGTTCGATCCGCCCGTGTTCCGCCATGTCCGATGTCCCCGATCCCGCCCCGATGCCGACCCTGGTCGGCCAGGTGTCCGGTGCGTCACCGGTGGTGTCTGAGTGGAACCGCCAGCTCCAGCGCATCGAACGGCTGCAGCTCCAGCTGGCCGCATTGCAGGACCGGGCCCGTCGCCACCGGCAGGCGCTGGATGCCGCCACCGGCCCGACCCGTGCAGCCCTGAACCAGGTCCGTCAGGGGCTGGTGCAGCGGATTGCCGACGCCCTGGACGGCAAGCTGCTGGCCGGTGCCGATCGCCGGGCCGCCCTGGCGCGGCTGGCGCGTCTGGCCACCGAGCTGGCCGGCAACGGCGACGCCACCGCGCGGGCGGCACACGACCGCCACAGCGACATTCCCCTGGCCGCCCGGCAGGCCGAGGAACGCGCCGGCTGGCAGGAGCGGATGGAGGACTGGCGCCAGCAGACCCACGAGCGCGATGCCCGGCGCGAAGCCCGGCAGGCCCGCCGGGCGCAGCGCCGCCAGCAGCGCGAAGACCCGCCACCACCGGCTGCTGCGGAGCTGCCGGACGACGGGCTGGCCGACGACCCCGCC
>CALRSR020000062.1:0-6287 GCA_943370825.1 Allobosea thiooxidans | reverse complement strand
GTAAGCGTCCGGCAATCCCATCTTGAGATAGACCCAGTGTCGAGGCATCGTGTGCACGATGAACATCACGCACACTATGGCGAACGACACGATCGCCCAGCGCCCCAAGCGGCACTACTACTCCCCGGAACTTAAAGGCCAGATCGTGGCCGAATGCCAGGTCTCCGGCGCGTCAGTGGCCGGCGTAGCGCTTGCACACGGAATCAACGCCAACATCGTTCATCGCTGGATGCGCGAGCAAGCAGACTCCCTGTTGCCAGCGCCCCGGAATGAGTTCGTTGCGCTGAATCTGCCTCCACCAGTTGAACAGCTCCCAGCAACCGAGACCAGCTCGCCGCCCGTGTCGCGTGCGATTCGCGTTGATGTTCGGCGCAGCGCCAGCGTAGTCACCGTGAACTGGCCCCTGGAAGATGCAGCGTCATGTGCAGCGTGGCTGCGCGACTGGCTCCGATGATCCGCATTGATGCGCTGTGGCTCTCCACCGAGCCGCTGGACATGCGAGCAGGCACCGAGACGGCGCTCGCCCGGGTAGTGGCTGTCTTTGGCGCAGCGCGCCCACACCACGCCTATCTGTTCGCCAATCGACGAGCCAACCGCATGAAGGTGCTGGTGCACGACGGCATCGGTGTCTGGCTGGCGGCCCGGCGCCTGAATAGCGGCAAGTTCGTCTGGCCGCGCGATGCCGCCACCACCGCCACACTCAGCCGAACGCAGTTCGATGCGCTCGTGCTGGGCCTGCCCTGGAAGAACGTCGGCGAGGCTGGAGTCATCACTGTACTTTGAGTGCTCCGGTCGTTGGCCAGGCAATCAGCGCTTGCACCGATGCGCGAATGTGATGTTAGCCGCATCATCTTCTCCCGTGATCACCGCAGACCACCTTGACACCCTGGAGCCGCAGCAGATGCGAGCGGCCCTGCTGTCGTTGATGGGTGAGCTGGCCGAGCGAGACGGCGTGATCGCACGCCAGGGCCAAGAGGCGGTCTTCAAGCAGGCGCAGATCGACAAGCTCACGCACGAGAACGCACTGCTCAAGCGCATGAAGTTCGCCGCACAGTCGGAGCGCTTCAGCGCCGAGCAGAAGAGCCTGCTCGATGAATCGCTGGATGAGGACCTGCAGGCGGTGGCCGATGAGATCGAGCAGGCCACGCCGCCAGTGGCAGGCCGCCAAGACAAGCAAGTCCCCAAACGCGCACCCCTGCCGGCCAACCTGTCGCGGCGCGAGATCCGCCACGAGCCCGAGTCCACCACCTGCCCCTGCGGTTGCCAGATGAAGCGCATCGGCGAGGACGTGGCCGAGAAGCTGGACTACGCGCCCGGCGTGTTCACGGTGGAGCGCCACATCCGGGGCAAGTGGGCCTGTGCCCAGTGCGAGACGATTCACCAGGTGCCTGTCGATCCTCACATCATCGACAAAGGCATCCCTACCACTGGGCTACTGGCGCAAGTGCTGGTGGCCAAGTACGCCGACCACCTGCCGCTGTACCGCCAGGAAGCGATCTTCGGCCGCGCCGGCCTAGCCATCCCCCGCTCCACGCTGGCGCAATGGGTGGGCTCGTGTGGCGTGCAGTTGCAGCCACTGGTTGACGCCATGAGGACAGAGCTGCTGCAGCGCCGCGTGCTGCATGCCGACGAGACGCCGGTGTCCATGCTCAAGCCGGGCAACGGCAAGGCGCACCGGGCGTACCTATGGGCCTATGCCACGGGCGCCTTCGAGAACATCAAGGCGGTCGTCTACGACTTCTGCGAATCGCGCTCGGGCGAACACGCCCGGCGCTTCCTGGGCGACTGGAGAGGCAGCCTCACCTGTGACGACTTCAGCGGCTACAAGGCCTTGATCGCAAGTGGTGTGACCGAGGTCGGCTGCCTGGCGCACGCGCGGCGCAAGTTCTTCGATTTGCACGCGGCGAACCAAAGCCAGATCGCCGAGGTCGCGCTGCAGCAGTTCGCGCGGGTCTACGAGATCGAGCGTGAGGTCAAGGAGATTGCGACCGATCAGCGCCAAACCATCCGGCAACAACAAACGAAGCCGCTGCTTGATGCCTTGCACCAGTGGATGGTGCTGCAACGCCAGAAGGTGCCGGAAGGCTCGGCAAGCGCCAAAGCGCTGGACTACAGCTTGCGGCGCTGGGAGGCTTTGACCCGGTTCGTCGATGACGGACAGCTGCCCGTGGACAACAACTGGATCGAGAACCAGATTCGGCCGATTGCCATTGGCCGCAACAACTGGCTCTTTGCGGGCAGCCTACGAGCTGGTCAGAGGGCAGCAGCCGTCATGACGCTCATCCAGTCAGCACGACTCAATGGGCATGATCCCTATGCGTATCTCAAGGACGTTTTGGCTCGCTTGCCGACGCAACGGGTTAGCCTGGTTCACGAGTTGCTACCGCATCGTTGGTTCGCACCGAGCTGAATGTCGTTATTTGAGGCTCCGCTCAGCGAACGGTTGGCCAGCTTGCCCCAGTGGCGCTGCGCAGCGATTCAAGTGCACCGCAATCGCCAACGCATACCCCTCCCGCACAGGTACTGCGGATGGCACGCAGTTGCTTGCGCAGCGCCTGCAACTCGGCGATTCGCTGCTCTACCAAGCGCATTTGATCGTCTAGCAAGGCATTGACCTCGTCGCAGGACATGGCGGGGTCGTCCTGCAACTGCAGCAGAGCCCGGATATCGTCGTGCGACATGTCCAGCGAGCGGCACCGAACGATGAAGGCCAACCTGTCGACATGCTGTTGGCCATATTGCCGATAGTTGTTGGCGGCCCGCAGGGGCGCCTGCAGAAGGCCCTCTGCTTCATAAAAGCGCACCGCGGGAACGGAGCACCCTGCCAATGACGATAGTTCACCGATTTTCATATTTGCCTACATACCGCTTGACTCTACAGCTACTTGAGGGTTTCTAATACGGGACATGAGTACATGTCAAAGCAGTAGCTGCTCGAGCAGTTGCAATTCGCAGACGGTCGACGAGGCCCCAAGCGCCATTGCTTCCGTGGAGAGCACATTTTCAGTTCCGGGAATGGACTGCCCCTCCGAGGAGAACCTCATTCGCATGGCGCTGGGTGGTCTGACCGGGGTTGGGCCGATGACCTTCGATCTGGCCCATCGGCAGCTCCGGGTGGTGCACTCGGGCGAGCCCGCCAGGATCGCCCAGAAGCTGACGCCCCTGAACTTGGGTGCGGTTCTGCTGACAAGCGAGAGGCGCACCGAAGGCGGGCAGTGGAAGACGCGTTTCTCCGTGCCGAAGATGGATTGCCCGTCGGAGGAGAATCTCATTCGGATGGCGCTGGCCGATGCGTCGGCTGTTGCGGCACTGGACTTCGATCTGAAGGACCGTGTACTCACCGTGCAGCATGGGGGAAGTACGCAAGAGCTGCTGGGCCGTCTCATCCCTCTCAACCTCGGCGCGCAAGTGTTGGACAGCGTGCAAAGCGACGAGTCTACGGCCCCAGACGCAGAGGGGAATGCCTCTGAGGCTCGGACCTTAAAGCTGCTGCTCGCTATCAACGGTGCGATGTTTGTCTTTGAGTTGATCGTTGGCCTGATCGCCCAGTCCACAGGTCTCATAGCGGACTCGCTTGACATGTTCGCCGATGCGGCGGTCTACGGACTGGCGCTCTATGCGGTGGGCCGCGCCGCCGCCTTGAAGATGAAGGCAGCGCACATCGCTGGTTGGTTGCAAGTCGTGCTTGCGCTTGGCGCGCTTTTGGAGGTCGTTCGGCGGGCAGTTGTGGGAAGTGAGCCGGCGTCCATGCTCATGATGAGTATCGGGCTGGTCGCATTGATCGCCAACGTCACCTGCCTGGTGCTGATCGCCAAGAAGCGGGATCGGGGCGCCCACATGACGGCAAGCTACATTTTTTCTGCGAATGATGTGATCGCAAACGCGGGGGTGATAGTCGCTGGTGTTTTGGTCGCTTGGACGGGCTCCTCGTACCCTGACCTCGTGATTGGCGCAGTCATTGCGCTGATAGTGCTCAGCGGTGCCCGGCGCATCCTGAACCTCCGATAGCCAATCTAGCGGCATCCCACACCGATGCCTAGCCAAGGTGGGATGGCCGGCCGCTTACCTGCAGCGGCAGGCTGTTTCTGCATAACCGGGCGATGTTGTGCGGTGCATGACCGAGCGCAGCTAGGCACATAACCTTTTTCTGCAGGTTCTTACAGACCTCTGGCTGCTGGTTCTCGGCTAGGTACGCTAGCAAGCCTCAACCGTTCTCATTTCGGATTGCGGCATGTCCTGAAGTCTGTGTAGAGAACGCATGCGCTCGGAGCACTCGATGGGAAAAGCACAACGGCTCTTCAATGGTTCGGCAACCCACACCCTGTACGGGCGGATCACTCCAACGCCTGAGCAGATGGATTTCCTCCAAGAGCAGTGGAATGCACTCGCTACCTACTTGTGCGAGCGTCTTTCGGGGTGGGGATACCCGGTTTCAACTCTTCTCCAAGGTTCGTATCGGTGCGGGACTCTCATAAAGCCTCTACATACGGGCGAGAGCTATGACGTCGATGTTGGCGTCTATTTTTCGTGGGACACGATGTCGTGCCAGGCCAGTCCCACAGCGAAGCAACTGCGAGCTTGGGTTCAGAGCGAGCTTCTGCAGTACGTCGATCACGCTGGAGAGAAGGTGGAGGTGGTTGACCCTCCCAAAGAGCGATGCTCGCGGGCAATCTATCGCCAACAGTTTCACATCGACACCCCAACGTACCACCTGGATTCGGCATCTGACCAGAGGCGCCTCGCGTGCTTGTCCGGTAAGTGGGAGGAGAGCGATCCCAAACCGTTACACAAGTGGTTCCGGGACGTAGTCGATCCTGAATACAGAGATCAGTTGAGACGACTTGTGAGGTGCCTCAAAGCTTGGGCGGCGATAGAGTTCCAGGATGAGACATCCGCTCGCCCGAGCTCGGTACTGCTCACCGTTCTCGCTGCGGAAGCCTTCAGTGAGATGTGGGCCGAGCGTTTTTGGGGGGTCGCCGACGACACCGCCCTCGGTCTGGTTGTCGGAAAACTCTATCAGCGCCTCGCGAACAGCCGAAAAGTTCCGAATCCCGTCGATGCGCAAGAGGACCTCAACCGGATACCACCGGAGGCCTGGGAAGCATTCCTGACGCGGCTCGCAGCGTTGAACGATGCAGCGCAGTTGGCCGAGAGTGCGGAGGACGAAGCGTCGGCAGCGCTCGCCTGGGAAGGAGCCTTTCAGTTCCTCATGCCCTTACCAGAGACCGACGCGGTCGAGATCGTTGATGAAGCCTCATCGAGAGCCCTCATGCAGGTCCCTGACGTAGTTGTTCTTGTATACGACAGACCCGGTGGGACGCTTCTAGCCACGCACCGCAATGAGGTGCAAAGCGTACCGAAAGACCATTGGCTCGTCTTCAGAATCGAAAACCCTCAGTTGGTCCCTCGTTTTGCGGACATCAGCTGGACAGTTAGAAATGACCAAGGGGAGGCAGACCGAGTTGGTGATCTTGGCCACGTGAGGCGGGGCATAGGTATGGTCACTGTGGAGGAGCGGACGGCGTATCTTGGAAAGCACTTCATGGACTGCGTCATCCGCCTCCATGGGTCGGTGTTCGCGGTAAGAAGAGTTCCAGTCTTTATCGAACACGGCCAACGCAGAGCAGTTGCTAAACCTCAACGGGCTTACCTGAAGCTGCAATCCCGCAAAGGGCGGCGTCGAGGATAATAAATGTTTGTTATGAAACTTCCTTCAAGTTGATGATCTTCGTTATGAAGCCATCACCCGTGCCTCTGGTCTGCCTGGGTTATCTCAGTCGAGTGCCGCCGGGCACCTGGGTGCTTAAAGCGGTTGACACACCGCTCTTGGACGAGAAAGTGGCTACCGCATTCCTCCTTCATTCACATCGTTATTGATCACACCAGACATGCTAATTTTGAGTCATTTTCGCAAACTGAGATAAGCTAATTTACTCGCCAACTTCTCCAATTGAAGCAAGCAGTAAGAAATTAAATTGACACCAGCAAGATAGGTGCGCAGGCGATTAGTCGACCTTTTGCAGGTGCTTTTGATAACTTAGATCGGTAATTGCGCATTAGAAAAATCGAATGTGGCAAAGATTTCCTTGACCGCTGCTTAGGCTAGTTTTGGGCCATGAATGAAGTCCCCTCGATTTCCTGAGCCAGTCAGAAGTAGAGGTTGGGGAACAGTTTGACACGGTACTCGACCGGAGGGATTCGGCCGAGAGCTTCATGGGGTCGGTGGTGGTTGTAGCGGTGCAGCCAATCGGCTGTCATGTCACGAACTTCCTGCAGGTTGTCGAACA
>CALRSR020000061.1:0-7503 GCA_943370825.1 Allobosea thiooxidans | reverse complement strand
CCAGCAGGTCGGCCACGGCCTGGCCGATGGCCAGGCTGCTGGTGAGGCCGGGCGATTCGATGCCGAACAGGTTCACCAGCCCTGGCACGCCGTGCTCCTCTGGCCCCTGCAGCACGAAGTCGGCCGCCGGCTCGTTCGGGCCGCTGATCTTGGGGCGCATGCCGGCGTAGCCCGGCAGCAGGCTGCCGTCGGGCAAAGCGGGCCAGTACCGTCGCACCTCGGCATAGAAGGCGTCTCCCCGGGCGGGATCGACCTGCAGATCGTCGGCCCGCTCCACCCACTGCACATCGGGGCCGAACTTGGCCTGCCCGCCCAGGTCCAGCGTGAGGTGCACGCCCAGACCGGCCAGGTGCTTGTCCGGCTCGGGGGCGGGGTAGATCAGATGCTGGAACGGTGCACGCGCGGCCAGGGTGAAGTAGTTGCCCTTGGCGTAGTGCGGGGTGGGCACATGGCGCGGGTCCAGGCCGTCGATGCAACGGGCCAGATCGCAGGCGTGCAGACCGGCCGCGTTCACCATGGTGCGGGCCAGCAGGCGGGTGCCGTCCTCGGTGGTGACCAGCAGGCCGTCCGGCTGCACGCTCACGCTGGCGACCGCGCTGTGGCAGGCCACCAGGCCGCCCGCATGCTCCAGATCGCCCTGAAGCGCCAGCATGAGACCGTGGCTGTCCACGATGCCGGTGGATGGCGAATGCACCGCCCCCAGGCATTCGAGTGCGGGCTCCAGCGCGCGGGCCTGCTCGCGGTCCAGCAGCACCAGATCGTCCACCCCGTTGGCACGCGCCCGCTCGACGATGGCGGGCAGCGCCGCCAGCTGCGAAGGCGTGTTGGCCACGATCAGCTTGCCGCAGCGCCGGAACGACACGCCGCGCTCGGCGCAGTAGGCATAGAGCATCTGCTTGCCCTGCACGCACAGCCGTGCCTTGAGCGAGCCCGCCGGGTAATAGATGCCGGCGTGGATGACCTCGCTGTTGCGCGAACTGGTGCCGGTGCCGATGGCCGATTCGCGCTCGAGCACCATCACCTCGCGGCCCTGCAGCGCCAGCGCACGGGCCACCGCCAGCCCGACCACGCCGGCGCCCACCACCAGGACATCGCAGGGCTCGGCGGGTGGAGAGGAGATGAGTTGCATGAGGTCAGCAGGACACAGTGTCGGAAGGCTAAAATTCTAGGTTGCCCGGCCGGTGCGGCTGCAGGCCCCTCACATTCCACCCCAAGGACGCTTCATGTCTCTCTTCACCGCCGTTGAAATGGCCCCGCGCGACCCGATCCTGGGTCTGAACGAGCAATTTGCCGCCGACACGAACCCGAACAAGGTCAACCTGGGCGTGGGCGTGTATTTCGACGACAACGGCAAGCTGCCGCTGCTGCAGTGCGTGCAGGCCGCCGAAAAGGCGCTGATGGACAAGCCCACCGCACGCGGCTATCTGCCCATCGACGGCATTGCCGCTTACGACGCCGCCGTCAAGGGCCTGGTCTTCGGTGCCGACAGCGAGCCGGTCAAGAGCGGCCGCGTGGCCACCGTGCAGGCCATCGGCGGCACCGGCGGCCTGAAGATCGGTGCCGACTTCCTCAAGCGCCTGAGCCCGAACGCCACGGTGCTGATCAGCGACCCCAGCTGGGAGAACCACCGCGCCCTGTTCACCAACGCCGGCTTCACCGTGGGCACCTACGCCTACTACGACGCCGACAAGCGCGGCGTGAACTTCGACGGCATGCTGGCCAGCCTGAACGCCGCCGCGCCGGGCACCATCGTCGTGCTGCACGCCTGCTGCCACAACCCCACCGGTTACGACATCACGGCCGCCCAGTGGGACCAGGTGATCGCCGCCGTGAAGGCCCGCAACCTCACCCCGTTCCTGGACATGGCCTACCAGGGCTTCGGCCACGGCATCGCCGAAGACGGCGCCGTGATCGCCAAGTTCGTGGCCGCCGGCCTGGACTTCTTCGTCTCCACCTCGTTCTCCAAGAGCTTCAGCCTGTACGGCGAGCGCGTGGGCGCCCTGTCGGTGCTGTGCGCCAGCAAGGAAGAAGCCGACCGGGTGCTGAGCCAGCTCAAGATCGTCATCCGCACCAACTACTCCAACCCGCCCACCCACGGTGGCGCCGTGGTGGCCGCCGTGCTCAACAACCCCGAGCTGCGCGCCCAGTGGGAAGGCGAGCTGGGCGAGATGCGCGTGCGCATCAAGGCCATGCGCCAGACGCTGGTGGACGGTCTGAAGGCCGCCGGCGTGAAGCAGGACATGTCCTTCATCACCACCCAGATCGGCATGTTCAGCTACTCCGGCCTGAGCAAGGACCAGATGGTGCGCCTGCGCAGCGAGTTCGGCGTGTACGGCACCGACACCGGCCGCATGTGCGTGGCTGCGCTCAACAGCAAGAACATCGACTACGTCTGCCGGGCGATTGCCGCCGTGGTCTGACACGCCGCAACGCCCGTCTGACCAACGGCCGGACTGCCGCCTGAGCGACAGTCCGGCCGTTTTTCACTGGTTTTTCCCCGCACCGGAAACGGTACATACTGTTATATTGCACCGCAACATAACGCGGAGTCTTGGCCCATGCTGTACCAGTTCTACGAAACCCAGCGCTCCATCATGGAGCCCTTTGCCGATCTGGCCGACGTGGCCTCGCGCATGTTCACCAACCCGGCGCTGCCCTTTGCCCAGCTGCCCGGTGCCCAGCGCATCTCGGCCGGTTACGACCTGCTGCACCGCCTGGGCAAGGACTACGAGAAGCCCGCCTTCGGCATCCGCACGGTGGACGTGGACGGCGTGGAAGTGGCCATCCACGAGCGCGTGGAAGTCGACAAGCCGTTCTGCGAGCTGCGCCGCTTCAAGCGCTTCTCCGACGACACCGCCACCCTGGCCACGCTGAAGGCCCAGCCGGTGGTGCTGGTGGTGGCGCCGCTGTCGGGCCACTACGCCACCCTACTGCGCGACACGGTGCGCACTCTGCTCAAGGACCACAAGGTCTACATCACCGACTGGAAGAACGCGCGGCTGGTGCCACTGGCCGACGGCGAGTTCCACCTCGACGACTACGTCAACTATGTGCAGGAGTTCATCCGCTACCTGCAGGGCCAGTACGGCAACTGCCATGTGATGAGCGTGTGCCAGCCCACGGTGCCGGTGCTGGCGGCCGTGTCGCTCATGGCCAGCCGGGGCGAGGCCACGCCGCTGTCCATGACCATGATGGGCGGCCCCATCGACGCCCGCCGCTCACCCACCGCGGTGAACAACCTGGCCACCCAGCGCAGCCATGCCTGGTTCGAGAACAACGTCATCTACCGCGTGCCGGACAAGTTCCCCGGCGCCGGCCGCCGGGTCTACCCCGGCTTCCTGCAGCACTCGGGCTTCGTGGCCATGAACCCGGACCGCCACGCCAACAGCCACTACGACTACTTCCAGAACCTGGTGAAGGGCGACAACGAAAGCGCCGAGGCCCACCGCCAGTTCTACGACGAGTACAACGCCGTGCTCGACATGGACGCCGACTACTACCTGGAGACCATCGAGACGGTGTTCCAGGAATTCAAGCTGGTCAACGGCACCTGGGACGTGAAAAACGCAGCCGGCAAGGCCGAACGCGTGCGCCCGGCCGATATCCGCCACACCGGCCTGCTGACGGTGGAAGGTGAACTCGACGACATCTCCGGCTCCGGCCAGACCGCCGCAGCGCACGACCTGTGCACCGGCATCGACCAGAAGCACCGCACCCACTTTGAAGCCAAGGGTGCCGGCCACTACGGCATCTTCAGCGGCCGACGCTGGCGCGAGATGGTCTACCCGGTCGTCAAGCAGTTCATCCTGGCGCACCAGGAGGGCGTGTCGAGCGCCCGGGCAGTGACCAAGGAGGCGCCCAAGGCCCCGGCCGCCAAGAAGGCCGCTGCGCGCTCCCGCAAGGCCACCGCCTGACGCATGGACGAGCTGGCGCGGCGCATCGATGCCGCCTTGCCCCAGACGCAGTGCCAGCGCTGCAGCTACGCCGACTGCGCGGCCTACGCGCAGGCCATTGCGGCCGGTGAGGCCGGCATCCGCCAGTGCCCGCCCGGCGGGACGGAGGGCATAGAGCGGCTGGCGGCCATCACCGGTCTGCCGGTCGGCCCGCTGGACACCGAATTCGGCATCGAAGGCCCGGTGACGGTGGCCATCATCGACGAGGACTGGTGCATCGGCTGCACGCTGTGCATCAAGGCCTGCCCCACCGACGCCATCGTCGGCATCCACAAGCGCATGCACACCGTGGTCGAGCCGCACTGCACCGGCTGCGAGCTGTGCATTCCGGTGTGCCCGGTGGACTGCATATCGCTGGAGCCGGTCAGCGGCGAGCGCACCGGCTGGGCCGCCTGGACGCCCACGCAGGCGAAGGCCGCCAAAGACCGCTATGAAGCCCGCAAGGCGCGTCTGGCACGCGAGAAGGCGGCGCAGGACACGAAGCAGACGGTGCAGCTCGAAGCCAAGCTGGCCGATCTGCCGGCGCACTCGGCCATCACCGACCCGACCGAACTCGAGCGCAAGCGCGCGGTGGTCGAAGCCGCCCTGGCGCGTGCGAGGGCCCGCCGCCAGGGCGGCTGACCGGGTCGATCAGGCCGCCACGCGGGCCGCTGCGGTCTTGTAGACACCGCAGCCCACATACAGGTCGTCGACCTTCACCACATAGGACATCTTGGCCTGCACCGCGCCGGTGGTCGGGTTGACGATGTCGTACTCCACCCAGCCCGGCCCGTGCTCGGCCTGCTCGACGATGGAGGCCAGCAGCGCGTTGCCATCGATGCCGGCAATGTCCTGCACCCGGCTGCCCACCTTCTCGGGCTTGCCGCCGAACGCGCGGTACACCCCCGACGCATCGAGCGCAAAGATGTACATGTCGCGGTCGTGGAAGCCGCGCGAGGGTTCGGTGAGTTCACGCACGAAGGCCTCCCGACCCACCTGCTGACGGAAACCCACCGCACGCTCCACCAGATGCAGCGCCTCTTCGGCCGTGCCCTGCTGCAGCATGAAGCTGGACACGGCGCGGGCCAGGTGCGCCGCACGCTGCTCCAGCCGGTTGGCCTCGTTCACCGCCAGATCGACCATCTGGGCGTTGCTCTGGGTGATCTGGTCGAGCTGGGCCACAGCCGATGCGATCTCGCTCAGTGCACCGCTCTGTTCGGCACTCGACGCCGAAATCAGCGACATGTTGGCCGCCACCCCGCGCACACCGGCCACGATGTCGGCCATGTTGGTGCCGGCATTGCGGATCAGACCCACGCTGGACTCCACCTGGCTGCGCGAGGACTGGATGAGTTCGCGGATTTCCCGGGCCGACGCGGCCGATCGCTGGGCCAGCGAGCGGACCTCGTTGGCCACCACGGCAAAGCCCCGGCCCTGCTCGCCGGCGCGCGCTGCTTCCACGGCGGCATTGAGGGCCAGGATGTTGGTCTGGAAGGCCAGGCTGTCGATCACGCCGATGATCTCGTTCATCTGCTGCGCGCTCTTCTGGATGCCTTCGACCGATTCCACCGCCCGCACCATGGACTGCGAGCCGGCCTCGGCCATGTCGCGCACGCGCGCGGCCTGCTGGTCGGAATCGCCAGCGGTGCTGGCGTTCTGGGCCACGGTGCCGGTGAGCTCCTGCACGCTGGCGGCCGTCTGCTCCAGGTTGGCGGCCTGCTGTTCGGTGCGGTCGGCCAGATCGCGATTGCCGGATGCCAGACTCTGGCCGGCATGGGCCACCAGGGCCGAATTGCTGCGCACCTCCGCCACCATGGCCGATAGGCTGCCGATCATGCGGTCGAGCAGCCGGGTGAGGTCGGCCAGCTCGTCGCGCCCGCGCACGCGCAGGCTGGCGCGCAGGTTGCCCGAGGTGGTCTGCTCCATCACGTCGATGATCTGGCGCAGGTCGCTGCGAAAGCTCGCATCCAGCCCGGCCAGCAGCCACACCATGACCAGGGCGGCCACGGGGGCCACCACCAGCGACAGCGCGGGGTGCAGCCACAACAGCGGCAAAGGCCACAGCGCGGCCAGTGCCACCACGGCCAGCTTGGAACGCAGGGGCAGGCGGCGCATCAGCGCAGCCACCGGACGGATGAGGACGTTGTGTTGCATGGCGGTTGAAACGGTGTCAGTGCAGGTGTCCGAAAACCGACGGGTCCGACTCGAACTGGCGCATCAGCTCCAGGGCCATCAGCACCAGCAGCGGATCGTCCAGGGTGTGGGCGTGGGCCGCCTGCTGGCGGGCGTACACAGGATCGGCCAGCATCATCCGGCGGCTCACGCACATGCCGTGGCGGGCCATGCGCAGGCTGAAGGCCTCCATCAGATCGGCGGCACCACCCAGCAGGGCCACCTGAGGCTCCTGCGGCTCGTGGGCGGAAAAGCTGAATCCCGAATCGGGCACCGGTATCATGAAGGTTCTCCTGGCTTCAAGGCCATAGCGGACCATGGAAACTGTAGGGGACCCGGGCGGTGGCCAATGGCCGGAACAGCGCCGGGAATGCCTCTCACATCGGCCCGTGGGGCCCGTTTCTGAAGGCTGGTTTGCGAGAATCGGGGCTCCTTGCACCGGATCGTCGCTCGACCAGGCGACAAAAGGCCACCCGCCCATGACCACCCCTGCCCTGCTCCTCAAGCTCACCGCTCAACCCGCCGATACCCCTACCCTGGACCGCCCGAAACCCGAGCGGCTGATCCGGGGCAACCCGTTGCGGGAGACCTGGAACCGGGTGGACGAAGCCCTGCCGGCCGGGCGGGTGTACTGCGGCGTGTGGCGCTGCGAACCCGGCCACTGGCGCATTGCCATGGGCCCGACCGAGCGCGAGCTGTTCACCGTGATCAGCGGCCGCTGCCGGGTGCACGATGCCCGGGGCGGCTACCAGGAGGCCGGGCCGGGCGAGGCGCTGTACCTGCCGCCCGGCTTCGAGGGCGAGTTCGAGGTGCTGGAGCACCTCACCAAGACTTACATGATCGCCGAGTAAGCCGCGATCACTTCGGGCGGGGCCTGCACCAGTTCGATCAGCACGCCCTCGCCCGCGATCGGGAATTCGCCGTTCGACTTGGGGTGCAGGAAGGTGATGTCGTAGCCCGCCGCGCCCTTGCGGATGCCACCCGGCGCAAAGCGCACGCCCTGGGCGGTGAGCCATTCCACCGCGAGAGGCAGATCGTCGATCCACAGGCCGATGTGGTTGAGCGGCGTGGTGTGCACCGCCGGCTTCTTGTCGGGGTCCAGCGGCTGCATCAGGTCCACTTCGACCTTGAACGGACCGCTGCCGATGGCGCAGATGTCCTCGTCCACGTTCTCGCGCTCGCTGCGGAAGGTGCCGGTGACCTCCAGGCCCAGCATCTCCACCCACAACGTCTGCAGGCGCTGCTTGTCCGGCCCGCCGATGGCGATCTGCTGGATGCCCAGCACCTTGAAGGGGCGTTGGCTCATTGCTCGAACTCCACGATGGGCTGGTCGACCACCAGCGATTCGCCCTGGCTGGCCAGCACCTTGGCCACCACACCGTCGGCCGCCGCGAACAGC
>CALRSR020000060.1:0-7798 GCA_943370825.1 Allobosea thiooxidans | reverse complement strand
GGCCACCGCATGGCCGATGCCGCTGGCCGCACCCGTGACCGCAGCCCGATGGCCGTCCAGATGGAACATGCGGTGGCAGCCTTCAGCCGACATGGGCGTCGCCCTGGCCCATGTAGCTGGCCATCACGCGTGGATCGTTGGACAGATCGGTTGCCGATCCTTCGAGGGTGAACTCGCCGTGGGTCAACACCATCGCCCTGTCGGCCAGACCCAGGGCACGGCTCACGTTCTGCTCCACTAGAAGAATCGATACACCTGCATCGCGCAGTTCGCGCAATGCGCGAAACACTTCGGAGGTGAATCGCGGCGACAGACCCATGGAGGGTTCATCCAGCAGGAGCAGCCGCGGGCGGTTGATGATGGCGCGTGCCACAGCCAGCATCTGCTGCTCTCCCCCCGAGAGGTTGCCGGCCAGCTGGGCTCGCCGCTCCAGCAGGCGAGGAAAGCGCTCATACACCTGACTCACCGCGCGTTCGAAGGCGATGGTCGTCGGACGAATCTCCCAGGCCAGCCGCAGGTTCTCCTCCACCAGCATGGTCTGGAGTGTTCCTCGCCCCTCGGGTACGTGGAGCATGCCCATGCGCGCGAGCTGATGCGGTGCGCAGCGACGGATATCCTGATCCAGAAAGCGGGCAGAACCGCCGCTCAGGGGCAGCAGCCCGGATATCGCTCGCATCAGGCTGGTCTTACCAGCGCCGTTGGCGCCGATGATCGACACCGTTTCCCCCTCGCGGACCTGGAAGCTCACGCCGCGCAGAGCCCGGATCGGGCCGTAGCTGGCGGACAGCTGGTCCACGCTCAGAAGTACCTGGCTCATGCGCGGACCTCCTCTTCTTCATCGCTGCCCAGATAGGCCCGCAGCACCTCCGGATGCTCCAGAACCTCCCGGGCGGTGCCTTCGGCGATCTTCCTGCCGTAGTCCATGGCCACCACCCGGTCGGACAGTGCCCGGATGAGTCCCATGTCGTGCTCGATCAGCAGAATGGACGACACATGCAGGCGGATCTTCCGGATGTCGCGGGTCAGTTGTTCCGTTTCTGCTTCGTTCATGCCGGCTGCCGGCTCGTCCAGCAGCAGCAACCTGGGGTTGCCGGCCAGGGCCCGTGCAATCTCCAGCCGCCGTGCATCGCCGTAGGCGAGAGATCCGGCGAGGTCATCGGCATGTTCGGCGAGCTGCAGTTGCTCCAGCCAGTTCATGGCACTGGCAATGTCTGCCTTGGACGTTCCGTTGCGGAAGAAGGACAGCAGCGGCGATGCGCTGAACTTCTTGAAGGACACCAGGACGTTTTCCAGAACCGTCATGCGCTTGAACAGCCGGATGTTCTGAAAAGTGCGCCCGATGCCCAGCCGGCCGATCTGGTGCATCGGCAGGTGGCTGACTTCCTGTCCCTGTAGTTCGACGCAGCCAGAGGTCGCCCGGTAGAAGCCGGTGATGGTGTTGATCAACGCGGTCTTGCCCGCGCCATTGGGCCCGATGACGCCCAGCAGCTCACCTGGCGCAACATGCAGATCGATGCCATCGAGCGCCTTGACACCGCCGAAGTGCTTGCAAAGGGCCCGTACTGCCAGCACGGGAGGTATGAATCGGGGAGGCTGGCTCATGATGTGGTGGCCTTGGATGCGCGGCTGGTGCGCGTGCGGAAGGACAGCAATCCCTCGGGTCGGAACAGCAGGAGGATGAGGATGGCCAGGCCGAAGACGGTCGGGCGCCAGTCGGCCAGTACCCGGAAGTACTCGGGGAGCAGCGTCATCACGGTGGCGCCTAGCAGTGGGCCCCACAGGTTGTTCACGCCACCGAGCACCACATAGAGCACCACATACACCGACAGGAGCACATCGAAGTTTTCGGGCCGGACAAAGTTCATGTAGTGCCCGTACAGGGATCCGGCGATGGCCGCGATGGCCGCGCCGGCAGCAAAACCCAGCAACCGTATCCGGGTGACCTGTATGCCCATGGATGCAGCCACCCGGTCGTCCTCCCGTACAGCATCGAAGATGCGCTGCAGTGGGCTGCGCGAGAGCCAGAACAGCAGCGCTCCGACCAGCACCACCGCTACCAGGACCGCTTGCAGAGACGCTCCGGTCATCCCGCCAAAACCGGCCACCCCCCCCACGTAGTCGACGTTCTCCAGCAGCACCCGCACGCAGAAAGTTATCCCCAGCGTGACCAGAATCAGATAGATGCCACGCAGCCGCAGGGCGGGATAGCCCAGCACCACGGCCACCGCTGCTGCACCCATGGCGGCCAGCAGCGTTGCCGGCAGCAGGGGCAGGCCGAACTTGACCGTCAGGACGCCGGCGCCGTAGCAGCCCATGGCCATGAAGGCGCCCTGCGCGAAAGACAGGCTGCCGGTGAGCAAGGCCACATAGACGCTCCAGGCCAGCAGCACGTTGAGCCCGGTGAAGAAGAGATGGTCGAGGGTCATACGCGTTGCTCCTGGTTGTGCACGTTGCCGCTGAACAGGCCACCCGGTCGGAACATGAGCACGGCGATCATGGCCACCCACACCGTCATCTCGACCAGACGCCCCAGGCCAAACAGGAACATCAAGGCTTCGAGCACGCCGATCAGCAGTCCCCCGATGACGGCACCTCGCAAGTCACCCAGACCTCCGATGGCCATGATGGCCAACGCCTTCAGGCCGAACGTCAGGCCGATGTCCGAACTGGCCGCACCGCCGCGGAGGGCCAGCAGCAAGCCGCCCACGGCTGCCAGCGCCGACGAGATGAAGAAGACAGACTGCGTGACCCGCTTCACGTTGATGCCCAGCAGCGATGCCGAGGCACTGGATTCGGCCAGTGCGCGGATCTGGCGACCCATGCGCGTGCGTTGCAGCACCAGGTGCAGCAGCGCCATGAGCGAGAAGGTGACTGCAAGGATCACGAACTGCAGATTCAGGACCGAGACGCCCAGGATCTGCTGGCTCTCCTGGAGCCAGCCGGACGGCATGGTCACCGGCATGGGCTCGGTGCCCCACACCTTGTGGACCAGATCGGTACCGATCAGTCCCAGCGACATGGACGCCAGGGCGGCAGTGATCTTGGCATCGGCGCTGCCAAAACGTCGGAAGGCAATGAACTCGGTGATGAGTCCCATGATGCCGCCCACCACGAACACCAGTAGGAAGGCCAGAGGCAGCGGCATGACCGTGACCGACACCAGGGCTACGAAGCCGCCAAACATGAAGACTTCCGGGTGCGCAAAGTTCAGTTTGTCCAGCACACCGATGACCAGGGAGAAGCCGATGGCGACCAGTGCGTACATGGCACCGCTGACGATGCCGTTGATGATTTGTCCTGCCAACATGGGGAGGGGCCTTTCCGGGTGGGTCAGAGGGTGCGCAGGAAGTCCTGCAGATCCCGGCTGAAGTCGGCACTGCATTCAACTTGTGGCAGGTGGCCGCAGTCGGGATAGATCCGGGCGCGGGCATGCGGCAGGCAGCGCTGAAAGGAGGGCAGCTGGGTTACCGGCAGCACCCGGTCCTTTTCACCCCAGGCCAGAAACACCGGCATGCTCAGGCGGTGCATCCGCTTGTGCAGCATGGGGTGGTGCAGCCTGGGGTGCCAGGCCAGTCGAGTGATCGTGTGGCGGTTCTTTGCTGCAGTCGCCGCATCCGGCGGATGCGACAGCGCCGCCGCCACCAGGGCCTCGTCGTGAAACGTGTTCCTGACCAGTTCGGCCGGCGTCCAGCGAAACATGTTGTGTTCGTCGCCGGGCGGCGGTGGGTTCAACCCGGCGCTGCCGATCAGCGTCAGGGATGCAAACCGCCGTGGCTGGCGGATCGCCAGCTCCATCGCCAGCCAGCCGCCCAACGAGCTTCCCACCACATCCAATCGGTCCAGTTTTTGCTGATCCAGCCAATCCAGATAGAAATAGGCCAGATCGTCCATGCATTCCAGCCAGTTCGGATCATCCGATTCACCAAAACCTGGGTGTTCGGGAATCATCACCGCCCGATCCCGGGTGAATTCATTGAGAAACTGAGGCGGTTGAGGCACCCCGTTTGCACCGTGCAGATACAGCAGCGGTGCGCCTGAGCCGGCGTGCCTGACCCTTATTCGGCAATCATTGACGATTGACCAGCTGGTTTCAAACATTAAGCGTGTCTCCTCGATAGTTGTTCTTGTGCGCGGGGAATCCCTGGGGCTAGAATGCGGCTCCCCCGAATACTCGGCGACCATTCGACAATGTCCTGATCACGCCATGAACCGTCCTACGTCGCCCCCGAACAGCCTGCAGCAGATCCCCGGTCACATGTTTCGCCGGCTGCACCAGATCGCCGTTGCCAAGTTCAGCCTCGAGGCCGATCCGTTCGGTCTGACACCGCTGCAGTGGGCTGCATTGGACGCCATCTCCCGCAAGCCCGGGGTCGACCAGAGCGCGCTGTCCAGGGACATTGCGCTCGACACGTCGACCGTGGCGGGCGTGATCTACCGGCTTGAAGCTCGGGGTCTGATCAAGCGGGAGGCGTCGGACGCCGACCGACGGCTCCGCGTCCTTTTTCTCACCGAAGAAGGCGCGCAGCTGCTCGCACGCGCCACGCCGGTGGTCATGGAGATGCAGCATTGGCTGCTCGAACCTTTGACCCCCAAGGAGCGATCCCAATTCATGGGCATGATGACCCGAATTGTCAATCGGGCCGATCAGGACTGAGTCGCCGATTTTCATGCTTCGCATGCCGCAGCATCTCTGGCGGGTGATTCGGCTGCGACGATTTTATCGAAATCATTCGAATTGAATTTCGAAGTGATTTCCCAGTAATCCAGCAATCCAAATGGCCAGGTCTGCGAGGCGCGGCCTTTTGAATTTTTGTACCAACTGTTGGTTCGGGCCACGCCCCAAGCCTTGGTGAGATTGCCCTGGTCGATGTACTGGTTGTAGCCATCGAAGGGCTCCATTCGACAATCCAGTGCAGCGATCCGATTTTCAAGCAGGTATTTGATCGCCTTGAGCGAATACTCGACCTGGCACTCGGAGGAGAAGATCGCGCTGCCGTTGACAACCACCGCGGTGTTGGGGCCACCGGTCATGAACAGGTTGGGGAAGCCCGGTACCGTGATGCCAAGGTAGGCCCGGCAGTCACCTTGCCACCACGCATGCAGGTCGCGGCCCGCTCTGCCGACGATGCGGATCGGGTGCAGAAAGTCGGACGATTTGAACCCCGTGGCGCAGATGATCACGTCCACCCCGTGCAGTTGCCCGTCCTGCGTCGTGATGCCGTCAGCGCTCAGGTGCGAGATCGGTTCGCTGACCAGTTGCACATGTTCCCGCTGGAGCATGGCCCCCCACACGCCGTTGTCCCGCAACATGCGCTTGCCGCCTGGGGGGTAGTTGGGCGTCATCTTGGCCAGCAGGTCAGGGCGATGGCTGAACTGCCGCTCCAGCGCTGCCATGCATTCCTGCCTCAGCTGCTCGTTCGCTCGGCCAACGGAAATGGGATGGTCCCAGTCGGGCTCAGCTTCGA
Source organism: Allobosea thiooxidans (assembly GCA_943370825.1). Taxonomy (GTDB): domain Bacteria; phylum Pseudomonadota; class Gammaproteobacteria; order Burkholderiales; family Burkholderiaceae_C; genus Hydrogenophaga. The sequence continues at coordinate 2,333 of CALRSR020000060.1, read as the reverse complement.
CCAGGGGCAGACGCCCCTCCACCGCCACCCAGAACTGCCAGAACCGGAACCAGCGTCCGTAGTAGGGGATGTGCTTGAGCAGCCACATCATCCCGGGCTTGATGTCATCGTGGTAGTTGGGGGTGGGAAGCATCCAGGGCGGATTGCGCTGGAACACCGTCAGGCTCTTGACCTCGTCGACCACAGCCGGCCCGATCTGAAAAGCACTGGCACCGGTGCCGATCAGGGCCACTCGCTTGCCAAGCAGATCGAGGTCCTTGGGCCATGCGGCTGAATGAACAACGCACCCCTTGAACTGATCCAGACCCTTGAACTCCGGAATGCTCGGACGGTTCAGGATGCCTACGGCCGTGATCACGGCGTTGAAGCGCATCACGTCGATGCGTCCGTCGCCGGTGCGGATGGTCAACACCCAGCGCGCGCTGGGTTCGTCGAACACCATGGAGATCACCTCGGTGCTGAACCGGATACGGGGCCGCAGCCCACCTTCGGCCGAGACGCCCGAGAGGTATTTCTGGATCTCGGGTTGGCGAGAGAACTGCTGCGGCCAGTCCGGCTTCTGCGCGAACGACAGGCTGTATGCGTAGTTGGGGGTATCCAGGCGGCAGCCCGGATACGTGTTCTCCCACCACACGCCACCGACCTCTTCGTTCTTTTCGAACACGGTGTAGTCCAGGCCGGCCTGCTGCAGTCGGTAAGCGGCCGCAATGCCCGAGACGCCCGCACCAATCACCGCGACCGTGAAGCCGACGCCAGGCGCGATGTCTTCCAGTTTCCAGTCGGGAGCCCCTACATCGTGAGGGATGTTGAGCTCATGGCGCAGCAGCGGCATGCAACCCGTCTGATCCGGTTTGATGATGAATCGCATCACCCGGTCGAGCTCCTCGGCAGACGGATCCACCGGCGCGGGGCAGCCCGCATCCCGGTACCGGATGATGGCCTGCACGGCCCGCTCGCGAGCCTTGGAAAGGGCTTGCTCGCTCATGCCCCCTTGCGGCGAGATGGTGGAGGTCATCGACGGGGTGGGCGGCTTGAGCTCGTCGGCGATCAGTCCGAAGTCCCGGGTAAGCATCGCCAGGGCGGCCAGCAGCGATGGCATGTCGCCTTCACTGACAGCTCGCCGGATGTCCTCGTCCGATGCAACGATGGGATCCACGCGGTCAAAGGTCTTTAGACCGGCATCGGGCGCCGAGGTGAATAGGGCGGAGGCAGTGTTCATTGATGACTTTCGGCGGAGTACCTTGGGTACGACTTACCAGGCAAGTAGCACTTATCTTGCGCATGCTTAATTTGTGTGTACGCAAGATATGGGTGCAGGGTAGCTGCTTACATCCACTTCTAAATATGGGGAAAACCCTCGGGGTTCGTTGAGCTGTTGCACCCCGCGTAGTCGCGCGCAAGGGCTGCGGAGTTGGGATTAGTCCCGCTTGGTTTGGCTGTATGCGGCAGCAGTGATGGACCTACATCGGCCGGTAGCGGTCGTACCTCATGACCCGTCGATAAGTCCCTGAATCATCGACTGCCGACCGTTGGATGCATCATGAGTAGCTTGTCGGCCAACGCTCGTGCGAGTCAGTCGGGGCTGTCAACCGCGAAGCACACGGTGCAGCAACGCTGGCGGAAAGCTACATTCGGGCGGTACATGCCTCTTGAACACACCACTAGCCCGAACATGAACAACATCACCAGCCGTTGCCTTCTGCTAAAGCTGGCGTCGGTGCTGATCATGGCAGCGGGGCTGGAGAACGCGGCCGCGCAGACAGAGGTGTACCGCTGGAAGGACAGCAACGGCAGGTTTCACTTCGGGGACCGTCCGGGCGCCGGCGACTCGCGGGATGCGCGGAGGGTGGTGGTTCCTGCGCCCAATCTGGTCGATGGGGTGAAGGTCCGGCCTCCGGCCTACACCGCCGCGGTTGTGCCCCCTGTCATAGCCCCCAAACCACCCACACGGCCGGCCACGGCCAGCACCGGTCCCCGTGGCGTGGTAGCACAGCAGCAGGACAGCTGCAAGGCTCAGTGGGCGGCCTACAACGACAGCGCGGCCTGCTACGGCGGCTGTGGCGGCACACGCCAGGGTGGCACCCGGAACAACGCCGCCTGCAGCCATTGTGCCGACACTCCTATGCCTAGCTGCTCGGAGCCCCTGTACTTCGACTGATGCACGTAACGCCGTAGCGGTCAGACTCAGGCATGTCGCCATGCTGGGGTTTTGTTCGGTTGTGCAATGTCCGCTATGGGCCCACAGCTGTCCTTCTCCCACGTACCGAAAACCGGACCTTCAGGTCTCAAATGCCATCGCATCCAGCAGGCTGACCGTGCCACCGGCAGCCACC
>CALRSR020000059.1:0-7939 GCA_943370825.1 Allobosea thiooxidans | reverse complement strand
TTTGAAACCGGCGACTGGCACGGCCAGCAGCGGGCCCAGCGCGAGCGTATCGAGTTCTACGACCTGCGGGTCATGGAGTGTGTGCGCCGGCTGATCAAGGAGTTCGATGCCGGCGACCAGCCCATGGACGTGTGGGAGCAGGTCAAGCTGCATTACATCGGCCTGCTGGTGAACCACCACCAGCCCGAGCTGGCCGAGACCTTCTTCAACTCGGTCACCACCAAGATCCTGCAGCGGGCTTACTTCCAGAACGACTTCATCTTCGTGCGGCCGGCGGTCTCCACCGAGTACATCGAGAACGAGGAACCTACCGCGCGGCCCACCTACCGCTGCTACTACCCCACGGCCGACACCATGGAGGCCGAGGTGCTGCGGCTGATCCAGGACTTCGGCCTGACGGTGCCGTTCGACGACATCGAGCGCGACGCCCGTCTGGTGCTCACCGCCATGAAGCGGCACTTCGACCATGTGAAGCTGCGTGCCAATTTCCAGTTCCAGGTGCTCTCAGGGCTGTTCTTCCGCAACAAGGGCGCCTACATCGTCGGCAAGATCATCAACGGCTTCCAGGAAGTGCCGTTCGCGCTGCCGGTGCTGCACAACCGCGACGACAAGCTGGTGATCGACGCCGCCCTGTTCGGCGAGGACGACCTGCTGATCCTGTTCAGCTTTGCGCGCGCCTACTTCATGGTCGACATGGAGATCCCCAGCGCCTATGTGCAGTTCCTGCGCAGCATGATGCCGCGCAAGCCGCGTGCCGAGTTCTACAACGCGCTCGGTCTGGCCAAGCAGGGCAAGACGCTGTTCTACCGCGACTTCCTCTTCCACATGCGGCACAGCACCGACAAGTTCCGCATTGCCCCCGGCATCAAGGGCATGGTGATGCTGGTGTTCGACCTGCCGAGCTTCCCGTTCGTGTTCAAGGTCATCAAGGACTTCTACCCGCCGCAGAAGGACACCACACGCGAGCAGATCCGCGACAAGTACCTGCTGGTCAAGCAGCACGACCGGGTGGGCCGCATGGCCGACACGCTGGAGTTCTCCGAGGTGGGCTTCCCGCGCGACCGCTTCACCGACGAGCTGATCGCCGAGATCCAGAAGTTCGCGCCCAGCCAGATCGAGATCTCCGACCGCGACGGCGACGGCACCATCGAGGTCATCCTCAAGCACGTCTACATCGAGCGGCGGATGATCCCGCTCAACATCTACCTGCAGGAAGCCTTCGATGCGCTGCAGGTGAACCCGGAAGACACCCACGCGCGCAACCAGCTGGAGCGCGCCGTGCTGGAGTACGGCAATGCCATCAAGGACCTGGTGGCCGCCAACATCTTCCCCGGCGACATGCTGTGGAAGAACTTCGGCATCACCCGCCACGGCAAGGTGGTGTTCTACGACTACGACGAGATCGAGTACATCACCGACTGCAACTTCCGCCGCGTGCCCGCGCCCCGCAACGAGGACGACGAGATGTCCGGCGAGGTCTGGTATTCGGTCGCGAAGAACGATGTGTTCCCGGAAACCTTCGGCCCCTTCCTGCTGGGCAACCCCGCCGTGCGCGAGGTGTTCATGCGGCACCACGGCGACCTGCTGGACGTGACCTTCTGGCAGTCGCACAAGGAACGCATCCAGGCGGGCCATGTGCACGACGTCTTTCCCTACGAGCGCGACCGCCGTCTGCGCAACATATGAAACACCCCCGCCGCGCTTCGCGCGACCCCCTCCAGGGGGCGACACCGGCAGCCCGGCAAAGCCGGTTCTACGGTGTCCCGCGAAAGGGCACGCCTATCTCCCTGTTTCTCTTCATCGCCTAAGGAGTTCTCCATGTCCGATCCCGTCGTCATCCTCGGTGCAGCCCGCACGCCCATGGGCGCCTTCCAGGGCGATTTCAGCCCGCTCGCTGCGCACGATCTGGGCGGTGCCGCCATCAAGGCCGCCGTGGAGCGTGCCGGCGTGGCGCCGGCCGAAGTGAACGAAGTGCTGTTCGGCAACTGCCTGATGGCCGGCCAGGGCCAGGCCCCGGCGCGCCAGGCCGCGCTCAAGGGCGGGCTGCCGCTGTCGGCCGGCGCGGTCACGCTGTCCAAGATGTGCGGCTCCGGCATGAAGGCCGCCATGCTGGCGCACGACATGCTGATGGCCGGCAGCGCCCGCGTCATGGTGGCTGGCGGCATGGAGAGCATGACCAACGCCCCCTACCTCATGCTCAAGGGCCGTGGCGGTTACCGCATGGGCCACGACAAGATCTATGACCACATGATGCTCGACGGCCTGGAAGACGCCTACGAGCCTGGCCGCAGCATGGGCACCTTCGGTGAGGACTGCGCCGCCAAGTACCAGTTCACCCGCGAGCAGCAGGACGCGTTCGCCATCGCATCGGTGCAGCGCGCCAAGGCCGCCACCGACAGCGGTGCCTTTGCCGCCGAGATCACCCCGGTGACCGTCAAGGACCGCAGCGGCGAGCGCCTGGTGTCCATCGACGAAGGCCCGGGCAAGGTCAAGCTGGACAAGATCCCGGCGCTCAAGCCAGCCTTCAAGAAGGACGGCACCATCACCGCCGCCAGCAGCTCCTCCATCAACGACGGCGCTGCCGCCCTGGTGCTGGCCCGCGCCTCCACTGCCCAGGCCCTCGGTGCGAAGCCGCTGGCCCGCATCGTCGGCCATGCCACCCATGCGCAGGAACCCAATTGGTTCACCACCGCGCCGGTGTTCGCCACCCAGAAGCTGCTGCAGGCCACCGGCTGGAGCGTGGCCGATGTGGACCTGTGGGAAGTGAACGAGGCTTTTGCCGTGGTGCCCATGGCCCTCATGGCCGACCTGAAGGTGCCGCATGAGCGCGTCAACGTGAACGGCGGCGCCTGCGCCCTGGGCCACCCCATCGGCGCCAGCGGCGCACGCATCCTGGTCACGCTCATCCATGCGCTGCAGGCCCGTGGCGGCAAACGCGGCGTGGCCACGCTGTGCATCGGTGGCGGAGAAGCCACCGCCATGGCCATCGAACTGCTCTGAACCGGACCTGCGCCATGCTGCTGACCGACGACCAACTCATGATCCGCGACGCGGTGCGCGCCTTTGCCCAGGAGCAGCTGTGGCCGAATGCCGCCCGGTGGGACCGCGAACACCACTTCCCGGTCGAGGCCCACAAGGGCCTGGCTGAACTGGGGGCTTACGGCATCTGCGTGCCCGAGGAGCTGGGTGGTGCCGGTCTGAACTACGTGACGCTCGCCGTGGTGCTGGAAGAGATCGCGGCCGGTGACGGCGGCACCAGCACCGCCATCAGCGTGACCAACTGCCCGGTCAACGCCATCCTCATGCGCTACGGCAATGCGCAGCAGCAGGAGCAATGGCTGCGGCCGCTGGCCCAGGGCCGGATGCTGGGCGCCTTCTGCCTGACCGAGCCGCATGTGGGCTCGGATGCCTCGGCCCTGCGCACCACCGCGACCCGCACCGCCGACGGCTACGTCATCAACGGTGTCAAGCAGTTCATCACCAGTGGCCGGCACGGGCAGGTGGCCATCGTGATCGCGGTCACCGACAAGGCCGCCGGCAAGCGCGGCATGAGTGCCTTCATCGTGCCCACCGACACGCCCGGCTACCAGGTGGCCCGTCTGGAAGACAAGGTGGGCCAGCACAGCAGTGACACGGCCCAGATCAACTTCGAGAACTGCCACGTGCCGGCCGAGAACCTGATCGGCGCCGAGGGCGAGGGCTACAAGATCGCGCTGTCGGCGCTCGAAGGCGGGCGCATCGGCATCGCGGCGCAGAGCATCGGCATGGCGCGCAGCGCCTTTGATTGCGCGGTGGCCTATGCCAAGCAGCGCGAGAGCTTCGGTCAGCCCATCTTCAACCACCAGGCGGTGGGTTTCCGGCTGGCCGACATGGCCACGCAGATCGAGGCGGCCCGTGCGCTCACCCTGCACGCCGCCGCTCTGCGGGATGCCGGCCAGCCCTGCCTGAAGGAGGCCGCCATGGCCAAGCTGTTCGCCAGCGAGATGGCCGAACGCGTCTGCAGCGACGCCATCCAGGTGCACGGCGGCTACGGCTATGTGAGCGACTTTCCGGTCGAGCGCATCTGGCGCGACGTGCGGGTCTGCCAGATCTACGAAGGCACCTCGGACGTGCAGAAGATCCTGATCCAGCGCGCCCTGGCCTGAGAGCCTGCCGCCCGGGCGGCAGGTACCATCTCGTCTTATGAACATCATCATCCTCGGGGCCGGCCGAGTGGGCGAGAGCGTGGCCGAGAGCCTGGTGTCGGAGCAGAACGACATCACCATGGTCGACATGGACGGCGCCCGGCTGCGCCAGCTCGAAGAACGCCTTGATCTGCGCGGCGTGGTGGGCAACGGCATCCAGCCTTCGGTGCTGAAAGAGGCCGGTGCCAAGGATGCCGACATGGTGATCGCCTGCGCCGCCAACGACGACACCAACCTGGTGGTCTGCAAGGTGGCTCACGATGTGTTCAACATCCCCAGCACGATTGCCCGGCTCCGTTCGCCGGAGTTCATCGAGGGTGAGGCCTTGCTGGGCAAGACCGGCTTCGCGGTGGATCATGTGATCTGCCCCGAAGCCTCGGTCACCCGCTACATCCACCAGCTCATCAGCTACCCCGAAGCCCTGCAGGTGCTGGAATTTGCCGAGGGCCGCGCCAGCCTGATCGTGGTGCGGGCCGCCCACGGCGGTGCGCTGGTGGGTCACACCATCGGGGAGTTCCGCCAGCGATTCCCCCAGTGCGAGATGCGGGTGGTGGCGCTCTACCGGCTGGATGCCGAGATGGAGGCCCGCCCCGACACCCGCATCCTGGCCGGCGACGAGGTGTTCGTGCTGGCCGACACCCAGAAGATCCGCTACGTGCTGGGGGCCATCCACAACATCGACAAGCCGGTGCAGCGGGTCATGATCGCCGGCGGCGGCAAGGTCGGCCTGCGGCTGGCGCGCAGCCTGGCGGGCCAGTGCGAGGTCAAGATCATCGAGCGCGACAAGCGCCGTTGTGAGTACCTGGCCAGCCAGCTGCCATCCAGCATGCTCATCCTGAATGGGGACGGCGCCGACGAGGATCTGCTGCTCGACGAGAACGTGGGCGAGATGGACATGTTCCTGGCCCTCACCAGCGACGACGAGGACAACATCATGTCGTCCATGCTGGCCAAGCGGCTGGGCGCCAACCGTGTGATGGCGTTGATCAACCGTCGGGCCTATGCCGACATGATGCAGGGCAGCACCATCGACATTGCCATTTCGCCCTCGCAGACCGTCATCGGCGAGCTGCTGACCCACCTGCGGCGCGGCGACGTGGCGGCAGTCCACAGCCTGCGACGGGGAGCCGCCGAGGCGCTGGAGGGCATTGCCCGCGGCGACGTGAAGACCAGCAAGCTGGTGGGCCGCCGGGTGGAGGAGATCAGGCTGCCGCAGGGCACCCGCATCGGTGCCATCGTGCGCGGCGAGGGGCGCAAGTCGGAGGTGCTCATGCCGCACCACGACACCCTGATCGAGGCGGACGACCACATCATCATCTTCATCCCCAACAAACGGCAGGTGCGCGAGGTGGAGAAGCTGTTCCAGGTCAGCGCCACCTTCTTCGGCTGAGCCCATGTACAGCCTGCTGCCGGTCCTCTCGGTCTTCTCGCGCATCCTGCTGGCCTTCGCGCCGGCCTGGCTGGTGCCCCTGGGCTGGGCCTGGTTCCTCGACGGCCATCTGCACGCGGCGGTGTGGGCGGTGGGCTTCTGCCTGAACCTCGCCAGCGGCCTGCTGCTGTGGCACTTCACCCGCAGGCACCGGCGCGAGCTGCAGGCCCGCGACGGCTTCCTGCTGGTCAACCTGGTGTGGCTGGTGCTGCCGGCCTTCGCGGCCCTGCCGCTGATGTTCACCGTGCCCGGCATCGACTGGGCGCGCGCCTACTTCGAGGCCATGAGCGCGCTCACCGCCACCGGCGCCACGGCGCTGTCGGGCCTGGACGACCTGCCGGTGTCGGTGAACATCTGGCGATGTTTCCTGCAGCTGGTGGGCGGCCTGGGCATCATGCTGCTGGTGGTGGCCATCCTGCCCCTGCTGGGACTGGGTGGCGTGCAGCTCTACAAGGCCGAGACGCCCGGCCCCATGAAGGACACCAAGTTCACCCCGCGCATTGCCGAGACGGCGCGCGGCCTGTGGGGCGTGTACGTGCTGTTCTCGGTGCTGTGCATGCTGGCCTACCGCTGGGCCGGCATGGGCTGGGCCGATGCCTTCATGCACATGTGCACCACCATGGGCCTGGGCGGGTTCTCGTCGTACGACGCCAGCTTCGGGCATTTCGACTCGCCGCAGATCGAGCTGGTGGCCACCGTCTTCATGGCGCTGGCCGGCATCAGCTTCGTCCGCTACTTCGTGGTGCTGCGCACCCGGTCGCTGCGGGTCATCACCGCCGACCGCGAGATCCGCACCTACCTGGTCGTGCTGTGCCTGTCGGTCCTGCTGATCACCTTGCTGCTGGCGGTCCACGGGGTGGAAGACGATCCCCTGAAGGCCTTGCAGACGGCCGCCTTTCATGTGGTGTCGCTGGCCACCACCACCGGCTACGCCTCCACCGACTATGCCCAGTGGCCGGTGTTCGCCCCGGTGTTCATGATGTTCCTGGGCTGCTTTGCGTCCTGTGCCGGCTCCACCGGCGGCGGCATCAAGATGGTCCGCATGGTGCTGCTGGTCAAGCAGGCCCGTCGCGAGCTGGTGCGCATCATCCACCCCCGGGTGGTGAACCCGGTGACGCTGGGCGGGTCGGTGATGCCGATGTCGGTCATGACCTCGGTGCTGGGCTTCATGCTGATCTACGGCGCCACCACCATGGGCCTGACCATGCTGCTGCTGTTCAGCGGGCTGGACATCGTCACCGCCTTCTCGGCGGTGGTGGCCACGGTCAACAACATCGGCCCCGGCCTGGGGCTGGTGGGGCCGTCGAGCAACTTCGGCGTGCTGACTGACTTCCAGATCTGGGTGCTGACCTTTGCCATGCTGCTGGGCCGGCTGGAGCTGCTCACCGTGCTGGTGCTGTTCACCGGCCACTTCTGGCGGCGTTGAGGGCGCTGATGGTCAAGCCCTTGCGTTCCACCGCCGACGTCTGCCCCTGCGGCCGCGCCGCCTGGGCCGACTGCTGCAGCCGCTACATCGGCACCGGTGTTCCGGCGCCGGACGCCGAGTCGCTCATGCGCTCGCGCTACAGCGCCTTCGTGCGTGGCCATGCCGATCACCTGCGTGTCACCTGGCACCCCGACCACTGCCCGGCCGATCTCACGCCCGACCCCGCGGTGCGCTGGCTGGGGCTGGAGGTGCGCGACCACCGCGTCACCGGGCCGGATACCGCCGAGGTGGAGTTCGTGGCGCGCTCGCGCATCCAGGGTCGCGGCCAGCGCCTGCACGAGCGCAGCCGCTTCGTGCGGCAGGACGGCCGCTGGCTGTATGTGGATGGCGACATCCTGAACTGAACCCTTTCAAGTTTCCGACCATGTTCGATGCGGTGCTGTTCGATTGCGACGGTGTGCTGGTGGACAGCGAGCCCATCACCAACGGCGTGCTGCGCGAGATGCTCAATGAGGCCGGCTGGGCGCTGGACCAGGCCGAGTGCGAGCGCATCTTCATCGGCAAGGCGGTGCGTGACGAGCGTGCCCGCATCGAGGCCGAGACCGGCCGCCCGCTCACCGAGGACTGGATGCGCGCCTTCTACGAGCGGCGCAACCAGCGCCTGCAGGCCGAGCTGCAGGTGATTGCCGGTGCCCTGGAGGCGGTGGCCCACCTGCACGAGCGGGTGGATGGGCGCATTGCCTGCGCCTCCGGCGCCGACAAGGCCAAGGTGGTGATGCAGCTGCAGCAGGTGGGCATGGCGCCGTACTTCGGTGAGCGCATCTTCAGCGGGCACGACCTGCCGCGCTCCAAGCCCGCCCCGGATGTGTATCTGGCGGCTGCTGCCCACCTGGGCGTGGA
>CALRSR020000058.1:0-8329 GCA_943370825.1 Allobosea thiooxidans | reverse complement strand
GTGATTGGCAATGCAGGGTCGAGCCGGAAGGCCAGCGCCACACCCTTGCCTTCGGCCTGCTGCACGAAGACGGCTTCCATCTCGGTGATGAGCTCGCGCAGCCGGAAGGGTTCGGACTCCAGCGGCATCTCGCCGGCCTCGATCTTGGCCAGATCCAGCACGTTGTTGACGATGGCCAGCAGCGACTGGCTGGCCATTTGCGACTTGCCCAGCAGCTGCTGTTGCCGCAGGCTCAGCGGGGTGTCGCTGAGCAGATGGGTCAGGCCGATGACCGCATGCAGCGGGGTGCGGATCTCGTGGCTCATGTTGGCCAGGAATTCACCCTTGGCGCGCGAGGCTTCCTGGGCGGCCTCGGTGGCCCTGACCAGGTCGGTGATGTCCAGGCGGAAACCCACGGTGTGGCCATCGGGCATGCGGCGGTCGATCACCCGCACCACCTTGCCGCTGTCCAGGCGGTGGACGCTGGTGTGCTCGCCGGCCCGGAAATCGGCCATGCGGCGGGCAATCCAGCCGGCCGGATCGTCCTGCGCCTCGGGGTACTGGCCCCGGCCCACGCCCACCCGAAGGATGTCCTCGAAGCGGCTGCCCGGCACGATCAGGTCGGCCACGGTTTCGTAGAGGGCGCGGAACTTGTCGTTGCAGAAAACCAGGCGCTCCTGCGCGTCGAACAGCACGAAGGCTTCGTCGATGGCGGTGATGGCGCCGCGCAGCAGGGCCTCGTTGCGTTCGCTGCGGCGTTCGGCCTGCTTGCGGTCGGCCAGGTCGGTGTAGGTGGTGACGAAGCCACCACCGGGCATGGGCGTGCCACGCACCTCGATCGGCGTGCCGTTGGGGCGCTGCCGCTCGAAGCGTTGCGGCACCGGTGCCCGGGCGCGGGCCACGATCTGCGCGACCGCCTCCTCCACGTCCACATTGCCGTACTCGCCGCGCTCGGCATTGAAACGGATGATGTCCTCGAAGCTGGGCACGCCGTTCTCGAACAGGGGCTCCAGGCCCAGCAGGGTGACGAACTCCTTGTTGCAGGCCACCAGGTTGAGCTGGGCATCGAAGGCGCTCAGGCCGCAGGGCAGGTTGTCCAGGATGCTCTGCTGCAGCTCGTTGACACGCCGCAGCTCGGCTTCCATGAGGTAGCGCGACGTGATGTCCTGCAGCGCGCCGACGATGCGGCGCGGACGCCCCTGGTCGTCGAGCACCGGCTCGCCCACGGCCCGCACCCGGATCTGCCGTCCACGCGCGGTGATGAAGGGCAGCTCCAGGTCGAAGGGCTCGCCTTCCTTGAGTGCGCGGGCGATGGCCGCACGCAGGCGGTCGCGGGCCTCGCCTTCGGGATAGAAGGCCAGCAGGCGCTCGGGGTCGGCCGGGTAGCTGTCGTCCACCTCGTGGATCTCGCGGGTCTGGCGGGTCCAGGCCACGGTGTTGTCCTCGGGATCGAACTGCCAGCCGCCCACACCCGCCACCCGGCCGGTGCGGCGCAGCAGCGCCTCGCTCTCGGCCAGGCGGATCTGCGCCTCGCGGGCGCGGGTGATGTCCTGGTGGGTGCCGTGCATCCACTCGGGCTGTCCGTCATCGGTCCAGCTGGTCACGCGACCCCGGTCCAGCACCCAGACCCAGTGGCCGTCCTTGTGCCGCATGCGGGCTTCCACCTCGTAATCGGGTGCTTCGCCGGCAAAGTGGCGCTGCAGCGCGGCCTCCGAGAGCTTGAGGTCGTCCGGATGGGTCAACCGCTCCCAGGTCTGGATGCTCAGGGGCCCGAGTTCGTCGAGGCGGTAGCCCACGATGTCGGCCCAGCGCTCGTTGAAACGGGTCTCGCCGGTCTGCACGTTCCAGGCCCAGGTGCCGGCGTTGGTGCCGCGCAGCACATCGCGCAGCATGCGGCGCTCGTCCGCGAGCGAGGCGGTGCGCTCCCGCACCGTGGCCTCCAGATTGGCATTGAGCTCGGCCAGGGCGCGCTGGGCTTCGCGCTCGGCGGTGATGTCGCGCACCATGGCCGACACACCAGCGACGCTGCCATCGAGCTCGCGCAGGACCGACAGCGACATCGACACCTGCAGGGCACCACCCTTGCGGGTGCGGCAGGCCAGCTCCAGCGCCCGGGCGCCCGACTGGTCGGCCAGGCCATCCAGCGGCAGGTAGCCGCTGCCGATGCGGTCGTCCGGGGCGATCAGCGCCTCCAGCAGCCGGCCCACCGCCTGCTCGGCGCTGTAGCCGAACAGCTCGCGGGCACCCCGGTTCCAGGACGTCACCCGCCCTTGCGCATCCATCCCGATGATGGCGTCGGAAGTCTGATCCACCAGATCGGCCAGCCGCAGCCGCTGGCTGCGGGCGTCCAGGCGGCGCCGCACGCCCACCCAGTAGAGGTAGAGCATCACGGCGCCCACACCACCCAGCGCCACGTACATGGGCAGCCGGGCCAGGGCCTCCCTCCAGGCCTGCGCCTGGATGCTCTGGACCGGCATGGTGGCGACGTAGCGCAGGCTGCCGATGTCGGAATCCGGGTTGCCCTGCAGCAACCGCATGGCCAGCACCACCGGTCCCTCAGGGCTCTTCCAGCGGGTGCGGCCGGTCTGACCGTCCAGCACCTCGACCTGGTAATCATCGGTCCAGCGCCGGGCCGGGCCGAACTCGTGGGCGTAGCGGCGGGCGGCATCCGGATGGTCCAGGTAGTCGCCCCGGCTGTTGAGCACCATCGAGGTGACGGAGCCGCCCAGCTCCTCCTCGATGGGGTTGCCGGCCGGCAGTACCGTCGACGGCATGAACGACACGCTGTTGACCGCCATCACCAGCACGGCCACCGGCTGGCCGTTCGGGTCCAGCACCGGGGTGGACAGATGCACCAGCGGGCGCAGGGGCCGGCGCACTTCGCCATGCTCGCGCAGCAGGGTCACGTCCGAGAGGAACACCTCGCCCTGCCCCAGCCGGGCGGCCTGCACCACTTCCTGGGCACCGGGTTCAGCCCTCAGCTCCTGTGACGGCACCGCCAGCACGGCGTCGCCCCGCCGCTCCACGCGGAACAGCTCCTGGGCGCCGTTGCGCAGGCCGGTCAGGCGCAGCGAATGCAGCTCCGGATTGGCCTTGAGGTAGGCGGAAAACAGCCGCTCCAGCGCCCGCCGGTCCCGCCCGGCGGCAGCCACGTCCAGCGAACGCCCCTGGGCCATGGCCTCTACCTCGGAGGTGGACGCCAGGAACACCACGCTCTTGCGCCGGAACGCGCGGCGGGCATCGACCGCCTCGGCCTGCGCCGCCACCAGCGACTCCAGCTGGGTCCTGGCCTGGCGCATACCGGCGTTGAAGCGGCTGTCCTGGTCCAGCCAGAGCAGCACGGCCACCGCCAGCACGTAGGCAGCGAGCACGACGAGCGTCAGGCGCTGGCGCAGGAAGCTCGCGAGCCCGAGGCGGCCCGCTTCGGACAGCTCGGGCGGGTAATCGACCGGCACCAGGGCCGCACCGGCCTGGCGCTGGCGCAACAGCAGCCATACCAGCAGGGCCAGCACCGTGCTGATCACGGCACCCTGCCAGAACCGGGTGGCGGCCGAGGCGCCCTGCACCGCTTCCAGCAGGGGCGTGAGCGGCTGCACTTCCAGCACCCAGTCCCGGCCGGCCACCGTGATGTCGCGGCGCATCGGGGACATGTCCACTTCGCTGACGTCCAGACCGGTGGTCCGCTGCAGGAAGGGCTGACCGCCCGCCTTGTCGCTCAGACGGACCGACACCTCGTGCGCCATGGGCCCCAGGTCGGACAGGATTTCTTCGGCCACCAGCGGTGCATAGGCCCAGCCCAGGGTGGCCTCGCGTCGGGCCTCGGTCTCCACCGGCACCGCCCCGGTGCGGTAGACCGGCAACAGCATGAGGAAACCGCTGCCGGCCTTGCCGGACGCCTGAACCAGCGTGATGGGCGCGGTCAGTCGCGCCTCGGCGCTGTCCATGGCCGCCACGGCCGCCTCGCGCCGGTGGATCTCGGAGGCGATGTCCAGACCGGTGGCGCCGGTGTTGTCGGCCAGCGGATAGATGTACTGGATGACGTAGCGCTCGCCGTCGTGCGGGCCGATCTCGCGGATGCTGAAGCCCGCCGGACCTTCACTGCGCGCGCTGGCCAGAAAATCGGCCTCCAGCGCGCGCGGCACCTTGCGGATGTAGCCGAAGCCCCGGGCGCCGGGAAAGTCCTGCCGCATGTCGCGGCTGGCCACATAGGCTTCGAAGGCCTGGCGGGTGATGCCGTCGCCGCCGGCTGCCATGACGGCGCCACGCGTACCCTTGAGGCCGTATTCGTAGATCAGGAACCGGTCGCGGACCTGCTGGGCCACGCTGCTGGTGGCTTCGACCAGTCGCCGCTCGGCCGCGCGCCGGTTGTCCTGCAGGGTGGACCAGCCCAGGCCGGCCGACACCAGCAGACCCAGCATCCACAACAAGACTGCGGAGCGGCGCGGTCCGGCCAATCGCCACATCGAATTCGCCATCCTCCGGGCCTCCACCCGCCATCGAGCACGGACGCACCCCGAACGGGCGCCCTTCTGAACTCATGCTAGCACCCGTATACGGGTCGCCCTGGGGAAAGAACGGGCAATTCGTGGCCTATTTCCGCCCAGTGTGGCCGGCGGCCCTCACCCGGCCGGTGTGTCGGGCGACAGCCCTGCCAGCACCGGCAGCACCGCCGCCACCTGGCGCTCCAGCGGCTTGGTCAGGTAGCCCTTCACACAGCCGTGTCGCGCCGCACGCTCCCGATCGGTCGGGTCGGCGGAGGACGAGAGCATCAGCACCACGGCATCGCCTCGCTGGGCCGGGGTGAGCGCCTCGAAGGCCTCCAGAAACTCGAAGCCGTTCATCACCGGCATGTTGATGTCCAGCAGGATGATGGACACCCCGTGGTCCGGCGTGCTGCGCAGGTGTTCCAGTGCTTCTGCGGCCCTCTCGAAACCCAGGATGTCGTAGCCGACACCGCTGCGCTGCAGGATGAGCCGCGTGAACAGCAGGTCGTTGTCGTTGTCGTCGACCATCATCACTCGACACGTCATGGCTTCTCCGGGGGGACAGGGGGCAGGTTGTGGCTGGGGTATGGTATTGCGGTTTTGGGCTGGCGCCGGTCCGCCCTCAGGAGACACGACATGCAGGCAGCCTGGTATGAACGCAACGGTTCCGCCGACGAAGTGCTGGTGGTGGGCGAGATGCCGACCCCGGAGCCCGGACCGGGCGAAGTGCGTATCCGGCTGGCCTGGTCGGGCGTCAATCCGTCCGATGTGAAATCCCGCGCGCGGCGGCCCCTGATCGCCCCGCGCATCGTGCCCCACAGCGACGGCAGCGGCGTCATCGACGCAGTGGGCGCCGGTGTTCCGGCGCAACGTCTGGGCCAGCGGGTGTGGACCTGGAATGCCCAGTGGAAGCGACCCATGGGTACCGCAGCCCAGTTCATCACCCTGCCCTCGGAACAGGCGGTCGACCTGCCACCAGGGGTGTCGTTCGAGGCGGGCGCCTGTCTCGGCATTCCAGGGCTCACGGCCGTCCAGGCCGTGCGGCTGGCCGGTCCGCTGGCAGGGCAGACCGTGCTGGTCACCGGCGCCGGCAACGCAGTGGGGCACCTGGTGGTACAGCTGGCGCGGCGACAGGGAGCGCGGGTGATCGGCACCGCCGGTTCGGCCGCCCGGCGCGAACTGGCGCTGCGATCCGGGGCCGAGGAAGTGCTGGACTACCGGGATGCCGACATGGTCCGGCGGGTGCAGGCGCTCACCGGCGGCCAGGGCGTCGACCAGATCATCGACATGGATTTTTCCGGGACGGCCACATGGCTGCCTCAAGGCATCCTGCGCCCCCACGGCCAGGTGGTCTGCTACGGCTCCAACCAGCCGGCGGATGTGACCGTGGATTTCCGCACGCTGCTGTTCCAGTCCCTGAGCTGCCGGTTTTTTGTGGTTTACGAACTGACACCTGCCGACCGGGCTGCCTGCATCGCCGAGCTGCTGTCGGTGCTGCAGGCCGGTGGGCTGGACATCCGCACCGGCCAGGTCTTTGCGCTGGCCGATGTCGCCCGGGCGCATGCCTGCGTGGAAGCGGGCGCCTCCCTGGGTACGGTGCTGCTGCAGATCTGACCCCGGCGAATCGGCAGAAACGCACACTTCGTCCGTGGCAGCGAGCGCGTCCCCTCAAGTAGGTACGCCTTCGTCCGACATACAGACATCACTCCCGGGAGATCTGTCGTATGTTGCGCAACATGACCCTGGGCCAGCGGCTGCTGGCCATCAACGGCGTGCTGATGGTCACGCTCATCTCCACCGCAGTGGCCGTGTGGGTCATGATGGGCAGCCTCAGTTCGGCGGCCGACCGCATCAACACCGTCAATGTGCCCCAGCTTCAGCGCATTGCCGAGGTGGAACTCAACGTCACCCGGGTGTCGCTGCAGCTTCGGCACGCCATCCTGTCGCGCAATGCCGCCGAGATGGACGCGGCCATCGCCGACATCAGCGCCAAGCGCAGCCTGCTGGATCGCGAACTGGAAATGTTCGGCAAGGCCATGCAGGACGAAGCCGGCCGTCAGGCCTTCGCACCGCTCCCTGGATTGATGGCCGCCTTCTGGAAGGCGGGAGAGACGAATCTGGCGCTCATCCGCTCGGGTCAACGTGCCGAAGCCATGGCCTACCTGGTGGATACGACCATCCCGGCCCGCAACGCGCTGCTGGCGCCGCTGGGACAGGAAAAGCAGCGCCAGGGGCGGCAGCTCTCTGACCGTGTCCGCGACATCGACGAGTTCGCCAGCCTGGACCGAACCATGGTCATGGGCTCGGTGGGCCTGGCCTCGGTGGTGCTGGTCGGTCTGGCCTTGTACCTGGCTCGGGTCACCAGCGACCTGGGGGCTGATCCTGCGGTGCTCAAGCAGGTGGCGCGGTCGGTCGCGGCCGGCGACCTGTCGATCGACATCCCGCTGCGGGCCGGCGACAAGGACAGCACCCTGGCCAACCTCAAGGCCATGGTGGATCAGCTGGAAACCTCGGTGCGCACCGTGCGCCAGTGCGCCGATGCGGTGTCGCTCGGCAGCAGCGAGATCGCCAGCGGCAACAGCGACCTGTCCCATCGCACCGAGAGCCAGGCCAGCGCGCTCGAGGAAACCTCGGCCTCCATGGAGCAGGTGGGAAGCACGGTACGTCAGAACTCGGACAACGCACAAACGGCCAATCAGCTGGCCATGAGTGCATCCAGCGTCACGGCCGAAGGCGGTCAGGTGGTGGCCGCAGTGGTCGGCACCATGCGCGACATCGAGCAGAGCGCACGGCGCATCGGCGAGATCATCGGCGTGATCGACGGCATCGCCTTCCAGACCAACATCCTGGCGCTCAATGCCGCCGTGGAAGCCGCGCGCGCCGGAGAGCAGGGCCGGGGTTTTGCGGTGGTGGCCGGCGAGGTGCGCAACCTGGCCCAGCGCAGCGCCGAGGCCGCCAAGGAAGTGCGTCGCCTCATCGTCGACAGCGTGGAGCGCGTCGAGAAGGGCACCGCCCTCGCTGATCGCGCCGGCAGCACCATGCAGGACATCGTGGCCAGCATCCGTCGCGTCTCGGACATCGTGGGCGAGATCAGTTCGGCGAGCGCCGAACAGAGTGCCGGGGTGTCACAGGTCGGCGAAGCCATCACCCAGATGGATCAGGCCACTCAGCAGAACGCGGCCCTGGTCGAAGAGATGGCCGCAGCGGCCAGCAGCCTGCGCACCCAGGCCCGGCAGATGGTGGATGCGGTGGCGGTGTTCCGGCTGCGCGAGACGGCCGCGCGAACCATCTGACCGTCGCCTCTTTCTTTTCGGTGCTTAGAGGTGTTCGGCACCAACGAAAAAGCCCTCGTTTCCGAGGGCTTTTTGTGATCATGTGGATTCAGCCAAGGACTGGCTGCGCTTGTCCACTCGCTTTGGCGGCCAAAAGGTCCAGATACGACTGCATCTGACGAGGCAGTCCATCAAAGGTTGGCGGAGTTCGCGTTGCGTCCACCAACACGTGGCGAACTTCCACTATCAATCTCCATCCGTTCGTCAAGTTGGCGCCGCGGAGAAGGCAGCTTTGCTACGCTGAACCAACGCGCACGTGCATCGTCGCGTATTGATGTGGCGGGACCCTCCTCAAAACAAGTTCACCTGAGCGACTTGTCCTCGTTGGAATCCTCAACCGGCTGCGTTTTTCCAGTAGTGGACGACGACCATGCAAGACCAACCTTTGAAGCCCCCTCGAAAACCTGAACCATCCGGAAGTAGAGAATTCCCCCAGACGGAGTCTCTACATGAAGAAATCCAGATTCAGCGAAGCGCAGATAGTCGGCATCCTCAAGGAGGTCGAGTTGGGTGCGAAGGTCGGCGAGACGTGCA
>CALRSR020000057.1:0-9194 GCA_943370825.1 Allobosea thiooxidans | reverse complement strand
CGATGAAGGCCTGCGGCGGTGCCCAGACCACCGCATGGTCGGCCAGCGGCGCGCCGGGGGTCCAGATGTCGATCTGTGCGCCGGGCAGCGCGGCCTGCAGGCCGGCCTGCCAGGGCTCGGGTTTGTTGGCGGTGAGGCAGAGGGTGATGCGCATGCGGCGAGCTTAAGCGCAGCAGCGCGATCAGGCTGTCACCAGCTGGAGCAGGGCCGCACCCTCGGCCACCTGGTCGCCCGGGGCGTACAGCAGCTCGGCCACGGTGCCGTCGGCCGGGGCGGTGATGGTGTGCTCCATCTTCATGGCCTCCATCACGGCCAGCGGCTGACCCTGGCGTACCGCATCACCGGCCTTGACCGAGAACGACAGCACCTTGCCCGGCATGGGCGCGGTCAGGCGCCCGCCTTCGGCTGCGGTTTCGCCGGCATGGGCCAGCGGATCGACCACCTCGATGCGGGTGGCCCCCTGTGGCGTGAACACCTGCAGCGCCTCTCCCTGCGGCCAGACCTGGGTCTGCAGGCGTTCGCTGCCCCAGCGGACTTCGGTCACGCCATCGGCTTGCACCTGCCACGACAGGGACTGTGCTGCGCCCTCGCCCACCGCCAGCTGCAGGCCGTCGCGGCCATAGGTGAGCCGTGCGGTCAGCGGCTGCTCGGCATGGCGGAAGTCGAAGCGGCGCACCAGCGTGCCGTGCGAGCGGAAGCCGTCACGGCGCGAGAACGGGTCGGCCGTCTCCTGGGCCTGCTCAAACTGCAGCCGGTGCACGACCGCCGCCGCAACGGCCAGCGGCGCGCCCACACGCTCCTGGTGGAAGAGCACCCCCGCCTCGCGCGGGATGAGCGCGGTGTCCAGATCGGCCTGCGCAAACGACCGGCTGGCCACCACATGGCGCAGGAACTGCACATTGTTCGGCAGGCCCACGATGCGGGTGTCGGCCAGCGCAGCGTCCAGCCGGGCCAGCGCCTGCGCGCGCGAATCGCCATGCACGATGAGCTTGGCGATCATCGAGTCGTAGTAGGGGCTGATGGCATCGCCTTCGCGCACGCCGTCGTCGAAGCGCACCGGGGCCCGCTCGAAGGCCGCATGGGTCGGCTTGCGGTAGACGCTCAGGGTGCCGGTGGCGGGCAGGAACTGGTTGTCCGGGTTCTCGGCGCAGATGCGGGCCTCGATGGCATGACCCTGCATCGTCAGCTGGTCCTGGCGCAGCGGCAGCGGCTGACCGACGGCCACGCGCAGCTGCCACTCCACCAGGTCCTGGCCGGTGATGGCCTCGGTCACCGGGTGCTCCACCTGCAGGCGGGTGTTCATCTCCATGAAGTAGAAGCGGGCGCGGCTGTCGTCCAAGCCCTGGCCCTCCTGCTGTCCGTCCAGCCCTTCGACGATGAACTCCACCGTGCCGGCGCCCACATAGTTCACCGCCTTGGCCGCCGCCACCGCCGCCTGCCCCATGCGCTCGCGAAGAGCCGGCGTCATGCCGGGGGCTGGGGCTTCTTCCAGCACCTTCTGGTGGCGGCGCTGCACCGAACAGTCGCGCTCGAACAGGTGCACGATCTGGCCGTGCGTGTCGCCGAACACCTGGATCTCGATGTGCCGCGGGCGCTGCACATAACGTTCCACCAGCACCGCGTCGCTGCCGAAGCTGCTGCGCGCCTCGCGCTGGCAGGAAGCCAGGGCGGCATCGAAATCTTCGTCGCGCTCGACCACGCGCATGCCCTTGCCGCCACCGCCGGCACTCGCCTTGATCAGCACCGGGTAGCCGATGCGCTGCGCCTCGGCGCGCAGCAGGGCCGGGTCCTGGTCCGCCCCGTGATAGCCCGGGACCAGCGGCACACCGGCCGCTTCCATCAACCGCTTGGATTCGGCCTTGAGCCCCATGGCCTGGATGGCCGATGACGGCGGACCGATGAACACCAGCCCGGCCGCCACGCAGGCGTCGGCAAAGGCTTCGTTCTCGCTCAGGAAGCCGTAGCCGGGGTGGATGGCCTGGGCGCCGGTGGCCTGCGCGGCCGCCAGGATGGCCTCCCAGCGCAGGTAGCTTTCCTGCGGCGTGTTGCCGCCCAGCGAAACCGCCTCGTCGCACAGCGCCACGTGGCGGGCGTTCGCGTCGGCGTCCGAATGCACGGCCACGGTGCGGATGCCCAGGCGGCGCGCGGTGGCCGCCACACGGCAGGCGATCTCGCCCCGGTTGGCGATCAGGATCTTGGTGAACATGTCAGGTCTCCGGCATCGGGTTCAGGTGGACGGCCACGGCCGCCGGTGTGGGGTCGGCCAGGCGCGGCACCACGCCCCAGCAGGGCGCGGGCAGGCCCTGGCGCAGGGCGTCCAGGTTGTCGGTGAGGTGCGGCATGGCCGGGTCCAGCGTGTTGCCGACCCAGCCGGCCAGGTGCAGGCCCCGGGCACGGATGGCCTCGGCCGTGAGCAGCGCGTGGTTGATGCAGCCCAGCCGCAGCCCCACCACCAGCACCACCGGCAGGGCCAGGTCGACCGCCAGATCGGCCGTGTCCCAGCCCGGCACCAGCGGCACCCGGAAGCCGCCCACGCCCTCGACCACCAGCGCCTCGGTGCGCGCGGCCAGCCGGTGGATGGCGGATCGCACCGCCGCCGGGTCGATGGGCCGACCCTCGATGGCCGCAGCAATGTGCGGGGCACACGCAGTGCGCCACTGGAACGGGCCAACCTCGGCCTCGCTCAGGCCCAGGTCCTGCGCGCCGTGCAGGTGGCGCACATCGTCGTTGAACCAGCGGCCATCGGCGTCCTGCTGCTGGCCGGCCGCCAGCGGCTTGATGGCTGCCGCCCGCAGGCCCTGCCGGCGGAAGGCGTGCACCAGACCGCCGCTGACGCAGGTCTTGCCGATCTCGGTATCGGTGCCGGTGACAAAGCAGCCGCGCATCAGCGCAATGGGCGACGGGCTCATGCGTCGGCTCCTTCGGGTTCGGTCTGCTGCGCTTCGGCCGCCGCATCGCGCAGCACCTGCAGCAGCCGGTCCACATCGGCCTCGGTGTGGCTGGCGCACAGGGTGATGCGCAGGCGGGCGGTGCCGGCCGGCACGGTGGGCGGGCGGATGCCCGGCACGCGGATGCCGGCCTGTTCCAGCCGGGCGGCCAGGCGCATGGCTTCGGCATTGGTACCCACGATCAGGGGCTGGATGGGCGTGGTGCTGTCGGTCAGCCGCCAGGGCCGTTCGGGGTGCTGTTGCAGCAGCGCGGTCAGGCCGGCGCGCAGCTGGGCGCATCGGGCCGCCAGCTGGCGGCGGCGCTGCTGCCCCTCCGGCCCGGCCAGCAGGTCCAGCGCGGTGAGCAGGGCATGCTCGATAGCCGGCGGCGAGGCGGTGGAGAAGATGTAGTTGCGCGACTTCTGCAGCAGGTGGTCGGTGACCGCCTCGTGCGCCACCACGAAGGCGCCGGCCAGCCCGGCCGACTTGCCCAGCGTGCCCACCAGCACCAGCCGGTGGCTGTTCAGGCCGAAACGCTCGATGCAGCCCAGGCCACGCTGCCCCAGCACGCCCAGGCCGTGGGCATCGTCCACCAGCAGCAGGGCATCGAAGGCCTCGGCCAGCGCCAGCAGCTCGGGCAGCGGCGCCACATCGCCGTCCATGCTGAACACACCGTCGGTGACGATGAGCTTGCGCGGCGCGGTGCTGGCCTGCAGCCGCTGGGCCAGGGCCTTGACATCGCCATGCGGGTACACAGTCACCCGCGCCCGGGCCAGCCGCGCCCCATCGATGAGCGAGGCATGGTTCAGCGCGTCGCAGAACAGCTCCACGTCGGCATCGCCCAGCGCGGTGACCACGCCGAGGTTGGCCATGTAGCCGGTGCAGAAGCCCAGCGCGCGGGCCTGCGGAATGTGCGGGGCATAGGCGCGACCCAACCACTGCGCCACGGCCTCATGCGCCTGGCTGTGGCCGCTCACCAGCGGCGATGCGCCCGAACCACCGCCCCAGCGGCGGGCACCGTCCACCAGCGCATCGGCCAGCGCCGGGTGGGCGGCCAGACCCAGGTAGTCGTTGCTGCAGAACATGAGCAGCTCGCGCACGGCTCCGCCGGCGCTGGCCACCGGCTGGTGCGGCGCGGTGCCGCCATGGGCCACGCGCAGCTGGCGCAGCAGGTCTTGCGCTGCCAGCTGTTCGCGGGTGGCGCGGAAATGGTCAAACCACATCGTTCAGGGTCCGGGTGACGGCATCGGCCAGCCAGGCGGCGGTGGGCGGGTCGATCAGGTAGGGTGGCATCAGGTACACGCTGCGGCCGATCGGACGGATCAGCAGTTCGTGCGCCCGGGCGGCCAGGTGGAAGCGTTCGGCAAAGCCGTCGGCCGCACCCGGCACATCGAAGGCCAGGATGGTGCCGCGCTGGCGCAGATGGCGCACCCGGTCGTCCCGGGCCAGCGGCGCAAAGGCGTCCGCCAGCCATTGCGCCTGCAGCACGTTCTGCGCCTCCTGTCCGGCGTCGAAGCGGTCCAGCACCGCCAGGGCAGCGGCGCAGGCGGCCGGGTTGCCTGTGTAGGAATGCGAATGCAGGAAGCCGCGCGTGGTGTCCTCGGACCAGAAGGCCTCGAACACCGCGTCGGTGGTGAGCACCAGCGACAGCGGCAGCGTGCCGCCGGTGATGCCCTTGGACAGCAGGATGAAGTCGGGCCAGTCGGCCGGGGTGGCGGGCTCGGTGTGCTGCCATGCGAAGAAGCGGCCGGTGCGGCCACAGCCCACCGCGATCTCGTCGGCAATCAGGTGCACCTGGTGGCGGGTGCACAGCGCGCGCAGCTGGCGCAGGTAGTCGGGCGAGTGCATGACCATGCCGGCCGCGCCCTGAACCAGCGGCTCGACGATGACCGCCGCCAGCGTGTCGGCGTGCGCCGTCAGGCAGTCCTCGATGGCCTTCAGCGCCTCGGTCTCGTTGCCACGGCGGCTGTCCGGCGCATCCACCGTGTGGGCGCGCATGAGCAGCGGATCGTAGGCATCGCGGAACACCGCCACGTCGGTCACGGCCAGGGCGCCGATGGTCTCGCCGTGGTAGCTGTGGCGCAGGCACACGAAGTGGCGCTTGTCGGCCCGGCCCCGGTTGCGCCAGCTGTGAAAGCTCTGCTTGAGCGCGATCTCGACCGCGCTGGCCCCGTCGCTGCCGAAGGAGCAGTGGCCCAAGGCGCCGCCGGTGCGCGCGGACAGGCGCTCGGCCAGCCGCACCGCGGGCTCGTGGGTGCAGCCGGCCAGCATCACATGCGGCAGGGTATTGAGCTGCGCGGTGATGGCGGCATTGATGCCGGCATCCGCATGGCCGAACAGGTTGACCCACCAGGAGCTGATGGCGTCGAAATAGCGGCGGCCTTCGTGGTCGTGCAGCCAGGCGCCCTGCCCGCGCGCAATGGCCAGCGGCGGCGTGCGCGCGGCCCGCGCCATCTGGGTGCAGGGATGCCACACGCTGGCCAGGCTGCGCTGCTGCCAATGCGCGTTGGGAGAAAGGTCCGTCGGCGCGTTCATGCAGGGGTGATCCAGTTCGGGCTGCGCTTGCCCAGGAAGGACTGCACGCCCTCCCGGCCCTCATCGCTGGCGCGGATGTCGGCGATGCGCCGGGCGGTCTCGGCGCGCAGCGTGTCGTCCAGCGGCGCGCCGGCCACGTCGCGCACCAGCTGCTTGCAGGCCCGCACCGCCTGCGGGCCGTTGGCCACCAGCGCGTCCACTATGCCGGCCACGGTGGCGTCCAGCGCTTCGGCCTCCACCAGCTCGTGCACGAAGCCCAGCGCGTGGGCACGTTCGGCACTGAAGCGTTCGGCGGTGGTCATGTAGCGGCGCGAGGCCTGGGCGCCCAGGGCGCGGATCACGTACGGGCTGATGGTGGCCGGCAGCAGGCCCAGCCGCGCCTCCGACAGGCAGAAGGTGACGCCGCGCGCGGCCACCACCACATCGCAGATGGAGGCCAGGCCCATGCCGCCGGCATAACAGTCGCCCTGGATGCGGCCCACCACCGGCACCGGGCAGTCGTCCAGCAGCTGGAGCATGTCGGCCAGGCGCTGGGCGTCGGCGCGGTTCTGGTCCCAGTTGAAGCCGGCCATGGTCTTCATCCAGTTCAGGTCGGCGCCGGCACAGAAAGCCTTGCCGTGCGCGCCCAGCACCACCACCCGCAGGTCGGGGTCCTTCGACAGCGCGGCAAAGGTGTCGGACAGGGTGGTGATGACCTCGTCGTTGAAGGCGTTGCGCACGTCGGGCCGGTTGAGCCAGACATGGGCCACGTGCGGGCGCGGACGGGTGAGTTCGATGACAGTGGACATGTTCAGCCTCACATGCGGAAGACGCCGAATTTCGGCTCGCCGATCGGGGCGTTGCTGGCCGCCGACAGGGCCAGGGCCAGCACCCGTCGGGTGTCGGCCGGGTCGATCACGCCGTCGTCCCACAGGCGGGCGCTGGCGTAATAGGGGTGCGACTGGTGGGCAAACTGGTCGAGCAGCGGCTGCTTGAAGGCGGCCTCTTCCTCGGCGCTCCAGGATCCACCCTTGGCCTCGATGCCATCGCGCTTGACGGTGGCCAGCACGCTGGCCGCCTGCTCGCCGCCCATGACGCTGATGCGGGCGTTGGGCCACATCCAGAGGAAGCGCGGGCTGTAGGCGCGACCGCACATGCCGTAGTTGCCGGCGCCGTAGCTGCCGCCGATGATCACGGTGAACTTGGGCACCTGTGCGGTGGCCACGGCGGTGACCATCTTGGCGCCGTGGCGGGCAATGCCTTCGTTCTCGACCTTGCGACCCACCATGAAGCCGGTGATGTTCTGCAGGAACAGCAGCGGCACCTTGCGCTGGCAGCACAGCTCGATGAAGTGCGCGCCCTTCTGCGCGCTCTCGGAGAACAGCACGCCGTTGTTGGCCACGATGCCGATCGGCATGCCCTCGATGTGGGCAAAGCCGCACACCAGCGTGGCGCCGAAACGCGGCTTGAACTCGTGGAACTCCGAGCCATCCACCAGCCGCGCAATGATCTCGCGCACATCGAAAGGCTTGCGGGTGTCCACCGGGATCACGCCGTACAGCTCCTCGGCATCGAACAGCGGCGCGCGGGGTTCGCGCAGTGCGGCGGTGACTTCCTTGCGGTGGTTGAGGGACGCGACGATCTGGCGCGCCAGCGCAATGGCATGGGCATCGTCCTGGGCCAGGTGGTCGGCCACGCCCGAGAGGCGGGTGTGCACATCGCCGCCGCCCAGGTCTTCGGCCGTCACCACCTCGCCGGTGGCGGCCTTCACCAGCGGCGGGCCGCCCAGGAAGATGGTGCCCTGGTTCTTGACGATGATGGTCTCGTCGCTCATGGCCGGCACATAGGCGCCGCCGGCGGTGCACGAACCCATGACCACCGCGATCTGCGCGATGCCCTGGGCGCTCATGTTGGCCTGGTTGTAGAAGATGCGGCCAAAGTGGTCGCGGTCGGGAAATACCTCGTCCTGGTTGGGCAGGTTGGCGCCGCCGGAATCCACCAGGTAGATGCAGGGCAGGTGGTTCTGCTGGGCCACTTCCTGCGCCCGCAGGTGCTTCTTCACCGTCATGGGGTAGTAGGTGCCGCCCTTCACCGTGGCGTCGTTGCAGACCACCATGCAGTCCACGCCGCTGACCCGGCCGATGCCGGCGATCACGCCGGCACAGGGCGCGTCCCCGTTGTACATGCCGTGGGCCGCCAGCGGCGACAGCTCGAGGAAAGGCGTGCCGGGATCGAGCAGCAGCTGCACCCGGTCGCGCGGCAGCAGCTTGCCGCGCCCGGTGTGGCGGGCCCGGGCCACCTCGCCACCGCCGAGGGCGGCCGCATCGATCTGGCGGCGCAGGTCGTCCACGGCGGCGCGCATGGCCTGGGCATTGGCCTGGAAGTCGGCGGATCGGGGGTTGAGCTGGGAGGTCAGGATCGGCATGGCGCTCAGTCTGGATGCGGGGTGCGGAATTGTGGAGGATAGCCCTGCCCCACACGGTCGGCCTGCCAGACAGGTTGCATATCGTGCCAGGCTTGAGCACACTCGCCGCCATGAGCGAAACACCCGATCCGCTGCTGCGCGGTCCCGCCCTGACGCCTGTTTCTCTGGTACAGGCCATGACGCTGGCCTACCGGCAGCGCGGCATGGATCCTGCCGCCACGCTGGCGGCTGCGTTGATCGATCCGACACGGCTGCACGACCCCTCGGCCCGCATCACCGCCGCCCAGATGGAGCGGGTGTCGGAGGCCGCCATGCGTGAACTCGACGACGAGGCGCTGGGCTGCTTCGCCCGGCCCCTGCCCTGGGGCAGCTACGGCATGCTGGCGCGCGCCTCGCTGTCAGCCCCCACACTGGGGCTGGCGCTCAGGCGCTGGTGCCGCCACCACGGCCTGATCGCGCCCGACGCGACGCTGGCGCTCGATACCCAGGGCCCGGAGGCCCGCATCACCCTCACCCTGCACCGGCCGCCGGGTCCCATGGACGAGCTGTGCGTGGTCTCGGTGCTGCGCAACATCCACGGTCTGGCCAGCTGGTACGCCGACTCGCGCATTCCGCTGCGCGAGGCGCACTTTCCCTACGCCGCGCCGGCCCATGTGGCCGCCTATGCCGCGCTGTTCGAGGCCCCGGCGCGTTTCGAGTCACCGGCCGGCGGGCTGGTGTTCGACGCCGAGTACCTCGGCCTGCCCATGCGGCGCGATGAGGCCGCCATGAACCAGCTGCTGCAGCGCGCGCTGCCGCTCACGGTGCGCTCGTTCCGGCGCGACCGCCTGCTGGTGCAGCGGGTGCGCCAGGCGCTGGCCGAGCACCCGGGCGACACCCACAGCGCCGAGGGCCTGGCCACGCTGCTGCACACCTCGGTGCGCAGCCTGCACCGCCAGCTGCAGGCCGAAGGCGCCTCGCTGCAGGCCCTGAAGGACGAGGTGCGGCTGCAGCGGGCCAGCGAGCTGCTGCTGCGAACCCGACGCCCGATCAAGCAGGTGGCTGAAGCGGCAGGTTTCCGCAACGAGAAGAGCTTTGCCCGCGCCTTCCGCGCCTGGACCGGCCAGAGCCCCTCGGAATGGCGCAGGCCGGCGCCTGCCGCCGACGCTTCAGGCTGAAGGCCAGAGCACTGGCAGTTCGCCCATGTGGTGGAACACCCGGTGCACCGGCATCCCGGCAAAGGCTCGACCGTCGCCGTGCGGGCAGTAGCCCCACACGGTGGCACCCGCCGCCAGGCCGGCCTGCGCGCCGGTGCCGGTGTCCTCGATCACCAGACAGCGGCGCGGGTC
>CALRSR020000056.1:0-9356 GCA_943370825.1 Allobosea thiooxidans | reverse complement strand
TGATCAGCGGGCCCGGCGTGGTCTCGCCCAGGGCCAGGCCGTCGATCATCTGCGGGCCGGTGAGCCAGCCGAAGTGCTCCACCGCACCCTGGTACACATAGGGCAGCACCGCATAGGCGCCGCCGAAGGTGAGCAGCGCGGCCTTGCTGAAGAACAGCCCCATCTGCGCCAGCGTGGCCTGCCAGCCCTGGGTGGCCACCAGCAGGCCCATGACCACGGCCCACAGGCCCAGACCCCAGGCCAGCACGCGCAGCAGCCGTGCCCGGCTGAACCGGGCGTGGGGCGGGGTGGGGGTGGCGTCGTCGATCACGGCCGGTGCGTGGGGCTGCCCGCTGGCCGCGTGGCCCGGGGCCGCTGGCGCGAACACGCCGGGCGCCACGCGCGAGCCCAGCCAGCCGGCCAGGGCCGCTGCCGCCACGATGGCGGGGAAGGGCGTGTCCAGAAAGGTCAAGGCGGCAAAGGCCAGCGCGGCAATCAGCACCATCCAGCGGTTCCTGAGCGCCCGGGTTCCGATGCGGTGCGCCGCGTGCAGCACGATGGCCACCACCGCCGGCTTGATGCCGTAGAACAGCCCGGCCACCAGCGGCGTGTGACCAAAGCGCAGGTACACCCAGCTGAGCAGCATCAGGATGAACAGCGACGGCAGCACGAACAGCGCGCCGGCCACCAGACCGCCCCAGGTGCGGTGCATCAGCCAGCCGATGTAGGTGGCCAGCTGCTGGGCCTCGGGCCCGGGCAGCAGCATGCAGTAGTTCAGCGCGTGCAGAAAGCGGTTCTCGCTGATCCAGCGGCGCCGCTCCACCAGCTCGGCATGCATGATGGCGATCTGGCCGGCCGGCCCGCCGAAGCTCACGAAGCCCAGCTTGAGCCAGAACAGGAAGGCCTCGCGACGGCTGATGGGAGCTGGGCTGTTCATGGCGGGGTCAGGTCATGCGCGCCAGCAGCGCCAGCCCCGCCTGGATCATGGCCCACACCACACCGGACACCACGGCAGTGGCAACGGCGGCGCCCAGCCAGCCGGCCAGCATCCACAGGCCGTCGCGCTCCAGCACGCCCAGCGCCATGAGCGCAATGGCAAGTGCCGGCAGCGTGTTGCCCAGCGGCACCGGCAGCATCAGCACCACGGCCAGCAGCAGGCACACCAGGCCGGCCAGGTTCTCCAGCGGCGGGCGCACCATGAAGCGCCAGCGCGGCCGCAGCAGCCGCTCGGCCTTCTGCAGCCACGGGATCAGACGGCGCACCAGCGCAGCCAGATCGTCCCGCGCGATGGACCGCTGCGCCACCACCTTGGGCAGCCAGGGCTTGAGGCCCAGCATGAGCTGCAGCGACAGGAACAGCAGCGGCGCCCCGAGCACGGTGGACACGCCCGGTGGCACCGGAAAGATGTTGGGCGCCGCAAACACGAACATCAGCGCACCCAGGGCGCGGTCGCCCAGGGCTGCCAGCAGGTCGCCGATGGCCACACGGTCGCGGGTGTCGTCGTTCGCCAGATGGAACAGCACCAGCGACAGCGGTGCGGCACCCGGCGAGGGAAGCGGAGGGAGGGTCATGCCGTGGGAAGTATAGGAAGCCTGCGCCAGCCGGCCATGACCCGGCCCATTGGCCGTTGGACCGCCGGCATGGAATCAAGAGCCTTTCGTCATGACTTCTCCGGTTGTTGCGCGCGTAATGCGCCACCCCTCGATCTCATGCATCCATCACCCGTCGGATGCACCGGCCCTGGGGTCCCTATCGGAGCATCCCCATGACACAACCCGACCCAGGTTGCATTCCGGCATGCCTGGCCTCCACCGATCTGGCGGAGATCGACTTCCACATCCATGCCTTCAACAGCCGCCATGGCCACGACATGGTGCTTGACGCCCCCGGAAAGGGCTGCATCGTGATCGACGGCTACCTGCTGCGCGGCGGCCAGCCCGTGGCCCCGGGCCTCTGGCAGAGCCGCGACCGGCGCTGGCGTTTCTGCCTCAACGAGCAGGGCGACCTGCTGGTGCAAGGCACCCAGCCCGAACTGGACTGCCACCTCACCGTGCTGGGCTGGCTGCACCGCTGGACCTCGCCCGGGCGGGCGGTGGGCATCGAGCTGGAGGGGCTGGTGCAGCGCCCTGACGAAACCGGCCTCAGCCACCCGTCCGCGTCAATGGCCCCAACGATCCCAGCACCAGCATCAGCAGGCTGATGGCCACCAGCCAGCCGCCCAGGATGCGTTGACCGATGGCGGTGGCGTGGGCCAGCCGGGGCTGGCGGCCCAGCAGCTCGCCCCAGAAGGCGAGCTGACCGGTGATGAGCAGGGCGCCGACCACGCTGCCGCCGATGGTGAGAAAACGCTGCCAGGGCGCAAAGCCCGGATCGCCCGAGCCCAGCCCCACCAGCAGGCCGGCCAGGGCGCACACGGTGGCCACCAGGCCCGCAGGTCCGGTGCGTCCGGCGGCCACCAGCACGGCGCAGGCCAGGGCCAGCGGCAGCAGGCCACGGTCGGTGTCGGGGTCGGACAGGGGCAGGGTGAGCAGACCGCCCAGCACCAGGCCCAGGGCCAGTGCCCAGATGGCCACGGCCTTGCGGGTCTCATCCACCCGGCCCAGGTACAGGCCCAGGGCCAGCAGCATCAGCACATGGGCAGGTGCCAGCAGCGGGTGCAGCAGTCCCACATAAAACGGCGTGGCGCCGGGTATGGCGCCATGGGCCATCGCGCCCAGCGGCATCAGGGCGAGGCCGCCGGCCAGTGCGGCGTGGCTTCGCTTCACAGCCATCCGGCCAGAAAGCCCACGCCGAGGGCCGAGATCACCACGCCGCAGCCGCGCACCACCTTCACGCCCTGCGGCCAGCGCACCGCCATGCCCACCACGATGCCGCCCAGGTGCAGCAGCCCGGTGGCCACCATGAAGCCGGCGGTGTACATGAGCGGGCTGGTGGCCTCGGGCAGCTCGGCGCCGTGTGCATAGCCGTGGAAGATGGCAAACGCCCCCACGACCACGGCGGCCAGCCACAACGGCGGGCGGGTGCCCAGGGCCACCATGGCGCCGATCACGATGGCCGAGGCCGCGATGCCTTCTTCCACCAGCGGCACCGGCACGCCCAGCAGGCCGAGCACGCCGCCCAGGGCCATGACCGCCGGGAACACCACCGGCAGCGTCCAGACGGCGCGCTCGCCCATGAAGGCGCCCCACAGGCCCACGGCCACCATGGCCACCACATGGTCCCAGCCCAGGATGGGGTGCAGGAAGCCGGTGGCGAAGCCGCCGGCCAGGTTGTCGGCACCGGCATGGGCCTGGGCACCCTGGGCCAGTGCCAGCAGGCCCAGGAAGACGGCCCAGCGGGCGCCACGGACGAGGAGGGTGTGGTTGTGTGTCATGGGACTCCTTGTGGAACAGAGCAGGAAAGTGAAGACGGGTTCAGGTGATCAGACCCAGGCGCTGCAGCACCCAGAGTGTGCCGATGCCGGCGATGATGAGCGAGCCTCCGGCCACCACCACCACGCGGTAGAAGCCGGTCATGCGCAGCCACCAGGCCAGCGGGAAGAAGGCGGCCACGATGGCCAGCTGGCCCAGTTCGACGCCGACATTGAAGCCGCCCAGCGCCACCGCCAGCTGGCTGCCGGGCAGGTTGAGGTCGATCAGCGCGGTGGCAAAGCCGAAGCCGTGGATCAGGCCGAAGACGAAGGCCATGCGCCATCGCTCCAGCGCGAACCAGCCCATCAGGTTGTTCAGCGCGGCCAGCACCACCGACAGGGCCACCAGTGTCTCCACGATGGCACGCGGTGGCTCCACGATCCGGGTGAGGGCCAGCGCCAGCGTGATGCTGTGGGCCACGGTGAAGGCGGTCACCACCGCCACCACGTCCATCACCGAGCTGCGCAGTGCGTCGCGCGCCGGCCAGTGCAGCAACCAGCCGCGCTGGCGCTGCAGCGGCGCCAGCAGCAGCAGGCTCAGCAGGAACAGGATGTGGTCGAGTCCGATCCAGATGTGCCAGATGCCTTCGCTGATGTAGCGCCAGAAGGTGCTGCCGGTGCCTGCGGTGCCGGCTTCGCCGGGCACCAGAGCCACCTCCGGCTGGTCGGGGCTGAGCACGGCGCTGGTCTGCAGCGCGTCGGTCTGGATGCGGATCAGGCCCCGATGCAGGTTGTCCCGCTCGAAGATGAGCTGGTAGCGCAGGGTCAGCCCCTCGGTGGAGCCGCCCGCGCAGGACACGGTGGATTCCGCACTCAGGTAGAAGCCGTCGGCGCGCTCGCTGGCCATCAGCGGTGTGGGCGCGAGCGAGCAGTTGCCCCTGCTGCTGCGCACCCGCAGACCCTGGTTCAGCCAGGCCTGCAGCTCGCTGCTGCGCTCGGCGGTCTCGGCCCAGGTGACGCGGCCGTCGCGGTCGCGGTCGAGGTCGAACAGCAGGTCCACGTCGCGCAGGTTGATGTCGGTGCGCAGCACCAGGGCGCTGCCGCGCTGCTCCAGCGACAGGTAGCTGTTGCTGCTGGAGTGGGCCAGCGCCCAGCCCGGCGCACACAACAGGGCAGCCATCAGCAGCAGAGGCCGCAGCCAGGAGGCGATGAAGATCAAGGCGTGGCTCCTCATCGGCCCAGACGGGTCTGCAGGGTCCGGGCCAGGGCGGCCAGGGTCGGGTCGGTGTAGCCGGTGCGCTGCATCCAGGTCAGCACCGGGCGGGCGTCTTCGGGCCGGTTGGTGGCCAGTGCGGCTTCGATCAGCAGGGCGGCATCGGCCGGCTCCTGCTGCTCGGCCCAGCTGTCGCGGGCCAGCGCCAGACCGCGCGGCAGATCGGCCTTGTGGCGGATGTAGTACATCATCTGCGGCCGCTCGATCAGGGCCTCGTTGCGCTGGGCCTGCGCGTCCATGCGCTGCGACACCTGGGCCTGGAGGTCGGCGGCGCGCGGGTCACGCAGGGCGCTGGCCGCCAGCAGGGCCTGCACCAGCAGGGCGTCGGTGGGCTGCACCATGGCCAGGCTGGTCTGCAAGGCCTGCACATGCTGGCCTGTGGAATTGAGTGTTTCGGCCAGCGACAGGCGCACCAGGTGCGAGCCCGGGTGTCGCTGCAGGTGCTGCAGCCACACCTGCGCGGCTTGCTGGTGCCGGCCCGCAGCCACCAGCGCCATGCCCTGGTGGTAGCGCAGCCAGTCCTGGGCCAGCGGACCTTGCAGGTCGGGCAGCTGAACCAGCCGCTCGAACGTGGGCACGGCCGCTGCCGCCTGGCCGGTGCGGTATTGCAGGGTCGCCTGGCAGGCCTGGCCTTCGACCGCTCCGAATCGCTGGCCCAGCTCGGCGCAGTCGGTGCGGGCTTCGTCGATGCGGGAGGTCAGCAGGTAGAGCGAGAAGCGCCACGACCAGGCTTCGGCCCGCTGCGGCTCCTGGGCAATCGTGGCAGTCAGGTCGGCAATGCCGCCGTCAAAGTCGTGGAAGCCCTGGCGCACCAGTGCCCGCATGAAGTGCCCCTCGGCGGGCAGCTGGCGTGCCTCCCACCAGGGCAGCAGGGCGGCGCGCGCCGCGCCGTACCAGCGCAGGTCGCCCTCGCGCAGGCCCAGTACGAACACCTCCCGGGCATAACGGAACGCGGTGTCCTGCCGCTTCGGATCGGCACGCCAGGCGCGTTCTGCCTCGCGCAGGGCAGAGCCGGCGCCGCCGGTGGCCTGCACCGACACCGGCACCACCACCCGATCGGGCTCCGGCACGAAGCGGGACTGGGCCCAGGAGGGCAGGTTGACCCCGGCAGTTAGCAAAGCAAACACCACGGTCGCAGTGCGACTGTAGGGTTTACCCTTGCATCCGGCCATTTCCACAGTTGGTTTCATGGTTAACCGCAAAGATGAACAAATTCGCTCAGATATACGCCAGAATAGCACTCGCAGATTCGGGAGTTCGCCCTGTCTGCGCTTTCCCGGACAAACCAACAAACTTACGGTGAATCACATGAAACTCTTCATTTCCGCGCTCGTGTCGGCCTTCGTTCTGGCCACCGCCCCCGCCGCTTTCGCCGCAGCCCACGCTGGTGGCAAGATGGACGAGAAGGTCGACTGCTCCAAGAAGGAAAACGCCGACAAGGAAGCCTGCAAGAAGAAGTGATCGTCGCCCGACGGCACTTGGCAAAGGCCCGCTCTGCGGGCCTTTTCTTTTGTGATGTTTTCACGAAAAACGAACGTGATTCATTTGGTAACCTTTCGGCTGCCATTCCCTGAATCCAAATCGGCATCGCCTGCGTAGGCCGTCGGATTTAATTCGACATTAATTAATTGGGCAGTGATCGGCCCGAGGGATCGGCCGGATGCCGACGTGTCGGACCCGGGCGAGAATCCCCGCATGCAGGACGACATCCCCACCCTGCGGCGCCTGCTGGGCAGCTGCCGCACCATCGCCGTCGTCGGCCTCTCGGCCGAATGGCACCGCCCCAGCCACTTTGCGGCCAAGTACATGCAGTCGCACGGCTACCGCATCGTGCCGGTCAACCCCCGCTACCCCGAGATCCTGGGCGAGACCAGTTACGCCCGGCTGGAGGACATTCCGTTTCCGGTCGACATGGTCGATGTGTTCCGCAAGGCAGACGAGATGCCCGCAGTGGCCCGCAGCGCGGTGGCCATCGGGGCGCGCTGCTTCTGGCAGCAGCTGGGTCTGCGCAGCGCGGAGGCGGACGCCATTGCCACCGCCGCCGGCCTGGACAGCGTGTGGGACCGCTGCGTGAAGATCGAGCATGCCCGGCTGTTCGGCGGTCTGAACTGGGTCGGTGTGAACACCCGGGTGATTTCGGCGCGGAGGCCCGTCTGATGGCCGATCGACAGTTCCGCCCCGAAACCCTGGCCATCCATGCCGGCCAGATTCCCGACGCCGCCACCGGCGCCCGGGCCCTGCCGATCTACCAGACCACCAGCTTCGTGTTCGACAGCGCCGAGCACGCGGCCAGCCTGTTCAACCTGCAGACCTTCGGCAATGTGTACTCGCGCCTGTCCAACCCCACGGTGGCGGCGCTGGAGGAGCGGGTGGCGGCGCTGGAAGGCGCCCGTGCCGCCGTGGCCTGCGCCAGCGGCATGGCGGCCGAAACGCTGGCCCTGACCACGCTGTTGCAGGCCGGTGACCATGTGGTGGCCGGCGGCTCGCTCTACGGCGGCACGGTGACGCTGCTGGCGGTGAACCTGCGCAAGTTCGGCATCGAGACCACCTTTGTGGACGCCACCGACCCGGCCGCCTTTGCCGCCGCCATCCGGCCCGAGACCCGCGCCATCTACGCCGAGACCCTGGGCAACCCCAGCATGGTGGTGCTGGACATCGCGGCCGTGGCCGATGTGGCCCATGCCCACGGCCTGCCCCTGATCGTGGACAACACCGTGCCCAGCCCGTACCTGTGCAACCCGGTGGCGCTGGGCGCCGACGTGGTGGTGCACAGCGCCACCAAGTACCTGGCCGGCCACGGCACCACGCTGGGCGGCGTGGTGGTGGAGGGCGGTCGCTTCGACTGGGCCAACGGTCGTTTCCCGGGCATGACCGAGCCGTCCCCCGGCTACCACGGTGTGAAGTTCTTCGAGACCTTCGGCGACTTTGCCTTCACCATGCGCTGCCGCATGGAAGGCCTGCGGGTGTGGGGCGCGTCGCTGGCACCCACCAGCGCCTGGCAGATTCTGCAGGGGGTGGAGACCCTGCCGCTGCGCATGGACCGGCACTGCAGCAATGCGCTGGCGGTGGCGCAGTTCCTGCGCGACGATCCGCGCGTGGCCTGGGTGAACTACCCCGGCCTGCCGGACCATCCGCAGCACGAACTCATGCGCCGGCAGATGCGCGGGGCCTCCGGCCTGCTGGCTTTCGGTGTCAAGCCGTCGGGCAGCGGCGGGGCTGCTGCCGGACTGGCCGCCGGCGTGCGCTTCATCGAGAGTGCCCAGTTCATGAGCCACCTGGTCAACATCGGCGACACACGCACCCTCATCAGCCACCCGGCCAGCACCACCCATCGCCAGCTCGACGAAGCCCAGCAGATCAAGGCCGGCGTGCTGCCCGACATGGTGCGCATCTCGGTCGGGCTGGAGCACATCGACGACATCCTGTGGGACATCGACCAGGCGCTGGCCCGCGCGGTCAGCACCTGAGGCGGCAGCGCTTCACATCCACAGGCAGCGCCAGGCGACCAGCGGCAGGTCGCGCCGGCCCACCGTGACCCGCGTGGCCCAGCTGCGGTGGTCGATGGCGGCAATGTGGTCCAGCACCCGCAGGCCGCCCTGCACCATGGCGCGCAGCTCCCAGCCGCCGCGCCCTGGAAGACGGTGCACCAGAGGAGCGCCTTCGAGCATCAGGCTTCGTGCGTGCTTGCACAGGGCCTCGACCATGGCGCGGCGCGGAGCATCCAGCCGGGCCTCGCGCGTCGGATCGTCCGGGCGGTGGTGGAAGTCGTCCACCGTCAGGCCATGCCGGTCCAGCAGGTCCTGCAGCAGGTAGCTGCGGCCGTTGGGCAGGTCGCGCGAGATGTCCTGCCAGAAGTTGATGAGCTGCAACGCGCTGCACACCGCATCGCTCTGGCGCAGTGCCTCGTCCCCGCTCACCCGGTAGAGCTGCAGCAGCAGCCGCCCGATCGGGTTGGCCGAGCGGCGGCAGTAGTCGAGCAGCTCGGGCAGGTCGGCGTAGGTGTGGCCGCTGGCGGTGTGGCGCACGTCCTGCGCAAAGGCGCTCAGCAGGTCGTGCAGCAGGGTGGGGTCCAGGCGGTGGTGCTGCACGGCGGCCACCAGCGGCGGCCACAGGCCGGGCCATAGCGGGGTCTCGCTGCCTTGCAACGCCCGATCGAGGTGCTCGCCCAGGGCGGCCAGATCGGCCAGCCGGGCCGGGGCGTCGGCCGTGCCTTCATCGGCGATGTCGTCGGCCGTGCGGGCGAAGTGGTAGATGGCGGCCACGGCCGGTCGCAGGTGCGCCGGACACAGCCAGGAGGCCACCGGGAAGTTCTCGTAATGACCGACGTTTCCACCCAGCGGCATGGCCGCAGCGTCGCCGACAGAAGGTTGGTTTGCCACTACAATTTCGCTTACTAACCGGTCAGTCATTAATTCGGTCAACCGATATCGGTCGCCAAAACGAGGGTTTCGCCATGAAAGCCGTGCATTGTGTCCTGATCTGCGCCGCCGCCGTGCTGGCGGCCTGCTCCCGGCCGGAGCCACCGCCGGAACCGGTCCGTTCGGTCAAGCTGATCCGGGTGGGGACCGACGGCCTGTCGGCCACCGCCGAGTACGCCGGCGATGTCCGGGCCCGCACCGAATCGGCCATGGGCTTCCGGGTGGGCGGCAAGCTGGTGGAGCGGCCGGCTGAGGTCGGCCAGCGCGTGAAGCCCGGTCAGCTGCTGGCGCGGCTGGACGAACAGGACCTCGCGCTGTCCAGCCAGGCCGCGCAGGC
>CALRSR020000055.1:0-10604 GCA_943370825.1 Allobosea thiooxidans | reverse complement strand
AGCGCCCAGCCCACCAGCACGGCCACGGCGGACGCCAGGAAGCCGGCCAGCAGGCCCACGCCCAGCAGCTCCACCCGCTGCACCTGGCGCAGCAGGGCCGAACCGGCACCCACGGCCCGCAGGATGGCGAATTCGCGCTCGCGCTCGCCCCGGGTGGCCGTGACCGCTGCCAGCAGCACCACCAGGCCGGCGGCCAGGGTGAAAGCAAACAGGAATTCCACCGCCGCGATCACCTGCCCCAGCACCCGCTGCACCTGGGCGATGGTCTGGCTCATGTCCACGTTGGTGATGTTCGGAAACTGCCGCACCAGGGCGTTGTCGAAGCCGCGGGTGGCGGGAGCCCGGAAGG
Organism: Allobosea thiooxidans; assembly: GCA_943370825.1. GTDB lineage: Bacteria > Pseudomonadota > Gammaproteobacteria > Burkholderiales > Burkholderiaceae_C > Hydrogenophaga. Next base: position 10,255 of record CALRSR020000055.1, on the reverse strand, counting down.
CGCTGATGTAGGTCACCGGCAGGTCGGGCACGGTTGCCACCGGGAAGATGACGAAGAAGTTCACCCGCAGCGAGCCCCAGTCCACCTTGCGCAGGCTGGTGATGCGCGCCTCGGTGACGATGCCGGCCATGTCGAAGCCCACGGTGTCGCCCAGCTTGAGGCCCAGCTCCTCGGCCAGTCCTTCCTCCACGCTGATGGAGCCCGCCTCGTTCTCGGTCCAGCGGCCGGCCACCACCGGGTTGTGGTCGGGCTGCACCGGCGTGTTGGACAGGTTGAATTCACGCTCCACCAGGCGCTGCGCACGGTCGGTGGCGAAGTCTTCCGGAACCACGCTGCGGCCATTGATGCTGACCAGGCGGCCCCGGATCATGGGGTACCAGTCGAAATCGTTCACGCCGGCACTGCGCAGGGCCTGCTGGAACGGCTCGGCCTGTTCCGGCTGCACATTGATGACGAAGCGGTCGGGCGCATCGGGCGGCGTGGCATTGCGCCAGCTGGCGATCAGGTCGGTGCGCAGCAGCACCAGCAGGACCAGCGCCAGCAGGCCCACCGACAAGGCACTGACCTGCACCACCGCGAACATCGGACGGGCCGAGAGCTGACGCGTGGCCATGACCAGCGCGCGGGGCGCGGTGGCCTCGTTCACGCTGGCCCGCAGCAGCCGCACCGCCAGCCAGCTCACCAGCGCGAAAACCGCAATGGCGGCTGCAAAGCCGCCCACGGCAATGGCCCCCAGCAGCAGGTCGCGGCTGGCCGCCAGCAGCAGCGCGGCGAATCCGGCCACGCCCAGCCCCAGCACGCCCAGCGTGGCCGGTTTGAGCTGGCCCACATCGCGGCGGATCACCCGCAGCGGCGGCACCTGGGCCAGCTGCAGCACCGGCGGCAGGCCGAAGGCCAGCATCAGCGTCAGGCCCATGCCCAGACCCAGCAGCACCGGGGTGATGCCAGGGGCCGGCAAGCTGGCTTCCACCAGGCCGGCCAGCAGCAGCACAAAGACGTGGTGCACCAGAAAGCCCAGCACCACGCCGAGCGCACTGGCAAACAGACCGACCAGCGCAAATTCGAGCGTGTAGGCCCGGGACATGGTGCCCTGCGACAGACCCAGCACGCGCAGCATGGCGCAGTCGTCCAGATGGCGCTGGGCAAAGCCGCGTGCGGCAATGGCCACGGCCACGGCGCACAGCAGTGCGGCCAGCAGGGCCACCAGGTTCAGGAATTTCTCGGCGCGCTCCAGGGTGCGTTCCATCTCGGGCCGGCCGCCTTCGAGCGACTCCAGCCGGGTGCCGCGCACACCGGTGGCGTCGATGCGTTCCTGCGCCCAGCGGCTGAAGGTGGCCACGGCGGCATCCGGCCCGGCCACGGCCACCCGGTAGGTCAGGCGGCTGGCGGGCTGCACCAGCCCGGTGGCCGGCAGGTCGGCCTCATTGAGCATGACGCGTGGGGCGAAGCTCATGAAGCCGGCACCACGATCGGGCTCGACCACCAGCACGCGGTCGATGGTGAAGCGCGAGTCGCCCAGCAGCAGGCTCTGACCCATGCGCAGGTCCAGGGCCACCAGCAGGGCTGCGTCCACCCACACCGTGCCGGGCCGGGGTATGGACTGCACGGCTTCATCGGGAGCGTCCGGCGCGCTGGCCACGCGCAGCGTGCCCCGCAGCGGGTAACCGTCGGACACGGCTTTCAGGGCCACCAGGCGGGCGGCGCCACCGTCCTCGTCGCTGGCGCGTCCCATGGTGGGAAAGCCCAATGTGCGGGCGGTGCCGAGGCCCAGCTCGCGGGCCCGGGCCTCGAACTCGGGGGGTGGAGCGTTGTCGCTGGCCAGCACCGCGTCGCCGCCGATGAGCGCGCGCGCGTCGCGGGCCAGGCCGCCCTGCAACCGGTCGGCAAAGAAGGAGACCGCCGTGAGCGCGGCCACGGCGAGCGTGACCGCCAGCACCAGCAGGCGCAGCTCGCCGGCGCGCCAGTCACGGATCAGGGAAGACCAGCCCAGGGTCCAGAAACGGATGGGCAAGGATGCGGTGGTGGGAGGCATGGGCCGACCTTATCGCATCGGGAAAACCCCGTCACTTCGTGCCGAAGATCCGGTCGCCGGCGTCCCCCAGACCCGGGACGATGTAGCCATGCTCGTTCAGGCCCCGGTCCACCGCCGGGGTGTAGATGGGCACGTCGGGGTGGTGGTCGTGGAAGGTGCGGATGCCCTCGGGGCAGGTCACCAGGCAGACGAAGCGGATGGAGCGCGGATTCGTCTGCTTGAGCCGGTCCACCGCCGCCACGGCCGAGTTGCCGGTGGCCAGCATGGGGTCGAGCACGATCGCGTCGCGCTCGTGCATGTCCTGCGGCATCTTGAAGTAGTACTCCACCGCCTTGAGGGTGGCCGGGTCGCGGTACAGGCCGATGTGGCCCACCCGGGCGCCCGGCAGCACCTGCAGCATGCCGTCCAGGAAGCCGTTGCCGGCGCGCAGGATGGAAGCCAGCACGATCTTCTTGCCGTCGATCACGCGCGAGGTCATCTTCTCCAGCGGGGTCTCGATCTCGATCTCCTGCATCGGCATGTCGCGGGTGAGCTCGTAGGCCAGCAGGGCGGAGAGCTCGTGCACCAGCTCGCGGAAGCTCTTGGTGCTGGTGTCCTTGCGCCGCATCAGCGTGAGCTTGTGCTGCACCAGGGGGTGGTCAATGATGTGAACGTCGCGGCTCATGTCGTCTTTTCGAAAGTCGGAGGGGCAGAAGGTACCGCATCGAGCAGCAGCCGCTGCGGGTTGGCGTAGCAGAAGAAGTGCTTGTTGGTGGCGCGGCCCACCGCACACAGGCCCACCCGCTGCGCCACTTCCAGGCCCATCTGGGTGATGCCGCTGCGGGAGATGACCGCGGCCACGCCCATCTGCGCGCTCTTGATGACCATCTCGCTGGTCAGCCGCCCGGTGGTGTAGAACACCTTGTCCAGACCGGGCGGCTGCAAAGCGGTGGTGGCTGCCGCATCCGACGCACCGACCGAGGGGTCCTGCAGCGCCAGCCAGCCGGCAATCGTGTCCACCGCGTTGTGCCGACCCACGTCTTCCACGAACAGCTGCAGCGTATCGCCCCGGAACAGCGCACAGGCATGCACCGAGCCAGCGGACTTGTAGGTGCTTTCCTTCAGGCGGATGGCGTTGACGATGGCATACAGCTGCGACTGGCGCAGCACCCCGTCGGGCAGGCGGATGCGGTCGATCTCGTCCATCAGCCCGCCGAACACGCTGCCCTGACCGCAACCGGTGGTGACCACCTTCTTCGCGGTCCGCTCCTCGATGCGGGCGATGCCCTGGCGGGTGGTGACGACTGCGGCCGACACATCCCAGTCCACCTGAATGGAGGCGATCTCCTCCACCGACTGCACCAGCCGCTGGTTGAGCAGGTAACCCAGCACCAGCCACTCGGGATGGGCACCCAGGGTCATGAGGGTGACCAGCTCACGCTTGTCCACGTACACCGTGAGATCGCGCTCGGCCGGTATGGACAACTCGCTGCGCACGCCGAATTCGTTGACCACTTCCACCGTGCGGGTGAGCGGTGCCTGGGCGTTGGAGAGTTGCGGCAGGGCCGCCGGGGCGGTGGTGGTGGTCATGGGGTGCAGAGTATCGCGGAGCGGACAGCAAAAAAGGCCCCGGAGGGCCTCTTCTGCAGGGAGCCGAAGGGATCAGCTCTTCTTGGCGGGCGCTGCGGCCGGCGCAGCCGGAGCAGCCGGCGCTGCAGCAGCGGCCGGAGCAGCCGGTGCCGGCGTGTACACGAACGGACCCGGATCCACGCAGGCCGGCGCACCAGGGGTGGCCGACTTGCCTTGACCGGCGGTCGTCTTGAAGTGGTTGGCTGCGGCCTTGTCCATGGACTTGCACAGCTGGTAGGCGGCGACCTTGTTGCCGTGGGCCGTCTTGGCGGCGGCTTCGGCCGCCTTGGCCTTGGCTTCGTCGGTCAGCACCGGGGCCGGCAGCTTGGCAAAAGCCGCGCCGGACACCAGCAGGGAGAGCAGAAGGATGCTGCGTTTCATGTGAGTGTCCTCCGGGGATCAGGCTTTGGCCGGCTGGGCATCGGCAGCCGCCTTGGCGGTGCGCTGCGCGGGGATCTTGCCGGCCTTGATGTCGTTGTACCAGAGCTCGTGGTGCTCCTTGGCCCAGGTCTCGTCCACATAGCCGGTCTTCATGGCCTTGTAGGCACCGGACATGCCGACCGTGCCCATGTAAATGTGACCCATGAACATGGCCATCATCAGCACGGTGGCGACGCCGTGGAACATGTGGGCGATCTGCATGTTGGCGCGGGTGTACTCGACGCCCGGGACGATCTTGTCCAGGAACACGCCGGAGGCCACCACGATGATGCCGAGGAAGAACACACCGCCCCAGAAGACCACCTTCTCGCCGGCGTTGAACCGGTGCGAAGGCACTTCTTCCTTGCCGAACATGCCGCCGGCCTTGAGCACCCACTGGATGTCGTCCTTGGTCGGCCAGTTGTCCTTCAGGAAGGTGAAGAACACCACGATCAGCGACACGGCGAACACCGGACCCACGAAGTTGTGGATGTTCTTGAGCGCGTAGGTCAGCCAGCCGAACAGGGTCGAGCCGATGACGGGCAGCAGGAAGAACTTGCCGAAGGCCATGACGATGCCGGAGATGGCCAGCACCACGAAGGCAATCGCGTTCACCCAGTGAGCCGCACGTTCCACATAGGTGAAGCGCTCGATCACGCGGCCGGTTTCCTTGCCGTGCAGCTGGATGGTGCCCTTGCCGAAATAGAACAGGGCCAGTGCCACGCCCGCAATCAGCAGCAGCGAGCCGCCGTAGGGAATGATCCAGTTGTTGCGCACCTGGCGCCAGGCTTCACCGGCGGTGGTGTAGGCCGAGCCGGGGTACTTGACGAAACCCTGCACCAGGTTGCCGTACTCCAGGTAAGGCAGGCTGGTGGTGCCGGTCACGCCGCCCTGGCCCACATCACGCCACATGGGCGCGTTGTTGCCGGGCTGAACCTGCTTGCGTTCGGCGTTGGTCTGGTTGGCGTAGTTCGGGTCCTTGTCGGCGTCCGGGGCGATCTCGAAGATGTTCGCGCCCTTGATGCCGCCCTGCTGGCTGGGCGCCGGCGCCGCTGCCGGGGCAGCGTCGGCCGGCTCCACCTTCAGCGTCTGGGCCGATGCCGAGGCGGCACCGAACACCAGGGCCGAAGCCACCAGCAAGGACCGCCATACGGAGGTCATGGAGATGGACATGGCTTTCCTTACTTGGGCTGGGCGCCGACGCGCACGTAGTCGTTCTGGCCGTACTGCGCACGCGCCTTGAGCTGCTGTTCCCAGCTGGTCTTGTCGCCGGTGGTCCAGCCGCCCTGGGCGTACTGGCTCTTGCCGACGCCGGTGTACGGTGCACCGTCCTGCTTGACGCCGGAGCCGGAGATTTCCTGCGGCTGGTCGCCGCAGGCCGCCAGGGCCAGCAGCGCGGCCAGCGCTGCGGAGGTGAGGGTCAGGCGCTTGATCACGATTTCTGTCCTTGTGCGGTGCCGTAGGCGGTACCCCAGCCCCAGACCTCGGCGCCCTTGCCGCGGGTCAGGACACGGGTGCGGAAGATGTCGGCCACCACGTCGCCGTCACCGGCCAGCAGCGCCTTGGTCGAGCACATCTCGGCGCAGGCGGGCAGCTTGCCCTCGGCCAGACGGTTGCGACCGTACTTCTCGAACTCGGTCTGGCTGCCGTGGGCCTCGGGGCCGCCGGCGCAGAAGGTGCACTTGTCCATCTTGCCGCGGACACCGAAGGTGCCCTGCGACGGGAACTGGGGTGCGCCGAACGGGCAGGCATACGAGCAGTAGCCGCAGCCGATGCACACGTCCTTGTCGTGCAGCACCACGCCTTCATCGGTGCGGTAGAAGCAGTTCACCGGGCAGACGGCCATGCAGGGTGCGTCGCTGCAGTGCATGCAGGCCACCGAGATGGACTTCTCGCCAGGGACGCCGTCGTTGAGGGTGATGACCCGGCGGCGGTTCACGCCCCAGGGCACTTCGTGCTCGTTCTTGCAGGCGGTGACGCAGCCGTTGCACTCGATGCAGCGCTCGGCGTCACAGATGAATTTCATTCGTGCCATGTTGTTCTCCTGTTGCAGTGGGCCGGCCGCTTACGCGCGCTCCACGTTGCAGATCGTGGTCTTGGATTCCTGCATCATCGTGATGATGTCGTAGCCGTAGGTGGTGGCCGTGTTGACGGCTTCACCACGCACCACCGGGAATGCGCCATCCGGGTAGTACGGCTTCATGTCCTGGCCCTGCCAGCGACCCGAGAAGTGGAACGGCAGGAACACGGTGTCGGCCGCCACGCGCTCGGTCACCAGGGCCTGCACATTGATGCGGGCACCGGTCGGGCTGGTCACCCACACGCGCTCGCCGTTGCGGATGCCGCGCGAGGTGGCCACGCTGGGGTGGATCTCGACGAACATTTCCTGCTGCAGCTCGGCCAGCCAGGGGTTGGAGCGGGTTTCCTCGCCGCCGCCCTCGTACTCGACCAGGCGGCCGGAGGTCATGATCAGCGGGAATTTCTCGTGCAGCTTCTCCTCCACGTTCTTCGCCTGCAGCGACTTGTAGAGGATGGGCAGACGCCAGCGGGTCTTCTGGTCGTCGTGGCTGGGGTACTTGGCGATCAGGTCCGGGCGGGTGCCGTAGACCGGCTCGCGGTGCTGCGGGATGGCATCCGGGAAGTTCCACACCACGGCGCGGGCCTTGGCGTTGCCGAACGGATGGCAGCCGTGCTTCATGGCCACACGGATGATCGCGCCGGTCGGGTCGGTCTTCCAGTTCTTGCCCTCGGCGGCCTTCTGCTCGGCCTCGGACAGGTCGCCCCACCAGCCCAGCTTCTTCAGCAGCACGTGGTCGAACTCGGGGTAACCGGTGGTGATCTCGGCGCCCAGGGAGTGCGAGCCGTCCTCGGCCAGCAGGGTCTTGCCGTCACGCTCCACGCCGAAGTTGGCGCGGAAGTTGCCGCCGCCGTCCATGACGTGCTTGGAGGTGTCGTACAGGTTGGGCGAGCCCGGGTGCTTGAGTTCCGGGGTGCCGTAGCAGGGCCAGGGCAGACCGAAGTAGTCGCCGGTCATGTCGTAGCCGGTCTCCTTGTCCACCACCTTGCCCTTGGCCTTGAGCGTCTTCACGTCGAAGGCGGCCATGTTGCGCATGTGGGCCTTCAGGCGCTCCGGGCTCTGGCCGGTGTAGCCGATGGTCCAGACCGACTTGTTGATCTCGCGCAGCAGGTCTTCGACCTGCGGCTCGTCCATGCCGCCCTTGCCCTTGACCAGCTTGACGTTCTTGACCAGTTCCTGGTCGAAGCCGAGCTTCTGGGCCAGCTGGTACATGATCATGTGGTCGGTGCGGCTCTCCCACAGGGGCTCGATCACCTGCTCGCGCCACTGGATGGAGCGGTTGGAGGCGGTGCACGAACCGCTGGTCTCGAACTGGGTGGCTGCGGGCAGCAGGTACACCTCGCGGTTCGGGTTCAGGTCTTCAGCCTTGCCGGGCATGGCGGCCATCGACGCGGTGGCCGACGGGTACGGATCGATCACGACCAGCAGGTCGAGCTTGTCCATGGCGCGCTTCATCTCCAGACCACGGGTCTGGGAGTTGGGCGCATGGCCCCAGAAGAACACGCCACGCAGGTTCGGGCCCTGGTCGATCAGCTCGTTGTTCTCCAGCACGCCGTCGATCCAGCGGGAGACGGTGATGCCGGGCTTCTCCATCATGCCTTCGGCGTACTGCTTCTTGATCCACTCGTAGTCCACGCCCCAGGTGGCAGCGAAGTGCTTCCAGGAGCCGGCGGCCAGGCCGTAGTAGCCGGGCAGCGAATCGGGGTTCGGGCCGACGTCGGTCGCGCCCTGAACGTTGTCGTGGCCACGGAAGATGTTGGTGCCGCCACCGGTCTTGCCGATGTTGCCCAGCGCCAGCTGCAGGATGCACGAGGCACGCACGATGGCGTTGCCGATGGTGTGCTGCGTCTGGCCCATGCACCACACGATGGTGCCGGGGTTGTTCTCGTGCAGCATCTTCGCGACCTTGAAGACCTGCTCTTCCTTCACGCCGCAGGCCTCTTCCACGGCGGCCGGGGTCCACTTGGCCATGACGTCCTTCTTGACGTCTTCCATGCCGTAGACACGGTCGTTGATGTACTGCTTGTCTTCCCAGCCGTTCTTGAAGATGTGATAAAGCACGCCGAACAGGAACGGGATGTCGGAGCCCGAGCGGATGCGCACGAACTCGTCGGCCTTGGCGGCGGTGCGGGTGAATCGCGGATCGACCACGATCATCTTGCAGCCGTTCTCCTTGGCATGCAGCATGTGCAGCATCGACACCGGGTGGGCTTCAGCCGCGTTGGAGCCGATGTAGAGCGCCACCTTGGCGTTCTGCATGTCGTTGTAGGAGTTGGTCATGGCACCGTAACCCCAGGTGTTGGCAACGCCGGCCACCGTGGTGGAGTGGCAGATGCGGGCCTGGTGGTCGCAGTTGTTGGTGCCCCAGAAGCTCACGAACTTGCGCAGCAGGTAGGCCTGCTCGTTGTTGTGCTTGGACGAACCGATGAAGTAGACCGAGTCCGGGCCGCTGGCTTCGCGCAGGGCCTTCATCTTGGCCACGATGCCGGTGTAGGCCTCGTCCCAGCTGATGCGCTGGTACTTGCCGTTGACCAGCTTCATCGGGTAGCGCAGGCGGTACTCGCCGTGGCCGTGCTCACGCAGGGCCGCACCCTTGGCGCAGTGGGCGCCCAGGTTGATGGGGGAGTCGAACACGGCTTCCTGGCGCACCCACACGCCGTTCTCGACGATGGCGTCGGTCGCGCAGCCCACCGAGCAGTGGGTGCAGACGGTGCGGCGCACTTCGATCTTGCCGGTGCCGTCGATGGACTTGCCGCTGGCGGCGTGCGACTTCTTCACCAGCGACAGCTGGGTCGCGGCCAGGCCGACGCCCACGCCCAGGCCCGAGCGGCGCAGGAAGGCGCGGCGGTCCATGGTGGGCAGCGCTGCCGACAGGCCGCGCTTGAGGTTGTGCACGAAGGTGGAGTGCACGTGGGAAACGTGGCCACCCGCAGAGGAATTCTTTTTGGTCAGCAGCATTTGCATGCCTCCTGATGGGCCGGAGCGAAGTCTGCGCAGACAGACGTCACGGCGGCGGAACGGTTCGTGGGGACGGGAAGAAAACGGAAAGCGGATTACAGACGGGTGGTCTGGTAGTACTGCTTGACGTGCGCCGTGAGGCTGTAGCCGCCGCCCTTGGTGGGCGCAGGCTTGGCCTCGGCGGCGGGCGCCTCGGCGCTCACACGGGGCAGCACGGTGGCGGCTGCGGCCAGGGCGCCGACGGTGGAAGCACCGGCAAACAGGGTACGGCGGCTCAGGCGGGATTGGCCTTCGCCTTCAGTGCGGGGGGACTTGGTCATGCATGTCTCCAGGTTGAACTCGGGCACCCGCGAACCACATGCGGGTACTTTGCATAGGGCGCGAATCTAACCCCCGTGTGAACACCGTGCAACCGCGTGAAACCCCTCTGAAGGCCTGTCGCGCGGGGGACGTGCGCCCCGAATCACCGCCTGTGCAGGAGCCTGCATATTCCACCGGTCTCAAAAGCGAGATTCGTGCCAAACCATGACGGCGGGACAGCTAGTCACTAAGACCACTGCCGGACCGCACAAACGGCCATTCCGTCCTGCCGGCATGGCCGCCATCCCCGGTTGACATGACAAGTTGTCATGCGCCCTGCGACAACTTGTCGCGCGACAAGTTGTCGCGAACAGCCTTGTCCGGCGTCGGATTTGCGCCAATTCCCGAGCGATTTTGTGGGTCTCGTTCGTAGAATCGCGCCCCGTGAACGACGCCCTCCTCTCCCCACCGAACGACCGCCAGCTCGACGGCTGGCCCGACTGGTCCATCCTGGTGGTGGACGACGAGCCGGGCATGCTGAGCTTCCTGGTCAAGACCCTGGCGCCGCGCTGCCACTTCGTGATGAATGCCAGCACCGCCGAAGACGGTGCCCAGTGGCTCAAGGGTCATCACATCGATCTGATCATTCTGGACATCTCGCTGCCGGGCAAGAACGGCGTGACCTGGCTCAAGGAGCTGCGCGAGCAGGGCTACACCGGCGAGGTGATCCTCATCACGGCCTTCGCCGATCTGGACACCGCCATCGAAGCCCTTCGGGCCGGCGCGTCCGACTTCATCCTCAAACCCTTCCGGGTGCCGCAGATCCTGAACGCGGTCAAGCAGTGCTACGAACGGGCACG
>CALRSR020000054.1:0-10908 GCA_943370825.1 Allobosea thiooxidans | reverse complement strand
CCCTGCGAGGAATACAAGGTCAACCCGGTGCTCGAGCGAGCGCTGGACCGCATCTTCATCCTGCACGCCGACCACGAGCAGAACGCCTCCACCTCCACCGTGCGCCTGTGCGGCTCGTCGGGCACCAACCCGTTCGCGGCCATCGCCGCCGGCGTGGCCTGCCTTTGGGGCCCGGCCCACGGCGGTGCGAACGAGGCCTGCCTGAACATGCTGGAAGACATCCAGCGCAACGGCGGCATCGCCAAGGTCGGCGAGTTCATGAACCAGGTCAAGGACAAGAACTCCGGCGTCAAGCTGATGGGTTTCGGCCACCGCGTCTACAAGAACTACGACCCGCGCGCCAAGCTGATGCAGGAAACCTGCAACGAGGTGCTGCAGGAACTGGGTCTGGAGAACGACCCGCTGTTCAAGCTGGCCAAGGAGCTCGAGAAGATCGCCCTGGAAGATGAGTACTTCGTCTCTCGCAAGCTCTACCCGAACGTGGACTTCTACTCGGGCATCGTTCAGCGCGCCATCGGCATCCCGGTCAACCTGTTCACCGGCATCTTCGCCCTGGCCCGCACCGTGGGCTGGATCGCCCAGCTCAACGAGATGATCGGCGACCCCGAGTACAAGATCGGCCGTCCGCGCCAGCTGTTCACCGGCTCGCCGCGCCGCGACGTGCCCGCCGCCCAGAAGTGATCGCCCCGCATCGGCCACCCGGCCGGTGCCCGCGCCCGCCATGCCCTGGGGTGTGGCGGGCGCATTCACTTCAGACCCCGTAAAATCGCCGGTTCCTTCAAGCGGCCGCTTTGCCACACCACAGCCATGGGACGCACGCTCTACGACAAGATCTGGGACGAACACGTCGTCCACACCGAAGAAGACGGCACTGCCGTCCTCTACATCGACCGTCATCTGGTGCATGAAGTCACCAGCCCGCAGGCCTTCGAAGGTCTGCGCCAGACCGGGCGCAAGGTCTGGCGGGTGAGCTCGGTGGTGGCCACGGCCGACCACAACACCCCCACCACCGGCTGGGAACTGGGCTACGACGGCATCGCCGACCCGATCAGCAAGGAACAGATCACCACGCTGGACAGCAACATCGCCGAGTTCGGCGCTGCGGCGTTCTTCCCGTTCATGTCCAAGCGCCAGGGCATCGTGCACGTGATCGGCCCGGAGAACGGCGCCACCCTGCCCGGCATGACCGTGGTCTGCGGTGATTCGCACACCAGCACCCACGGCGCCTTTGGTGCCCTGGCCCATGGCATCGGCACCAGCGAGGTCGAGCATGTGCTGGCCACACAGACCCTGCTGGCCAAGAAGGCCAGGAACATGCTGATCCGCGTCGAGGGCACGCTCGCCCGCGGCGTCACTGCCAAGGACGTGGTGCTGGCCATCATCGGCCGCATCGGCACCGCCGGCGGCACCGGCTACACCATCGAGTTCGGTGGCTCGGCCATCCGTTCGCTCAGCATGGAAGGCCGCATGACGGTGTGCAACATGGCCATCGAGGCGGGCGCCCGCGCCGGTCTGGTGGCTGTGGACGACAAGACCATCGAATACGTCAAGGGCCGACCGCTGGCCCCCAACGGCGTGGAGTGGGACCAGGCCGTGGCCTACTGGAAGACGCTGCACTCCGACCCCGACGCGAAGTTCGACACCGTGGTCGAACTCGACGCCACGGCGATCCTGCCGCAGGTCACCTGGGGCACCTCACCCGAAATGGTGCTGGGCATCGACGGCCAGGTGCCCGATCCCGACAAGGAAAAGGACACGGTCAAGCGCGGCGCCATCGAGCGGGCGCTCACCTACATGGCCCTGGAACCCGGCAAGCGCCTGGACGACATCTTTGTCGACAAGGTGTTCATCGGTTCCTGCACCAACAGCCGCATCGAGGACATGCGCGAAGCCGCTGCCGTGGTCAAGAAGCTCGGCCGCAAGGTGGCCCGGAACGTCAAGCTGGCCATGGTGGTGCCGGGCTCCGGCCTGGTGAAGGCCCAGGCCGAGCGCGAAGGCCTGCACGAGATCTTCAAGGCCGCAGGTTTCGAATGGCGCGAGCCGGGCTGCAGCATGTGCCTGGCCATGAACGCCGACCGGCTGGAGCCGGGTGAACGCTGCGCGTCCACCAGCAACCGCAACTTCGAAGGCCGCCAGGGTGCCGGTGGACGCACCCACCTGGTCTCTCCCGCCATGGCAGCCGCTGCTGCCGTGCACGGCCACTTTGTCGACATCCGTCAATTCGCCTGAAACCCTGAAAGGAACGCCATGAAATCCATCGCCGCCCTCCTCGTCACCGTGGCCGCATTCGCGCTGACCGGCTGCAACACCATCCAGGGCCTGGGCCAGGACATCCAGAAAGGCGGGCAGGTGCTGGAAGGCGCCGCCAAGAAGTGATGAGAGCCTTTCAATTGCTCAAGGGGCTGGTGGCCCCGATGGACCGGGACAACGTCGACACCGACGCCATCATTCCCAAGCAGTTCCTGAAGTCGATCCGCAAGACCGGCTTCGGTCCCAACCTGTTTGACGAATGGCGTTACCTGGACAAGGGTGAACCCGGCCAGGACCCGGCGTCCCGCAAGCCCAACCCCGACTTCGTGCTCAACCAGCCGCGTTACGCTGGCGCTTCCATCCTGCTGGCGCGACAGAACTTCGGCTGCGGTTCCAGCCGCGAGCACGCGCCGTGGGCCATCGAACAGTTCGGTTTCCGCGCGCTGATCGCGCCGAGCTTTGCCGACATCTTCTTCAACAACTGCTTCAAGAACGGTCTGCTGCCCATCGTGCTGCCCGAGGCCACGGTGGCGCGCCTGTTCGACGAAGTGGCGGCCTTCCCCGGCTACGAGCTGACCATCGACCTGGAGCGTCAGGTGATCGTCAAGCCGCAGGGCGAGGAGATCCCGTTCGACGTGCAGCCCTTCCGCAAGTACTGCCTGCTCAACGGCCTGGACGACATCGGCCTGACCCTGCGCCACAAGGACAAGATCGCGGCCTACGAGTCGCAGCGCCTGGCCACCAAACCCTGGCTGGCCCACACCATGGTCGGCCAGTGAGCCGGCAATCCCACACAGCAACATGAAAATCGCAGTTCTTCCGGGTGACGGCATCGGCACCGAAATCGTGGCCGAGGCCGTCAAGGTGCTTCAGGCACTGGACCTGTCGTTCGAGATGGAAAGCGCCCTGGTGGGCGGTGCCGCCTACGAGGCCCATGGTCACCCGCTGCCCGAGTCCACCCTGAAGCTGGCCATGGCCGCCGACGCCGTGCTGTTCGGCGCCGTGGGCGACTGGAAGTACGACAAGCTGGACCGGCCGCTGCGCCCCGAACAGGCCATTCTGGGTCTGCGCAAGCACATGGGGCTGTTCGCCAACTTCCGCCCGGCCATCTGCTACCCGGAGCTGGTGGGCGCCTCCAGCCTCAAGCCCGAGGTGATCGCCGGCCTGGACATCCTCATCATCCGCGAGCTCACCGGGGACATCTACTTCGGTCAGCCCCGGGGTCGGCGCACCGCCGTCGATGGTCACTTCCCCGGTGCGGAGGAAGCCTTCGACACCATGCGCTACAGCAAGCCGGAGATTGAACGGATCGCCCATGTGGCCTTCCAGGCAGCCCGCAAGCGCAGCAGGAAGGTGACCAGCGTCGACAAGGCCAACGTGCTGGAGACCTTCCAGTTCTGGAAGGACGTGGTCACCGAGGTGCACGCCCAGTACCCCGACGTGGAGCTGGAGCACATGTACGTGGACAACGCTGCCATGCAGCTGGTGCGCGCGCCCAAGAAGTTCGATGTGGTGGTCACCGGCAACATGTTCGGCGACATCCTGTCCGACGAAGCCTCCATGCTCACCGGCTCGATCGGCATGCTGCCCTCGGCGTCGCTCAACACGAAGAACCAGGGGCTGTACGAGCCCAGCCACGGCAGCGCGCCGGACATTGCCGGTAAGGGTATTGCAAACCCGCTGGCTACAATCCTGTCCGCTGCCATGATGCTCCGCTTCTCCCTCAACCAACCCGAAGCTGCCGCCCGAATCGAGGCTGCGGTGGCCCATGTGCTGGCTTCCGGCCTGCGCACGGCCGACATCTGGTCGGAAGGCACCACGAAAGTCGGCACCCGCGAGATGGGTGACGCGGTGGTGAGCGCGATCACCAAAACCATTACCAAGGGCTGATCCAGCTCCGGTTCGTCACGCCCTCCCCCGGCACGACGAGCCGGGCGGATCGAAGAGGATTTCTCAACTTTTCACAAAGGGCAATGTCATGACGAAACTGGTAGGACTCGTGGGTTGGCGGGGCATGGTCGGCTCCGTGCTGATGGACCGCATGGTGGCCGAGAAGGACTTCGACCTCATCGAACCCCTGTTCTTCTCCACCTCCAACGCCGGTGGCGCCGCCCCGGCCATGGCGCGCAACGAGACCCGGCTGCAGGATGCCTTCGACATCGAGGCCCTCAAGCGCTGCGAGATCATCATCACGGCCCAGGGCGGCGACTACACCACCGAGGTCTTCCCCAAGCTGCGCGCCACCGGCTGGAACGGCCACTGGATCGACGCCGCCTCCACCCTGCGCATGAAGGACGACGCGGTCATCATCCTGGACCCGGTGAACATGCCGGTCATCAAGGATGCGCTGGCCAAGGGCGGTCGCAACTGGATCGGCGGCAACTGCACAGTGAGCTGCATGCTCATGGGCGTGGGCGCCCTCTACAAGGCCGGCCTGGTGGAATGGATGTCCACCCAGACCTACCAGGCCGCGTCCGGTGGCGGTGCCCAGCACATGCGCGAGCTGCTCACCCAGTACGGCACCCTGAACGCCGAGGTCAAGGCCCTGCTGGACGACCCCAAGAGCGCCATTCTTGAAATCGACCGCCAGGTGATCGCCAAGCAGCGTTCGCTGTCGGCCGCCGAGACCGCCAACTTCGGCGTGCCGCTGGGCGGCTCGCTGATTCCCTGGATCGACAAGGACCTGGGCAACGGCATGTCCAAGGAAGAGTGGAAAGGCATGGCCGAGACCAACAAGATCCTGGGCCAGGGCGAGGGCTTCGGCTCGGCCGCCGTGCCGGTGGATGGTTTCTGCGTGCGGGTGGGCGCCATGCGCTGCCATTCGCAGGCTCTGACCTTCAAGCTGAAGAAGGACGTGCCGACCGCCGACATCGAAGCCATGATCGCCGCCGACAACGAGTGGGTGAAGGTGGTGCCGAACACCCGTGAAGCCACCCTGCGTGATCTGACCCCGGTGGCCGTGACCGGCACCATGACCATTCCGGTGGGCCGCATCCGCAAGCTCGCCATGGGCCCCGAGTACGTCGGTGCCTTCACCATCGGCGACCAGCTGCTCTGGGGCGCTGCCGAACCGCTGCGCCGCATGCTGCGCATCCTGCTCGGCGCCTGATCGGACACCCCCCTGCCGGCCCCCCGGCAGGGCGACACGTTGTGTCACAACAACGTGATTTTCTGCGCACTTGGTGACAAACGGTGGGCTTGGAAACTCAAGCGGATTGTTAGCTTGTCACCGTAATCTGTTGATGCTATGGTCAATTCCAGCTTTTTGCCTGTCGAGGTCCATGTGCGCATCCACCCCCGTTCATTGCCCCATTCATCGGATCGCCGTGCGACATCCCGCACAGGTCTGACCGGCAAGGTACGACTCCATGCAGTGGCTGCCGCAGCGGTGCTGGCCCTGTCGCTGGCCCAGCCTTCGGACGCCCTTGCTCTGGCCCTGGGGCCGGTCCAGGTGAAATCCGCGCTGGGTGAACCCATCCGCGCCGAGATCGAGGTGCCCGAGATCACCGCCCAGGAAGCCTCCAGCCTGCAGATCCGGCTGGCCGGCGCCGAGGCGCTCCGGGCGGCTGGCATCGAATCCAGCCAGGCTCTGGTCGGGGTGGAAATCACCCTGCAGCGCCGCAGCGATGGCCGCCAGTACCTGCGCATCGTGGGCAACCGTCCGGTCAACGAGCCCTTTGTCGATCTGGTGATCGAAGCCAACTGGGCCACCGGTCGGCTGGTGCGCGACTACACCCTGCTGTTCGACCCGCCCAACCTGCGCGCCGGCTCGACAGCACCGGCACCCCTGCCGCCCGTGGCGGCAGCACCGGCCGCCCGCCCACGTCCGAGCGCACCGGCTGCGGTACCTGCCCCGGCGCCCGCCGCGGCAGCCACTGCACCGGCGCCCAGCGCTCCCCGGGCGGCAGCGCCGGCACCCGCTGCCGCCGGCAACGGTGGCGGCCAGGTCACCGTTCGACCCGGCGACACCGCCGGCAAGATTGCAGCGGCCAACAAGCCGGCCAGTGTGTCGCTGGAACAGATGCTGGTGGCCATGCTCCAGGCCAATCCGCAGGCCTTCATCGGCGGCAACGTGAACCGCATCAAGGCCGGCAGCGTGCTCGACCTGCCGTCGGCGGCCACCGCGCAGTCCGTGGACGAGTCGCAGGCGCGCCAGACCATCGCCGCCCAGAGCAAGGATTTCAACGAATTCCGCCGCCGGCTGGCAGGCGCAGCACCCGCCGCTGCGGTGGCATCGGCAGGCCAGCAGGCCAGCGGCAAGGTGCAGGCCGAGGTGAAGGACACCCAGGGCGCACCGGCCCCGGCCGACAAGCTCACGCTGACCAAACCGGGCGCCGCCGGCGCAGCCCCCGGCGGTGAGGACAAGATCGCCCAGGCCCGCCAGACGCAGGACACCCAGCAACGCACCGCTGAACTCAACCGGAACATCGAGGAGCTGGCCAAGCTCGCCACGCCGGCAGCCTCCGCCGTTCCGGCTGCCGCCGCACCGGCGGCTCCCGCAGCCCCTGCAGTGCCGGCCACGGCGGCGGTGTCGGGCATCGAGGTGCCGGCACCGGCCGGTGTGCCGGCTTCCCCGGCGGTGAGTGCCGTCGCACCTGCTGCAGATGCAGCGGCGCCCGCTGCAGCCCCGGCACCTGCTGCGCCGGCCGCTCCCGCTCCTGCACCGGCAGCCCCCGATGTCGGCGCCGGCGGGCTGGTCGACCAGCTTCGCGACAACCCGATGGTGCTGCCCGGGGCAGCCGCCCTGCTGGCCCTGCTGGCCGGCTTCGGCCTGTACCGCATGCGCCAGCGCAAGGCCCGCTCGCAGGTGGACAGCTCCTTCCTCGAAAGTCGCCTGCAACCCGATTCGTTCTTCGGATCGAGCGGCGGCCAGCGCATCGACACGGCCGAGGCTGCTGCCTCCGGCTCGTCCATGGTGTATTCGCCCAGCCAGCTCGATGCGGCCGGCGATGTGGACCCGGTGGCCGAGGCCGACGTCTACCTGGCTTACGGACGCGACCTGCAGGCCGAAGAAATCCTCAAGGAAGCCCTGCGCACCTCGCCGTCGCGGGTGGCCATCCATTCCAAGCTGAGCGAGATCTACGCCAAGCGCCGCGATGCGCGCGCCTTCGAGGTGGTGGCCGCCGAAGCCTTCGGCCTCACCCAGGGCCGTGGCGACGAATGGGAAGAGATCTGCCGCCGAGGGCGCGATCTCGATCCGTCCAACCCGCTGTACCAGCCGGGCGGTGTGGGCAGCCCGACGATGCGCGCCGACGGCGGCGATCCGGTCAACACCATGCCGTTTGGCGCCAGCAGCGTGTCGGCCGTGGCCGGCGCGGGCAGCCTCTCGGCCATGGGCAACCTGGATGTCGACCTGGACCTGTCCCTGGACGACGATCCTCCTGCCCCGGCCCGAGCCTCGGCGGAGCCCGACGATCTCAAGAGCCTGGACGATGCCCTGTCGGACATGGCCGACCTGTCCGGCACCGAATCCCTGACGGCCGCTCCCGCAGCCACCGAGCCGGCACCGCTGACGCCGGTCGCCTCTGCCGCTGCGCTGGCGCCCGCCCCGGCGACCGACGACATGGCGCCGTTGAACATGGAGTTCGACATCGATTTCACGGCCGCTGCACCGGCAGCTGCTCCAGCGGCAGCGGAGGCTTCGGCCAGCAACGCCCTTGATCTGCCCGGCTTCGACCTCGATCTGCCGCCAGCGGTCGAGCCGGTTGCGGCTGCCGCACCGTCGGCCAGTGCGCCCGCTCCAGCCCCCCTGAGCTTCGACCTGGGTGGTGTGTCGCTGGACCTGGACGCACCGGCGCCGGCACCGGAAGAAACCACCTCCGCCGGCGACCTCACCGAAGAGAATCCGCTGGAGACCAAGCTGTCCCTGGCCGAGGAGTTCCGGGCCATCGGCGATATCGAGGGCGCCCGCTCCCTGGCTGAAGAGGTCATGAACGAGAGCTCCGGCACCCTGCAGAGCAAGGCCCGCACTTTCCTGGCCGATCTGGCCTGACCGATCGGTTTGTCCGAACCCCGAGCGCTTTCCGACACGCCCGGCCCGATGCAACGCATCGCGCTGGGCGTGAGTTTCAATGGCCGCGCCTACGACGGGTGGCAGAGCCAGCCCGGCGGCAACACGGTGCAGGACCAGCTCGAGAAAGCGCTGGAGCAGTTCGCCGCGGCGGGCCCGGTCAACACCCTGTGCGCCGGCCGCACCGATGCCGGTGTGCACGGTCTGATGCAGGTGGTGCATTTCGACACCGCGCTCGAACGCAGCGAACACGCCTGGGTCCGGGGCACCAACAGCTTCCTGCCACCGGACGTTGCCGTGCAGTGGGCACGCCAGGTACCCCCCCACTTCCATGCCCGGGCCAGCGCCAAGGCCCGGCGCTACGCCTATGTGCTGCTCGAATCACCGGTACGCCCCAGCGTGGACCAGTCGCAGGTGGGCTGGGTCTTCCGGCCGCTAGACCGGCAGGCCATGCAGCAGGCCGCGCAAGCGCTGCTGGGCGAACACGACTTCACTTCCTTCCGCGCCTCCAGCTGCCAGGCCCACAGCCCGGTCAAGCAGATGCGCCGCATCGAGATCTCCCAGCGGGGCGCTTACTGGCGCTTCGAGTTCGAGGCCAACGCTTTCCTGCACCACATGATCCGCAACATCATGGGCTGCCTGTTGGCCGTGGGCACCGGCAACCGACCGCCCGGCTGGATGGCAGACGTGCTGGCGGCGCGCAGCCGCGATGCGGCGGCCCCCACCTTTGCCCCCGACGGCCTGTACTTTCTCGGACCGGTCTACGATCCGGCCTTCGGTCTGCCCGACCGAACCCCCGCTTTCGACTGGCTGCCCTGAAATGACCGCGTCGCACCGCACCCGCATCAAGATCTGCGGCCTCACCCGCGAGGCCGATGTGGATGCTGCTGCACAGGCCGGTGCGGACGCCATCGGCTTCGTGCTCTACCCGGCCAGCCCGCGCCATGTGACGGCGCGGCGCGCTGGCGAGCTGGCCCGCCGCCTGCCACCGTTCGTGACACCGGTGCTGCTGTTCGTGAATGCCGATGCCGAGGCCATCGCCCAGGGCCTTGAGGCTGTGCCGGGAGCCCTGCTTCAGTTCCATGGCGACGAGACGGCGCAGGACGCCATCCGGCTGGCCCGGGGCCGGCCCTTCCTGCGGGCCGCGCGCATTCCCACCGGAACCGCCGGCGCCGGGTTCGATCTCCTAAAATATGCGGCTGATCACGCCGGAGCGCAGGCCATCCTGCTCGATGCGCTCGTCGACGGTTACGGCGGCGGTGGTCACTCCTTCGACTGGACGGCTTTCCCTTGGTCACATCCACAACTAAACGCCAGCTCTCGCCTCGTTTTGTCTGGTGGACTCACGCCTGCAAACGTGACCGATGGCATCCGGC
Source organism: Allobosea thiooxidans (assembly GCA_943370825.1). Taxonomy (GTDB): domain Bacteria; phylum Pseudomonadota; class Gammaproteobacteria; order Burkholderiales; family Burkholderiaceae_C; genus Hydrogenophaga. Next base: position 1,272 of record CALRSR020000054.1, on the reverse strand, counting down.
TGGTACGGCCCTGGGCCGTTGACGTGAGCTCGGGCGTCGAGGTGTCGAAAGGCATCAAGGACGCCGGCAGGATGCAGGCCTTCGTGGCCGCCGTCCGCCGAGCAGACGCCCTGCTCTCCAGCCCCTCCCGATCTCCGTGATGCAGCCGGCCTTTGCGGCCGCCACCGGGGATCCCCACCGGACAGACCCCATGCAGACCACCTACCAGCAACCCGACGCCCGAGGCCACTTCGGCATCTACGGCGGCAGCTTCGTCAGCGAGACGCTCACCCACGCCATCAACGAGCTGAAGGACGCCTACGCGCGTTACCAGAACGACCCCGAGTTCCTGGCCGAATTCCGGCGCGAACTGGCGCATTTCGTGGGCCGCCCGAGCCCGGTCTACCACGCCGCCCGCATGAGCCGCGAGCAAGGCGGTGCGCAGATCTTCCTCAAGCGCGAGGACCTCAACCACACCGGCGCCCACAAGATCAACAACACCATCGGCCAGGCCATGCTGGCGCGCCGCATGGGCAAGCCGCGCATCATTGCCGAGACCGGCGCCGGTCAGCACGGCGTGGCCACCGCCACCATCTGCGCCCGCTACGGCCTGGAATGCGTGGTCTACATGGGCAGCGAGGACGTCAAGCGCCAGAGCCCCAACGTTTACCGCATGAAGCTGCTGGGTGCCACCGTGGTGCCGGTGGAGTCGGGCAGCAAGACCCTGAAAGATGCGCTCAACGAGGCCATGCGCGACTGGGTGGCCAACGTGGACAACACCTTCTACATCATCGGCACCGTGGCGGGGCCGCACCCCTACCCCATGATGGTCCGCGACTTCCAGAGCGTGATCGGCCAGGAATGCATCGTGCAGATGCCGCAGATGCTGCTGGAGGCCGGCTGCGCCAGCGAGCAACCCGATGCGGTGCTGGCCTGCGTGGGCGGCGGCAGCAATGCCATGGGCATCTTCCACCCCTACATCCCGTTCCCGCAGACCCGCCTGATCGGCGTGGAAGCGGCCGGCGAAGGGCTGGACAGCGGCAAGCATTCGGCCTCGCTGCAGAAGGGCACGCCCGGCGTGCTGCACGGCAACCGCACCTACGTGCTGCAGGACCACAACGGTCAGGTCACCGAGACCCACAGCGTGAGCGCTGGCCTGGACTACCCCGGCGTGGGCCCGGAACACGCCTTCCTCAAGGACATCGGCCGTGCCGAGTACGTGGGCATCACCGACACCGAAGCGCTGGAGGCCTTCCACTACCTGTGCCGCACCGAAGGCATCATCCCGGCGCT
>CALRSR020000053.1:0-11170 GCA_943370825.1 Allobosea thiooxidans | reverse complement strand
CTTCATCGACGAGCAGACGCAGCTCAAGACGCTGTTCAACATCGGGGCCGGTGTGGATGCGCTGCTGCAACTGAAGTTGCCGCCGCAGCTCAAGGTGGTGCGGCTGGACGACGCCGGCATGTCGGTGCAGATGGCCGAGTACGTGTGCCATGCGGTCATCCGCCACTTCCGCGAATTCGACGGCTACGAGGCCGACAGCCGCCAGGGCCGCTGGGGCTACCGCAAGCCCCGCAGCCGCGCCGACTTTGCGGTGGGCGTGATGGGCCTGGGCGTGCTGGGCGAACGCGTGGCCAGGGCGCTCACCACCTTCGAGTTTCCGGTGCATGGCTGGAGCCGCACGCCGCGCAGCATCGAAGGCGTGGTCTGCCACAGCGGCGAAGACCGGCTGGACACCTTCCTGTCGCAGTGCCGCGTGCTGGTGAACCTGCTGCCGCTCACGCCGCAGACCACCGACATCCTCAACCGCCGCACCCTGGGCCGCCTGCAGCCGGGCGGCTATGTGATCAACGTGGCGCGCGGCGCGCACCTGGTGGACGACGACCTGATTGCCCTGATCGACAGCGGCCACCTGGCCGGCGCCATGCTGGACGTGTTCCGCACCGAGCCGCTGCCGCCTGAACACCCGTTCTGGCACCACCCCGCCATCACCGTGACGCCCCACACCTCGGCCCGCACCCTGCGCGAAGAGAGCATTGCCCAGATCGCCGGCAAGATCCTGCGCCTGGAGCGCGGAGAGCCGGTGGCCGGGCTGGTCGATCCGGTGCGCGGCTACTGAACCGGAGATTCCCATGTCCCTCCCCTCCCGTGTCCGCCTGATCGATGTCGGCCCGCGCGACGGCCTGCAGAACGAGAAGCAACCGGTGCCGGCCGAGGTCAAGGTCGAGCTGGTGCACCGCCTGCAGGCCGCCGGCCTGGCCGAGATCGAGGTCACCAGCTATGTCAGCCCCAAGTGGGTGCCGCAGATGGCCGACAACCACGCGGTCATGAGCGGCATCCGCCGCCCGGCCGGCGTGCGCCATTCGGTGCTCACGCCCAACCTGAGAGGTTTCGAGGCGGCGCTGGCCGATGCGCCGGACGAGATCGTCGTGTTCGGTGCCGCCAGCGAAGCCTTCAGCCAGAAGAACATCAACTGCAGCATCGCCGAGAGCATCGAGCGCTTCGCCCCCGTGGTGCAGGCCGCATTGGCCGCCGGCATCGCCGTGCGGGGTGCCATGAGCTGCACCGTGGGCTGCCCCTACGAGGGCGACATCGCGCCCGAGCGGGTGGCCTACCTGGCCGGGCTGATGAAGGGCATCGGCGTGCAACGGGTGGACGTGGCCGACACCATCGGTGTGGGCACGCCGCGCCGGGTGCAGGCGGCCATGGAGGCGGCGCTGCGGCACTACGGCATCGACGAGGTGAGCGGACATTTCCACGACACCTACGGCCAGGCCCTGGCCAACACCCTGGCCGCGCTGGAGATGGGCGTGTGGAACTTCCAGGCCTCGGTGGCCGGCCTGGGCGGCTGCCCGTACGCCAAGGGCGCCACCGGCAATGTGGCCAGCGAAGACCTGGTCTTCATGCTGCACGGCATGGGCATCGAGACCGGTATCGATCTGGATGCGCTGGTGGACGCCGGTGCCTGGATCAGCGAACAACTCGGCCGGCCCACCGCCTCGCGCGTGGGCCGTGCGCTGCTGGCCCGCCGGGCCGCCTGAGGGAGACCGCCATGGAATGGCAGGTGTGGATCGCTTACTTCGTGGCCTCGTGGGCCATCGCGCTGTCGCCCGGCTCGGGCGCGGTGCTGTCCATGACGCACGGCCTGGCCTACGGCGTGCGCGGAGCCAGCGCCACCATCCTGGGTCTGCAGGCCGGGCTGGCGGTGATCCTGCTCGTGGCCGGTGCCGGTGTGGGTGCGCTGCTGGTGGCCTCGGCCACGGCGTTCACGGTGGTCAAGGTGGTGGGTGCGGCCTACCTCATCTGGCTGGGCTGGCGGCAGTGGCGCTCGCCGGTGGAGGCTTCGCCTGACAGCGCGGCATCCACGGCGGAAACCCCGTCGGTGGCTTTGCCGCCGGTGCGCCAGCGCCTGGCCATCGGCTTCTTCACCAATGTCACCAACCCCAAGGGCATCGTGTTCATGGTGGCGGTGCTGCCCCAGTTCATCGACCCGGCCCGCCCGCTGTGGCTGCAGCTGCTGGTCCTGCTGGTCACCACCATCGGCGTGGACCTGATCGTCATGCACGGCTATGCCTTCCTGGCTTCGCGCGCCCAGCGCTGGCTGGCCACAGCGCGGGCCCGGCGGGCGCAGAACCGGGTGTTCGGCGGGCTGCTGATGGCCATGGGGGCGAGTTTGTTTCTGGTCAAGCGCGGGGCCGGCTGAGGGCTGTCTGGCTACCATCCCCACCCATGAGCGACACCCTCACCCCCACCAACCCCTCCACCACCGCCGCCGTGCAGCGCGTCACCGACGCACTGGCCGCACTGCGTCATGCCCATGCCCCCGTCATGCTGGACGATGCCGCCCGCACTGCGCAGCAGGCGGCCGATGCCCTGGGCGTGGCCCTGGGGCAGATTGCCAAGAGCATCATCTTCCGCCGCAAGAGCGACGACCGTTCGGTGCTGGTGGTGACCTCCGGCGACCGCCGCGTGGACGAAAAAAAGGTGCAGGCCCTGGTCTGCCCTGAGGGCACGAAGCTGGGCCGGGCCGATGCCGACTTCGTGAAGGCGCGCACCGGCTTCTCCATTGGCGGCGTGTCCCCGCTGGCCCATGCCGAGCCGCCGGTGGTGCTGATCGACCGCGAGCTGTTCCGCTTTGATCGTGTGTGGGCTGCAGCGGGTCATCCGCATGCGGTGTTCCCGCTGACCCCGCAGGAGCTGGAGCGCTACACCGGCGCGCCGGTGGCCGACGTGACCCAGGAGGCCGCATGAGCCGCGCCGTGACCCTGCAGGCTGCGCGGGAGCGCCAGCCGGGTGTGGTGGCGCCGTCACCCTGCATCTCGGTCTGCCGGCTCGACGAGAGCAACAGCCATTGCGTGGGCTGCCACCGCACCCTGGCCGAGATCGGCGCCTGGTCCCGGCTGGACGACGCGTCCAAACTGGCGGTGTGGCGCGACATCGAGGCGCGGCAGGGGATCGCGCCATGAAGGACATCCGCTTCTTCTACGACCCCATCTCGCCGTACGCCCACCTGGCCTTCCTGGCACTGCCCCATGCCCTGGCCGGGCACAGCGTGGCGGTGCATTACCGGCCCATCCTGTTCGCCGGCCTGCTCAAGGCGCATGGGCAGCTGGGCCCGGCCGAGATCGCCCCCAAGCGCGACTGGACCTATCGCCAGGTGCAGTGGCTGGCCCATGCCCACAGTCTGCCGCTGCAGATGCCGGCGGCCCATCCCTTCAACCCGCTGGCGCTGCTGCGCCTGGGTCTGGCCGCAGCGCTACCCGATGCCCCTGGGGAGACCAGCCGCTGGGTCACGGCGCAGCTGTTCGCCCATGTGTGGCAGTCCGGCGGGGCCGAGGCCACCGACCCGGCCCGGCTGCAGGCGCTGGAAGACACGCTCAGAACCCATGTGGCCGAGTGCGGCCGTGCCTGGCAGGATCCGCAGGGCGATGCGGTGCGCCAGCAGCTGCGCGCCAACACCGACGAAGCGCTGGCCCTGGGCCTGTTCGGTGTGCCGTCGGTGGTGGTGGACGACCGCGTGTTCTGGGGCTTCGATGCCCTGTCCATGGTGTCGGCCTGGTTGTCCGGCGATGCCTGGTTTGCACCCGGTGGCCCCTGGGACACCGCCGCTGCACTTCCGGCTGCGGTGCAGCGCCCGCGCTGAAGACTTCCTCAATCGGCGTCAGCCGTCCAGCGCGTCGGCCAGCGTCAGCACCTCGCCGGTGCGCGCCGCCTCGTAGCCCTGCAGGCCCGCCACCCGAGAGCGGAAGGCGGGGGACCGCAGCACTGCGAGCACCGGCCGCAGCTCGTCACGGTCCAGGCCGTCGGCCGGCAGCGCAAAGAAGTACCGCTCCTTGAGCAGCGGAATGAAGTGCAGGCCGAAGCGGTGCGCGGCGGTCTGCACGCCCATGCCCACATCGGCCATGCCGCTGGCCACGAAGGCGGCCACGGCGGCGTGGGTGAGTTCGGTGCTGTCGTAACCCGTCACCTGGCGGGGTGCGATGCCATGTCGGCGCAGCAGCAGGTCGGTCAGCACCCGGGTGCCCGAGCCTTCGGGCCGGTTGACGAAGCGCAGGTCCGCCCGGGTCAGATCGGCCACGCCCCGCACCCCCAGCGGATTGCCGGCCGCCACGAACAGGCCCTGGGTGCGCACCGCCAAGTGCACCAGCCGGTGCTGGTGGCGGTCGAGCCAGGGGGCGTAGCGCGCGGCGGCGGCGCTCTGGAATTCGCCTAGGGGCAGGTGGAAGCCGGCCAGTTCGCAATCGCCCTGGGCCAGGGCGGCCACGGCCTCCAGGCTGTTGCGGTAACGCACCTCCACCCGCACCGACCGTGCCGCCAGCTGCTCGCGCAGCGCGGCCACTGCAAAACCGTGGCTGGCATGCAGGCGCGGCACAGCGCGTCGGCGCCGCTGCACCCGGCCGAGTTCGCCCTCCACCTCGGCGGCCAGGGTTTCCAGCAGGGGCTGCAGGCGGGCAGCGATGCGGGCATCGGCCCACACCAGGCGCTGTGCCAGTTCGGTCGGCACCGACCCCTGACCGCGCCCGCGTTCCAGCAGCGGCTGACCCAGCACCGCTTCGGCCTGCCGCAGCAGGCCCCAGGCATGGCGGTACGACAGGCCCAGGTCGCGCCCGGCCTGGGCAATGCTGCCGCTGGCCTGGATGCCGGCGAGCAGCTGGAGCAGGGCGCCGGCATCCAGGGCCGGGCCGTCGTCGGGGCCGATCTGCCACCGGGTGTCGAGCTGGATGCGCATGGTCGGAGTTTATGCACAGATGTGCATATTGACCGGTCACCCCGGTGCTACCCTGCGCCGCATGAGCCCGATCCCGTCCACCGTCATCCCCATCCACCCCGCCGACACCGGCACCGGCCGCCGCCGGCCCGGCTTCACGCCCAAGGGCCGGCAGGTGGAGCCTGCCGCCCGTGCCCGTGTGCGGGCCTTGTGCGCAGGGCTGGAGGCGCGGGCCGACCTGCTGATCGAACACCTGCACCGCCTGAACGATGCCGAGGGTGCCCTGCGCCGGGGCCAGCTGGCCGCGCTGGCCGAGCACCTGCGGCTGAGCCAGGTCGAGGTGTTCGAGGTGGCGAGCTTCTACCACCACTTCCGCATCGTGGACGACGCGGAAACGGTGCCTGCCATCACGGTCCGGGTGTGCAACAGCCTCTCGTGCGCCATGGCGGGTGCTGACGATCTTCTGGCCGCCACCCAGCAGGCCCTGGAGGGCCAGCCGGTGGCGTTGGAGGCCGCACCCTGCATCGGCCTGTGCCACGGTGCGCCGGCCGCCTGCGTGGGCCAGCATCGGATGGCGCAGGCCACGGCCCAGGCCATTGCAGACGCTGTGACCGAAGGCCGCGTGTACGCCCAGCCGCTGCCCGCGCCGGTGCCAGGACAGTGGCATCAGCTTCAGCGTCTGCTGGCCGGCGAAGTGAGCGCCGATGCGGTGCTGGCCGAACTCAAGGCCTCGAACCTGCGCGGACTGGGCGGCGCCGGCTTCCCGGCCTGGCGCAAATGGGAAACGGTGCGGGCCCAGCCCGGGCCGCGCATGGGCGTGGTCAACATCGACGAAGGCGAGGTCGGCACCTTCAAGGACGCCGCCGTGCTGGCCGAGGGCATCCCGCAGGTGCTCGAAGGCGTGCTGATCGCTGCCGAGGTGGTGGGCCTGGAACATGTATGGCTCTACCTGCGAGACGAGTACCACGACGCCCGCGCCCTGTTGCAGGCCGAACTCGACCGCCTCGATGCCGACCTGTCGCCGCTGCGTGCGCGCTTCACCGCCTGGACCCCGCCGCGCATCGAGCTGCGCCGGGGCGCTGGCGCCTATATCTGTGGCGAGGAATCGGCGCTGATCGAATCCATCGAAGGACGGCGCGGGCTGCCACGCCTCAAGCCGCCCATCGTGGCCCTGCACGGTGTCTTCGGCCGGCCCACCCTGGCCCACAACCTGGAGACGCTGTGGTGGGTACCCGCCATCGTGGAACACGGCGGGGCCTGGCTGGCCGGGCAAGGCCGGCGCGGGCGCAGCGGGCTGCGGCGCTTCTCGGTGTCGGGCCGGGTGGCGCGACCGGGCGTGCACCTGGCGCCGGCCGGCATCACGCTGCGCGAGCTGATCGACGAGCACTGCGGCGGCATGGCGCCGGGCCACACGCTCAAGGCCTACCTGCCGGGTGGCGCCTCGGGCGGCATCCTGCCGGCTGCGCTGGCCGATGTGCCGCTGGACTTCGACACCCTGGCCGAACACGGCGCCTTCGTGGGCTCCATGGCGGTGGTGGTGCTGGGCCACACCGACAGCGTGCGCGACGCTGCCCTCAACCTGATGCGCTTTTTTGAACACGAATCCTGTGGCCAATGCACCCCTTGCCGCGCCGGCACCACCCGGGCGGTCGAACTCATGCAGGCCCCGGTGTGGGACGCCGACGTGCTGGGCGAGCTCTCGGCCGTGATGCGGGACGCCAGCATCTGCGGCCTGGGCCAGGCCGCGCCCAACCCCATGGACAGCGTGCTGCGCTTCTTCCCGGAAGAAGCCGGCCTCAGCGCCGGTCTTGAAGGGAGCGCCGCATGAGCCCCGTTCAATTCACCCTCGATGGCCAGGGCGTCACCGCGCAACCCGGCGAGAGCCTGCTCGATGTGGCGCAGCGCTGCGGCACCGAGCTGCCCCACCTGTGCCACAAGGACGGCCTGGGCAGCCCGGGCAACTGCCGCGCCTGCGTGGTGGAGGTGCAGGGCGAGCGGGTGCTGGCGCCGTCGTGCTGCCGCGCGCCGGTCGAAGGCATGGTGGTGCACACCGCGTCCGACCGCGCCACCCGGGCCCGCCGCACCGTGCTGGAACTGCTGCTGGCCGATGCGCCCGACACCGCCGCGCTCAAGCACGACAGCGAACTCGCCACCTGGGCCACGAGAACCCAGGCCCGGCCCGGCCGCTTCCCGGCCCGCGCGCCGGTGGGGCAGGACGCGTCGCACCCGGCCATGGCGGTCAACCTCGACGCCTGCATCCAGTGCACCCGCTGCATCCGCGCCTGCCGCGAAGAGCAGGGCAACGATGTGCTGGGCCTGGCCTTCCGGGGCGGCCATGCGCAGATCGTGTTCGACCAGGCCGACCCCATGGGGGCCAGCACCTGCGTGGCCTGCGGCGAATGCGTGCAGGCCTGCCCCACCGGTGCCATCGCCCCGGCGCACGGTGTGTTCGCTCGGCCGGCGCAGCAGCAGGTGGACTCGGTCTGTCCGTTCTGCGGCGTGGGCTGCCAGCTCACCTACCACGTCAGCGACGACCGGATCCAGCACGTGGCGGGCGCGCAGGGCCCGGCCAATCAAGGCCGGCTGTGCGTGAAAGGCCGCTTCGGTTTCGACTACGCCCACAGCCCCGAACGCCTCACCATGCCCCTGATCCGCAAGACTGGCGTGCCCAAGGACCCGGTGAATGTGCAGCGGCGCGACTGGCGTGAACTGTTCCGCGAAGCCACCTGGGAAGAGGCACTCGACGCTGCCGCTGCCGGCCTGCTTCGCGCCCGCCAGGCGCAGCCCGCCACCGGCCGCGATGCCGCCGTGGCCGGCTTCGGATCGGCCAAGGGCACCAACGAAGAGGCCTACCTGTTCCAGAAGCTGATCCGCAGCGCCTTTGCCACCCACAACGTCGATCACTGCACCCGCCTGTGCCATGCCTCCAGCGTGGCAGCATTGATGGAGGGCCTGGGTTCGGCCGTGGTCACCAATCCGCTGCGCGACGTGCAGCACGCCGACTTCGTGCTGCTGATCGGCGCCAACCCGGCGCAGAACCACCCGGTGGGCGCGAGCTGGATCAAGAACGCGATCCAGCGCGGCACCCGGCTGGTGCTGGCCGACCCGCGCCGCACCGAGCTGGCCCGCCATGCCCACGCGCACCTGGCCTTCCACCCCGGCACCGACGTGGCCCTGCTCAACGCGATGCTGCACATCATCATCGAAGAGGGCCTGACCGACCCGTCCTACATTGCCGCACACACGCTGGACTTCGAGCAGCTGCGCGCCCACGTGGCCGATTTTCCGCCCGAGGCCATGGCGCCGGTCTGCGGCATTCCGGCAGACACCCTGCGCGAGGTGGCCCGTGCCTACGCCAAGGCCCGCAACAGCATGATCCTGTGGGGCATGGGGGTCAGCCAGCACACCCACGGCACCGACAACGCCCGCTGCCTGATCGCCCTGGCCCTCATCACCGGCCACATCGGCCGGCCCGGCACCGGTCTGCATCCGCTGCGCGGCCAGAACAATGTGCAGGGCGCCAGCGACGCCGGCCTCATTCCCATGGTGCTGCCCGACTACCACCGGGTCAGCGACCCGGCCTCGCGCGCGCAGGCCGAGCAGCTCTGGGGCCTGGCCCCGGGCAGCCTGGGCAGCGAGCCGGGCCTGACCGTGGTGGAGATCATCGACGCCGCCTATGCCGGCCGCATCAAGGCCATGCTCATCCAGGGCGAGAACCCGGCCATGAGCGACCCCGATGCCACCCACGCCCGCGAGGCCCTGGCCGGGCTGGACCATCTGGTGGTGCAGGACATCTTCCTGACCGAAACCGCCTGCCTGGCCGACGTGGTGCTGCCCGCCACCGCCTGGCCCGAGAAGACCGGCAGCGTGACCAACACCGACCGTTGCGTGCAGCTCGGCCGCAAGGCGGTGCCGTCGCCCGGCCAGGCCCGGGCAGACGCCTGGATCACCGAACAGCTGGCGCGGCGCCTGGGGCTGTCATGGGGCTATGGCATTGCGCCGGACGGCTCGGCCAGCGCGGACGCGAGGCAGGGCATCGGCGCGGTGTTCGAGGAGATGCGTTCCATGATGCCCAGCATCGCCGGCCTGTCGTGGGCCCGCCTGCAGCGCGAAGGGGCGGTGACCTACCCGGTGGCCGACGAGGCCGACCCCGGCCACCCGGTGGTCTTCACCGACAGCTTCCCCACCGCCAGCGGGCGCGCCACCCTGGTGCCGGCCGAACTGCGTGCGCCGGCGGAAAGGCCGGACGCCGAATTCCCGCTGGTGCTCATCACCGGCCGGCAGCTGGAGCACTGGCACACCGGCAGCATGACCCGCCGAGCCACGGTGCTGGATGCGCTGGAGCCGGCACCGGTGGTCAGCCTGCACCCGGACACGGCAGCCCGCCTGGGCCTGGGTGCCGGCGACGCCGCCCAGGTGCGTTCACGGCGCGGCAGCGTGCAGCTGCCGGTGCGGCTGGACGACGGCATGCCGGCTGACGCTGCCTTCATTCCGTTTGCCTACGCCGAGGCGGCGGCCAACCTGCTGACCAATCCGGCGCTGGACCCGGTGGGCAAGATCGCCGAGCTCAAGTACTGCGCGGTGGATGTGCGTCCGGCGACCGTGCCGGCCTGAATGGCGCACGGCCCTGTGGGGTCGGGCGGGCCTCCCTAGAATGGTCCGCCCTTGCCCCTGGAGCCTCGCCATGTCCGATGAACGCCCCCTGTCCGACCCCGCCGCCGACGAACCCCTGCCGGGCGACGAGGGCACCGGGCTGATCCGCATCCGGGGGGCGCGCCAGCACAACCTCAAGAACCTCGATCTGGACATCCGCACCGGCGAGCTCACGGTGGTGACCGGACCCAGCGGATCGGGCAAGTCCAGCCTGGTGTTCGACACCCTGTTCGCCGAAGGCCAGCGGCGCTATGTGGAGACCTTCAGCGCCTACGCCCGCCAGTTCCTGGACCGCATGGACAAGCCGGCGGTGGACCGGGTGGAAGGCGTGCCGCCGGCCATCGCCATCGACCAGACCAACCCGGTGCGCAGCTCGCGCTCCACCGTGGGCACCATGACCGAGCTGAACGACCACCTCAAGCTGCTCATGGCCCGGGGTGCCGCGCTGTTCGACCGCGACACCGCGCTGCCGGTGCGGCACGACACGCCTGAGACCATCCTGGCCGAGCTGCACCGCCGGGTGGAGAGTGCCGAGGCCGGAGCCGACCCGCGCCTGGTCGTCACCTTTCCGGTGGAGCTGCCGGCCAACACCAGCGCCGAAGAGGTGGAGCAGTGGCTGTCGGCCAGCGGCTACACCCGGGTGCAGTCCGAACGCGTGGTGCAGCGTGGCGAAACTTCGGTCAAGCTGCTCGACGTGGTGGCCGACCGCTTCCGCCTGGGCAATGCCGAACCGGCCCGGGTGATGGAAGCCATCGAGACCGGGCTGAAGCGTGGCAGCGGCCAGCTCACGGTGCATGTGACACCGGCCGAAGGCGATGAACGGATCTGGAAGTTCAGCACCGGCCTGCACTGCCCCGAAAGCGACATCCGCTACGCCGATCCGGCGCCGTCCATGTTCTCGTTCAACTCGCCGGCCGGTGCCTGCGAGTCGTGCCGCGGTTTCGGCCGGGTGATCGGGGTGGACTACGGCCTGGTCATCCCCAACGACAAGCTCACCCTGCGCTCGGGTGCCATCAAGGTCTTCCAGACCCCGGCCTGGAAGGAGTGCCAGGACGACCTGATGCGCCACGCCGAGGCCAGCGGCATCCCGCGCGACACGCCCTGGGCCAAGCTCACGCCGGAGCAGCAGCACTGGGTGAAGCACGGTTCACCGCAGTGGAACGGCAAGTGGAACCAGCACTGGTACGGCGTGGACCGGTTCTTCGAGTACCTGGAGAGCAAGGCCTACAAGATGCACATCCGGGTGCTGCTGTCCAAGTACCGCAGCTACACCGAATGCCCGACCTGTGGCGGTGCGCGCCTGAAGAACGAGAGCCTGCTGTGGCGCATCGGCACCCAGGCCCAGGCCGATGCGGTGCTGCCGCCCGAGAAGCGTTTCCTGCCGAACGGGGTGAAGTGGTCGCGTAAGCAGCTGGAGGCCTTGCCGGGGTTGTGCCTGCACGACCTGATGCTGTTGCCGTTGTCCTCGTTGCGTCGGTTCTTTGCTTCGTTGGCGGAGACCGCGTCGGGGGTGGGTACCCCGGGCTCCTCATACGGCTCGCCCAAATCGTCGCCCGGCCCGCCCCCTGCCTCCGCTTCGCGCTCGGACAGGAGAAGACCTGGGTTCGCGAGCAGTGTTTGGGTTGGCCTGTGAGCGTCGGGGGTGGGTACCCC
>CALRSR020000052.1:0-11551 GCA_943370825.1 Allobosea thiooxidans | reverse complement strand
ACGAATACCCCCGACTGTAAGTGTTGGTAAGGGATTGGTGAGAACTTTGATTGCCAACAAAAAAGCCCTTGAACCTGCGTTCAAGGGCTTTTGTCTGGTGGGCGGTGCAGGGTTCGAACCTGCGACCCCTGCCGTGTGAAGGCAGTGCTCTACCACTGAGCTAACCGCCCGATCAGGGTGGCAACCTGTTGCATTCAACAAGCTGCCCAATCTGTCGGAAGCCTCAGATTATAGCCAGCTTTTCAGACCGTTCTGAAGCAGACCCGAATTTTTTCAAGCGGCCGCTGCAGCGCCCAGCGTGCGCCACACCGTCTTGCCCTTGCTGGCCTTGTCCAGGTCGCCCAGCACGCCTTCGTGGGCCAGGGCTTCCTGCTCGTTGGCCCGCAGCACCGGCAGGTCGAACTGGCGCAGATCGATCACCTCGGCCACGCCGGATTCGCCGGGCGCGTCGCCGCTGTCGATGAGCAGCGCGTCCTGGCCGCGCGTCATGTTGATGTAGACGTCGGCCAGCAGTTCGGCATCCAGCAGCGCGCCGTGCAGCGTGCGGCCGGAGTTGTCCACGCCCAGGCGGTCGCACAGGGCATCCAGGCCGTTGCGCTTGCCGGGGAACATCTCCTTGGCCATGACCAGGCTGTCGGTCACGCCGGCCACCACGCTGGTGATGGGCGGGCGGCCCAGGCGTTCCATTTCCTTGTTCAGGAACGCGATGTCGAACGGCGCGTTGTGGATGATCAGCTCCGCACCGCGCAGGTATTCGATCAGCTCGTCGGCAATGGCAGCGAACTTGGGCTTGTCGCGCAGGAACTCGTTGCTGATGCCGTGCACCTTGAGTGCGTCTTCGTGGCTGTCGCGCTCCGGGTTGACGTAGTGGTGCAGGTTGTGGCCGGTGAGCTTGCGGTTGAGCAGTTCGACGCACCCGATCTCGATGATGCGGTCGCCGTTGTCGGCCGACAGGCCGGTGGTTTCAGTGTCGAGAACGATCTGGCGCATGGGAGCGTGGGGGTCAGTGATTCTCTTTGGCGTGGTTGATCGTGTACTTGGGGATCTCTATCGTCACGTCCTTCTGGGCCAGGATGGCCTGACAGCTCAGGCGCGAGTTCGGCTCCAGGCCCCAGGCGCGGTCGAGCAGGTCGTCTTCGGTCTCGTCGGCCTCGTTCAGGCTGGCAAAACCTTCGCGCACCACCACGTGGCAGGTGGTGCAGGCGCAGCTCATGTCGCAGGCGTGCTCGATGTTCACCCCGTTGTCCAGCAGGGCCTCGCAGATGGAGGTGCCGGCCGGCGCGGTGATGGTCTTGCCTTCGGGGGCGTATTCGGCGTGGGGCAGGATCTTGATCGTGGGCATGGTGGTGTTCAGACTTCTTCGAGTTTCTTGCCGGCCAGGGCCTGCTGGATGCCGCGGTTCATGCGCTGTGCGGCAAACGCTTCGGTGCCTTTGGCCAGGGCGTCGGTGGCGGCTTCGACCACGGCAGCGTCTTCGCTGGTGACGGCGGTCTGCAGGTCGGCCATGAGCTGGTCGATGGCGGCGCGTTCTTCGGTGCTCAGCAGATCGCCATCGGCCGCCAGGGCGGAACGGGTGGCCACCAGCATGCGGTCGGCGTCCACGCGGGCTTCGACCAGCGCGCGGGCCTGCATGTCCTGCTGGGCGGTGGCAAAGCTGTCCTGCAGCATGGCAGCGATCTGCTCGTCGCTCAGGCCATAGGCCGGCTTCACGTCGATGCGCGCTTCCACGCCGCTGCCCTGCTCCTTGGCGGCCACCGACAGCAGGCCGTCGGCGTCCACGGTGAAGGTCACGCGGATGCGGGCCGCACCGGCCGCCATGGGCGGGATGCCGCGCAGCGTGAAGCGGGCCAGGCTGCGGCAGTCGGCCACCAGATCGCGCTCGCCTTGCACCACGTGCAACGACAAGGCGGTCTGGCCGTCCTGGTAGGTGGTGAAGTCCTGGGCCAGTGCGGCCGGGATGGGTGTGTTGCGCGGCACGATGCGTTCGACCAGACCGCCCATGGTCTCGATGCCCAGGGACAGCGGGATCACGTCGAGCAGCAGCAGGTCGCCGTCGCGGCTGTTGCCGGCGAGGGCGTTGGCCTGGATGGCGGCACCCAGCGCCACCACCTCGTCGGGGTTGAGGTTGATCAGCGGCTCGCGGCCGAAGAATTCGCCCACGGAGCGGCGGATCACCGGCATGCGGGTGGAGCCGCCCACCATCACCACGCCCTGCACCTCGTCACGGGTCACGCCGGCGTCGCGCAGCACCTTGCGCACGGCGGCCATGGTGCGGTCGGTGAGCGCGCGGGTGCAGACCTCGAAGTCTGCGCGGCTCACATCGCGCTCGACCGGCTGGCCACCTACGGTGGCGGCAAAGGCCACGACATCGGCATAGGTCAGGGCTTCCTTGACGCGGCGGGCCTCGCGGTGCAGGCCGGCGCGCTCGGAGGCACTGGAGGGCATGGCAAGGCCGGCTTGTGCCAGCACCCAGCCGGCCAGGGCCTGGTCGTAGTCGTCGCCGCCCAGGGCGGAATCGCCGCCGGTGGCCATCACCTCGAACACGCCCCGGGTCAGGCGCAGGATGGAAATGTCGAAGGTGCCGCCGCCCAGGTCGTAGATGGCGTACACACCCTCGGCACCGTTGTCCAGGCCGTAGGCGATGGCGGCGGCAGTGGGTTCGTTGATCAGGCGCAGCACGTTGATGCCGGCCAGCTGCGCGGCGTCCTTGGTGGCCTGGCGCTGGGCGTCGTCGAAATAGGCCGGCACCGTGATGACCGCGCCATACAGATCGTCGTCGAAGCTGTCCTCGGCGCGAAAGCGCAGGGTCGCCAGGATCTCGGCACTCACCTCCATCGGGGTCTTGCGGCCGGCGACCGTTTCGACCACGGCCATGCCGTTCTCGTCCACCACAGCATAGGAGAGCTTGTCCACATCACCCACCTGATCGCGCCGGCGGCCCATGAGCCGCTTGACCGAGCTGATGGTGTTGGCCGGGTCCTCCACCTGGGCAGCCAGTGCGTCAAAGCCGATCTGACGGCCCGAGCCGCCCTGGGCCGGATCGAGGTAACGCACCACGCTGGGCAGGATGACGCGGCCGTCTTCGGCCGGCAGGCACTCGGCCACACCGTGCCGCACCGAGGCCACCAGCGAATGGGTGGTGCCCAGGTCGATGCCCACGGCCACACGCCGCTGGTGCGGGTCCAGCGACTGGCCGGGTTCGGAAATCTGCAGAAGCGCCATGGGGGAAATGTCCTACCGGGGAAATCGTCTATTGTCCCTGCTGATCGAGGCGCGCCTCGACATCGCGGGCAAAGCGCTCAATGAACATGAGGGCTCTGACTTGACGCGCCAGGGCCGGGTAGTCGTGCTGCTCGTCGGCAGTGACCCTCAGCGCCTCGACCCGCTGGCGCCGGGCCGCAGCCACCTCGTCGGCCAGGTCTTCCAGCGCGGCGGCACCCGTGGCCTCGTCGAGCTGCTCGCGCCACTCCATCTGCTGCATCAGGAAGTCGGCCGGCATGGCGGTGTTGCTCTCGGCCTCGATGGGCGCACCGTGCAGTTCACACAGGTAGGCCGCCCGCTTGAGCGGGTCCTTCAGGCGCTGGTAGGCTTCGTTGATGCGCACCGACCACTGCATGGACAGCCGCTGCTGGGCTGCGTCGGACGTGGCAAACCGGTCCGGGTGGACTTGGCGCTGCAGGTCTTTCCAGCGCTCGTCCACCAGGGCGCGGTCAATGCCGAAGGCAGGGCTGAGCCCGAACAGCTCGAAGTCGTTGGATTGCAGGTTCATGGAAAAGAAACGCCGCCAGGGCGCGAACGCACGGGCGGCGACAGGTGGAGGCAATCGGCCGGGATCAGACCCTGAAGCTCTCGCCGCAACCGCAGCGGTCGCGCTCGTTGGGGTTGTGGAAGCGGAAGCCCTCGTTCAGGCCTTCGCGCACGAAGTCGAGCTGCGTGCCGTCGATGTAGGCCAGGCTTTTGGGATCCACCAGCACCTTGACGCCGTTCTCTTCGAACACCACGTCTTCGGGTGCGATCTCGTCGGCGTACTCCAGCTTGTAGGCCAGACCGGAACAGCCGGTGGTCTTGACACCCAGACGCACGCCCACGCCCTTGCCCCGCTTGGCAATGTAGCGGGTGACGTGGCGGGCAGCAGCTTCAGAAATCGTGACGGCCATGGCGTTCAGCTGGCAGCGCCGTGCTTCTTGCGGTAGTCGTCCACGGCCGCCTTGATGGCGTCTTCGGCCAGGATGGAGCAGTGGATCTTCACCGGCGGCAGGGCCAGTTCTTCGGCGATCTGGCTGTTCTTGAGCGCAGCCGCCTCATCCAGCGTCTTGCCCTTGACCCACTCGGTCACCAGCGAGCTCGATGCAATGGCCGAGCCGCAGCCGTAGGTCTTGAACCGTGCATCCTCGATCACGCCGGTGGAAGGGTTCACCTTGATCTGCAGCTTCATCACGTCGCCGCAGGCCGGGGCGCCGACCATGCCGGTGCCCACGGTGTCGTCGCCCTTGTCGAAGGAGCCGACATTGCGGGGGTTCTCGTAGTGGTCAACGACCTTTTCGGAATAAGCCATGGTTGTTCTCCTGATGCGTGGGGTTCAGTGGGCGGCCCACTGGATGGTGGACAGATCGACACCGTCCTTGAACATTTCCCACAGGGGCGATAGTTCGCGCAGCTTGGCCACGTTCTCGCGGATGGTGGCAATCGCGTAGTCGATCTCTTCTTCGGTGGTCCAGCGGCCGATCGTCATGCGCAGGCTGCTGTGGGCCAGCTCGTCGCTGCGGCCCAGGGCGCGCAGCACATAGCTCGGCTCCAGACTGGCCGAGGTGCAGGCCGAGCCCGACGACACGGCCAGACCCTTGATGCCCATGATCAGCGACTCGCCCTCGACGTAGTTGAAGCTCATGTTGAGGTTGTGCGGCACGCGGCGGGTCTCGTGGCCGTTGATGAACACCTCTTCGATGTCCTTCAGGCCAGCCAGCAGACGGTCCTGCAACGCCTTGATGCGACGGTTTTCCTCGTGCATCTCGGCCTTGGCAATGCGGTAAGCCTCGCCCATGCCGACGCACTGGTGCGTGGGCAGCGTGCCCGAACGCATGCCGCGCTCATGGCCACCGCCGTGCATCTGCGCCTCGATGCGGATGCGCGGCTTGCGACGCACATACAGGGCGCCGATGCCCTTGGGGCCGTAGGTCTTGTGCGAGGTCAGGCTCATCAGATCGACCGGCAGGGTCTGCAGGTCGATGTCCACGCGGCCGGTGGCCTGGGCGGCGTCCACATGGAAGATCACGCCCTTTTCGCGGCAGATGGCGCCGATGGCAGCGATGTCCTGGATCACGCCGATCTCGTTGTTCACGAACATGACCGAAGCCAGGATGGTGTCCGGGCGGATGGCGGCGCGGAAGGCGTCCAGATCGAGCAGGCCGTCGGCCTGCACGTCCATGTAGGTGACCTCGAAGCCCTGCCGCTCCAGTTCACGCATGGTGTCGAGCACGGCCTTGTGCTCGGTCTTGACGGTGATCAGGTGCTTGCCCTTGCCCTTGTAGAACTGGGCGGCACCCTTGATGGCCAAGTTGTTGGATTCGGTGGCACCACTGGTCCAGACGATCTCGCGCGGATCGGCATTGATCAGGGCAGCCACCTGCTCACGAGCGGTCTCGACCGCCTTTTCGGCTTCCCAGCCCCAGGCGTGGCTGCGGGAGGCCGGGTTGCCGAAGTGCTCGCGCAGCCAGGGGATCATGGCATCCACCACGCGCGGATCGCACGGGTTGGTGGCGCTGTAGTCCATGTAGATGGGAAAGTGGGGAGTGCTCATGGCTGGCTGACGTTGGCTGGCAAAAAAGGAATGTTTCCAACGGGCTGCTGACACGGCACTGAAGCCGGGCAGCAGCCCTGTCGCCCAGGTGGCGACCCGTGGAAGGCGATCACTTCGAGAAGGCTGCGCCTCCCAGGGCAAACACCGAGTTCGGCGCATTCACGCGGATGGGCTTGACCACCGGAGCCGACGAGATGGCGCGCTTGATCATGGGGGCGTTCTCCACCACCACACCCTTGGCCAGCTGCTCGTCCACCAGCGACTGCAGCGACACCGAGTCGAGGAAGTCGACCATCTTGGCGTTGAGCTGGGCCCAGAGTTCGTGCGTCATGCAGCGGTTGCCCTCGCCCAGGCAGTTTTCCTTGCCGCCGCACTGGGTGGCGTCGATGGGTTCATCCACCGAGACGATGATGTCGGCCACAGTGATGTCTGCGGCCTTGCGGCCCAGGGTGTAACCGCCGCCGGGGCCGCGGGTGGATTCCACGAGCTCGTGCCGACGCAGCTTGCCGAACAGCTGCTCCAGGTACGACAAAGAGATCTGCTGGCGCTGGCTGATGGCAGCCAGCGTGACCGGTCCGTTGTTCTGGCGCAGGGCCAGGTCGATCATGGCAGTGACCGCAAAGCGGCCTTTGGTAGTGAGGCGCATCTTCAAGCTCCTTCGTTTGTTGGCTTGACCATCGTGGTTTGGTCAGAAGGCTTTCGCCCCGGACCCCGTTCCCACCCGCCCGACCTCTTGGTCTTTATCGAAGGCTTTTCCGACTGTTTTCGTCGAGTTTAGATGAAAAGCCTACTGTTTTGATCGGCATTGTAGCGATCTGAACGCGTTTGTCCAAGACAAACTCAGCAAGCGTGTCTATGGGGTCGATAGACAAAAACAAACACCCGGGGGTATCCGGCCGGGGGCCGGTCAGGCCACCGCGTCGGTGCCGGTGGCACCGAACACCTGGGCCTTGAGGCGGGCGAGCTGGTCCCGCGCCTGGGCCGCCTTCTCGAATTCGAGGTTGCGGGCGTGCTCCAGCATCTGCTTTTCCAGCCGCTTGATCTCGCGCGCCACATCGCGTTCGTCCATGGCGTCCACCGCTGCGCGCTGGGCGCTTTCCGCCGCGAGGCGGTCTGCCTCCTTGCCTGCCTTCTCGCTGTAGACGCCGTCGATCAGATCCTTGATGCGTTTGTTCAGCGCCTTGGGCTGGATGCCGCGGGCCTCGTTGTGCGCAATCTGCCGGGCCCGTCGCCGCTCGGTCTCGCCGATGGCCAGCTTCATGGAGTCGGTCACCTTGTCGGCGTACAGGATGGCCCGGCCGTTGAGGTTGCGGGCCGCGCGGCCGATGGTCTGGATCAGGCTGCGCTCGGACCGCAGGAAGCCTTCCTTGTCGGCATCCAGGATGGCCACCAGCGACACCTCGGGAATGTCCAGGCCTTCTCGCAGCAGGTTGATGCCCACCAGCACGTCGAAGGTGCCCAGGCGCAGATCGCGCAGGATCTCGACCCGCTCCACCGTGTCGACATCGCTGTGCAGGTAGCGCACCTTCACGCCGTTCTCGGTGAGGTAGTCGGTGAGCTGCTCGGCCATCCGCTTGGTCAGCGTGGTGATCAGCACCCGCTCGTTCTTCTCGACCCGGATGCGGATTTCCTGCAGCACATCGTCCACCTGGTGGGTGGCCGGTCGCACCTCGATCTCGGGATCGACCAGGCCGGTGGGCCGAACCAGCTGCTCCACCACCTGGCCGGCATGGCTGTTCTCGTAGTCGGCCGGCGTGGCCGACACGAAGATGACCTGGCGCATGCGGGCTTCGAACTCCTCGAACCGCAGCGGCCGGTTGTCCAGCGCACTGGGCAGGCGGAAGCCGTATTCCACCAGGGTGGTCTTGCGGGCCCGGTCGCCGTTGTACATGCCGCCAAACTGGCCGATGAGCACATGGCTCTCGTCCAGGAACATCAGTGCATCCTTGGGCAGGTAATCGGTCAGCGTGGACGGCGGCTCGCCCGGCAGCGATCCGGCCAGGTGGCGCGAGTAGTTCTCGATGCCCTTGCAGTGGCCCACCTCGCTGAGCATTTCCAGGTCGAAGCGGGTGCGCTGCTCCAGCCGCTGGGCCTCCACCAGCTTGCCCATGCCCACCAGTTCTTTGAGACGCTGGTCCAGTTCGAGCTTGATGCTCTCCACCGCATTGACCACCTGCTCGCGGGGCGTCACGTAATGGCTGCTGGGGAACACGGTGAAACGGGGGATCTTCTGGCGCACCCGGCCGGTGAGCGGGTCGAACAGCTGCAGGCTCTCGATCTCGTCGTCGAACAGTTCGATGCGAATGGCCATCTCGGAGTGTTCGGCCGGGAACACATCGATGGTGTCGCCGCGCACACGGAACTTGCCGCGCGAGAAGTCCTGCTCGTTGCGGGCGTACTGCATGCGCACGAGCTGGGCGATCAGATCGCGCTGCCCCAGCTTGTCGCCCACCCGCAGCGTCATGACCATCTGGTGGTAGCTCTCGGGCTTGCCGATGCCGTAGATCGCCGAAACAGTGGCCACGATGACCACGTCCCGCCGCTCCAGGATGCTCTTGGTGCACGACAGCCGCATCTGTTCGATGTGCTCGTTGATGGCGCTGTCCTTCTCGATGAACAGGTCCCGCTGGGGCACGTAGGCTTCGGGCTGGTAGTAGTCGTAGTAGCTGACGAAGTACTCCACCGCGTTCTTCGGGAAGAACTCGCGGAACTCGCTGTAGAGCTGGGCCGCCAGCGTCTTGTTGGGTGCAAACACGATGGCCGGACGCCCCAGTCGAGCGATCACGTTGGCCATGGTGAAGGTCTTGCCGGAGCCGGTGACACCCAGCAGGGTCTGGAACACCTCGCCGTCGTTCACGCCCTCGACGAGCTGCTCGATGGCCTGGGGCTGGTCGCCGGCTGGCGGATACGGCAGGAACAGCTCGAACGGCGAACCGGGAAAACGCACAAATTCACCCTCAGGGGGCGATTCGGGCACCACTTCTTGAATCAGGGAGACGGGCATGGGCAAATTGTGCCGGAAGGTCTCCAACCCGACCTGAGCGGAGGTCTGGCCATCACAAATACTTCGCTTGGAGTATTGGAATACCCATACCCCCTGAGGAACACTTGTATCCAAGGATGTAGACAAGACAGGACATTACATCCTGCCGACCCAGGTCGGCGACAGGACCATCAACCCTTGCCCCTCGTAGCCCTACGTCAGGAGTTGTTCATGAGTGCCTCTGCCTTCCCCACCCACACCACCAGCCTGGCCCGCCACATGACGCCTGCAGGCGCCAGCATCTCGGGCTGCTTGATGCCCGACAGCGGAGCCATCCTGAGACCCACCCGGTTCGTCACCGGGGTCTGGTTCGGGTCGATCGCAGTGCCGGCCGGCCAGCCCCTCTCCGGGCTGCACGGAGAACTGCAGGTGGAGCGGAACGGTCAATTCCGTTACCGGGCACGCCGCAGCCTGTCCCAGCGGCATGTCCTGACCGCTGGACCGATCGAAGAACACTTCACCGTCAACCTGAGCGACACGGCAGGGACCTCTTGCGTGGGGGAACTGAGCATCTCGATCCAGGCCACACCGACCGGACCTGAGCTCTCCGCCCTGTTCCGGCTCCAATCCACCGTGACCGAGCGCTATTGCCTCACGGCGCAGAATGGTCTGGCGCTGCTGTGCATGGAGACGGGGGAGCATTTCGAGATCTGCCGGGTCGACACCCCCTTGTCTGCCGTGGCACGCACCCACGACCGGGAATTCTTCGGCGTGGGCGGACAGCACCTGCTGCGGATCGACCCCGTCAACGGCAACACGGTCTGGATCGGCATACTGGCCCAGGCCCGGCGGATCGTCGCACTGGACGGAGGGCCTGACGGCTTCCTGTACGGCATCGACGTTCAGGGCGACCTCTACCGGATCCAGCCCTCCAACGGCGTCACCACCCTCCTCGTTCGACTGGCCTTGCCGTCACTCTTCCGAGGTGCCCTCACCCACATGGACAACCGCCTCCTCTGGACGGCAGCCGACAACCGGCTGCACTGCTACGACCTGCAGAGCGCAGAACATTCCGTCGTGCTGGAGGCCATGCAGCCGGCGATACCCGACACGCTGCACGAGCGCGTCCTTGCCATGATGGCCTCGATGGACGGTGCTCTGTTCCTGGCGACGGAGCGGGGTGTGCTGAGGGTCAACCCCGTCACCGGCGGGTGTGTTGATCTGGGCTTGCGCAGCCGTCTGGGCGAACTCATGGGTCCGGGAATCCCCCCAGGACCTCAGTGGGGCGGACGCGAGCCTGGCACCGAGGAAGCCATGCTCGCGTGGAAGAGCGACCGGTCTGCAGCGCAGACCCATTGATCAGCAGGCGCGGGCCAGCCGGGCCACGCCTTCGAGGATCTGCTCGACGGGCGCGGTGGCAAAGCTCAGACGCAGGGTGGCCGGATCGGGCTGGCGGGCATAGAAGGGTGCACCCGGCACGAAAGCCACACCCTGCTCGATGGCGGCCTTGGCCAGCGCAGCACCGTCCGCCACTCGCCCGCCGTTCCCGGTCAGGCGGGCCCAGATGAACAGGCCACCTTGCGGCTCCACGAATTCGATGGCATCGCCCAGCTGCGTGCGCAGGGCCTGGGCCATGGTGCCGGCGCGCTCGGCGTACACGCTGCGCACCTTGGCCAGCGTGGCCGGCATGCCGCCGGCGGCCAGATAGCGCGCTGCCGTGGCCTGGGCAAAGGTGCTGGTGTGGGCGTCGCTGAACTGCTTGCACATGGTGGCCTTGGCCAGCAGCTCCTGGGGGGCGACCATCCAGCCCACCCGCAGGCCCGGGCTGAGCACCTTGCTGAGCGATCCGCAGTGCACCAGGC
Organism: Allobosea thiooxidans; assembly: GCA_943370825.1. GTDB lineage: Bacteria > Pseudomonadota > Gammaproteobacteria > Burkholderiales > Burkholderiaceae_C > Hydrogenophaga. The sequence continues at coordinate 909 of CALRSR020000052.1, read as the reverse complement.
GGTCACGCGCGCCGGGCACGCTGGCGGCCAGCGCCAGCAGGCTGGGCGGGGGCGCCTCGCCGAAGTACAGGTCGCCGTAGGGATCGTCCTCCACGATCAGGGTGTCGTGCCGCACCGCCATGTCCAGCACCGCCTGGCGGCGTTCCAGGCTCATGAGGGCGCCGCTGGGGTTGCCGAAGGTGGGGATGAGGTAGACGAACTTGGGCTTGTGCTCGGCGATCAGCGACTCCAGCACGTCGGTGCGGGCGCCCTGCCCGTCCACCGGCACAGTGATGAGTTCGGCCCCGTACAGGCGGAAGCACTGGATGGTGGCCAGGAAGGTCGGGCCTTCGACGATGACCTTGTCACCGGGCGAGATCAACGTCTTGCCCAGCAGGTCCAGCGCCTGCTGGCTGCCGGTGGTGACGATCAGGTCGTTCGGTGCCACGCGTGCTGCGCCCTTGGAGGCCATGAAGCCGGCGATCTGCTCGCGCAGCGGCTGATAGCCCTCGGTGGCGCCGTACTGCAGGGCGGCACCCGGCTCATGGGTGAGCGCCTGGTCGGCGGCTGCGCGGATGCCATCCACATCGAACAGCGCGCTGTCCGGGAAACCGCCCGCAAAGCTGATGATGCCGGGCTTGCCCAGCAGCTTGAAGAGTTCGCGGATGGCGGAGGTTTCGACGTTGTTGAGTCGATCGGCAAACGGCGTGGTGAACGGCATGGCAGGGATCGGCGGATGGAAAGACGCCATTGTCGCCAATCTGCGCGGGTGACCGCTGCGGGCTAGGGCCTGTTAACACATCCTCAGCCCATCAGCGACAAGGACGAAGCTGATGAAGCCCAGGAACATGAGGTCGAGTTTCTCGAAACGCGAGAAGATGCGGCGATAGCCCTTGAGCCGACGGAACAAGCGCTCGACCTCATTGCGAC
>CALRSR020000051.1:0-12754 GCA_943370825.1 Allobosea thiooxidans | reverse complement strand
GGGTGGCCCTGGCCCGCAGCCTGGCCAAGAAGCCCAAGCTGCTGCTGCTCGACGAGCCCCTGGGCGCGCTGGACAAGAAGCTGCGCGAGCAGACGCAGTTCGAGCTGGTCAACATCATCGAGCAGGTGGGCGTGACCTGCGTGATGGTGACCCACGACCAGGAAGAGGCCATGACCATGGCCAGCCGGATCGCCATCATGAGCAAGGGCCGCGTGCTGCAGGTGGGCTCGCCGCAGCAGATCTACGAATACCCGGGCAACCGCTTCGTGGCCGACTTCATCGGCAACGTGAACCTGTTCGAAGGCAAGCTCAGCCTGGACGAGCCCGACCGCTGCGCCGTGACCACGGCCATCGGCGAGGTGCATGTGGGCCACGGCATCAGCGGCAGCATGGGCATGCCGGTGGCCGTGGCGGTGCGACCGGAGAAGGTGAGCATCGGCAAGGAGCGTCCGGCCGACATGGACCACAACGTGTTTGGTGGCCGGGTCAAGGAAATCGCCTACTTCGGCTCCTACAACACCTACATCGTCATCACGCCGCAGGGCGCGCGGGTGAAGATCACCGAGCCCAACGGCTCGCGCCATGAGCGGTTGGGCATCACCTGGGAAGACGAGGTCTTCTTCTGGTGGGACGACACCGACGCTGTGGTGCTGCGCGACTGAACCCCGCCGGAGGACTTCCCATGAACCTGCCCACCCCCGGCAAGCGATTCGTCATCGGCGTGCCCTACGCCTGGCTGATCGTCTTCTTCTTCCTGCCCTTCCTGATCCTGCTCTACATCAGCTTTGTGGACATGGGCGACGACCTCAGCCCGTTCAAGCCGCTGTGGGACCCCGTCACCGGCGTTCTGAGCCTGAAGTACGAGAACTACCTCTCCATCTTCCGCATGGAGGAGGGCGCGCCGCTGTTCCAGACGCTGTATGTGGAGGCCTACCTGCGCTCCATCTGGTATGCGCTGTGCACGGCGGTGCTGTGCCTGGTGATCGGCTATCCGTTCGCCTACTTCATCGCCCGCTCGCCGGCCAGCGTGCGCCCGGCCCTGCTGCTGATGGTGATGCTGCCGTTCTGGACCTCGTTCCTGCTGCGGGTCTATGCCTGGAAGGGCATCCTGGGCGACCAGGGCGTGCTCAACCGCTCGCTCATGGCCCTGGGCATCACCAGCGAGCCGATCCAGATGCTCTACACCAACGTGTCCATGCTGGTGGGCATGACCTATGTGTACCTGCCCTTCATGGTGCTGCCGCTCTACGCCAACCTGGTGAAGATGGACTTCCGGCTGCTGGAGGCCGCCTACGACCTGGGCACCACGCCGTTCAAGGCCTTCTGGCTGGTGACCGTGCCGCTCTCGCGCTCGGGCATCATCGCCGGCTTCATGCTGGTGTTCATTCCCTGCGTGGGCGAGTTCGTGATCCCCTCCCTGCTGGGCGGACCCGAGAACCTCATGATCGGCCGCGTGGTGTGGGACGAGATGTTCACCGCCAACAACTGGCCGAGGGCCACGGCACTTGCCGTGGTCATGATCGCGGTCATCGTCGTGCCCCTGGCGCTGTACTACCACTACAGCAGCAAATCCGACCAGCGCGCTTGAGGAGCCGGCCATGAAACAGCTTTTTGAGAAACACACCGGCAAGCTCTGGATGGCGCTGGTCTTCGCGTTCCTGTACGCGCCGCTGGTGTTCATGATGGTGTTCTCGTTCAACAGCACCCGGCAGGACGCCCGGTTCACCGGCTTCTCGCTGCGCTGGTACGAGGCGCTGACCCGCGACACCAAGATCGTCGAAGGCTTCTTCCTGTCGCTCAAGGTGGCCACCATCACCGGCGTCCTGTCGGCCGTGCTGGCCACCTTCGCCGCCTTCGTGCTGGTGCGTTACCGGCGGTTCGCGGGCCGCACCATCTTCAGCGGCATGGTGAATGCGCCGCTGGTCATGCCCGAGGTGATCATCGGCCTGTCGCTGCTGCTGCTGGCGGTGGGCGCGCAGAACGTGTTCGGCTGGCCGGAGCGCGGCATGCTCACCATCATCTTGGGCCACACGCTGCTGGGCATGGCCTACGGCATGGTGGTGATCCAGTCGCGCCTGATGGAGATGGACCGGTCCACCGAAGAAGCCGCCATGGACCTGGGCGCCCGGCCCATCCAGGTGTTCTTCCTGGTCACGCTGCCCAACATCTTCCAGGCCATCCTGGCGGCGTTCCTGCTGGCCTTCACCCTGTCGTTCGACGACGTGGTGATCTCCGAATTCCTGTCCGGCCCGGGCGTGAGCACGCTGCCGCAGGTGATCTTCGGCTACGCCCGCCGAGGCATCAACCCGACCATCTACGCGGCGGCCACGCTGCTGATCGTCACCGTCACCATCGTCATCGTGGGTTATGCGGTGTGGGTGGCGCGGCAGACGCGGCGCCGCGAGCGCGAGATCGCGGCGGCGGCGCGGGCCGAGATGGCAGCCCTGCAAGTGAAGTGACCGCCTGACCGCCCGCTGTCCCCGAAAACGGGGGAGGGCGGTTTCTTGCTGGATGTGAGCAGGGGGTTGCGAGTACGGCCGTCCAGCGCCGGTGGACACCCCCCCGTCTGCCAAAGTGGACTGGCGTGTTGCGGCTTTCCCGGGCTAGCATGGGGGCCAATCTGAGGACTCTCATGAGCGACAACGCCAGCAACACCCCCCGCTTCGACGGCCGTGCCGTCATCAATGGCCAGCGCGTGGACGCGCGCGACGGTCAGACCTTCGACTGCCTCTCCCCGGTGGACGGGCGCCTGCTCACCCCGGTGGCGCGCTGTGGTGCGGCCGACATCGACGCGGCCGTGGCCGCGGCCCGTGCCGCCTTTGAAGACCGGCGCTGGAGCGGCATGGCGCCGGCCGCGCGCAAGCGGGTGATGCTGAAGTTTGCGGATCAGCTCATTGCCCATGCCGACGAGCTGGCCCTGACCGAGACCCTGGACATGGGCAAGCCGGTGAAGTACGCCCGCGCGGTGGACGTGAACAGCGCGGCCAACTGCATCCGCTGGTATGGCGAGGCAGTGGACAAGGTCTATGACGAGATCGCGCCCACGCCCAGCACCGCGCTGGCGCTCATCACCCGCGAGCCGGTGGGTGTGGTCGGCGTGATCGTGCCCTGGAACTACCCCATGATCATGGCGGCCTGGAAGATCGCGCCGGCACTCGCCGCAGGCAATTCGGTGGTGCTCAAGCCCAGCGAGAAGAGCCCGCTGACCGCGCTGCGCCTGGCCGAGCTGGCGCTGGCGGCCGGCATTCCGCCCGGCGTGTTCAACGTGGTGCCCGGCTACGGCCAGGAAGCCGGCAGCCCGCTGGCACTGCACATGGACGTGGACTGCATTGCGTTCACCGGCAGCACGCGGGTGGGCAAGCAGATCCATGTGATGGCCGGGCAGAGCAACCTCAAGCGGGCCTGGACCGAGCTGGGCGGCAAGTCGCCCAACATCGTGTTCGCCGACTGCCCCGACCTGGACCGCGCGGTGGAAGCGGCCGTGGGCAGCATCTTCTTCAACCAGGGCGAGAGCTGCAATGCGCCCTCGCGCCTGTTCGTGGAGGCCTCCATCAAGGACGCCTTCCTGGAAAAGGCGCTGGCCCTGGTGCCGCGCTACCAGCCGGGCAACCCGCTGGACAAGTCCACCGTGATGGGTGCCATCGTCGACAAGGTGCAGATGGACACGGTGCTGCGCTACATCGAGAGCGGCCGCAGCGAAGGCGCGAAGCTGCTGGCCGGCGGCGAGGCCACCGAGCCGGTGAAGGGAGGCTTCTATGTGCAGCCCACCATCTTCGATGGCGTGAAGAACGACATGACCATTGCCCGCGAAGAGATCTTCGGCCCGGTGCTGTCGGTGCTGAGCTTCACCGATGCGGCCGACGTGGTGCGCCAGGCCAACAGCAACATCTACGGCCTGCAGGCAGCGGTCTGGACGCGCGACATCAACCGTGCCCACGGTGTGGCGCGTGCCCTGCGCGCCGGCACGGTGCATGTGAACCAGTACGACGAGGACGACATCACCGTGCCCTTCGGCGGCTTCAAGCAGAGCGGTGTGGGCCGCGACAAGTCGCTGCACGCGTTCGACAAGTACACCGAGGTCAAGACGACCTGGATCCGGATCGATTCCCCTGTCTGAAGGAGACGCCCATGAACGCCCCGCAAACCCCCGACACCCTGCAGGCCCCGCACACCAACGCCGCCTGGCATGCCCGCCGCCTGGCCGCCACGCCGCGCGGTGTGGGCGTGATGGGCGACTTCTTCATCGACCGTGCCAAGAACGCCGAGTTCTGGGACATCGAGGGCCGCCGCTTCATTGACTTTGCCGGCGGCATTGCGGTGCTCAACACCGGGCATGTCCACCCCAAGGTGCAGGCCGCCATCGCCGCGCAGCTGCAGCGATTCACCCACAGCTGCTACCAGGTGGTGCCGTACGCCGAGTACGTGGCGCTGGCCGAGCGCATCAACGCGCTGGTGCCCATCGACGGGCCGGCCAAGACGGCCTTCTTCTCCACCGGTGCCGAGGCCATCGAGAACGCCATCAAGATCGCGCGCTCTGCCACCGGGCGCAGCGGCGTCATTGCATTTGGCGGCGCCTTCCACGGCCGCAGCCTGTTCTCGGTGGCGCTCACCGGCAAGGTGCAGCCCTACAAGGCCGGCTTCGGACCGTTCCCGCCCGAGATCTACCACGTGCCGTTCCCGTGCCACTGCGCCTCGCTGGACGACACCAGAAAGGCCATCGAGCAGCTGTTCAAGTGCGACATCGAGCCCTCGCGCGTGGCGGCCATCGTGTTCGAGCCGGTGCAGGGCGAGGGCGGCTTCAACCCGATCCAGCCGGCCGCCGTGAAGTGGCTGCGCGAGCTGTGCGACCAGCACGGCATCCTGCTGATCGCCGACGAGGTGCAGACCGGCTTTGCCCGCACCGGCAAGCTCTTTGCCATGGAGCATTACGGCGTGTCGCCCGACCTGATCACCATGGCCAAGAGCCTGGCCGGCGGCACCACGCTGTCTGCCGTGTCGGGCCGGCAGGCGGTGATGGACGCGCCCGCCCCCGGCGGCCTGGGCGGCACCTACGCCGGCCACCCGCTGGCCATTGCGGCATCGCACGCGGTGCTGGACGTGATCGAGGAAGAGCGGCTGTGCGAGCGCGCCCAGCGCCTGGGCGACAAGCTCATCGGTCACCTGATCGCGCAGCGCGCGGTGCGCCCGCGCATCGGCGACATCCGCGGTCTGGGTGCCATGGTGGCCTGCGAGTTCATCGACCCCAAGACCGGTGCGCCGGACGCCGACACCACCAAGAAGGTGCAGGCCGCCGCACTGGCCCGTGGCCTGCTGCTGCTGACCTGCGGTGTGTACGGCAACGTCATCCGCTTCCTGTTCCCGCTGACCATCGAGGACGCGGTGTTCGACGAAGGCCTGGCCGTGCTGGACGCCGCGCTGGCCGAGGTGCTGGCTTGAGCTTGAGCGCTGCGGGTCAGGCCGACCTGGCCGACCGCATGGCGGCCCTGCGGGCGCAGGGAATCCATTCGGTGCTGGCCACCTTCACCGACCTGAACGGCGGCGTGAAAGGCAAGCTGGTACCGCTGGACCAGCTGCCCCAGGCGGTGGCCGAGGGCGCCGGCTTCTCCGGCCCCAGCATCACCGGTACCGGCCTGCCGCGCATGGGCCCGCGCAGCGAATACATGGGACGTGTGCTGCCCCAGAGCCTGCAGCCCTGGCCCTTCATGGCCGGCGTGGCCCATGCGGTGTGCGACGGCTTTGCCGGCGGCGAGCCGCTGGACACCTGCCCGCGCCAGCTGCTCAAGGTCCAGGTGGAGCGGCTGCGCCAGCGCGGCTGGACGCTGTGGGTGGGCATCGAGCCCGAGTTCTTTCTGCTGCGCCGCGCCGAAAGCAGCCTGGCCCTGGCCGATGCCGAGGACACGCTGGCCAAACCCTCGTACGACCTGCGCGCCATCGGCCGCAACTTCGGTTTTCTGGACCGGCTTCGCCAGACCCTGCAGGACCTGGGTTTCGAGCTGCAGCAGATCGACCACGAGGACGCCTGCGGCCAGTACGAGGTGAACTACCGCTTCGATGACGCGCTGGCCGCCGCCGACCGCTACCAGCTGTTCAAGCTCACGGCCGGCGAGGTGGCGCGCGAACACGGCATGGTGTTTTCCACCATGCCCAAGCCGCTGGCCCATGCGCCGGGCAGCGGTCTGCATTTCCACCTCAGTCTCACCGATCACCAAGGCCACGCCCTCATGGCCGATCCGGCCGGGGTTCTGGGTCTGAGCGAGCTGGGCCACCGCTTTGCGGCCGGGCTGCTGCACCATGCCGATGCCTTGGCCGCGCTGTGCGCGCCCACGGTCAACAGCTACCGCCGGCTGGCCGCCAGCCGCAGTGCTTCCGGCACCACCTGGTCGCCGGTGTGGAAGGCCATCGGCGACAACAACCGCACCTGCCTGGTCCGCACTGTGGCTGGCCGGCTGGAGTGGCGGCTGCCCGACCCGTCGTGCAACGTGTACGCCGCCCTGGCCGGCACCCTGGCGGCTGGCCTGGACGGCATCGACCGCGCCTTGCCGCCGGTGCCGCCGACCGAAGATGACCTTTACGAAGGCCATGCGCGGGGCGATGTCCTGCCGCCGCGCCTCCCCCGCGACCTGCATGCCGCGCTGGACGCCCTGCAGGCCGACACCGCCCTGCGGGAGGCGGTGGGGGCGGGCTTCTGCGGGCAGTTCCTGCAGGTCAAGCGGGACGAATGGGCCGAGTTCAGCCGCGAGGTGTCGGACTGGGAGTGGCGGCGCTACGCCGACGCGCCGTGAAGGGGCGGGCGGTCTTGCCGGGATAATCGCCGGTCTTCTGCCGCCCCCATGAGCCAGCCCAACCCGCATTCCGCCGCCGCCGAGCGCACTTGGACCAAGTCCGCCGACCGGCCGCTGCGCAGCCGGCGAAAGTCGCTGGGCATCTGGCTGATGGCGCGCGCCCTGGGTGTGCCGGTGCCCTGGCCAGCCGTGAGTCAGACCGATGGCGCCGCCCTGCTGGCGTTCGAGCATGATCGGCTGGTGGCGCTGGCGGCGGCCGGGGAACGCGTGCCGACGGTCCTGGCCTTCGACGGGCAGCACCTCACCACCAGCGACATAGGCACCACCCTGGACCGCCAGCTCGGCGCTCTGCCGTTGCCCGAGCGCCTGCCCTTGATGTGCGCGGCGGCCGTCGATCTGGCCGGCTTCCATGCGCGCGGTCACTGGCACGGCGGTTCGCAGACCCGCAATCTCACCTGGGACGGCCAGCACTTTGCCCGCCTGGACTTCGAGGAGCGGCTGGTGCCCGGCATGCCGCTGGCCGTGGTGCAGCCGTACGACGCCCTGCAGCTGCTGCTGTCCATGACGCACCACCTGGAGCCGCTGGGGTTTGAGGCGGTGCGGCAGGTGCTGGATGCCTATGCCCGCGCCGGTGGTGACCGCGTGCCCGACCTGCGGCCTTTCGTGCAACGCCTGCTGCCGCGCCTGCGGGCGGTGCTGTGGCTGGTGGGCTGGTCGCCCCGCCTGCGCACCTCGCGCGAGGCCCGGCGGCTGCGCACGGTGCTGGACGGCATGAGCGCTTTCGTTGCCGACCGCCCCGGCGTCTGACTCAGGTCCGGAACGACGGGTCGAGCTTCTCGGCCTTGCGCAGCAGCGCCGGCCAGGCCAGCTGGGCGCCTTGCCCTGCGGTGGCCACCCGCATCACGTCGGCCATGCCGGCCAGGATGGCCGGGTTCACCTGGGTGAGTGCCGTGCCGCCGGCCAGCGCATCCACCTGGATGCGGCAGGTGTTCTCGAAGGTGTACATGGAGAGGAAGGCATCCGCGATGCTGCGGCCCACGGTCAGCAGCCCGTGGTTGCGCAGCACCAGGTAATTGGCGTTGCCCAGATCGGCCTGCAGCCTCGGCTTCTCGTCCGGGCGGAAAGCGACGCCCTCGTAGTCGTGGTACGCCAGCGACGACAGCACGAAGGTGCTCTGCTGGCTGATGGGCAGGATGCCGTGCTGCTGCGCGCTCACCGCCACGCCCGCACGGGTGTGGGTGTGCAGCACACACACTGCATCCGGCCGGGCCTCGTGCACCGCGCTGTGAATGACGAAGCCGGCCGGGTTCACCGGGAAGGGCGAGTCGTGCAGCTTGTTGCAGGCCATGTCCACCTTCACCAGACTGGACGCGGTGATCTCGTCGAACATCAGGCCGTAGGGGTTGATCAGGAACTGGTGCTCGCCGCCCGTGACGCTTTCGGGCAGCTTGGCGCTGATGTGGGTGAACACCAGATCGCTCCACCCGTAGGCCGCCACCAGGCGGTAGCAGGCGGCCAGATCGCAGCGCAGCGCCCACTCTTCGGCACTGACGACTTCACGCAGGGAGGGGATGTGCATGGGGCACCTCGGGGGATGGCTGAAGGGAGAGGCCATTACACCGCCGAAGCCCCGGCGGCGGCAGCCCCGGACCATCCCGCAGGCGACACCGCTCATGCCGCAACCGTTCAATGAATTCGAACATAGGCTTCAAGACCGTTCACCTGTGGAGCGTGATCTGCTGCCTACACTGCCCGTCCATGAGCACCACGCCCGCCCGTTACACCGCCACCGCCCGCTGGCTGCATGCGCTGCTGGGCCTGGCCCTGGTGGGCGTGTTCGCGATGGGCCTGTACATGACCAGTCTGCCGTTCTCGCCCCAGCGCCTGAAGCTCTACAACTGGCACAAGTGGGCGGCCATGCTGGTGCTGGCCTTCTCGGTGCTGCGCCTGGTCTGGCGCCTGACCCACCGGCCGCCCGAATTGCCGGCCAGCATCCGCAACGCCATGCCGGCCTGGCAGCGCGTGGCGCACCATGGCACGCACGCCGGTCTGTACCTGCTGTTCTTTGCCGTGCCGCTGCTGGGCTGGGCCTACAGCTCCTCGGCCGGTTTCCCGGTGGTGCTGTTCGGAGTGCTGCCGCTGCCCGACTGGGTGCCGGTCAGCCCTGATCTGGCGGAGCTGCTCAAACCCTTGCACCGGCTGGCCGCCTATGCGCTGGCAGGCCTGGTCCTGCTGCATGTGGCGGCGGCGCTCAAGCACGCGCTGATCGACCGCGACGGCCTGCTGCGCCGCATGTTCTGAACCTCTTCACCGGACCCTTGCCATGAATCTCCGTACCGCCTTCACCGCTGCCGTGCTGGGAGCGGCCAGCTTTCTGCCGCTGTCTGCCTCGGCCCAGCAGGCCCTGGTGCCGGCGGGCAGCGAGATCCGCTTCACCAGCCGCCAGATGGGTGTGCCGGTGGAAGGGCAGTTCCGCCGCTTCGATGCGCAGATCCGGTTCGATCCGGCCCAGCCGGCGCAGAGCCGCATCGCCTTCACCGTGGACACCGGCAGCGCCACCCTGGGCGTGCGCGAGACCGACGCCGAACTGCCCAAGCCCACCTGGTTCAACGTGGCGGCTTTTCCGCAGGCCACGTTCCAGTCCAGCGCGGTGCGCCGTGTGGACGCCACCCGCTTCGAGGTGACCGGGCGCCTGTCCATCAAGGGCGTGGGCAGCGACGTGGTGGTGCCGGTCACGCTGGCCCGCCAGGGTACGCAGACCGTGGCCACCGGCGCCTTTCCCATCCGCCGGCTGCAGTTCCGCATCGGCGAGAACGAGTGGGCCGACACCTCCATGGTGGCTGATGAGGTGCAGGTGAAGTTCCGCCTGGTCCTCAGCGGCGTGGCGCCGCTCTGATGTTCCTTTTCTGTTTTTCCAACCCCCAGGAGATTTCCATGCGTTCTTCCCTCGCCCTGCTGGCCGTTGCGGCCACGCTCGCCACCGGTGCGGCCCAGGCCGCCGACTACGCCGTCGATCCCACCCACACCTTCGTGACCTTCGAGATCGGCCACTTCAACACCTCCACCAACCGGGGCCGCTTCGACAAGAAGGAAGGCAGCATCCAGTTCGACCGCGCCGCGCGCACCGGCAAAGTGGACATCACCATCGACGTGGCCTCGGTCAACACCGGCACCGCCGCCTTCGACAAGCACCTCAACAGCGCCGACCTGTTCAACACCGCCGTGCACCCCAAGGCCCGCTTCGTGTCGGACAAGCTGGTGTTCAACGGCGACAAGGTGGTCGAGGTGCCGGGCCAGTTCACCTTCATGGGCAAGACCGCGCCCCTGACCCTCAAGGCTGTGCGTTTCAACTGCTACGACAACCCGATGCTCAAGCGCGAGGTCTGCGGTGGCGACTTTGAAGCCGTGGTGGACCGCACCGTGTACGGCATGGACTACGCGATTGCCTTCGGCGTGCCCAAGGATGTGCGCCTGGTGATCCAGGTGGAAGCGGTTCGCCAGTAAGCGCCTGCTTCGCCCTCAGGCCCCAGAAAAGCCCGCCTCGTGCGGGCTTTTTGCTGGGCGGCGTGTGGCTCAGGGCCGGGTGCCGGCTTCCAGGGCTGTGAGGTGGTGCAGCGCGTGTTCGCGGTCGCTGCCGCACATCTCGGCCTGGGGCCGCAGCGAGCGGCACACCGCCGGCCGCTCGGGCTGGCCGAACAGGCGGCAGCGCAAGGCCTCGTCCAGGTGCGGACAGGGCACACCCGCCGGCTTGCCCTGCGGCAGACCGGGCAGGGGGCTGCTGATGCTGGGGGCGATGCAGCAGGCCGCGCAGCCCGGGCGGCAGTCCATGGTGTTCAGTGCGCTGCGTTCAGCGCGCGGGCGGCGTGGATCACCTGATCGACCACGCCCTGCACGGCCTGGCGGGCCGCATCGGTGGCCAGGCGGCCGTCGGGGTCGAAGGCGCTGGCGGCCTGACCCAGGGCGAACTGTTTCGGCGCCACCCAGCATTGCAGGTTGCGCAGCAGGGTGGACAGGTGGGCCAGGCCGCGCACGCCACCCAGGGCGCCAGGCGAGGCGCTGAGCAGGCCCACCACCTTGCCCTCGAAGGGCTTGGTGCCGCGTTGCCATTCCGGGTCTGACTTGACCGGGCTGGACACCCAGTCGATGGTGTTCTTGAGCAGGCCGGTGTAGCTGCCGTTGTATTCGGGCGAGCACACGATCCACGCCGGGTGGGCATGCAGGATGCGCTTGAGTTCCAGCGAGGCGGCCGGGGTGCCCCGGGCTTCCAGGTCGGCGTTGTAGAGCGGCAGCTCGTGGGCGGCCAGGTCGAGCACGGTGACCTGGGCGCCGGCGGCACGGGCCATCTCGGCGGCGGCGTGGGCCAGCTTGCGGTTGTGGGAGCCGGTGCGGGTGCTGCCGGCAAAGACGAGAAGGGGCAGAGGGGTGTTCGACATGGCCGGCATTGTCGCGCACCCCCTGGGCCGGTGTGTCCGGGACTGGGCAGATACCGGGGCTTGATGGGACAATCGCAGGTTGCCCCGGAGCTTGACCATGCTGTACCCCCAGGAATTTGATGTCATCGTCGTCGGTGGCGGCCATGCCGGCACCGAAGCCGCCCTGGCCGCTGCCCGCATGGGCTGCGCCACGCTGCTGCTGACCCACAACATCGAGACGCTCGGCCAGATGAGCTGCAACCCCAGCATCGGGGGCATCGGCAAGGGGCATCTGGTGAAAGAGGTCGATGCCCTGGGCGGTGCCATGGCCCTGGCCACCGACGAGGGCGGCATCCAGTTCCGCATCCTCAACAGTTCCAAGGGTCCTGCCGTGCGCGCCACCCGCGCCCAGGCCGACCGCATCCTGTACAAGGCCGCCATCCGCCGCATGCTGGAGAACCAGCCCAACCTGTGGCTGTTCCAGCAGGCGGTGGACGACCTGATGGTCGAGGGCGATGGCGACGGTGCCCGGGTGGTGGGGGCGGTCACGCAGGTGGGCATCCGTTTCCGCAGCCGCACCGTGGTGCTGACCGCCGGCACCTTCCTGGACGGCAAGATCCACGTGGGCCTGAACAACTACAGCGCCGGCCGCGCGGGCGACCCGCCGGCGGTGAGCCTGTCGGCCCGCCTCAAGGAGTTGAAGCTGCCGCAGGGGCGCCTGAAGACCGGCACCCCGCCGCGCCTGGACGGCCGCACCATCGACTGGAGCCAGTGCACCGAGCAGCCCGGCGACGGCATGCCCGGCGGCCTGAACCCGGACCAGCCGGTGCCGGTGTTCAGCTTCATGGGCAGCACGGCCATGCACCCGCAGCAGATTCCGTGCTGGATCACCCACACCAACGAGCGCACCCACGAGATCATCCGCAGCGGCTTCGACCGCAGCCCCATGTTCACCGGCATGATCGAGGGCGTGGGCCCGCGTTACTGCCCGAGCGTGGAAGACAAGATCAACCGCTTCGCCGACAAGGACAGCCACCAGATCTTCCTCGAGCCCGAGGGCCTGACCACGCACGAGGTCTACCCCAACGGCATCTCCACCAGCCTGCCGTTCGACATCCAGTACCAGCTGGTGCGTTCCATGAAGGGCCTGGAGAACGCGCACATCCTGCGGCCGGGTTACGCCATCGAGTACGACTACTTCGACCCGCGTTCGCTCAAGAGCAGCTTCGAGACGCGGCAGATCGGCGGCCTCTTCTTTGCCGGCCAGATCAACGGCACCACCGGTTATGAAGAGGCGGCAGCGCAGGGGCTGTTCGCCGGCATCAATGCCGCGCTTCAGTGCCGCCAGCTGGCCGGGCAGGGCAATGACTTTGGCGGCGCCTGGTTGCCGGCCCGCGACGAGGCCTACCTCGGCGTGCTGGTGGACGACCTGGTGACCCAGGGCGTGACCGAGCCTTACCGCATGTTCACCAGCCGGGCCGAGTTCCGCCTGCAGCTGCGCGAGGACAACGCCGACATGCGCCTGACCGAAACCGGCCGGAAGCTGGGCCTGGTGGACGA
>CALRSR020000050.1:0-13173 GCA_943370825.1 Allobosea thiooxidans | reverse complement strand
GCTCGCCCAAATCGTCGCCCGGGGTACCCACCCCCGACGCTCACAGGCCAACCCAAACACTGCTCGCGAACCCAGGTCTTCTCCTGTCCGAGCGCGAAGCGGAGGCAGGGGGCGGGCCGGGCGACGATTTGGGCTTGCCGTATGAGGAGCCCGGCCTGCCCCGTGCCTCCGCCCCCCGCCAAAGAAGCGAGATGACCGGCGAGCAGCAGGCCCTGAACCTCCTGTTCACCGAGATCAACACCCGCCTGCGCTACCTCTGCGAAGTCGGCATCGGCTACCTCACGCTCGACCGCCAGAGCCGCACGCTCAGCGGCGGCGAAGTGCAGCGCATCAACCTCACCACCGCGCTGGGCACCTCGCTGGTCAACACCCTGTTCGTGCTGGACGAGCCCAGCATCGGCCTGCACCCGCGCGACATGGCCCGCATCAACGATGCCATGCTGCGCCTGCGCGATGCCGGCAACACGCTGGTGGTGGTCGAGCACGACCCGGCCGTGATGCTGGCCGCCGACCGCCTGATCGACATGGGTCCCGGCCCGGGCGAGCGCGGCGGGCAGATCGTGTTCGACGGCACGCCGCATGCCATCCGCCAGGCCGACACGCTGACCGGTGCCTACCTGGGTGGCCGCAAGACCATCGGCATGGGCTTCAAGCGGGCGGTCACCGACAGCACGCCGCGCCTCATCCTGGAAGGCGCGCGCGAGCACAACCTGCAGAACGTGTCGGTGGAGATCCCGCTGCAGCGCCTGGTGGTGGTGACCGGCGTGTCCGGCTCCGGCAAGTCCAGCCTGGTGCAGGACGTGCTGGCCCCGGCGCTGATGCGGCACTTCGGCCAGTCCACCGAATCGCCCGGCGCGCACGACCGCCTGCTGGGTGCCGAGCAGCTGGGCGATGTGGTGTTCGTGGACCAGTCGCCCATCGGCAAGACGGCGCGTTCCAACCCGGTGAGCTATGTGGGCGCCTGGGACGCCATCCGCGCCCTGTTCGCCGACGCAGCGCTGGCCCGCCAGCGCAGCTACACGCCGGCCAAGTTCAGCTTCAACAGTGGCGACGGGCGTTGCCCCACCTGCGGCGGTTCGGGTTTCGAGCATGTGGAAATGCAGTTCTTGAGCGACGTGTACCTGCGCTGCCCGGACTGCGACGGCCGTCGTTACCGGCCCGAGATCCTGGAGGTCACCATCACCCGCGACGGTCATGCCATGAATGTGGCCGACGTGCTCGACCTCACCGTGAGCGAGGCCGCGCAGCGCTTCGCGAACGACCGCGAGGTCATCCGTGCGCTGCAGCCCATCGTGGATGTGGGTCTGGAATACGTGCGCCTGGGCCAGCCGGTGCCCACGCTCTCCGGCGGCGAGGCGCAGCGCCTGAAGCTCGCCGGCTTCCTGGCCGAGGCCGCCAAGTCGGCCAGCGCCAGCCGCCAGCCGCTCTCGCGCAAGGGCACGCTGTTCCTGTTCGACGAGCCCACCACCGGCCTGCATTTCGACGACATCGCCAAGCTCATGCGCAGCCTGCGCAAGCTGCTGGACGCCGGCCATTCGCTGGTGGTCATCGAGCACAACCTGGACGTCATCCGCGCGGCCGACTGGCTGATCGACCTGGGCCCCGAGGGTGGGTCGGGCGGTGGCCTGATCGTGGCCGAAGGTCCGCCCGAAGAGGTGCGCCTGCACCCGACCAGCCACACCGCCCAGGCCCTGCGCGAATACGCCGAGGCCATGGACGGCCCGGCCCTGGCGGCCGAGCCGGCACCGCGCCTGCGCCCGGTTCCCGAGCACGCCGATGCCATCCGCATCGTCAACGCGAAGGAACACAACCTCAAGAACCTCAGCGTGGACATTCCGCGCGGCAAGTTCAACGTCATCTCCGGCGTCAGCGGTTCGGGCAAGAGCACGCTGGCCTTCGACATCCTGTTCAACGAAGGTCAGCGGCGGTACCTGGAGAGCCTCAATGCCTATGCGCGCAGCATCGTGCAGCCGGCTGGCCGGCCCGAGGTGGACGCGGTCTACGGCATCCCGCCCACCGTGGCCATCGAGCAGCGCCTGTCGCGCGGCGGTCGCAAGAGCACGGTGGGCACCACCACCGAGGTCTGGCACTTCCTGCGCCTGCTGTATGTAAAGCTGGGCACCCAGCACTGCGTGCACGACGGCGCGGCGGTGATGCCGCAAAGCCCGGACAGCATTGCGGCGGCCATCCTGCGCCGCTACGCTGGCCAGCACATCGGCCTGCTGGCGCCGCTGGTGGTCAACCGCAAGGGCGTGTACACCGAGCTGGCCGACTGGGCCCGCCCGCGTGGCCACACCCACCTGCGGGTGGACGGCGAATTCCTGCCGACCACCGGCTTCCCGCGCATCGACCGCTTCAAGGAACACACCATTGAACTGCCGGTGGCCGACTTCGTCGTCGACCCGGCGCAGGAGACCGTGCTGCGCGATGCCATTGCCCGCACGCTGGAACTGGGCAAGGGCACGCTGACCGTGCTGCATCCGTTGAACGACCTGGCTGCCGCCCTGCAGGAGGGCCGTAGCACCCGCGACATCGGCCGGGTGGAGAGCTTCTCCACCACCCGTGCCTGCCCCATCTGCGCCACCAGCTATCCCGAACTCGACCCGCGCCTGTTCTCGTACAACAGCAAGCACGGCTGGTGCCCGGACTGCGTGGGCACCGGCGTGCGCCTGAGCCGCGAACAGCGCAAGGCGCTGGACGATTCGGTGCGCGACGACCGCGAGAAAGGCCGCGAGCAGAGCTTTGCCGAACCCGAGGTGGAGGACGTCACCGACGAGGCCTGCCCGACCTGCGAAGGCACCCGCCTGAACGCCCAGGCGCGCGCCGTGAAGTTCGGCGGCGTGGGCATCACCGAGATCGCGCGCCTGTCGGTGGGCGAGGTGCGCCAGCGCATCCGCCAGATGATGGGCGGGACCGTGCTGTCGGGCCGGGAGGCCGACATCGCCCGCGACCTGCTGCCCGAGATCGAAAGCCGCCTGGCTTTCCTGGAAGACGTGGGCCTGAGCTACCTCACGCTGGACCGGGGCGCTCCGTCGCTCTCCGGCGGCGAGGCGCAGCGCATCCGCCTGGCGGCCCAGCTGGGCAGCCACCTGCAGGGTGTGTGTTACGTGCTGGACGAGCCCACCATCGGCCTGCACGCGCGCGACAACCGCATCCTGCTGGACGCGCTGCACAAGCTGGGCGGGCAGGGCAACACGCTGGTGGTGGTGGAGCACGACGAGGACACCATCCGCCGGGCCGACCACATCATCGACATCGGGCCCAGTGCGGGTAGGCGCGGGGGCAGGGTGGTGGCGCAGGGGTCTGTGGACGACCTCTCGGCTTCACCTGAATCCTTGACAGGGCGGTATCTGCTGCATGCGATGAAGCATCCTCTTCAGGCGCGCCGGGTTGTTGTTGCTGTCGCCGGGGAAGGGGTTCCCCCGGGCTCCTCATACGGCGAGCCCAAATCGTCGCCCGGGGGAACCCCATCCCCTCGGGGCAAGGGCAGGCCGAAAGCCAAGGCGGCAGACATGGCTGGTACGAGCGCCCAGGTCGCGGCGGGCGCGGGTGCGCCGGGCGACGATTTGGGCGAGCCGTATGAGGAGCCCGGCGCACCCGCGTCCGCCGCCCCCCAAAGCCCTCCGCCAACGAGGCCCGTCGAGGAGTGGATCGAAGTCAAGGGTGCGAACCTCCACAACCTCCAGAACGTGGACGCGAGAGTCCCCCTGCGCCGCCTGGTGGTCGTCACCGGCGTCTCCGGCTCCGGCAAATCCACCCTCGCCCGCGACGTGCTGCTCACCAACGTGGCCGCTGCCGTCACCGCCCGCAACACCGCCGCCGGCCGCAAGGCCTGGGACGCGGGCGAGCGCCCGGCCTGGGTCGGCTGCCAGCGCGTGCTCGGCACCGAGCCGGTGGACCGCGTGCTGGAGGTCGACCAGACGCCCATCGGCAAGACCCCGCGCAGCTGCCCGGCCACCTACATCGGCTTCTGGGACACCGTGCGAAAACTGTTCGCCGACACGCTCGAAGCCAAGGCGCGCGGCTACGGCCCGGGCCGCTTCTCGTTCAACACCGGCGCCGGTCGCTGCCCGACCTGCGAAGGCCAGGGCATGCGCACCATCGAGATGAGCTTCCTGCCCGACGTGAAGGTGCCCTGCGAGACCTGCCGGGGCGCGCGCTTCAACGTCGAGACCCTGGCCGTGACCTGGCGCGGCAAGAGCGTGGGCGACGTGCTGCAGATGGCGGTGGACGAGGCGGTTGAGTTCTTCGCCAGCATGCCGGCCATCAGCCACCCGCTGCAGCTGCTCAAGGACGTGGGCCTGGGCTACCTCACCCTGGGCCAGCCTTCACCGACCTTGAGTGGCGGCGAGGCCCAGCGCATCAAGCTGGTGACCGAACTCTCCAAGGTGCGCGACGAGGTGGGCCGCCGTGGCCAGAAGGCGCCGCACACGCTGTATGTGCTGGACGAGCCCACCGTGGGCCTGCACATGGCCGATGTGGAGAAGCTCATCCGCGTGCTGCACCGGCTGGTGGACGGCGGCCACAGCGTGGTCGTCATCGAACACGACCTCGATGTGATGGCCGAGGCCGACTGGATCATCGACCTGGGGCCCGAGGGCGGATCGGGCGGTGGCCGCATCGTGGCGGCGGCCGCACCGGACGAGGTGGTGCGGCTGGACACCCATACCGGGCGGGTGCTGGGGCCGGTGCTGGCGCGGGGGTGACGCGGGGCTGATGGCGCCGGCTGCCGGCGGCCTCAGCGCCCCGGCAGCGGCAGCGCCGTCTTGTAGCGCACCTGCTTCAGGGTGAAGCTGGAGCGGATCTTCTCGATTTCCGGGATGGGCGCGAGCCGGTCCAGGATGAAGCGCTCCAGCGCCGCCATGTCGGCCACCACCACGCGGATCAGATAGTCGGAATCGCCCGTCATGAGGTAGCACTCCATCACCTCTTCGTGGTCGGCAATGCCGGCCTCGAACCGGGCCAGGGCTTCCTTGCTTTGGGTCTTGAGGCTGATGTTGATGAACACGCTCAGGCCCAGGCCGAGCCGCGCCGGGTCCACCAGGGCCACATAGCGGCGGATCAGGCCGGACTGCTCCATGGCCTTGACCCGCGCGAGACACGGCGAGGGCGACAGGCCGACCCGCCGCGCCAGCTCCACGTTGGAGAGCGAGCCGTCGTGCTGGAGCTCGTGGAGGATGCGGCGGTCGATGGGGTCCATGGTGGTTTGTGCTTTGGATGTCTGTGATGCCGGTATTTTGTGCTGACCAGCCGCCCGACGGCAGGCATTTTGGCAGCACATGCGGGACGCTTGTCCCTACAGTGTCCTGCCATGAACGCCCCATCCGCCCTCCCCACCGAACTCCTCCACGCCATCGACGCCGACCCGCAGGAAACCGCGGAATGGCACGAGGCCTTCCTGGCCCTGCTGCAGCAGGCCGGCCCGGCCCGGGCGCGGCAGTTGCTCGATGGCCTGGCCGGGCTGGCGGCGCACCAGGGCGTGGGCTGGAAGCCCAGCCTGAACACGCCGTACGTCAACACCATCCCGGCCGACCGCCAGCCGCCGTTCCCGGGCGATCTGGCCATCGAGGAGCGGCTGGCCTCGCTGATGCGCTGGAACGCCCTGGCCATGGTGGTGCGGGCCAACACGGCCTACGGCGAGCTGGGTGGGCACATCGCCAGCTATGCGAGTGCGGCCGATCTGTTCGAGACCGGTTTCAACCACTTCTTCCGCGCCGGCCGGCAGGGCGACCTGGTGTTTTTCCAGCCGCACAGCGCTCCGGGCGTGTACGCGCGGGCCTACCTGGAGGGCCGCCTGACCGAGGCCGACCTGCTGCACTACCGGCAGGAGATCACCGCCGGCGCCAGCGGCGCGCGCGGCCTCTCCAGCTACCCGCACCCCTGGCTCATGCCGGACTTCTGGCAGTTCCCCACCGGCTCCATGGGCCTGGGCCCGATCAGCTCCATCTACCACGCACGCTTCATGCGCTACCTGGCGCACCGGGGGCTGCAGGACACGGCCGGCCGCACCGTGTGGGGCGTGTTCGGCGACGGCGAGATGGACGAGCCCGAGAGCATGAGCGCGCTCACCCTGGCCGCCCGCGAAAAGCTCGACAACCTGGTCTGGGTGGTCAACTGCAACCTGCAGCGGCTCGATGGCCCGGTGCGCGGCAACGGCCGCATCATCGACGAGCTCGAACGCCTGTTCGCCGGCGCCGGCTGGAACGTCATCAAGCTGGTCTGGGGCAGCGACTGGGACGGCCTGTTCGCCCGCGACCACAGCGGAGCCCTGCTGCGCGCCCTGGGCGACACGGTGGACGGCCAGATGCAGACCTTTGCCGCCAAGGACGGCCGCTTCAACCGCGACCACTTCTTCGGCCAGAACCCGGAGCTCGCGGCACTTGCCCAGGGCATGACCGACGAGCAGATCGACCGCCTCAAGCGCGGCGGGCACGACCTGGTCAAGATCCACGCGGCCTATGCCGCTGCCGCCGCCCACCGGGGCCAGCCCACCGTCATCCTGGCCCACACCAAGAAGGGCTACGGCATGGGCAGTGCCGGTCAGGGCAAGATGACCACGCACAGCCAGAAGAAGCTGGATGGCGACGAACTCATCGAATTCCGCAACCGTTTCAACCTGCCCCTGTCCGACGAGCAGGCGCGTGGCCTGAGCTTCTACCGCCCGGCCGACGACAGCCCCGAGATGCGCTACCTGCGTGAACGGCGTGAGGCCCTGGGTGGCGCCCTGCCGCGTCGAGAGACCGCGTGCGACGTGGTGCCGGTTCCGGCCCTGGATCGATACGCCAGCTTCGCGCTGCAGGCCGGCGGCAAGGAAATGAGCACCACCATGGCCTTCGTGCGCATGCTGGGCAACCTGCTCAAGGACCCGGTGCTGGGCCCGCGCGTGGTGCCCATCGTGGCCGACGAAGCCCGCACCTTCGGCATGGCCAACCTGTTCAAGCAGGTCGGCATCTACAGCAGCGTGGGCCAGCGTTATGCGCCGGAAGACATCGGCTCGGTGCTGAGCTACCGTGAAGCGCTGGACGGCCAGATCCTGGAAGAGGGCATCAGCGAGGCCGGCGCCATCGCCAGCTGGACGGCCGCGGCCACCAGCTACAGCGTGCACGGCCTGGCCATGCTGCCGTTCTACATCTACTACTCGATGTTCGGCTTCCAGCGCGTGGGCGACGCCATCTGGGCGGCCGCCGACCAGCGCGCCCGCGGCTTCCTGCTGGGTGCCACCTCGGGCCGCACCACGCTGGGCGGCGAGGGGCTGCAGCACCAGGACGGCAGCAGCCACCTGGTGGCCGCCACCATCCCCAACTGCCGCGCCTGGGACCCGGCCTTTGCCGGCGAACTGGCCGTCATCCTGGACGCCGGCATGCGCGAGATGCTGGTGGAGCAGCGCGATGTCTTCCACTACATCACTCTGATGAATGAGAACGTCGCCATGCCCGACCTGCCCGAGGGCGCGGCCGAGGGCGTGCTGCGCGGCGCTTATCGCTTCGCGCGCTTCGGCGCCGGTCTGACCGACCGCGTTGTGCTGATGGCCTCGGGGGCCATCGTGGGTGAGGCGCTCCGTGCCGCGCAGGCCCTTGAAGCGCAGGGTGTGGGGGCCGACGTGATCAGCGTCACCAGCTGGAGCGAACTGGCCCGTGACGGCCAGCGCTGCGACGACAGCGGTACCGGCACGCCGTGGATCGCGCAGCTGCTGCAGGATTCACCGGGCCGCATCGTCATGGCCAGCGACTACGTGCGGGCGCTGCCGGACAGCATCCGCGCCTGGCTGCCGGCCGACCGCCGCTGCACCACCCTGGGCACCGACGGGTTCGGGCGCAGCGACACGCGGGCGGCGCTGCGAGGATTCTTCAAGGTGGACGCGGCTTCCATCGCACAGGCCGCCACCCGGGGTTAAGCTGCCGGCCGTGCGACCGGTCGTCATCCACATCCACCCCGAAGCGCCGCCCAAGCCGGCGCTGGGCCAGCCCTGCAACGGCTGCGGCCTGTGCTGTCTGGCCGAGCCCTGCCCGGCGGGCATGGTGATCTCGCGCAAACGCACCGGTGCATGCGACGCGTTGCGCTGGCAGGCCGACGCCGCCCAGTACCGCTGCGGTCTGCTGACCGACACCGCCGCCGTGCTGGGCCCGCGCTGGGCCTGGGCGGCGCCGCTGCTGCGGCGGCTGGCGCGGCGCTGGATATCGGCCGGCAGCGGGTGCGATGCCGAGCTGGAGCGCGACCCGACTTGAGCCAGCGGGTCAGCGCAGCAGCAGCGTCACCAAGCCCGCCGTCAGCGCCAGCACCGCCCAGATCAGCATGCGCGAGCGCAGGCGCAGCTTGTTCACCGCATCCACCAGCCGGGCGTTCTGTTCGGCCAGCTCGGCCACCATCTGCGCGGTCTGCTGCTGCACCACGGCCTGCTGGTCGATCAGCTGACGGGCCTCGATCAGCCGGTTGCGCAGTTCGCCCAGGCTGGGTGGTTCGGCGTTCGGGTCCAGCGGGGGGCTTGGCGGCACCACCGGGCCGGGTGCCGTGCTCTGCCGCTCCATCAGCTTGCGGGCGGCGTTCAGCACCTTGGGCGCGTGTTCGATCACGTCGCCCCAGGGGATGTACTTCAGCGCGGCGATCCAGGGCAGGGCCATGCGATTCCTTTCAGTGGGTGGACGATGGAGTGCCGCGGGGCACCCCGGGTTCCCGCAGCAGCCACACACCCATCGCCGCCACCGCCAGCAGCAGCACCGGGAAGCCCAGGGTGGGTGCCCACTGCAGTGCGGCAGCGCCCAGCACCGGCGCCAGCACGCCGCCGAGCGTGTAGCTCAGCACCAGCACGGCGGTGCTGTTGACCAGGGTGATGCCTTCCTCACGCGAGCCGATGTCGATCATGGCCAGGGTGTACAGGCAACCGCCGGCTCCGCCCCACACGAAGGCCACCGGCGCGGCCAGCCAGGGCGTGCCGGCCACGAAGGGAATGGCCACGGTGGCCCCCAGCGTGATCCAGGCGCAGACCCGCATGAGCGTGTGACGCGCCTGGGCCTCGTTGCCCCAGCGCTGCTGCGGGTGGTGGCCCATGCGGTCGGCCAGCAGGCCGGCGGGCAGCATCATGAGTGCGCTGCCCAGGCCGCTGGCCGACACCAGCAGCGCGGCCAGCGTGGCACCCAGGCCCAGGGCCAGGCCGTACAGCGGCAGGATGGCGGTCAGGCCGCTCTCGAAGAAGCCGCCCACGAAGCCCACGGCCATCACCATCGGGTGCGCCAGCACTGCATGCCACACCCCGCCCAGGCCCACCCGGGCCTCTTGGGCGTCAGCGGCGGGCGGCAGGCGCGGAATGATCAGGCTCCACACCAGGCCGGCGGCCATGAAGGTCAGGGCGGTCCAGATGGCGGCATCGTTCTGTGGCCCGATCCAGGCCAGCAGGGCGGGGCCCACCACGAAGGTCACGCCCACCATGGTCTCGAACAGACCCACATAACGCCCGCGCTGCCCCGGCGGCGAAAACTCGGCCACCACCGCCTCGGCCAGCACCCAGCGCAGGCCCGAGGCCATGCCGGCCGCCAGCTTGAGCACGAACCACACACCCAGCAGCGGCGAGAGCGCAAAGCCGGCGGTGGCCACGGTGGGAATGAGGGCGGCCAGCCACAGCGTGGGCCGGCGGCCCAGGCGGCGCGTGACGGCCGAGGCAAACGGTGTCATCAGGAACACGCCGAGCCAGCCGGTGGCCGCGAACACACCGGCCAGGGCGGTGGACACGCCGTCGTCCTTGAGGCGCAGGATGAGCAGAGGGGTGAGCATGAAATAGCCCACCAGCTCCAGAAAGGTGCTGCCGAAGATGGCCAGCAGGCCCAGACGGGCCTGGGGCGGCGGTGGAACGGCGGGGCCGGGGGACGAGCTGGGTACGGTCTGCATGGAGCGCGGCAGTTTCTCACAGGGACATCCCCCCGACATGGACGGAAATGGAGCCGCCCCGCTACAATCCGCAGCTTCCGAGGAGCGTTGCAGCGTTCCCCCCATGCAGCAGCATGGCGCGGGGCGTGAGGCTCGGACTGTTCTGCAACGACGCTCATCCACTTGCTGTGCGATGGGCTTTTTTTTCGCCCGGCCGGTGGCCCATCCCCTCAAACCGGAGCGAAAACATGAATGCACGACTGAACACCGCCGTCAACGCCGACTGCGTCATTGCCGACATCGGCCTGGCCGACTGGGGCCGCAAAGAGATCAAGATCGCCGAGACCGAAATGCCGGGTCTCATGGCCATCCGCGACGAGTTCGCCGCCAGCCAGCCGCTCAAGGGCGCCCGCATCACCGGCTCGCTGCACATGACCATCCAGACCGCCGTGCTGATCGAGACGCTGCAGGCACTGGGTGCCCAGGTCCGCTGGGCCTCGTGCAACATCTTCTCCACCCAGGACCACGCCGCCGCCGCCATCGCTGCCAAGGGCACGCCGGTGTTCGCCATCAAGGGCGAGACCCTGGCCGACTACTGGGACTACACCCACCGCATCTTTGAATTCGGCGCCGCCGGCACCCCGGGCGAAGGCCCCAACATGATCCTGGACGACGGCGGCGATGCCACCCTGCTGATGCACCTGGGTCAGCGCGCCGAGAAGGACGCCTCCATCCTGAACAACCCGCAGAGCGAGGAAGAGACCTGCCTGTTCAACTCGATCAAGGCCAAGCTGGCCCAGGACCCGACCTGGTACACCCGCAAGGCCGCCGAGATCATCGGCGTGACCGAAGAGACCACCACCGGCGTGCTGCGTCTGAACGAGATGTCGGCCAAGGGCACGCTGCAGTTCCGCGCCATCAACGTCAACGACAGCGTCACCAAGAGCAAGTTCGACAACCTCTACGGCTGCCGCGAGTCGCTGGTGGACTCCATCAAGCGCGCCACCGACGTCATGATCGCCGGCAAGGTGGCCGTGGTGGCCGGCTACGGTGACGTGGGCAAGGGTTCTGCCCAGGCCCTGCGCGCCCTGAGCGCCCAGGTGTGGGTGACCGAGATCGACCCCATCAACGCCCTGCAGGCCGCCATGGAAGGCTACAAGGTCGTGACCATGGAATACGCCGCCGACAAGGCCGACATCTTCGTGTCCGCCACCGGCAACAAGAACGTCATCCGCTACGAGCACATGGCCGTCATGAAGGACGAGGCCATCGTCTGCAACATCGGCCACTTCGACAACGAGATCGATGTCGCCAGCCTGGAAAAGCTGCAGTGGGACGAGATCAAGCCCCAGGTCGATCACGTCATCTTCCCCGACGGCAAGAAGATCACCCTGCTGGCCAAGGGCCGTCTGGTGAACCTGGGCTGCGCCACCGGCCACCCCAGCTTCGTGATGTCGAGCTCGTTTGCCAACCAGACCATCGCCCAGATCGAACTGTTCACCAAGAAGGAGCAGTACGAGAACGGCAAGGTGTATGTGCTGCCCAAGCACCTGGACGAGAAGGTCGCCCGCCTGCATCTCAAGAAGGTCGGTGCCATGCTGACCGAACTGACCGACGAGCAGGCCGCCTACATCGGCGTGAAGAAGGAAGGCCCGTACAAGGCCAATTCGTACCGCTATTGATCGTCGGCGGCCTTGCGGGTCGACCAGTTGCTGGTGGAGCGCGCGCTGGCGGCCTCGCGGTCGCAGGCGCAGCGCCTGGTGGGGGCCGGCGTGCGCTGGCGCTTGCCGGGCGGTGCCTGGCGCACCGTCACCAAGAACGGTGAGGACGTGCCGGCGCTGGCCGAGCTGGAGCTGGTGGACAGCGCCGAGACGCGTTTCGTCTCGCGCGGTGGCCTCAAGCTGGACGGCGCGCTGGACCGGGTGGGTCTGTCGGTGACCGGGCTGCGTTGCCTCGATGTGGGGCAGAGCAGCGGTGGCTTCACCGACTGCCTGCTGCAGCGCGGTGCCGCGCAGGTGGTGGGGGTGGACGTGGGTTCGGGGCAACTGCACCCTTCGCTGCGGGTTGACCCGCGCGTGGTGTGCATCGAGCAGCTCAATGCCCGCGATCTGACGCCTGACGCGGTGGGTGCCCCGCCGCTGTTCGACCTGCTGGTGGGTGACCTGTCGTTCATCTCGCAGACCCTGGTCTGGCCCGCGCTGGTGCCCCTGATGGCACCAGGCGGACATGGCCTGATGCTGGTCAAGCCGCAGTTCGAGCTGCAGCCCGCGCACATCGGCAAAGGAGGCCTGGTGCGCAGCGCCGACAGCTACCCGCTGGTGCGCCAGCGGATCACCGACGCGCTCACGGCCCTTGGCCTGGAGCTGCGCGACTACTTCGACAGTCCGATCACCGGGGGTGACGGCAACCGCGAGTTTTTTGTCTTTGTCAGGAGGCCTGTGTGAGCCTGCCCATCAGCCTTGAATTCTTTCCGCCCAAGACGCCCGAAGGGGCCGAGAAGCTGCGCAGCGTGCGCCAGCAGCTCTACGCCCTGAAGCCCGAGTTCTGCTCGGTGACCTATGGTGCCGGCGGCTCCACCCAGGAAGGCACCTTCGGCACCGTGCGCGAGATCCTGAGCGAGGGCGTGGACGCGGCCTCGCATTTCTCGTGCATCGGTGCCACCCGTGCCTCGGTGCGCGAGCAGCTGGCCACGCTCAAGTCCATGGGTGTGAAGCGCCTGGTGGCCCTGCGCGGCGACCTGCCCAGCGGGTACGGTGCTGGCGGCGAGTTCCAGTACGCCAGCGATCTGGTGGCCTTCATCCGCGCCGAGACAGGTTCGGACTTCCACATCGAGGTGGCCGCCTACCCCGAGGTGCACCCGCAGGCCCGTTCGCCCGAGTCCGACCTGCAGGCCTTTGCCGCCAAGGTCAAGGCCGGTGCGGATTCGGCCATCACCCAGTACTTCTACAACTCGGACGCCTACTTCCGGTTCGTGGACGATGCCTACAAGCTGGGCGCCGACGTGCCGGTGGTGCCGGGCATCATGCCCATCACCAGCTCGACCCAGCTCATGCGCTTCTCGGATGCCTGCGGCGCCGAGATCCCGCGCTGGATCCGGCTGCGCCTGCAGTCCTTCGGTGACGACACGGCGTCCATCCGCGCCTTCGGCCTGGATGTGGTGACCGATCTGTGCGACCAGCTGCGCAACGGTGGCGTGCCGGCGATCCACTTCTATTCCATGAACCAGAGCGCCGCCACGCTGGAGATCGTGCAGCGCCTGCAGCCGCTCTGAGGCCGGCCATGCGCACGCTGCACCGCCTCCGCTGGCTGTTTCTG
>CALRSR020000049.1:0-16822 GCA_943370825.1 Allobosea thiooxidans | reverse complement strand
AGCGAGGTGGTACCACTCCTTCCCATCCCGAACAGGACAGTGAAACGCCTTTGCGCCGATGATAGTGCGGATTCCCGTGTGAAAGTAGGTCATCGTCAGGCTACTAATAGCCAAACATACCCCCGCCCTCGTCATGAGAGCGGGGGTTTTGTTTTTGGTCGATCGAGATCAGTTGTCGATCAGCATGTCTGCTTGACGCAAAGCTGCTTTCGCATGCACAAGCTTGTCAATCAAGGTGGGTAGCGACAGGTCCAGCGTTGGGTATTCATCCTGCACAATCTGGAAATATGGGGTCGACTCGTACCAATCGGTCAAACCTTTCAGTGTCACCTTCTGGTGTTCCAGCAGGTAGAACTTGACCAGTACCTTGGCTGCGTATTCCGCGTGTTTGTCCGGGCGGGAGACGAAGTGGCTAAGGCGGTGGTTGGCACGTGAGAGAGCTCCACCCGCGTCGGTGAAGGGCGCGCCGTGGCCAGGGATGACCACATGGGGATTCAGCGATTCAATGTACGCCAGCGTTGCGCGAACCTCGTGAAACGCATCCTTGCCTTCCAGCTCCGGGAAGACCACGCCGAAGCCGTTCTCCCAAAGAGCATCGCCTGCGATCAAGACTCGGGCGTCAGGCTGGAACAGCATGACTGCATGTGGATCGTGTCCTGGTGCTGCAACCACATGCCATTCCGCATTCCCTAGGGTAATGGCGGTGCCGGGCATCAAGGTTCGGGTGAACTCGAACGCTGGACAACGTTGTCCAGTGGGTTGGTATGTGAGCGCCACAGGATCCCATGGCATGACACTGTTGGCTTGTCCCGGTGGGATGAGCACCTTGGCCTTCGGATAACGGCCGACGATTGCAGCGTTGCCTCCGCAGTGGTCGCTGTGGAGATGGGTATTGATGATCCCGGTCAGCGGTCGGTCTCCGAGCATCTGTTCTACCAGCCGTACCGTCTGGCTGGCGTGAGCGCCATAACCGGTGTCTACCAGCCAAGCCCCCTCAATCCCTCTGATCAGGGTGTTGTTGGACGAAAGCCATCCCCGCTCAAGAACCGTGATGCCTAGCGCATCGAATGTGGTGTGCAAAGAAGAGTCCATGTTGAGTGCGTCCGCTCACTGGCAATGGGAGTCCCAGATCTTGTTGAGGTCAGAGGAACAGTCGGCGTCGGCAGAAGCGAAAAGGCGAGCCATCCATAGGGTTTCGCGCAGCTGTATGGCCTCCATGAGGATGCGTGGCCGCGCCATGGACGCGAACGCATCGAATCCGGCTTCCAGAAATCGCTGCAGCGCATCCAGCCCGGCCGCCCTGGCAGGGCCCCGCATGAGCCGAAGCGCCGTGCGCAGGCTTTTCTTGCGGGTCAGGTGTTCCAGTTCGGCGCCCATTGCGCTGACCACGGCGAGTTGGCGATCCCGTTCCTGCCGTGATCCTGCCGCTTGCCAAGCCGCTACATATCGCTCCCCCAGTGACAGATCGGCAGGCAAATCATTCCAGACGATCGCCATCGCGTGATCAAGTTGCTCGGTCAGGGCATGCAGCTCGACAAGATAGACGGCGAGTTCCGCCACCGATGGCGGGAAAAAACGCTCAAGGCCACCTGCAATACGGCCGAACTGCTGATCGCGCTGGCTGAAGTCACGTACGCCATAAAGCTCGTCGAGAAAGAAGCGTGCCGCCGCCGCATACTCGCCATCAGCAAGAAAATCCGTGTAGGTGTGTTCAAACCGGACCGCCTGCAGACGTTTGATCGTCTTGACCGATGACAACATCCCGCTGCTGGCGGCCGTCGAGCGCAACGACTCGACGCCGCGAAGATGGCTTCGAATGCGTTCGGCGGGACTGTGGGGATTCGGCGCAGACATGGTCTTTTCCTTCTAGCCGGGGAGCATAACGACATGAGCCGTGTCGCATGGATGGGGCGTGTCACCTTCATGGTGACCGTCGGGGCCAGCCTGGGAGCGGGGCTCTGGTGGATGTCCGACCGCCCCGCCGTGGCCGGGTTCGCGGTGTTTGCCTGGGCATGGTTGCCAGCCTTGGTGATGGCCATGGGCGTGGTGCTGGCGGCCAGCGTGGTTCAACGCCGATCCCCCGGGGATGCCGGCAAATGGCACGAATGGCTGATCGCGTGGTGGCGGGAATGGTGGGCGTACCTGGCTGTGTTCATGTGGCGCCAGCCGTTTCGCTGGCAATCTGTGCCCGATCCCTTGGACCTCCCCGAGCGACCCGTGGTCGTACTCGTCCACGGCTACGTGTGCAACCGGGGACTCTGGCTGCCTTGGATGGAGGAACTGCAGCACAGGGGCTGGGCCTGGCGTTCGGTCAATCTGGAACCGGTGTTCGGCAGCATCGATGAGATGCTCGAGGTGCTGGACCCTGTCATGCAGGAGGCGCTGGCGTCCAAGCAGCCGGTGGTGGTGGTGGCGCACAGCATGGGCGGCCTGGTGACCCGGGCCTGGCTGGCACGTCAGTCGCAATGGCCAACGGGACTCAAAGGGTGCGTGACCATCGGCTCACCGCACCACGGAACCTGGGTGGCCCGATGGGCCAACAGCGTCGCAGGGCGGCAGATGCGCGAAAACAGCCAGTGGCTGCAGTCGTTGCGCGCCAGGGAGCGCGCCGAGGACGCCAGAAACTTCCTCTGCTGGCGATCGCTCACCGACCATGTGGTGTTTCCGCCGGCCAACGCCGCACTGGAAGGCGCCGACAACCGCCTGCTGCGATCGGCGGGCCATGTGGATCTGGCGTTTCAGCCAGTGGTGATGAGCGAATCGCTGGCGTGGATCGCATCCGCGTTCAGGTCGCCGGCAGACCGCACCCTTTCGTAGATCGGTGCGAAATCGGCCGCCGTCAGATCGAACAGCTGCTCGAAGCTGTCGATCACGAAGTAGGTGGCCTGGAAATCGTCGATCTTGTAGCGAGTGCGCATGCAGCGCTCCAGGTCGAGGGCGATCCGTTGTGGACGGGAATCGCGCACGCTGTGGACCAGCTCGCCGGCCGAGCTCAGGATGCCGGCGCCGTAGGCCCGCAGGCCGTCCGCCTGCCGGATCAGCCCGAACTCGATGGTGTACCAGTACAGGCGTGACAGCAGTTCGCCCGCGCCCAGTGCATGGGCACGCAAGCCCCCCTGGCCGTAGCGCTGCACATAGTCGGCAAACACCGGGTCGAACAGCAGTGGCACATGGCCGAACAGGTCGTGGAACACGTCGGGCTCGACGATGTAGTCGAACTCTTCGGGCTTGCGGATCCAGTCGGTCACCGGGAAACGACGGTTCGCCAGCAGCTCGAAAAACGCCTTTTCAGGAATCAAGCCAGGCACGGCGACGATCTCCCAGCCCGTGGCCACGCGCAGGCGCCGGTTGACGTCATCGAAGCGCGGAATGCCCTGGTCGGCGCCCAGCGCCGGAAGCGCTTCGATGAAGGCATCGGCCGCATGACCGGGCAGCAGCGCGCACTGCCGTGTCAGCAGCCGCCGGAAGGTGTCGTGGTCCTGCTGGCTGTACCGCGCCCAGTCCTGTTCGCAGGTGTAGTCGTCGCGAGCGCGGGTGTAGTCGCCTCGGGGCGGGCGGGTGCTGGCGCCATACACCACGGGTTCAACGGCCATGGCGGGTCCTTCAGGTGGTCAGCACGCCACGGCGCATCTGGTCGAGTTCCATGGTCTCGAAAAGGGCCTTGAAGTTGCCCTCGCCGAAACCCTGGTTGCCCTTGCGCTGGATGAACTCGAAGAAGATGGGGCCGAGCTGGTTCTCGCTGAAGATCTGCAGCAGCAGTTCGTCCGGGCGACCGTCGACGAGGATGTTGCGCTGCTTCAGCGCCTCGATGTCTTCCTGCAGGCCGGGAATGCGCCTGGGCAGCAGCTCGTAATAGGTCTCGCTGGTGTTCAGCAGCTTCACGCCGGCCATCTGCAGGGCATCGACCGTATCAAACAGATTGGTCGAGCCCATGGCGATGTGCTGGATGCCCTCGCCCTGGTAGCGGTCCAGATACTCCTGGATCTGCCCGGCCTTCTCGTTGCCTTCCTCGTTGATGGGGATGCGGATCTTGCCGCAGGGGCTGGTCATGGCCTTGCTCTTCACGCCGGTGGCCTGGCCTTCGATGTCGAAGTAGCGCACCTCGCGGAAGTTGAACAGCCGCTCGTAGAAGCCGGCCCATTCGGCCATTCGGCCGCGGTGCACGTTGTGGGTCAGGTGGTCGATGTAGGTCAGACCATGACCGACCGGGTTGAGCCGATCGCCCGAAGCAGGCTCCAGCGGCTCGAAGTCGACGTCGAAGAAGCCGATGTTGCCGATGTCACCGGTACGTGCACCGTTCTTGCCGCGCCACCGGTCGATGAAATAGATGATGGAGTCACCAATGCCCTTGATGGCAGGGATGTTGAGTTCACCCGGGCCGGCCTGGCCCGCATAGCCCCAGGCACCCAGAGAGATGGCGCGCTCGTACGCAGCCTTGGCGTCGGCCACCCGGAAGGCGATGGCGCACACACTGGGGCCGTGCAGACGGGCAAAGCGCTGGGCAAAGCTGTCCGGCTCGGCGTTGATGATGAAGTTGATCTCGCCCTGGCGGTACAGCGTCACCGCCTTGTGGCGGTGGCGGGCGATGGCCTTGAAGCCCATGCGTTCGAACAGAGCGCCCATGGCGGCAGGATCGGGCGCTGCGTATTCGATGAATTCAAAACCGTCGGTGCCCATGGGGTTGTCCCAGGTGGCAGACAGGGCGGTCGGGTCGGGGCGTGCGTTCATGGCGTCTCCATGGGATGGTGGTCGCACTGTAGGGGCCGGACAGCTCACGAATCCGGCGTTCTCTGCCATCATTCGCCAATTCAACGCAAAAAATTTGCAAACTGATGAGTACTGACGCACTCGACAAGCTGGATCGGGGCATCCTGCGCATGCTGCAGCAGGACGGCCGCGCTACCTACGACCAGATCGCCGACACCGTGGGGCTCTCACCCAGTGCGGTGCTGCGGCGGGTGCGACGGCTGGAGGAGTCGGGCGTGATCGCTCGGTATGTGGCCCTGGTGCAGCCCGAAACCGTCGGCCTGGGCCTGACCGCCTATGTGAACGTGCGGCTGGAGAAGCACGCGGGTGGCGCCAAGCGCAACCCCATGGACGAATTCCGGGCCAGCGTGCTGGCCTGGCCCGAGGTGGTGGAGTGCGCCGCGCTCACCGGCGAGATGGACTTTCAGCTCCGGCTGGTGGTGGCCGACATGGCTGCTTATGCGCGATTCATGATGGATACCCTGCTCAAGCACCCCAGTGTGCAGGACTGCAAGACCAGTTTCGTGATGGAGCGGGTCAAGAGCACCACCGCCCTGCCGCTGTGACCACAGTGGCGTGCAAAGCCTCACGTCTGTGAGACAGTGGGCCTCCTCATCGGGTGGCCTCTCTATTCCGGATGAGGGTTAACCCTTACATTCGACCCATGACTTCCAGCAACCGTACCTCCAGGACCTCGTCGGTGGTGCCCATCCGCTCGCTCAGCCGCGACCACCTGGGCGACATCGAGTCGCACCTGCTGGCGCTGGAGCCGCACGACCGATACCTGCGCTTCGGCTATGCCGCCAACGACGAGCAGATCCGCCGCTATGCGGCCCAGCTCAACTTCGAGCGCGACGAGCTGTTCGGCATCTTCAACCGCAAGCTGCAGCTCATCGCGATGGCGCATCTCGCCTTTTCGGTGGACCCCCAGCTGACCACCTGCGCCGAGTTCGGCGTGTCGGTGTCCAAGGCGGCGCGCGGGCGGGGCTACGGCGGGCGGCTGTTCGAACGTGCGGCCATCAAGGCGCGCAACGAGGGTGTGAGCCAGCTGTTCATCCACGCGCTGTCGGAAAACACCGCCATGCTCAAGATTGCGCGCAAGGCCGGCGCCGTGATCGAGCGGGCCGGGGCGGAATCGGAAGCCCACCTGTGGCTGCCGCCGGCCGATTTCGATTCCCGGGTCACCGAGCTGGTGGACGAACAGGTGGCCTTGACCGACTACCACCTCAAATCCCAGGCCCGACAGTTCTGGAGCGTGCTGTCGGTGCTGCAGGACATCCGTCAGGGCGTACGCGAAGCGCGCGAGAGGGCCCGTTCCTGATCCACCGAATGCGCCGGTGATCGCGCCGGTGATTGGGTAACGGACGGCCCTGGCCAAGGCCGCATGGGGTATTCTTGCCCCTTGTATCAACCACCCGATCCCTTCAGTGGCCGACCAACCCCCCAGTAGCGGGCCGCAGCGGAGCCTGCGGCACGTGGACAAGCGAGGTTTCCTGCAGAAACTCGCCGAGTTCATCCACCCCGGACCCGACTCCAAGGATGAACTGATCGAAACCCTCGCCGAGGCCGAGGACAACGACATCATCAATGCCGAATCGCGGGTCATGCTCGAAGGCGTGATCCGCATCGCCGACATGACCGCCGGTGATGTCATGGTGGCAGCGCCCCGCATGGACGTGCTCGACATCGACGCTCCCTTCGACGAGCTGCTGCACCTGGTCATCGACACCGGCCACTCCCGCTTCCCGGTGTTCGACGGCGAGCGCGAAAACATCATCGGCATCCTGCTGGCCAAGGACCTGCTCAAGCTGCAGCGAGCCCCCGAGCTCAACATCCGCGCCCTGTTGCGCCCGGCCACCTTCGTGCCCGAGAGCAAGGGCCTGAACGACCTGCTGCGCGAATTCCGGGGCAACCGGAACCACCTGGCCATCGTCATCGACGAGTTCGGGCGCGTGGCCGGTCTGATCACCATCGAGGATGTGCTGGAGGAGATCGTCGGCGAGATCGAGGACGAGTTCGATGTGGCCGAGGACGATGGCGACATCTTCGCCTTGGCCGACAGCACCTGGCGGGTCAGCGGCGACACGCCGATCGAGCGCATCAACGAGTCCTTCGGCCTGCAGTTGCCCGAGGACGATTTCGACACCATCGGCGGACTGATCGCCCACACCATGGGCCATGTGCCCAAGCGCGGCGAGCAGCACGAGCTGCACGGCCTGCGCTTTGTCGTGCTGCACACCAAGGGTGGCGCGGTGAAGTGGTTCAAGGTCATGCCCATCCCGACCGAGCCCTGATCCATCGCGTCCCGCCGCATGCGCAGCCTCTTCGATTCCCTGCACACGCCATCGAGCTTCAATCCGATGAGCCGCAGGCCGCCGGGGCGTGGCGGGCGCAGCGGCGGCGGCATCTGGTTCCTGGTCTGCGTGGCGGCCGGCCTGCTGCAGGCCTTCTCGATGGCATGGCCCTGGGCGGAATGGACATTGCCCGGCACCACGCCCGGACAGCCGGCCGGCGTGTGGCAAATCGTGTCGCTGGCGCTGCTGGTGCTGGCCCTGCAGTTTTCCGGTCGGGTGGGGCAGTCGGTCTGGCGTGGCTGGGTGTTTGCCACCGCCTGGCTGTGCGGCACCTTCTGGTGGCTCTTCGTCTCGATGAACACCTATGGCGGCCTGCCGGCCTGGATGGCCGTGCTCGCCGTCGGTGCCCTGGGCGGCGCGCTGGCCCTGTACTACGCGGTGGCGGCCGGTGTGCTGGCCGCCCTGGCGCCCGTCTCGCGGGCCGGGCAGGCCTTCATGTTCGCTGCGCTGTGGACCCTGGCCGAACTGGCGCGGGGCCAGCTGTTCACCGGTTTTCCATGGGGCGCAGGCGGCTATGCCCATGTCGATCTGATGCCCTTCTGGGCGCCGCTGGTGGGTGTGTACGGCATGGGCTTCGTGGCGGCGCTGCTGGCCTATGTGCTGGCCTCGGTGGTGTCCGGTGCGTGGCGGACGCTGGCGGCCTGGCTGCTGTCTCCGGTGAGCCGGCCCCCGCGCGCCGGCGCCCCGGGCTCCCGCATTCCGCAGCCGGCTGCCCGAGTGCAGCCGCGCTGGCCCTGGCTGGGTGCCAGCTGGGCCGACGGGGCGCGCAACGGCCTGCTGTTGCTGCTGGTGGCGGGGCTGCTGTCCACACTGGGCGCCAGCCCGGCGTGGCGCCCGCCAGCGACCGGCACCACCGCTGCCGGCGAGCTGCAGGTCTGGCTGCTGCAGGGCAACATCCCGCAGGACCAGAAGTTTCAGCCGGGCACCGGCATGGCTCAGGCCCTGTCGTGGTACCCGCAGCAGATCGCCCAGGCGGCCGCCCGGCGTGCCGATCAGCCCTTGCTCGTGGTGGCGCCCGAGACCGCACTGCCGCTGCTGCCGTCCCAGCTGGGGGAGGGCTTCTGGACGCCGCTGATGGCTTCCCTGGGATCGCAGCAGGGGGCTGGTGCGGCGGCTGCGCTGCTGGGGCTCCCGCTGGGCGATGCGAAGGGCTACACCAACTCGGCCTGGGGCATCAGTCCGGCGGCCGCCCGCGCCGCCGGTGGCCGACCCGCCGATGCCGGCCCTCTGCTTTACCGCTACGACAAGCACCACCTGGTGCCCTTCGGCGAATTCGTGCCGCCGATGTTCCGCTGGTTCACCGATCTCATGAACATCCCGCTGGGGGATTTCCTGCGCGGCCCGCTGCCACAGGTGCCGTGGTCCTGGGCCGGGCAGCGGCTGGCGGCCAACATCTGCTACGAGGACCTGTTCGGCGAGGAAATCGCTGCCGGCTTCCGTGACCCTGCCACTGCGCCCACGGTGCTGGTCAACCTCAGCAACATCGCCTGGTTCGGCGACACGGTGGCCATCGACCAGCATCTGCAGATCTCGCGCCTGCGGGCGCTGGAGCTGGGCCGACCCATGCTGCGGGCCACCAACACCGGCGCCACGGCGGTCATCGATCACAGCGGCGCGGTGACGGCCCTGCTGCCCCGCCTGGAGCGCGGCCGGCTGGAGGCCACGGTGCAGGGGCGCGAAGGCCTGACGCCGTTTGCGCGCTGGGCCGGCACCTGGGGCCTGATGCCGCTGGGCATGCTGTGTGGCGTCCTGGTGCTGGTGCTGGGTGCGTTGCGCCATCTGGGCCGACGCGGCGGGCGCACCCGCCGCCGCTGAACGGCCTCGGCCCGTAAAATCGGGCGTTTGTGCGGCCTGCGGCCGCGCTCCCCCGATTCCACCCAGCAGCGCGGCACAGGCCGCGTGCCCGCCATGTTGACCTTCCAGCAAATCATCCTGAAGCTGCAGTCCTACTGGGACGCCCAGGGCTGCGCCCTGCTCCAGCCCTACGACATGGAAGTGGGTGCCGGCACCAGCCACACCGCCACCTTCCTGCGCGCCATCGGCCCGGAACCCTGGAAGGCTGCCTATGTGCAGCCCAGCCGCCGCCCCAAGGACGGCCGCTACGGCGAGAACCCCAACCGCCTGCAGCACTACTACCAGTACCAGGTGGTGCTCAAGCCGGCACCGGCCAACATCCTGGAGCTCTACCTGGGCAGCCTGGAAGCCCTGGGCTTCGACCTCAAGAAGAACGACATCCGCTTCGTGGAGGACGACTGGGAGAACCCCACGCTCGGCGCCTGGGGCCTGGGCTGGGAGGTCTGGCTCAACGGCATGGAGGTGACCCAGTTCACCTACTTCCAGCAGGTCGGCGGCATCGACTGCAAGCCCGCCACCGGCGAGATCACCTACGGCCTGGAGCGCCTGGCCATGTACCTGCAGGGCGTGGACAACGTCTACAACCTGAAGTGGACCGACACCATGAGCTATGGCGACGTCTATCTGCAGAATGAGAAGGAGCAGTCGGCCTACAACTTCGAGCATTCCGATGCCGACTTCCTGTTCGCTGCTTTCGGCGCCCACGAGAAGCAGGCCAAGTACCTGATGGAGCAGCAACTGGCGCTGCCCGCGTACGAGCAGGTGCTCAAGTGCGCCCACAGCTTCAACCTGCTGGATGCGCGTGGCGCCATCAGCGTGACCGAGCGCGCCGCCTACATCGGCCGCATCCGCAACCTGGCCCGCAGCGTGGCCCAGAGCTACTACGAGAGCCGCGAGCGCCTGGGCTTCCCCATGGCCCCGCGCGAGTGGGTCGAGCAGATGCCGAAGAAAGCCGCCTGAGAAAAGAAGAACAACGATGTCCGCACAGAACCTGCTCGTCGAGCTGTTTGTTGAAGAACTCCCCCCCAAGGCGCTGAAAAAGCTGGGCGATGCCTTTGCCCAGGTGCTGGGCCAGAAGCTGGTGGCCCAGGGTCTTGCGCCGCAGGACGCGGTGGTCACGCCGTTTGCCTCGCCGCGCCGGCTGGCCGCCCTCATCACCGGCGTGCTGGCCAAGGCGGCCGATCGCGCCGTGTCCCAGAAGCTGATGCCGGTGGCCGTGGGCCTGGACGCCTCGGGCCAGCCCACACCGGCCCTGCTCAAGCGCCTGGGCGCGCTGGGGGCCGATGCGTCGGCTGTGGCCGGTCTGCGCCGCGCACCCGACGGCAAGGCCGAGGCCCTGTTCTTCGACAGCGTGGCGCCGGGTGTCGATCTGGCGGCGGGCCTGCAGGCCGCGCTGGACGAGGCGCTGGCCCAGCTGCCCATCCCCAAGGTCATGACCTACCAGCTGGAATCCGGCTGCGAGCTGCCGGGCTGGACCAGCGTGCAGTTCGTGCGGCCTGCGCACGGGCTGGTGGCCCTGCACGGCAGCAAGGTGGTGCCGGTGAAGGCGCTGGGCCTGCAGGCGGGCAACAGCACCCATGGACACCGCTTCGAGGCCCGGATCGATCCGGTCGTGCTGCCTTCGGCCGAAGCCTACGCCGACACGCTGGCCGCCGACGGCGCGGTCATCGCCTCGTTTGCTGCGCGCCGGGCCGAAATCGTGCGCCAGCTGGCCGAGGCTGCTGCCTGCGTGGGCGGGGGCTGCCGCCCGATCGAGGACGACGCCCTGCTGGATGAGGTGACCGCCCTGGTCGAGCGCCCCAACGTGCTGGTCTGCGAGTTCGAGCGCCAGTTCCTGGAGGTGCCGCAGGAATGCCTGATCCTCACCATGAAGGCCAACCAGAAGTATTTCCCGCTGCTCGATGCGCAGGGCCGGCTGACCCACCGCTTCCTGGTGGTCAGCAACATCCGGCCGGACGATGCCAGCGCGGTCATCGGCGGCAACGAGCGCGTGGTGCGTCCGCGCCTGGCCGACGCCAAGTTCTTCTTCGACCAGGACCGCAAGAAGACGCTGCAAAGCCGCGTAGAGGGCCTGGGCAAGGTGGTCTATCACAACAAGCTGGGTACGCAGGGCGAGCGCATGGAGCGGGTGCGCGCCATTGCGCGTGGCATCGGCCAGCAGCTGGGCGGCGACATCCTGGCGAAACAGGCCGACACCGCCGCGCAGCTCGCCAAGACCGATCTGCTCACCGACATGGTGGGCGAGTTCCCCGAGCTGCAGGGCATCATGGGTGGCTACTACGCCCGCCACGATGGCCTGACCGAAGACATCGCCTTCGCCATCGAAGA
Organism: Allobosea thiooxidans; assembly: GCA_943370825.1. Taxonomy (GTDB): domain Bacteria; phylum Pseudomonadota; class Gammaproteobacteria; order Burkholderiales; family Burkholderiaceae_C; genus Hydrogenophaga. Next base: position 5,540 of record CALRSR020000049.1, on the reverse strand, counting down.
CCATTACCGCCCGCGCTTTGCCGGCGACGAGCTGCCGCGCAACCCGGTGGGTCTGGTCGTGGCCCTGGCCGACAAGCTGGAAACCCTGGTCGGCATGTTCGGCATCGGCAACCTGCCCACCGGCGACAAGGACCCGTTCGCCCTGCGTCGCCACGCCCTGGGCGTGATCCGCATGCTCACCGAGCGCGATCTGCTGCTGGATCCGGTGGCCCTGGTCCGTGCTGCCGTCCCGGCCTTCGGCAGCCTGATCACCGACCCCACCGAGGCGCTTGTCGAGTTCCTCTTCGACCGCCTGGCCGGCAGCCTGCGCGAGCAGGGCTACAGCGCCCAGGAAGTGGACGCCGTGCTGGCCCTGCGCCCGTCCCGCCTGGGCGATGTGGCCCGGCGCCTGCAGGCGGTCCGGGCCTTTGCCGCGCTGCCCGAAGCCGCGGCCCTGGCCGCCGCCAACAAGCGCATTGGCAACATCCTCAAGAAGTCGGATGGCGTGGGCGCCTCGGTGAACGCAGCCCTGCTGGCCGAGCAGGCCGAGCAGGCGCTGGCCGCCGCCATCGCTGCCACGGTGCCGAACGCCGATGCCCGCTTCGAACAGGGCGACTACACCGCCAGCCTGCAGGCCCTGGCTGCGCTGCGCGCACCGGTGGATGCCTTCTTCGACGGCGTGATGGTCAATGCCGATGACCCGGCGCTCAAGGCCAACCGGCTGGCGCTGCTCCAGCAGCTGCACACCGCCATGAACCGCGTGGCCGACCTGGCCCGACTGGCCGCATGACATGAAGCTGCTCATCCTCGACCGCGACGGCACGCTCAACCGCAGCCGCGACGACAAGGTGGCGTCGCCGGACGAGTGGGAGCCCATGCCGGGCGCGCTCGAGGCCGTGGCGCGCCTCAACCACGGCGGCTGGCGGGTGGTGCTGGCCACCAACCAGTCCGGCATCGGGCGCGGTCTGTTCGACATGGCCTCGCTCAATGCGGTGCATGCCCGCATGCAGCGCGAACTGGCGGCGGTGGGCGGACGCGTGGAGGCGGTGTTCCTGTGCCCGCACGCGCCGGAAGACAACTGCGACTGCCGCAAGCCCCGCCCGGGGCTGTTCCGCCAGATCGGCCGTCGCTTCGGCGTGCCGCTGGCCGAGGTGCCGGCTGCCGGCAACACCCTGCGGCACGTAACAGCCGCTGCGGCCGCGGGCTGCCCGGCCCACCTGCTGCTCACCGGTCCGCTGGCGGGACTGGCCAGTGCCGACGTTCAGGCCATGCCCGACCTGCCGCCCGGCACCCGGGTGCATGCCGATCTGGCTGCGTTTGCCGACTGGCTGCTCTCCCAACCCATCGTTCCCAAGACCCCCGCATGATCCTCGTTCACGCCCTCCGCTCGGTCCTGCACCTGCTGTTCATGGCCGTGACCGTGGTGCCCTGGGCGCTGGCAGTGCTGATCGCCGCGCCATTCCTCAGCAGCACGAAGATCTACTGGATGTGCGTGGGCTGGCTGCGGCTGGCGGTGCGCAGCGGCGAGCTGATGCTGGGCATCCGCAACCGCATCAGCGGCTTCGAGAACCTGCCGGTGGGCACCACGGCCCCGGCCATCCTGCTGCTCAAGCACCAGTCCACCTGGGAAACCTTCTGCATGCCCACGCTCATGCCGCACCCGCTGGCTTACGTGTTCAAGAAGGAGCTGCTGTACGTGCCCTTCTTCGGCTGGGCCATGGCCAAGATGGACATGATCCACATCGACCGCAGCAAGCGCGCCCAGGCCTTCAACAAGGTGGTGCAACAAGGCCAGCGCCTGCTCGACCAGGGCACCTGGGTGATCATGTTCCCCGAAGGCACGCGCATTCCGCGCGGCGAGCAGGGCACCTACAAGACCGGGGGCACCCGCCTGGCCGTGGCCACGGGCGCGCCGGTGATCCCGATCGCGGTCACCTCGGCCAAGTGCTGGCGGCGCAAGGCCCTTATCAAGCGGCCGGGCGTGGTGGATTTTTCCATCGGCCAGCCCATCCCCAGCCAGGGGCGAGATGCCGACGAGCTGATGCGCGAGGTGGAGGCCTGGATCGAGGCCGAGATGCGCCGCCTCGACCCCGAGGCCTACGCCGGGCGCTGATCGGCAGGACGCAGGTCGCCATGCAGCGCTTCATCCAGCTGGCGCTCGATTTCCTGGGCGGTCCCGACCCGCTGCCGAAGCCGACGTCGGCGCGTCCTGCCCCCGACGAGCTGGCGCCGCCGGCAGTGCCGATGGACGATGTGTTCCAGCCCGCCACCTGGCACCACCCCCGGGCCAACCGGCAGATCCGCCTGAACCAGTGCCATGTGGCCTATGAATTCAAGCGGGCCCGGCGCCGCACCATCGGCCTGAGCGTCGGCCCGGACGGGCTGACGGTGAGCGCGCCCCGCTGGACGCCGGTGGCCGAGGTCGAGGCGCTGCTGCACGACCGCTCTGCCTGGGTGCTGGAGAAGCTGCAGGCCGCGCGCGAACGCCGCACCACGCTCGATCAGGCCCGCATCGGATGGGCCGACGGTGCCGAGTTCGAGGTGCTGGGTCAGTCGGTGCGGCTGCTGCTTGACCCCACCCATGCCTACGGCGGCCGGAGCTCGCGCCACGCGCAGTTCGAGACTTCGGCCGTGGCCGGGGAACCGGCGGTGCTGCGGCTGGGGCTGCCGCACCAGGCCACCGAGGCGCAGATCCGCGATGCCGCCCAGGCCTGGCTGATGCGCCGGGCAGAAGTGGTGTTCACCGAGCGGCTGCAGCATTTCGCACCGCAGCTGGGTGTCCAGTGGAGCCGCTTGCGCCTCTCAAGCGCCGGCACGCGCTGGGGCAGCGCCACGGCCGACGGCACCATCCGCCTGAACTGGCGGCTGATCTTCCTGTCGATGGACATGGTGGACTACGTGGTGGTACACGAGCTCAGCCACCTGCGCCACATGGACCACAGCCCGCGCTTCTGGGACGTGGTGGCCAGCGTCATGCCCGACCACCGCGAACGGCGCCAGGCGCTGCGTCAGGTGGCGATGCCGCCGGACGCCTGAACCTTCACCGTCGCGTCCACGGCGCTGAACCGCCACACACCATCGTCGCCCCGCTGCCGGTGCAGCTGTCCGCCGTGCCACAACCGATTCAGGTGGGCCACGGCCTCACCCATGGCAAAGGTGGTCTGGTGCAGGTCGAGCGTGCGCGGGAACAGCACAGGCAGGATGTCGGCCGCGCTGTGCGGCCGGCTGCGGCAGGCGTCCAGCACTTCCTGCAGACGGTCGCGGTGGTGGTCGTGCAGCTGGTGGATGCGTTCGTGCAGACCGGTGAAGGGGCGCCCGTGCGAGGGCAGCACCAGGGCATCGGCCGGCAGCGCGCGGAACTTGTCGATGGACTGCAGAAAGAGCTTGAGCGCATCGGCCTCGGGCTCCTGGTCGTACACGCTCACATTGGTGGAGATGCGCGGCAGCACCATGTCGCCGCTGATGAGCACGCCCAGCGCCTCGCACCACAGCGCCATGTGTTCCGGCGCGTGGCCGTGGCCGCTGATGCAGCGCCAGGCGTGGCCGCCGATGCTGACCGTCAGCCCGTCCATGAGCCGGGCAAAGCTCGGCGGCACCGCCGGCACCAGGCCGGGAAAGTAGCTGGAACGCTGGCGGATCTTGGCCTGTGCCTCGGGGTCGGTCAGACCGTGCGAGCCGAAGAACACCGCCGCCGCCTCGGCACCGAAACCGCCGATGCCGCCCGAGCCGATGCGCGCCACCGCATGGTCGGTGGCCGAGATCCACAGGCGGCACTCGCGCTGCGGTGTGGACCAGCGCTCGCACAGCCAGTGGGCCAGGCCGATGTGGTCGGGGTGCATGTGGGTCACCACCACCCGCAGCACCGGCAGGCCCTGCAGCTCGTGCTGGAACACCTCGGTCCATTGCGCGCGCGATTCGGGCTTGTCGATGCAGCAGTCCACCACGGTCCAGCCGTCGATGCCGTCCATGCGGTCGCGCAGCAGCCACAGGTTGATGTGGTCCAGCGCGAAGGGCAGGGCCATGCGCACCCAGCGCACGCCGGCCGCCACCTCCAGCGATCGGCCGGGCTCGGGCAGGGCATCGCCCAGGGGATAGTGCAGGCGGGCTTCCAGCGCGTTGCGTGACGGGTTCATGGCGGTGGTTCTGGATTAAGATCGGCCGGACTGACGTTGACGTAAACGTCAACCGGCCGGCGCATTCTAGGCACCGCTCCATCCCGCGACTGTCTGCAACCCGACACCCACCCCGGACCATGGCCACCAACCCGACCTTCACCATCAGCGATCTGGCGCGCGAGTTCGACCTGACCACGCGCGCCATCCGCTTCTACGAGGACATGGGTCTGCTGCAGCCGCAGCGCGAGGGGCCGGGCGGCCGCAACCGGGTCTACAGCGCGCGCGACCGCACCCGTCTGAAGCTCACGCTGCGGGCCAAGCGCCTGGGCCTGTCGCTGACCGAGGCGCGCGAGATCATCGACATGTACGACAGCCCGCGCGACACCGGACCGCAGCTGCGCAAGTTCCTCGCGGTGCTGGCCGATCACCGCCGCCAGCTCGAGGAACAGCTGGCCGACCTGGTGGCCAACCTGGACGAGGTGAAGGTGCACGAGAAGGAAGCAAGGGCCCTGCTGGCCAAGGTGGAGAAGAAGACGGCCTGATCAGGTGCCGGCCTCGCGGTGCCACACCGCCTGGCCCTGGCTGGCGTCGTTGATCCGGTCCACCAGCGCTGCGGCGGCGTCCTGCGGTACCGAGAACGTCAGCGTCACCGCCTGCCCGTGCGCCACCTCGCCCAGGGTGGCACCCTGCGCGGCCAGCTCGCGCCGCAGCCAGCCTTCCAGCGCATAAGGCACGGTGCAGCGCAGTCCCTGCTGCACGGTGCGCGGTACCTTGTGGGCCTGCAGCAGGGCCTGGGCCACGCTGTCGGTGTAGGCCCGCACCAGACCGCCGGCACCCAGCTGGATGCCGCCGTAGTAACGCACCACCGTGGCCAGCACGCCGTCCAGGTCCTGGTGGCGCAGCACCTCGAGCATGGGGCGGCCGGCGGTCCCGCCGGGTTCTCCATCGTCGTTGGCGGCCGAATGGCCACCGGCCATGAGGGCCCAGCACACATGGGTGGCCGCGGGGTGTTCGGCCCGCACGGCGGCCACGCGCTCCAGGGCGTGTGCCCGGTCGGTCACCGGCTCCACTCGGCCCAGGAACCGGCTCTTGCGGATGGTCAGTTCGCTGGTGACCGGGGCGGACAGGCTGTACGGCATGGGGGTGGCGTGAAGGGGGCTGCAGCATACCCAAGGCCGGGATGTCCCGGGGGTGTGTTTCATTGACGTTTACGTAAACGTCAAACTAGAATCGTCTGTTCCTTCCAGCCCGCCCCGACCCATGCCCCCCACCGACTTCGTCGTGCGCTCGCCCGACAACGAGCGCCGAGTGCGCGACAGCTTCGCCCGCCAGGGTGTCATGGGCACGCTGGGCGCCCGCCTGCTACGGGTGCAGCCCGGCGAGGTGGAGATCGCGCTCGACTGGGCGCCCGGTCTCACCCAGCAGCACGGCTTCCTGCACGCCGGC
>CALRSR020000048.1:0-18594 GCA_943370825.1 Allobosea thiooxidans | reverse complement strand
ATCTGGTCGTACGCCTTGGCCGCGCCACCGAACTTGGCCGCCAGCACGGTGGTGATGGCCGCCGTCAGGGTCGTCTTGCCATGATCCACGTGACCAATGGTGCCCACGTTGACGTGCGGCTTGGTCCGCTCAAATTTCTCTTTTGCCATTGCAAATACCTCGGTAAAGAACGATGCCCGTGCGTGTTTAACGTCTCCGGCCAGGGCCCGTCACGGGCAACAGGCCCGCCCCGCAGGGCGGCCGAAGACAAGCTGATTACTTGGCGCGCGAAGCCACGATGGCTTCAGACACGTTGCGCGGTGCCTCGGAGTAGTGCTTGAACTCCATGGTGTACGTTGCGCGACCCTGGGTGGCCGAACGCAGCGTGGTGGAGTAGCCGAACATCTCGGACAGCGGCACTTCGGCCTTGATGGCCTTGCCACCGCCGGGCATGTCTTCCATGCCCTGCACCATGCCGCGACGGCTGGACAGATCGCCCATCACGTTGCCGGCGTAGTCTTCCGGGGTCTCGACTTCCACGGCCATCATCGGCTCGAGGATGACGGGGCTGGCCTTCTTGCAGCCTTCCTTGAAGCCGAAGATGGCGGCCATCTTGAAGGCCTGTTCGGACGAGTCCACATCGTGGTACGAACCGAAGTGCAGGGTGACCTTGACGTCCACCACCGGGAAGCCGGCCAGCACGCCGGAGTTCAGGGCTTCGATCACGCCCTTCTCGACCGCCGGGATGTATTCACGGGGCACCACACCACCCTTGATGGCGTCCACGAACTCGAAGCCCTTGCCGGCCTCGTTGGGTTCGATCTTGAAGACCACGTGACCGTACTGGCCCTTGCCGCCCGACTGACGCACGAACTTGCCTTCGGCTTCGGCGACTTCCTTGCGGATGGTCTCGCGGTAGGCCACCTGGGGCTTGCCCACGTTGGCTTCCACGCCGAATTCACGCTTCATGCGGTCGACGATGATCTCCAGGTGCAGTTCACCCATGCCGGAGATGATGGTCTGGCCGGATTCCTCGTCGGTCTTGACGCGGAAGGAGGGATCTTCGGACGCCAGGCGCTGCAGGGCGATGCCCATCTTTTCCTGGTCAGCCTTGGTCTTGGGTTCCACCGCCTGTGCAATCACCGGCTCGGGGAAGACCATGCGCTCCAGGGTGATCACGGCATCCGGATCGCACAGGGTTTCGCCCGTGGTCACTTCCTTCAGGCCCACGCAGGCAGCGATGTCGCCGGCGCGGATCTCTTCCACTTCCTGGCGGTTGTTGGCGTGCATCTGCACGATACGGCCGATGCGTTCCTTCTTGCCCTTGACCGGGTTGAAGACGGTATCGCCCTTCTTGAGCACGCCGGAGTAGACGCGCACGAAGGTCAGCTGGCCGACGTAGGGGTCGGTCATCAGCTTGAAGGCCAGAGCGGACAGCTTCTCGGCGTCGTCGGCCTTGCGCGAGGTCTCTTCTTCCTTCTCGTTCGTGCCGGCCACCGGGGGGATGTCCACCGGCGAGGGCAGGAAGTCGATCACGGCGTCGAGCATGCGCTGCACGCCCTTGTTCTTGAAGGCGGTGCCGCAGAGCATCGGCTGGATCTCGGTGGCCAGGGTGCGGGTGCGCAGGCCGAGCTTGATCTCTTCCTCGGTGAGGTCGCCCTCTTCCAGGTACTTGTTCATGAGGGTTTCGGACGCTTCGGCAGCGGCCTCGACCATCTTCTCGCGCCACTCGGCGGCCGCGCCGGCGAGCTCGGCCGGGATGTCGTGGTATTCGAACTTCATGCCCTGGGAGGCCTCGTCCCAGATGATGGCCTTCATCTTGATGAGGTCGACCACGCCCTTGAAGTTGTCTTCAGCGCCGATGGGGATCACCACGGGCACCGGGTTGGCCTTCAGGCGGACCTTCATCTGGTCGACGACCTTGAAGAAGTTGGCGCCGGTACGGTCCATCTTGTTCACGAAGGCCAGACGCGGCACCTTGTACTTGTTGGCCTGGCGCCAGACGGTTTCCGACTGGGGCTGCACGCCACCCACGGCGCAGTACACCATGCAGGCGCCGTCCAGCACGCGCATGGAGCGCTCCACCTCGATGGTGAAGTCCACGTGGCCGGGGGTGTCGATGATGTTGAAGCGGTGCTCGGGGTAGGACAGGTCCATGCCCTTCCAGAAGCAGGTGGTGGCGGCGGACGTGATCGTGATGCCACGCTCCTGCTCCTGCTCCATCCAGTCCATGGTGGCAGCGCCGTCGTGCACTTCACCGATCTTGTGGTTCACACCGGTGTAGAACAGGATGCGTTCGGTGGTGGTGGTCTTGCCGGCGTCGATGTGCGCGGAAATGCCGATGTTGCGGTACCGCTCGAGGGGCGTGGTGCGAGACATGGAAATACTCCGAAAAAGGATCGAGCCCGCGTCCCTGGTTCAGGGGTTGCGGGCTCTCGGTTCTGGATGACCTGGGGTGTTGCCCCGGATCAGAAACGGAAGTGGCTGAAGGCCTTGTTGGCCTCGGCCATGCGGTGGACTTCGTCACGGCGCTTCATGGCGCCGCCACGGCCTTCGGTGGCCTCGATCAGCTCGTTGGCCAGGCGCATGGCCATGGACTTCTCGCTGCGCTTGCGGGCAGCTTCCTTGAGCCAGCGCATCGACAGGGCCAGACGGCGCACCGGACGCACTTCAACCGGCACCTGGTAGTTGGCACCACCGACGCGGCGGGACTTGACCTCCACCATCGGCTTCACATTGTTGATGGCGTTGGAGAAGATCTCGACCGGGTCTTTGCCGGTCTTCTTCTCGATCTGCTCGAGAGCACCATAGATGATGCGCTCGGCAACCGCCTTCTTGCCGCCTTCCATGATCACGTTCATGAACTTGGAGAGCTCGACATTGCCGAACTTGGGATCCGGCAGGATTTCACGTTTAGGGACTTCGCGACGACGTGGCATTTTTTCACCTCATGTTTGCTTCAGTTGGCGCCTTCTCAGGCACCGCGAGAGCCATGCAAGAACTCTCACTTACTTGACCCGCACGGACGATTCCGTGTTGTGGGCCTGGGCATCCGATCCACCTGCCAGGGCGGAACCGACACCGGAAATACGGACTCAGGCCTTCTTGGGGCGCTTGGCACCGTACTTGGAACGCGCCTGCTTGCGGTCTTTCACGCCTTGCAGGTCCAGCGAGCCGCGGACGATGTGGTAACGCACACCGGGCAGATCCTTGACACGACCACCGCGGACCAGCACGACGCTGTGTTCCTGGAGGTTGTGGCCTTCACCGCCGATGTAGGAGATCACCTCGAAGCCGTTGGTCAGACGAACCTTGGCCACTTTGCGCAGCGCGGAGTTCGGCTTCTTCGGGGTGGTGGTGTACACACGGGTACACACGCCGCGGCGTTGCGGCGAGTTTTGCATGGCAGGGCTCTTGGACTTCTTTTCTTCAGAGTCCCGGCCTTCGCGCACGAGCTGGTTGATGGTTGGCATTGAAAAACGTCCCTAAACGTTTGAAAAAAGCGAAAACGAAAGCTCCTCGGAAAATTCCGAAAAGCCCTCTACTGTAGCACGGGGCCGGTTCTGCGCCAAACGGCGCTCAGGTTCTCACTGGATCCAGAGTCGGATCGCGTCCCAGGCGCGGCCCAGGATCCCGGCTTCCTCGACGGTTTCCAGCACCGTCAGCGGCACCTCGGCCACAGTGGCACCGGCGGCGGTGGTGACCTTGAGCGTGCCCAACGCCTGCCCCTTCTGCAACGGCGCGACCAGCGGCTCGCTGCGGATCACCTCGGATTTCAGGCGCGACCCCTCACCCGCCGGCACCGACACGACGACCCCTTCAGGGCGACCCAGCTTGACCACGTCGGCCTTGCCTTTCCAGACCTTGGGGGTGGCCGCGGGCTGGGCAGCCGCCAGCAGACGGACCGTGTCGAACGCGGTGTAGCCCCAGTTCAGCAGCTTCTGGCTTTCGGCGGCGCGGGCGTTTTCGCTGGATGCCCCCAGCAGAACGCTCACGAGGCGACGCTGACCGGCCGGGCCATCCCCAAGACCCGGCACCGGGCGGCGGGCGGTGGCGATCAGGCAGTAGCCGGCAGCAGCGGTGTGGCCGGTCTTCAGGCCATCGACCGTGGGGTCACGGAACAGCAGCGTGTTGCGGTTGGTGTCGTTGGTGACCGGGGTACCGGGGTAGCGGTAGCGCTGGATGGCGTAATACCCCACGTACTGCGGGAAATCGTTCATCAGCCGCGTGGCCAGCCTGGCCAGATCGCGGGCGGTGGTGGTGTGACCCGGCTCGGTCAGGCCTTCCGGGTTGCGGTAGCCGGTGCTGTTCATGCCCAGTGCCTTGGCCTGGTCGTTCATGAGCTGCACGAAACGCTCCACCGAGCCGGCCACGCCCTCGGCCAGGGCCACGGTGGCGTCATTGCCCGACTGCACGATCATGCCCTTGATGAGGTCCTCGACCGGCACCTGCATCTTGGGGTCGATGAACATGCGCGAGCCGGGCATCTTCCAGGCCCGCTCGCTCACGCCGAAGGTCTGGGTGAGACTGATCTTGCCGGCCTTCAGGGCGTCAAAGACGATGTAGGCGGTCATCAACTTGGTGAGCGATGCCGGCTCGACCGGCGCATCCGGGTCCTTGGCGGCCAGCACCTGGCCGGTGGTGACATCCATCAGCAGATAGGCGCGCGCGGCTATCTCGGGCGGCTGGGGCATCTGGGCCTGGGCAGGGAGATGGACGGCACAGGCGGCCACCAGGGCCAGCACGGCGGATCGGAAAAAACTCAGCACGGAATGATCCTCAGGAGAAAAAGCAGATGGGCCTCAGGCCCGCAGATGTCGACAGACCAGTTCCCGCAGCAGGGGAAGCTGGCCGTGAAAGAAATGTCCGCCGCCGGGCACCACCGTCACCGGCAGGGTCTGGGGCCTCGCCCAGTCCATGACCGATGCCAGCGGCACGGTGTCGTCGGCTTCGCCGTGAACGACCAGGGTCCGGGCGTGGAGTTCCGGTGCAATCGTTGCCACCTGAAACCGGCTGGCGGCCGTGCCGACCAGCACCACATGGCGCACATCGCGATGCGCCTGCGCCGAGGCCAGCACATGGCTGGTGACGAAAGCACCGAACGAGAAACCGGCGAGCACCAGCGGACCCGACGGCGCCAGCTGCTCGATGACCGCCAGCATGTCGTCCCGCTCGCCCTTGCCTTCATCCCAGGTGCCGGCACTGGCGCCCACACCCCGAAAGTTGAAGCGGACCGCGTTCAGGTCGGCCAGCACGGCAGCCCGGGCCAGGGTCTGCACCACCTTGTTGGTCATGGTGCCGCCAAACAAGGGGTGAGGGTGAGCAATCACTGCGGTGCCGACCGCCGCACCGGCACAACGGTCGATGGCGGCTTCCAGCACGCCGGCCGGCCCCTCCACCTGCAGCAACTCGGTCTGGGCGTTCACGGATGCCACCGGCTCAACGGCCGACGTCGGGCGGTGTGACCAGGCGCTCCACCACCACGCCGTCGCGCAGGTGGGAGGTGACGATCTCGTCGATGTCGGCCTGGTCGACATAGGTGTACCAGACCGCCTCGGGATAGACCACCGCGATGGGGCCACCGGCACAGCGGTCCAGGCAGCCGGCCTTGTTGACCCGGACCTTGCCCTGCCCGAGCAGCCCCATGGCCTTGGCCTGGGACTTGCAGCGGTCGAAGGCTGCCTGGGCCTTGTGGTCGGCACAGCAGGCCTCGCCGTCGCGCTGGTTCAGGCAGAAAAAGATGTGACGCTGGTAATAGGAAGGGTGGTCGGCCATCCGGCGATTCTAGGCCCGGGGCGGAGCGACGACGGCGCGCAGGCCGTACAGCAGGACTGCAAACGGCCAGAGCCAGCCCAGCCATTGCGAAAGACCGTGAAACCGGATGAAGCGCCCCTGCTCCCAGGCCTCCAGCGACTGGGCGAAATACGGGGTGTCGGCCGACTGGTTGAGCACCGTCAGCAGCACCGCCAGCACCAGCAGCATCAGCACGTTGCACAGGCGGCGTGGCAGCCACAGGGCCAGCAGGGCCACCGCTGCGGCCAGACCGAGGCCGGCCAGCACCGGCGGATGGATCCAGGCCCAGGCGTGCACCGGGCCGTAGGTCAGGGCTGCCGACAGCCCGACCACCCCCATCGCGACCAGAAAGAGCACCGGCAGGAAGAGCAGGCGACCGCGCAGGGTCCGCAGATCGGAATAGCCCAGCATCAGCGGCGCCAGCAGGCCCAGGGCGATGCACCAGGCCTCGGCCAGCGGGCTCAGGGGCGAGGTGGCCAGCGACTGCGCCGGCAACCACATGGCAAAGGGCGTGCCATCGACGATGTCCTGCAGCCCCGCCAGTGCCCGCTCGCCCACCTGCCCCAGTCCGAAGGGCACCTGCGCCGGGTACAGCAGCGCGAAGGGCCACAGGGCCAGCAGCACCAGGCCGCCGTGGGCATGGGGGATCAGCCAGTCCGCCCGCCAGCGCGACCAGGCATCCAGCCAGCCCAGGCGCTGCATGACCCTGGCCAGGGTCGCACCCAGGGCAGCACCCGCCGTGTTGAGGGCCAGATCGACGTTGGAAGGCACGCGCGCCGGCAGAAACGTCTGCAGGGTCTCGACCGAGAGCGACAGCGCCGCGCAGGCCAGCGTGGCCCACAAGGCCGCACGAGGGGCGAGGCCTGCGCGCAGCAAGGCCACCGTCAGCAGGAAACCCAGGGGGGCGTAACCGACCAGGTTGGACAGCACATCGAAGCCGGTCCAGTACTGCGGCAGGGGGGCTGCCAGAAACGCAAGGGGGGCCACGCCCTGGATGCGCCAGCCGTCGAAGGGATAGAGGCTGGCATAGACCACCAGCCCGGCGAACAGCAGGCCCAGCGGCAGGGCGGAGCTGCGACGTGCCAAGGCGTCAGAAGGGTTTGACGACCACCAGCACCACGGCCGCCACCAGCATGAGCACCGGCGCCTCGTTGAACCAGCGGTACCAGACATGGCCGCGCCGGTTGGCGCCCGCCTCGAACTGACGGACCATGCGGCCGCACAGGTGGTGGTAGCCCAGGGCCAGCACCACGACCGCCAGCTTGGCGTGCATCCAGCCATTGCCGGGGCCACGACCGATGCCGTAACCCAGCCACAGCCAGAGGCCCAGCACCAGGGCGGGCACCGCCAGCAGCGTGGTGAAACGCATCAGCTTGCGCGCCATCAGGAGCAGGCGCTGGCGCTCGGCCACGCTCTCCGGGGGCACCATGGCCAGGTTGACGAAGATGCGCGGCAGGTAGAACAGCCCGGCGAACCAGCTGGCCACGAACACGATGTGGAAGGATTTGACCCAGAGCATCCGGCCAGTTTAGCCCGGGCCAAAAAAAACCCGGCCACCAGGGCCGGGTCGGGAAGCCTTTTTGCTGTCACACACCAAGGCACCCGCTCAGGGAGGAAAAGCGGGGGGTCTGCTCGCGCAAACCCGCCGAAATGGTACCCCAGCATCCGCCGGAATCCAACCGCCCCGGCGTGACGCACCTCACATCATCTTGGCCAGCTCGAACATGACGGCCGTGCCCAGGGCTTCGCGGATGTTGCCCCGACCCACCTTGGCCATGGACATCTCGTCGAAGCCGGACATGTCGAAGGAATTGTTGTCGGCCGAGATCTCGACGAACGGGAACTCCATGACATCGCGCAGGACTTCCTTGCGGAAGGCGTCGAAGGCCGGGCCCTTGAGGTCGGAATCCACCACGATCAGGCTGGGCATGCGGTGGCGCAAGGCGTCGCGGGCCTGCTCGATGTCGACCACGCTGTCGGACATGATGCCGATCTCGCGCAGGGCATCGCGCACGTCGGCACGCACCTGCAGGCTGGGCGAGATGGTGAGCGCATGCACGCCTTGCAGCGACTTGAACATGGAGGACTGGTCGTCCGACAGATCGACCGCCGCAATCCCGTCCACCGCCTGCACCGTGCGGGTGAACATGGCGGTGACCGACACATGGTCCTCGCTCACTTCGCGCTTGAGCTCGATGCCGCCGGCAGCCTGAGCGATCTGGCGCACCAGCAGCCAGGCCATGCCGTCGAGCTGGGCCTGGCTGGAGGCCGGCACACCGTCGTTGTTGGCGCGGATCTGCAGGCGCGCATGCGGCGGCCAGCTGTTGATGTCCAGGCGGATGTCGATGCGCTGACCGAAGGGCATGGCCCAGTCCAGCACCGCATTGATGAAGGCATAGGCCACGGTCGGGTCGGTCAGCACATCGACCGGCTTGAGCTTGCGGCGCACCTCCACGCCGATGATGGCGAAATCCTTGCGCCGCTCCTGCAGCAGGTTCTCGACCAGTTCCGCCATGTTGATGCGCTCGTGCGACTGGCGGATGCGGCCGGTGTGGAAGCGCTGGATCTGCTGCGCAACCATGCCGGCCTGCTTGATGCGATCGGCCGGGATGCTGAGCGAGCGGTGCTCCAGCCGGGTGATGCGTTCCTTGAGCAGCAGCTGATCCAGATGGGTCTGGATGGCGCTCAGGCTCTGGGTGATCTGATCGGCCAGGCCTTGCACCAGCGTGGGCCAGTGGGCGTCGATCGACCATTCTTCGGAATCGTCCTGGGTGACCTGGGGCATGGGGTTCGACACGACTTGCTTGAGGGTGGACATGATGGCACCAGTGCGTCTGTGGTTAACGGGTACGGGTATAAAACGCAATATTTTGTTACATGCGAAGTTAACACCTTTGGGTGTGTTTACGCCAGCATTTTTTGGTGAACATGTATCCGTTGGCGTGTGTTTCCACACACAGTTCGGTATTCCGTCGGCCTGAACGGGATTTGCCACAATAGGCCGCATGCACATGCCTGCCCCCTACCCCGCCAACCGCCCCCGGCGCCTGCGCCGCGACCCCTTCACCCGCGAACTGGTGCGCGAGAACCGGCTGCACCCCTCGGACCTGATCTACCCGGTGTTCGTGCTGGACGGCCAGGGTCGCCGCGAAGCGGTGGGCTCCATGCCGGGCGTGGAGCGCCTGAGCCTGGACCTGCTGCTGCCGGTGGCCGAGGAGTGCGTGCAGCTGGGCATCCCGGTGATGGCGCTGTTCCCGGTGATCGACCAGAAGCTCAAGACGCCCGACGGCATCGAAGCCACCAACCCCGACGGCCTGGTGCCGCGCGTGGTGCGGGAGCTCAAGCGCCGGTTCCCGCAACTCGGGGTCATGACCGACGTGGCCCTGGACCCCTACACCAGCCATGGCCAGGACGGCCTGCTGGACGACCACAACTACATCCTGAACGACCCCACGGTGGCGGTTCTGGTGCAGCAGGCGCTCACCCAGGCGGCGTCCGGTGTGGACATCGTGGCACCCAGCGACATGATGGACGGCCGCATCGGCGCCATCCGCCAGGCGCTGGAAGCGGGCGGCCATGTGCACACCCGCATCATGGCCTACAGCGCCAAGTACGCCAGCGCCTTCTACGGTCCGTTCCGCGACGCGGTGGGCTCCGCCGCCAACCTGGGCAAGGCCGACAAGAAGGTCTACCAGATGGACCCCGGCAACAGCAACGAGGCCCTGCGTGAAGTCGCCCTGGACCTGGCCGAGGGCGCCGACATGGTGATGGTCAAGCCCGGCATGCCCTACCTGGACATCGTGCGCCGGGTGAAGGACGAGTTTGCGGTGCCGACCTTTGCCTACCAGGTGAGCGGCGAATACGCCATGCTCAAGGCCGCTGCCCAGAACGGCTGGCTGGACCACGACGCCGTGATGATGGAGAGCCTGCTGGCCTTCAAGCGCGCCGGCGCCGACGGCATCCTGACCTACTTCGCCCGCGACGCCGCGCGCCTGCTGCGCGCCTGAATCCGGAGCCACTGGCATGCGGGTCTTTCACGTCCAGCCCGGTGCCGTCGTTGAATCGGCGGGCCTGCCGATGACGCTGCCGCCCAAGGGCTTTCTCTGGATCGCCTGCGGGCGGCGCGAGTTCGAGCTGGAACACGGCAACGTGCAGGCCGCACTGCAGGTGATGTGCGGCACCACGCTGGTCGACCTGCACGTCTCCGACCTCATCAACAACCAGCTGCCCTCGCATTACGACTACACGTCGCAGTACGACATCGTGGTGTTCCGCCGGCTGGCGGCGGGGCAGTCGGAACATGACGTCGAGCAGATCGGCCCGTCGCACACCGGGGCGCAACGCCGTGGCGGGCCACCGGTGCTGCGCCGCATCGACACCAGCCCGGTGGGCTTTGCCGTGTTCGACCGGGTGCTGCTCACCGTGCATCCGGCCAGCTGCGGTGTGCTGGACCAGTACTCGGCGCGGCTGCTGGCCAGTGCCACCGCCGCATCACGTGCAGCCGGCGTGAACCTGCCGGTGAGTCCGGCCGACCTGATGCTGCGCATCATCAACCAGATGGTCGACGGTTATCTGGATCTGCGGCGCGAGCTCACACGCCAGCTCGACCATTGGCAGACCGAGCTGCTGAGCCCCAGGACACGGTTCACCAACTGGAGCTCGCTGCTGGACGCGCGCATCTCCCTGCACCACCTCGACGAGATCTGCGAGGACCAGCGCAGCGCCATCCAGGACTGGACCGAGGCACTGGCCGGCTGGGAACCGAACGACGCCATCGGCGGGCAACGGGGGCTGGAGCTGCTGCGCGTGCGCTCCCGCGACGTGCTGGAGCACATCGAACGCGTGGTGCACCATGTGCGGCGGCTGGAACAGAACGCCGAGACCGCCGTGCAGATGCACTTCTCGGCGCAGAGCCACCGCACCAACGACATCATGCGCACGCTCACGGCGCTCACCGCCATCTTCCTGCCGCTCAACCTGATCGCCGGCATCTTCGGCATGAACTTCGACTTCATCCCGCTGATTCACCAGGAAACCGGGTTCTGGTGGGCCATGGGTTCGATGGCCCTGACGACGGTGGCACTGGTCGCCGTGTTCTGGCGCAAGCGCTATCTGGCCCGTTCAGCGGGGCGCTGAGGACGGCGCGGCAGGATCCGGCAGGTCGAACAGGCGGGCCGCGTTGCCCCAGGCGATGCGGACGGCCACCTCCGGCGGCAGCCCGCCCAGCCACACCCGGTAGTCCTGCATCAACCGCCCGTACGACTGCCAGCGTGCGTTCACCCAGGTGTCCGATCCAGCCAGGAAACGGTCCGGGTACCGCAACATCAGTGCCCGCCAGGCCGGGCACAGCTGCCCTCCCTCGCAGGTGAGACCGGGACGGTAGGAGAGCTCGCCCATGAGGCCCGGGTAACGCTGCAACAGCGCTTCCACTTCGGCTGGCGAGGTGCCGCCGATGCCGGTGTGGGCCCAGATGAGCCGGAGCTTCTGCCCGCGCGACGGCGTGGCCTGCATGAGCAGGTCGATGGCCGCCTCGTCCACATGGGCCAGCACCACCAGACCCTTCTCTTCGGCCAGCGCCATGAGCTGCTGTGCCACCGGGCCGCGCGCGTTGGCGCTGTCGTAAAGATGGAATTCGCCCAGCCCTCGGTAGGGGCCGGCGGCGGTGCCGCGCTCCAGTTCGCTGCGCACCAGCTCCACGATGGAGGGGTCGCGGAACCAGTTGTTGTAGTCGGCGCGGTTGCGGTAGAGGCGCACGAAAGGCACGACGGTCACACCGGCAGCGGCCGCCTGGTCGCGCGCTGCAGCCAGGGCGCGGGTACCGTCGTTCGGGCGTGAATTGGCCAGCCCCCCCGCACACCGCTGTCGCGCATGCGCTGCAGCACGTCGGGCAGAGGATGGGGACAGGCCGCCGACGGTGCGGGCGTGTGCACGCAGGCTTCGTCGTTGTAATGCAGGTGGGCGTCGAACAGCGGGCCGCTGTAGTCGGCCGCCCAGGCCGCGCCCGTCCACCCGCCAGCGGCAGCCGCCAGCAGCGCCCCGACGAATACGGCCCGTGGCATGGCGTCAGCCCACGTGGCGGGCGAAGAAGGCCAGGGTGCGCTCGCGGGCGGTGCGGGCGGCGGCTTCGTTGTAGGAGCCGCGCTGGTCGCAGTTGAAGCCGTGGTTGGCCTGGTACACATGCACTTCCACGCCGGGCTGGGCGGCGCGGAAGGCCTCCACCGTGTCCAGCGGGATCCAGTGGTCCTGGTCGCCGAAGTGGGCCAGCACCGGCACCTGGGGCTGGCGGGCCGCGTCGGGCTGGGCGGTCATGCCGCCGCCGTAATAGGGCACGGCCGCCGACAGGCCCGACAGCATGCAGGCCGAACGCCAGGTCAGCAGGCCGCCCCAGCAGTAGCCCACGATGCCGACCTTGCCAGCCTTCGATGCGTGGTCGATGGCGGCCTGGATGTCGGCCATCACGCCCGGCTCGGGCAGGCCGTCCACGGCGGTCTTGAAGCCGAAGCCGGTGCCCATGTCGGCCTCGGTGTAGCCCAGCTCCACGTCGGCCTTGACCCGGTGGAAGGTGGATGGCGCCACCACGAAGTAACCCGCAGCGGCATAGCCGTCGGCGACCGACCGGATGTGAGAGTTCACGCCGAAGATTTCCTGCAGCACCACGATGCCGCCCTTGGGCGCGCCGGCCGGCTCGGCCACGTAGGCGGGAAAGCTGTGGCCGTCAGCGGCCTTCAGGTTGATGGTCTGACCCATGGTGATGTGCTCCTGTCGGGAATGAAAGATTCAGCGCTGCAGCAGGCGGCGCTGGACGAAGTCGAGGCGGTCCTGACCCCAGAAGATCTCGCCGCCGATGACGAAGCTCGGCGCGCCGAACACGCCGGCGTCGATGGCGGCCTGGGTATGGGCATCCAGATCGGCCTGGGCCTGGGGCTCGGTGGAAGCCGCCAGCCGCTCGGCCGGCAGGCTCTGTTTCGCCAGCAGCTGAGCCAGGGTTGCCGGATCGGCGATGTCCTGCTCGTGCACCCACACGGCCGACAGCACTTCGCCGGTCAGGGCCAGCGCGGCATCGATGCCGTCGAGCCGGTCCACGGTGCAGATCAGGCGCGAGGCCGGATCGCCGGCCACGGGGAAGAACTTCGGGTGCAGGTTGAGCGGCAGCTTGAGCCACTGCGCAAAGCGCTCCAGCTCCACCAGCCGGTAGGCCTGGCGCTGCGGCGCGCGCTGCGGCAGTGGCAGACCACCCGACACCGGGAACACCCGCCCCAGGTCCATGGGGCGCAGGCGGATGGTGGCGCCGGCATCGCGCGCCATGGCCACGAAGCGGGCGTGGCCCAGATAGGTCCAGGGGCTTTGCGGCGCGATGAAGTAGTCCACTGTGGGACGCATGGCGGGTCTCCGGGGCTGTTGTAATGAAGCCGTTGTGCAACAACGGCGAGCCCCGGTTTGTACGCCATGCCCGCCGACCGTGCAGGAGACAGGTTTATGGATTCCAACGAAGGCCCCCGTCATGCCGGGGTGCTGCTGGTCACCGGCGGCGGGCGCGGGATCGGCGCCGCCACGGCCCGGCTGGCCGCGCGGCAAGGCTGGTCGGTGGCGGTGAACTACGCGCGCGATTCGCTGGCCGCCGACGAGGTGGTGCGCGCCATCCGCGCCGAGGGCGGGCAGGCCATGTCGGTGCAGGCCGACGTGTCGGACGAGGCCCAGGTGGTGACGCTGTTCGAGCGCATCGATGCCCGCTTCGGGCGAATGACCGGACTGGTCAACAACGCCGGTGTGGTGGACGTGAGCGCCCGCGTGGACCAGATGGATGCGCAGCGCCTGCACCGCATGTTCGACATCAATGTCATCGGCTCCATGCTCTGCGCCCGCGAGGCGGTGCGCCGCATGAGCACGCTGCACGGCGGCGAGGGCGGTGCCATCGTGAATGTGTCGAGCGCGGCCTCGCGGCTGGGCTCGCCGGGGCAATATGTGGACTACGCGGCGGCCAAGGGCGCCATCGACGCCTTCACCATCGGCCTGGCCAAGGAGGTGGCGGCAGAGGGCATCCGGGTGAACGCGGTGCGGCCCGGCCTGATCGAGACCGACATCCATGCTTCGGGCGGCCTGCCGAACCGGGTGCGCGACCTGGCCCACACCGTGCCCATGCAGCGCGGCGGCACCGCCGACGAGGTGGCCCAGGCCATCCTGTGGCTGCTCTCGCCGGCCGCCAGCTACACCACCATGACCCTGATGGACATCTCCGGAGGACGCTGAACATGAACCCCGTTGAAATGCCGCGCGGCCCGATCCGCATCTGGTGGGAAGACCTGGAGGTCGGCCAGGTGCGCGACCTGGGCAGCCTGAGCCCCACCCGCGAGGACATCCTGGCCTTTGCCGGCCAGTTCGACCCGCAGCCCTTCCACCTGGACGACGAGGCGGCCCGCGCCTCGGTGTTCGGCGCCCTGTGCGCCAGCGGCTGGCACACCTGCGCCATGGCCATGCGGCTGATGGTCACCAACTTCCTGCACGAGACCTCCAGCCTGGGCTCGCCCGGCCTGGAAAGCCTCAAATGGCTCAAGCCGGTGTTCCCCGGGGACGTGCTGCGGCTGCAGCACACCATCACCGAGAAGCGCCCCATGAACAGCCGGCCCGATGTGGGGCTGGTGCGCACCGTCTGGGAGATGTTCAACCAGAAGGGCGAGAAAGTTCTTCATATGGAGGGCTACGGCATGTTTCGTCTGAAAGAACCGCCGCGCTCCGCCGCCCCACAATAGCGGCCATGGACTTCAAGCCGCTGATCACCCTGCTCGCCATCGTCAACCCGCTGGCGATCGTGCCCTTCTTCATCCACTACACGCAGGGCTTCAGCCGCAAGCAGCGGCAGCGCACGGTGTTCATCTCGGCCTGCAGCGCATTTGCCGTGATCGCCACCTGCGCCATCATCGGCCTGCAGATCCTGGAGTTCTTCGGCATCTCGCTGGCCAGCTTCCAGGTAGGTGGCGGCATGCTGCTGCTGACCTCGGCGCTGGCCATGCTGAACGCCCAGCCGGCCGAGGCCAAGGCCACCACCGGCGAGGTGCAGGACGCTTCGGCCCGCGCCTCGATCGCCGTGGTGCCGCTGACCATCCCCCTGCTCACCGGCCCGGCCACCATGTCCACCGTGGTGATCTACGCCGACCAGGCCAAGACCTTCCTGCAGCACGCCGCGCTGGTCGGCTACGGCGTGGTGATCGCGCTGGCCACCGCCGTCTGCTTCACCCTGGCCGAACCCATCGCCCGCTTCCTGGGTCAGACCGGCATCAACGTCATGACCCGGCTGATGGGCCTGATCCTGGCCGCCCTGGCGGTGGAGGTGATGGCCACCGGCCTGGTCAAGCTGTTCCCGGCCCTGGCCTGAACTGCGCCCGCAGCGCGCGGGCTGCGGCGTCCAGCAGCATCGTGTCGGCGCCGACCGCCACGAACAGCGCGCCGGCGTCCAGCCAGCGGCGGGCGGTCGCCTCCTGCGTGGCCAGAATGCCCGGCGCCTTGCCGGCGGCGCGGATGCGGCGGATGCCGTCCTCGATGGCTGCCTGCACCGCCGGATGGCCCGACTGCCCCGGGTAGCCCATGGACGCGCTCAGATCGGCCGGGCCGATGAAGACACCATCCACCCCGGGCGTGGCGGCAATCGCATCGAGGTTCTGCAGGGCCAGCACGGTCTCGGCCTGCACCAGCACGCACATCTGGGCGTCGGCCTCGTGCACATAGCGGCTGTGGGCCTGCCAGCGCGAAGCCCGTGACAGCGCACTGCCCATGCCCCGGATCCCGTCCGGGGCGTAGCGGGTGGCCGCCACCACCTGCGCGGCCTGTTCCGGCGTGTCGATCATGGGGGCCAGCAGGGTCTGGCAGCCCAGGTCGAGCACCTGCTTGATGAGGGCCACGCCCACATCCCCGGTGGCCACCGGCACCCGCACCACCGGGTGGGAGCGCTGGTCGCCATACGCCTGCCGGGCACTGGCCACGGCCTGCAGCTGGGCGAGGGTGCTGCGCAGGTCGTTGGGGGCGTGTTCGCCGTCGATGAGCAGCCAGTCGAAGCCGGCGCCGGCCAGCAACTCGGTGCTGTAGGGACTGGCCAGCGCGGCCCACAGGCCGATCTGGACCTGGCCGGCGGCCAGCGCCTGCTTGAACGTGTTGACAGGGACTTGCATGGGGTGGGGAACCGTGGATGCCGTGAAGGCTCGATCTTAGAAAGTCATCGCGCAAAATCACCTGCCCATTCACTCATTCCAAGAACCAAGGAGACCCATGACCCGCTGGACCGACGCCTGGACCTGGCTGGTGCCGCTGCTGGCCGCGACGCTGCTGGCTGGCGCCTTCTTCATGACGCCGGCCACCTGGCTCACTGCCGCCTGCGCGATGGCCCTGATCGGGGCGGTGATCGCCGCCGTGCACCACGCCGAGGTGGTGGCCCACCGGGTGGGCGAGCCCTTCGGCACGCTGGTGCTGGCCCTGGCCATCACCGTCATCGAGGTGGCGCTGATCATCTCCATGATGCTGGCCGGTGGGCCCGACAAGGCCACGCTGCCGCGCGACACCATCTTCTCGGCGGTGATGATCATCACCACCGGTGTGGTCGGCGTGTGCCTGCTGGTGGGCGGCCTGCACCACCACGAGCAGAGCTTCCAGCTGGCAGGCGCCAATTCGGCCCTGGCAGCCCTGGTGTCGCTGGCCGGTCTGGTGCTGGTGCTGCCTTCCTTCACCACCAGTGCCGGTGAAGGCATCTACACGGTGTCGCAGCTGGTGTTCGTGGCGCTGTCATCGCTGGCGACCTGGGGGGTGTTCGTCTTCGTGCAGACGGTGCGCCACCGCGACTACTTCCTGCCGCCGTCCAACGCCTCCGACGAAGACCAGCACGCCGCCCCGCCCTCCAACGCCCAGGCCTGGGGCAGCTTCGGCCTGCTGCTGGTGGCGCTGGTGTCGGTGGTGGGTCTGGCCAAACAGCTGTCGCCGGCCATCGAGGCGGCCGTGGCCTCGGCCGGCGCGCCCAAGGCGGTCATCGGCATTGCCATCGCCATGCTGGTGCTCATGCCGGAGACCTGGGCCGCCCTGCGGGCTGCGCGCGCCGACCGGCTGCAGACCAGCATGAACCTGGCCCTGGGCTCGGCCCTGGCCAGCATCGGCCTGACGATTCCGGCGGTGGTGATTGCCGCCGTCTGGCTGGATCTGCCCCTGGTGCTGGGCCTGAGCCACAAGGATATCGCGCTGCTGGGCATCACCCTGCTGGTGAGCGCCATCACCCTGGGCACCGGCCGGACCAACCTGATGCAGGGCGCGGTGCACATGGTGCTGTTCGCGGCCTTCCTCTTCCTGTCGCTGGTGCCCTGATGGGTGCCGAACGCCTGTGCGTTCTGCTGGGCACGGACCTGCCGCTGATACAGGCGCCCAT
This sequence comes from Allobosea thiooxidans, assembly GCA_943370825.1. Lineage (GTDB taxonomy): Bacteria > Pseudomonadota > Gammaproteobacteria > Burkholderiales > Burkholderiaceae_C > Hydrogenophaga. The sequence continues at coordinate 1,424 of CALRSR020000048.1, read as the reverse complement.
GGCTGGCACCCAGGGGGCCGCACTGGCGGCTGCGGTGTGCGAGGCCGGCGCCCTGGGATCGGTGCCCGGCGCCACCCACACGCCGGATTCGTTGCGCGCCGAACTCGACACGCTGCGCCGGCTCACGCAGCGCCCCTGGAACGTCAACTTCTTCTGCCACACCCCGCCGGTGATCGACCCGGCGGCCGAGGCGGCCTGGCGGGCCACGCTCGCCCCGTTCCATGCCGAGGCCGGCATCGACATCGCGCAGGTGCCGCCGGGCGCCGGTCGTCAGCCCTTCAGCGCTGCCTTTGCCGATGCGCTGGAGGCATTTGCGCCCCGGGTGGTGAGCTTTCATTTCGGGCTGCCCGACGCCGCGCTGGTGGCCCGCATCAAGCGCTGGGGTGGCGTGGTGCTGTCCTCGGCCACCACGGTGGACGAAGGCCGGTGGCTGCAGCAGCACGGGGCCGATGCGGTGATCGCCCAGGGGCTGGAGGCGGGTGGGCACCGGGGTCATTTCCTGAGTGACGATCTGTCCCGCCAGATGGGATTGATGGCGCTGCTGCCGCAGCTGGTGGACGCGCTCGATGTGCCGGTGGTGGCGGCCGGCGGCATTGCCGATGCGGCCGGGTTGCAGGCCGCCATGGCACTGGGTGCGGCCGGCGTGCAGGTAGGCACCGCCTTCCTGTGCTGCCTGGAGGCCACCACCAGCGCGGTGCACCGCGCCGCCCTGCTGGGACCGGAGGCCGGTCACACCGCGCTCACCACCGCCTTCACCGGCCGGCCGGCGCGCGGGATCGTCAACCGGGCCATGCGCGAGCTGGGCTGCATGCCCGCCACGGCCCCGCCCTTCCCCACCGCCACCGCCGCCATGGCGCCGCTGCGCACCCACTGGGAGGCAAGGGGCTGCGGAGATTTCTCGCCGCTGTGGGCCGGGCAGAACACCCGGGGCTGCCGCGCGGTGCCAGCGGCCGAGGTGGTCCGGTCGCTCGCCACCGGGCTGGACGGCTAGTCGCGCAACCAGCGCCGCAGTCCCCCGGTGGTGGCGGCACGGGCCAGGGTGTCGCGCGCTTCCTGCAGCGCCTCGGTCAAGGCCTCGGTGGTGGCCTGTCGGGCCTGCGCCAGCACCTCGTCGGTCACTGCCGCACCGGGGTCCAGCCCGGCCTCCCAGGCCAGCGACTGCTGGGCCGCAGCGCGCTCACGCTCCAGGTCGGCCACCTGGCGCCGCAGGATCACCAGCAGCGCCGCCAGCCGGGCGTCGTCCCACTGGCTGGCGGGCTGGGCCTGCAACACCTGCCGCTGCAGGCGCAGCAAGGCGGGCAGATCGCCGTCGGCGTGGGCCCGGTTGGCCTCGGCCATGAGGGCCGTCTTGCGTTCGCGCTGCGCCGGGTCGGTCTCCCGGTCGGGGTGCAGGGCGCTGGCCAAAGGGCGGAACAGGCGGCGCA
>CALRSR020000047.1:0-19012 GCA_943370825.1 Allobosea thiooxidans | reverse complement strand
AATCACCCGCGCTACCTGGAGCTGCTGTGGGGCCTGTGGTGGGCCGGGCTGGTGGCCGTGCCGGTCAATGCCAAGCTGCACCTGCGCGAGGTGGCCTGGATCGCCGAAAACGCCGAGGCGCGCTGGGCCTTCACCAGCGCCGACGTGGCCACCGAGCCCCTGCCTGGTGTGGCGGTGCAGATCGATGTGGACAGCCCGCAGGCCGACGCCTTGCTGGTCGCCAACGCCGCTGCCACAGGCCCCTGGCCTGAACCCTTCGATGCACCGCCCGATCATCTGGCCTGGTTGTTCTACACCAGCGGCACCACCGGTCGGCCCAAGGGCGTGATGCTGACCCACCGCAACCTCATGACCATGGGGCTGACCTACGCCTTCGATGTGGACACCGTCGATGCACAAGATGCCATGCTCTATGCCGCGCCGCTGTCGCACGGCGCGGGGCTGTACGCGGTTCCCCACCTCATGGCCGGCGCGCGCCATGTGGTGCCCGAGTCCGGCGGTGTGGACCCGGAGGAGATGTTCGCGCTGGGCCGCCACCATGGTCCGCTCACCACGTTCGCAGCGCCCACCATCGTGCGCCGCCTGGTGGAGCAGGCGCAGGCCGAGGGCCTGACCCCCGCGGATGCCGCACGCAGCTTCAAGACCATCGTGTACGGCGGTGCGCCGATGTATGCGGCCGACATCCGCCGCGCGCTCGAGGTGATGGGGCCACGCTTCGTGCAGATCTACGGCCAGGGCGAGACGCCCATGACCATCACGGCACTCTCGCGCGGCATGCTGGCCGATGTGCACCACCCGCGCTGGGCCGAGCGCATCGCCTCGGTGGGTGTGGCCCAGACCCCGGTGCAGGTGTGCGTGGCCGATGCACAGGGTCGGCCGCTGCCGGCCGGCGAGCTGGGCGAGGTGCTGGTCAAGGGCGACACCGTCATGGCCGGTTACTGGCGCAACGCCGAGGCCACCGCGTCCACGGTGCGCGACGGCTGGCTGTTCACCGGCGACATGGGCGTGCTCGATGCCGACGGCCTGCTCACCCTCAAGGACCGCAGCAAGGACCTCATCATCAGTGGCGGCAGCAACATCTACCCGCGCGAGGTGGAAGAGGTGCTGCTGACCGCACCCGGCGTGGCCGAGGTGGCGGTGGTCGGTGCGCCCGATGCCGAGTGGGGCGAGGTGGTGGTGGCCTTCGTGGTGGGCCATCCAGGCACCCGGCTGGACCTGGCCGATCTGGATGCCCGTTGCCTGGACCGGATGGCCCGCTTCAAGCGACCCAAGCGCTATGTGGTGCTCGACGCCCTGCCCAAGAACCACTACGGCAAGGTGCTCAAGACCGAGCTGCGGCAGCGGGTCTGAGCGGCATCGTCTCGCGCCCGCCCTCAGGTGACCGGCAGCAGCGAGGAGTGGTGATCGACGATGAGCCAGCGGTCGCTGGATCGCTTGAGCGCCATGCTGTAGCGCGCCGGCAGGCGCTGGCTGCCCAGCTGCAGTTCGTAGTGGCCGCTGACCAGGGCCATGTCGTCCAGCCCGCGCAGTCGGTTCGGCCCCAGTTTGACCTGGGGTGCCGGCCGCAGCGCCAGCACGCGCTCGAAGTACGCAATGACACCGGCCGGTGTGTCGATGAGGTCGGTGGCGGTGGTGCCCCACAGCACGGCAGACGGGTCGTACAGGCCGGTGATGCCGGATACCGAGCCGGCATTGAAGGCCTCGGCCCAGGCCAGGGTCATGTCGCCGGGCAGGGCGACGGATCGGGGGGTGTTCACATCAGTCTCCGGTGCGGCCGAGCTGCCGCAGCACCTCGGCCTGGAAGTCGCTGCCTCGCGCGGCAGCCATGAATTCGGTGGTGCTGCCGTCGAACCGCACCTGCCCCTGGTGCAGCAGCAGCAGGCGGTCGGCTGCCCGGGCTTCCTCGATCAGGTGGGTGGCCCACAGCACGGCCATGCCTTCGCGGCTGCACAGCTCGCGCACGGCATCGAGCAGCTGCTGGCGCGAGGCCGGGTCCAGACCCACGGTGGCCTCGTCCATCAGCAGCACGCGCGGTCGGTGCAGCAGCGAGCGCACCAGTTCCACCTTGCGGCGGTTGCCGCCCGAGAGGCTGCGCACCACCGCGGTGGCCTGCGCCTGCAGGCCCAGCAGCGCCAGCCCTTGATCGATGCGGTCCTTCGCCTGGCTGCGGGGCATGCCGTGCAGATCGGTGTGGAACAGCAGGTTGGCCATGACGCTCAGGTCCATGTCCAGCGCGCTCTGCTGGAACACCACGCCCAGCCCGGCCAGGGCCTGGCTGGGGCTGCGACGCATGTCGTGGCCCAGCACCTGGATGTCGCCACCGTCCGGCGTGAACAGGCCGGTGAGCAGCGAGAGCAGCGTGCTCTTGCCGGCGCCGTTGGGGCCGAGCAGGGCCACCATCTGGCCGGGGAAGAGGGCCATGTCCACGCCCTTGAGGGCGGGCTTGCTGCCATAGGCCTTGCGCAGGTCGCGCGTCTGCAGCAAAGGGGTCGGCGTCGGGTCGGTGGCGAGGGTCATGAACCGGTGGGCGCGCTGGCGGGTCGGGCCAGCAGGTTCATGCGCGCCAGCAGGCGCCGTTCGCGCTCCACCGTCTCGATCAGGGCCTGCCGGTAGTCCCGGGTGTTGAGGTATTCCAGCGTCTGATCGTAACGGGCCAGCTCGCGCTGGTGGCGTTCGCTGAACATGGCCTTGGCAAAGCTGTCGTGCAGCCGCTGCACCACCTCGGCCGGCGTGCCGCGCGGCGCGGCCAGACCCCAGGGCGAGCTGTGCACGGCGTTCGCATATCCCAGCTCGCGCAGGGTGGGCACGTCGGGCCAGCGCGGGTTGCGCGCGGCATTGAAGGTGGCCAGCAGCCGCACCTTGCCCTGCTCCAGCCAGGGCACGAAGCCGGTGGAGTTGACCCCCACCATCACCTGGCCGCCGGCCACGGCCAGCATCTGGTCGGCCGTGCCCCGGTAGGGCACATGCACATGGCGGATGCTGTGTCGGGCCAGCGCGTCTTCCATGGCCAGATGGGCCGTGGTGCCGATGCCGGTGCTGCCCACGATCAGCTCGCCCGGGTGGGCCAGCGCCCAGTCGATCAGGTCCGACCATTGCCGCAACGGGCTGGCGGCCGGCACCAGCACGCCGAAGGTCACGCCCGACACCTGCACGATGGGGCTGAGATCGTGCACCGGGTCCCAGGGCACATGGTTCATGAGCGCATGGCGGTACACCGTGACCGGCACCTGGCCGATGGTGTGGCCGTCGGGTTCGGCCATCCTGAGCAGGGGTGCCACCTGGGTGCCGCCCGCGCCGGGCTTGTTGATCACCACCACCGGCTGGCCCAGCAGGGGCTGAACCTCGTCGCACAGCACCCGCAGCGCCAGATCGGTCGCTCCGCCCGGAGGCCAGGGCACGATGAGCTGGATGGGGCGGCTGGGGAAGGGCGCCTGCGGGCGGGTCGCCGCCACCGACGGACCCACACCCAGGCCGGCAGCAGCCGTGGCCACGGCCCAGCCCAGGCAGCGGCGTCGGGTGGGGTAGGGGTGTGTCATGCCGGCGGGTCTTGTCTCAGGGTTTACAGGGAGATGCGGCACAGGCTGGCACGCTGACCATGTCACAGCAATTTCCGTTCCTGTTTCGTTGGCACCGAATTTGCTGCCCCTCCTGCCCATGAACCTCCTGTCGATGCCTGTGTTCCATCGCCTGTCCCCCATCTGCGCGATCCTTTGCGCGATCTTTTGCGCGACCCTGTTCGCCATCTTCTCCCTCGCTCCCGCACCCGCTGCCGCGCAGGCTGCGGCCAAGCCGGTGACGGTGCCGCTGGCCGTGATCGGCCTGTCCGACGACCCGCGTTACGCCAACCGCCGCATGGAGCGGGCCTACCCCGGACACCCGGCCGGCCGGGCCATCGAGGGTGTGAAGCTGGGTGCCGAGGACTCCGCCTTCGAACTGGAAGCCGCCGGTGTGGAGATGCCGGTGCGCGAGGTGCTGATCAACGATGCCGCCGGCCTGCCCAAGGCCCTGGCCGAGCTCAAGGCCGCCCGGGTGCAGCACATCGTGGCCGACCTGCCAGAGCCCTTGCTGCGCCAGCTGGTGCAGACCGCGCCGGCCGCACTGGGCGGTGCCCTCATCGTCAACGCCGGGCTGGACAACGACAGCCTGCGCGGCGCGCAATGTGCCCCGCACCTGCTGCACACCTACCCCAGCCGGGCCATGCTGTCGGACGCGCTGGCCCAGTACCTGGCTGCGCGCAACTGGCGCAAGGTGCTGCTGCTCACAGGCCCCGATGCCGCCGATGCGCTGCAGACCGAGGCCTTCCAGCGCAGCGCGCGCCGCTACGGCCTGAAAGTCACGCAGCAGAAGCCCTTCAAGCTCACCGGCGACCCGCGCGACCGCGACCTGTCCAACACCCGGCTGCTCACCGGCGAGCGCGAGCACGAGGTGGTGGCGGTGATGGACGCCAACGGCGAGTTCGCCCGCCTGCTGCCCTATGCCACCCAGTGGCCGCGTCCGGTGGTGGGCGCCAACGGCCTGACCGCCCAGCCCTGGCATCCGCAGTGGGAACGCAACGGGGGGCCGCAGCTCACCCGCCGGTTCGCCAAGCAGGAAAGCCGGCCCATGCTCGGCCACGACTGGGCCGCCTGGGCAGCCGCCAAGGCGGTGGCGGCGGCACTGGTGGATGCGCCGCGCGCGCCGGTGGCCCAGCACATCCAGCGCCTGCGCACCGGCCAGAGCTACATCGACGGCTTCAAGGGCCCGCGCCTGAGCTTCCGCGCCTGGGACGGCCAGTTGCGGCAGCCCGTCTTCCTGACCCATGGCGACGGCGTGGCAGGCCTGGCACCACTCGACGGGGTGCTGCACCCCAAGGATGTGCTGGACACCCTGGGCGTGGACGAGGCAGAGACCGCATGCAAGGCACGATGAACGCCGCCGACCTGACCCTGCCGCGCCCCTCGCTGGGCCTGCACCTGCTGCGCGCCCTGCGCGCGGTGGTGGGCCGCGAGATCGGCCGCTTCGTGCGCCAGCCCTCGCGCCTGGGCTCGGCCCTGGTGCGGCCGCTGCTGTGGTTCGTGGTGTTCTCGGCCGGTTTCCACAACGTGTTCGGCGTGGCCATCATCCCGCCCTACGAGACCTACATCGAATACAAGGTCTACATGGTGCCCGGCCTGCTGGGCATGGTGGCGCTGTTCAACGGCATGCAGAGCTCGCTGTCCATGGTCTACGACCGCGAGATGGGGGTGATGCGGCTGCTGCTCACCGCCCCCCTGGCGCGCGGCTGGCTGCTGGGCTTCAAGCTGCTGGCCAGCACGGCGCTGTCGGTGCTGCAGATGGCGGTGTTTCTGGTCATCGCCTGGGCTTTCGGCGTGGACATTCCGCTGCTGTACCTGCCGGGTCTGCTGCTGGCCATGACGGCGGGAGCTGCCCTGCTGGCGGCACTCGGCCTGATGCTGTCGGTGTATGTGAAGCAGCTGGAGAACTTCGCCGGCACCATGAACTTCGTGATCTTTCCCATGTTCTTCATCAGCCCGGCGCTCTACCCGCTGTGGAAGCTGGAGGAGTCGGGCGCGGTGTGGCTGCTGCGCCTGGCCGAATGCAACCCCTTCACCCACGCGGTGGAGGCCATGCGGTTTGCCATGTACGGCCAGCTCAACGTCCTGTCGTGGGCGGTGGTGCTGGGCTGTGGCGCTGCCTTCTTTGCGCTCGCGCTGTGGGGCTACGACCCGCAGCGTGGCTTCATCCGCCAGAAAGGCGGGGGCTGAGGAACATCCATGCCGACCCACCACCTGAACCGACGTCACCTCCTGCTCGCAGGCGCCATGGCCGCCACCGGTGTGCAAGCCAGCGACGACCTCACCGGCGGTGACCCGCTGGGCTCCATGCAGTGGCCCACGCTGCGCAAGCAGTACCTGGGGAACGCGCCGATGCGATTCGCCCCCGAGGTGGTGGTGCGCGGCCCGACCTTCGCCGACGACGCCATGAACGTGCCGCTGCAGGTGGATGCGCGCGCGCTGGCCGGCGTGGGCGGCGGGGTGGAACGCATCCAGGTGGTGGTGGACCGCAACCCGGTGCGCGAAGTGCTGACCTACGAGCCGCTGCGGGCCTTGCCGGTGCTGGCTTTCCGCATCCGCATGGAACAGGCATCGCCGGTGCGCGCCATGGTGAAGACGCGCGACGGCCAGTGGCATGTGGGCAGCACCTGGGTGCAGGCCGCCGGCGGTGGCTGCACCGTGCCCGGCGCCACCCGGGCCGACGGCTCCTGGAGCCGCACACTCAACCAGGTGCAGGCCCGCGTGTTCCCCAACGCCATCGAGGGCAGCCGGCGCCTGCGCCTGCGGGTGATGCACCCCATGGACACCGGGCTGGTGGCCGGCGTGCCGGCCTTCTACATCGAGCAGCTCCAGCTCGACGATGCGGCTGGCCAGCCCTGGCTGCGCCTGGCCCTGCACGAGCCGGTGTCGGAGAACCCGCTGCTCACCCTGGAGCTGCCGCGCGAGGCCGCTGGCAACTGGCTGCTGCACGGGCGCGACAACAACGGCAACCGCATCCGCGCCGAGGTGCAGGCGTGAAGCCGCGCCTGTTGCTTGCCGGGCTGCTGCTCGGCCTGCTGGGCCATGCCTCGGCCCAGGCCCAGACCGCGCTCACCCTGCCCGACTACCGCCTGCAGCCCCGCCCGCTGGCGGCCGACACCTGGGTGATCGAAGGCGCGGTGGAGGACTTCAGCCGTGCCAACGGCTGCAACATCATCAACACCGCCTTCATTGCCACGCCCGAGGGCACCTGGGTGATCAACACCGGGCCCTCCCGTCTTTACGGCGAACAGCAACGCGCGGCCGTGGCCCGTGCCACGCCGCAGCCGGTGAAGCGGGTGTTGAGCCTGAACCTGCACCCCGACTATTTCTTCGGTCACCAGGCCTGGGCCGGCGTGCCCACGGCGGCACTGGCCGGCAGCATCGCCGGCATGCAGGCCGAGGGCCGGGCCTATGCCGACAACCTGTACCGCCTGTGCGGCGACTGGATGAAGGGCACCGAGTCCACGCCGTCCACCGAGCCCATCGACCCGGCCCGCCTGCCGCAGACCCTGCGGCTGGGCGGCCACACGCTGGAGCTGCACCGCCTGAGCGGTCACACCGCCGATGATCTGGTGCTGATCGACACCAGCACCGGCGTGCTGTATGCCGGCGGTCTGATCTTTGCCGACCGGGTGCCCACCACACCGCACGCCGACTTTGCCGCCTGGCAGGCCAGCCTCGACCAGCTGGAGCGCTGGCATGCCCAGGGCAAGTTCCGCACCGTGGTGCCCAGCCACGGCCCGGTGCACACCGGTCTGGCGGGCCTGCAGCAGACCCGCGACTGGCTGCGCTGGATGACCACCCTCATGCGCGAGAGCGCCGAGCGCGGGGTGGATCTGAGCGAGCTGCTGCGCACCCCGGTGCCTCCGCGTTTTGCCACCTGGGCTGCCCAGCCGGCCGAGCTGCACCGCAGCCTGACCCAGTGGTACCCGCGCTTCGAGCAGCAGGCCCTGCAGGGCCGCTGAGGGCGTCGGACAGTCCTGAACTGCGCCGTTCAGGACTGTTGCACCCGGCAGTGATTCATTTCTGAACACGGATGAACAGTCGATGAACAGTCGCCGGTGGCGGCGCTGTTCCAGCGGTGCCGGCGCGGCCGTCACAGACCGGTTTTTCTAGGGGTTTACACGAAGGTTTTTCGGGTGGCAGTCCCTGGCACAGATGTTGCCCTTGAAGGCTTGTGCAACCCAAGGACCGGAGGGGTCGGGGTGTCACCAGCGGCTGCGCAGGGGCGTGGTCGCCGCCATCAACCCCCAAGAGCAGGAGACCAACCGTGAAGCGCACCCTATTGAGCCTGTTGATGCTGGCCGCCACCGCCCAGGTGAGCGCCCAGGGCGTGACCGACGCCATGATCGCCAACGATGCCAATTCCCCCGACAACGTGCTGAGCTGGGGCATGGGCACCCAGGGACAGCGTCACTCGAACCTCAACAACATCAACGCCAAGACCATCAACAAGCTGGTGCCGGTGTGGTCGATGTCGTTCGGTGGTGAAAAGCAGCGCGGCCAGCAGAGCCAGCCGCTGGTGCACAACGGCAAGATGTTCGTCACCGCCTCCTACTCGCGCATCTACGCGGTGGACGCCAAGACCGGCCAGAAGCTGTGGAAGTACGAGCACCGTCTGCCCGAAGGCATCATGCCCTGCTGCGACGTGATCAACCGCGGCGCGGCCCTCTATGACAACCTGGTGATCTTCGGCACCCTGGACGCCCAGCTGGTGGCCCTGGACCAGAACACCGGCAAGGTGGTGTGGCGCGAGAAGATCGACGACTACTCTGCCGGCTACAGCTACACCGCTGCCCCGCTGATCGCCGAAGGCCTGCTGCTGACCGGCGTGTCCGGCGGCGAGTTCGGCGTGGTCGGCCGCGTGGAAGCCCGCGATCCCAAGACCGGCAAGATGGTCTGGACCCGTCCGGTGGTCGAAGGCCACATGGGCTACAAGGACGGCAAGGAAAACGGCATCTCCGGCACCACCAACGCCACCTGGCCGGGCGAGACCTGGAAAACCGGCGGCGCAGCCACCTGGCTGGGCGGCACCTACGATCCCAAGACCGGCCTGGCCTACTTCGGCACCGGCAACCCGGGTCCGTGGAACAGCCATGTGCGCAAGGGCGACAACCTGTACTCGGCCTCCACCGTGGCCATCGATGTCAAGACCGGCAAGATCGTCTGGCATTACCAGAACACCCCGAACGACGGCTGGGACTATGACGGCGTGAACGAGTTCGTCACCTTCGACATGGACGGCAAGCGCGTCGGTGCCAAGGCCGACCGCAACGGCTTCTTCTACGTGAACGACGCCACCACCGGCAAGCTGGTGAACGCCTTCCCGTTCGTGAAGAAGGTGACCTGGGCCACCGGCATCGATCTGAAGACCGGCCGTCCCAACTTCGTCGACGACAACCGCCCGGGCGACCCGACGGCTGCCGGCGGCGACGGCACCAAGGGCAAGAGCGTGTTCTCGGCACCGGGCTTCCTGGGCGGCAAGAACCAGATGCCCATGGCCTACAGCCCCAAGACCGGCCTGTTCTATGTGCCCACCAACGAATGGGGCATGGAGATCTGGAACGAGCCCATCACCTACAAGAAGGGCGCGGCCTACCTGGGTGCCGGCTTCACCATCAAGCCGCTGTTCGACGACCACATCGGTTCGCTGCGCGCCATCGATCCCAAGACCGGCAAGGTGGTCTGGGAGGTCAAGAACAACGCCCCGCTGTGGGGTGGCGTGATGACCGCGGGCGACCTGGTGTTCTGGGGCACCCCGGAAGGCTTCCTGAAGGCCGCCGATGCCAAGACCGGCAAGGTGGTGTGGCAGTTCCAGACCGGCTCCGGCGTGGTGGCCCCGCCCATCACCTGGATGCAGGGCGGCGAGCAGTACATCAGCGTGGTCTCCGGCTGGGGTGGCGCCGTTCCCCTGTGGGGCGGCGAGGTCGCCAAGAAGGTGAATTTCCTGGAGCAGGGCGGTTCCGTCTGGACCTTCAAGCTCATGAAGTAAGTTGTGTGGGTGAGGGGTGGCGCGGCGCAAGCCCGCCACCCTTTTTTTTCGGATGAATCACATGCGTTTCCCTCTCTGTCTGACCGCTGCCATCGGCGCTGCCGCGCTGCTGAGTGCACCGGCCCATGCCCTGGACGCGGCGGCCGCCGTCGAACTGGCCAAGGCCAGCGGCTGCTATTCCTGCCATGCCAACGCCGAGAAGGTGGTCGGCCCGGCCTTTGCCACCATTGCCGAGAAGTACGCCGGCGACAAGGACGCTGCCGCCACCCTGGCGCAGTCGATCCAGAACGGCTCCAAGGGCAAGTACGGCCGCATCCCCATGCCGCCCCATGCCAGCCTGGGTCAGGCCGAGCTCAAGCTGCTCTCGGCCTGGGTGCTGACCGTCAAGCCATGAAGGCCAGCCTGCTCCTGGCCACGGCCCTGCTCGGGGCTGCCGGCACGGTGCAGGCCTTCGAATACAGCGGCACCAAGACCCTGCTGGCAGTGACCCGCGATGGCGCGCGCACCGCCATCGGCCGGGTCGAATTCACGCCGCAGCCGCCGGGCGGCGCTGCCTTCAAGGTCAGCGTGGACCCGGCCGTGATGCGCGACCACTTCCTCTCCATGCGCGAGTTCAAGTGCCTGCCGGCCGAGGTGGAGATCACCTGCTTCGTGCCCTATCCCTATGCCAGCCCGGCCCGGGTGCAGCCCGGCGACCTGGCCTGGCTGGAGCACCACCTGCTGTTCTTCTTCAAGCAGCCGCGCGACTACGGTGCCAAGCTGTGGAACGGCATGGTCTTCAAGCTGCGGGAGGAGGGCGGCGCTTTGGTGGGCGAGCCGCAGGCGATCGACCTCAACCGCCTGGGCGTGCCGCCGGAGCAGCCCGACATCCCGCTGTACGGACCCACCGACCGCGACGACTTTGCGCCGGGGGTGCGGTGGGTGACGCAGATCAGGATCGAACCGTCCTGACCCGTTTCAACGCACCGCCTCCGCCGTCAAAGTCCCCCCGGTCAGGAAGCCCGGAGGCACCTTTTCCTCGCGCTCGAACTTCACCAGGCCCACGCCCTGGCAGTACCACTCGCGGCTGATCAGGGGCACGTTGGTGAAGCCGTTGACCGGGTCGGTGTAGAGGTTGAGCTCGGCCCGGCCCACCACCCGCAGGCAGGGCCGGTGCGTGCCGCTGGGCGTGGTGACGGTCTCGTCCACCGCCTCGATGCGCCACTGCATCAGCGCCCGGTGGCTGTAGCGCAGCTCGCGCGGATGCTCGTTCTTGCGCAGGATCAGGTAGGGCACGGTGGGGGTGGTCCATTCGGTGCCCACGGTGTAGGGCGCCTTGAGCACCCACAGCGGCTCTTTCTCGGGTGTGGGCTCCTCGTCGATGTCCATGCGCGTGGCCACGCGGCGCACGCCCTGGTCGTCGTGCCGCAGGTAATAGCTCACGCCCAGTGAGTGGTGGCGCACCGCCACCGGGACCTGGTCGAGGGTGGCCGGGGCGCTCACGCTCAGGGTCCATTCCTCGGGCTGGGGTGCTTCGTCGCCGGTCTGCGTCACGGCGTAGGTGATGGCCGTGCCTTCCTGGAGCGGAAACCACACCGGCCCCAGGTCGGCCTTGCCGCAGGCGGTCAAGGCCAGGATTGCGGGCAGCAGCAGACAGGCTGCACGTGCAGCGGGACGGCGGGTCATCATTTTTCGGGAAGCTGGGCGCGCGGCAGATCGCTCAGCTTGATCTGCAGCTTGTCGTTGCCGGGCGGGCGCAGCCACGAGAAGCCGCCCTGGCCCCGGATGGGTTCGGTGCTGCCCATCTGGGTGTTGCCGTCGCGCGCCTTCTTGATGCCGTCGCCCAGGATGCGGTGCAGGTCCTTCTCGTAGGGCAGGCGGTGCACCCGCGGCATGGCCAGGGGCTGGTTGTCCTTCATGGGGTTGACCCAGATGTAGATGGCGCCGGCATGCCCGCGCGCCGGGCTGGGCTCGTCGAACACGGCGGCCAGCAGCACGAACTTCTCGGGCAGGCGGTCGTCGCTGGGCCAGCCGGCCATGCCCAGGAAGGTGCCATGGGCCAGCAGGTAAAAACCGGTCACCAGCACCACCCCGCCGGCCTTGACCCACCAGCGCCATCGCGTGGCCAGGCACAGCACCAGCAACAGGAAGGCCAGCAGGGCATAGACGATCACCAGCAGCAACAGCTGGGAAGAGACGGCAGGGATCATGGCGTGGCGCCCGTGTCAGGTGTCATGGTCAGAGGCCGGTGCGCTGCACGATGGTCAGCGGACGGGTGTTGATGTCGGTCACGCTGCCGCTGTCGTCCAGCGTGAAGCGCACCAAGGTGCGTTCGTCGCCCTTACGGGGGATCTGCTGCGTGCCGGTGAAGACGATCTGGGCTTCGGGGTTCACCTTGACCACGCTCACCGACACGTCCACCGGCTGCTGGTCGCGGCTGTCGTAGTAGTGGGCATTCACCACGTACTCGCCGGGCGCGATGCCGCGCACGGTGACGATCTCCTGGCGGATCGGACTGCTCACCACGCGGCCGTTGACCAGCACGCTGCTGTTCTTCTCGCCCCGGTCGTCGCGGTCCAGGTGCAGCAGGCCGGCGTCGCGCTGGCGGAACCACAGCGTCTTGCCGCTGGGCTCGTTGACCCAGGCGTCGATGTCGTTCGGGTTGCCGTCGGGCCAGCTGATGGTGATGATGAATTCGGCCTTGGCCGGTATGTCGCCGGCCTTGCGCGATTTCGGGTTGAAGGCCAGCAGCGCAATGACGAAGCAGAAGACGAACGCGATCAACATGTTGAACAACATGTCGTAGAACGGGTCGGTCTCGGTGTCACGCACCGGGCGGCCGATGGCCATGCGCTGCTCCGGTGGTGGGTGGGTTCAGGGCGGCCTCGGCGCTGGCCAGCGTGTCGGCCACCAGCGCGTCGGCAAAGCGGTCCAGCCGCATCAGCTGCAGGCCCAGCAGGATGTTGCCGGTGAGTCCGGTCACGGTGGTCAGCAGGGCGATGCCCAGGCCGCCGGTCAGGCTCTTGAGCAGCTGGCTGGACTGGCTGGCGTCGAAGCTCTGCATGTCGCCCAGCTGCAGGGCGAGGATGGAGAAGCCGATCACCTTGCCCAGCAGGCCCAGCTTGAGCTGGATGCCGTTGAGCCACCAGGCCATCTCGTGCGGGCCGTGGGCACGCTCGCCCAGCACCTGCATCCAGGTGCTGCGGTCGGCACCGGGTGCGGCGCAGCCGCGGCGGTATTCCTCGGCCCAGTCGGGGCCAGCGCCGCTGGGCGCGCCCTGGGCGATCCACACATCGAGCTGCTGCCGCTGCTGCCCCAGCACCCAGGCGCGACGGCCGGCCCACAGCGAGCAGCCGAAGAAGAGCAGGGTGATGACCACGGTGAGGAAGGTCGGGTCGGCCGCCACCAGACGGTGCCAGGCCCCGGCCCGCCACAGCAGGAAGGTCGCCAGCAGCAGCAGGCCCATCCAGGCCAGCCAGAGCAGGAACAGGCCGTTCTCGGCCCGCTCCAGCGCGAACGGGCTGCGCTGCAGGCCCGGCAGCCGGTGCACCACCGCTGCACCCAGCATGCGATGGTGGGCGGTGCTGCTCACGGTGCGTCCGCCGCTGTGGGGTGCAGCCCGCGCGAATTGGCGTCGCTGCGGAAGACGATGGGAATCTCGCGCCGGCTCGGCGCCTGCTGCACCAGCTTCACCACCTGCTCATGGTGCGGGCTCTTGCTGCACACCGGGTCGGTGGCGGCGGCATCGCCCACGATCTGGAAGGCCTGGCAGCGGCAGCCGCCGAAGTCCTTGTGGCGCTCGTCGCAGCTGCGGCAGGGCTCCTGCATCCAGTCTTCGCCCCGGTAGGCATTGAAGGCCTGGCTCTTGTGCCAGATGTCGGCCAGTGGCGTGGTGGTGACGTTGGGCAGGGCCAGGCCGGGCAGGTTGCGGGCGTTGTGGCAGGGCATGGCCAGACCGTCGGGTGCGATCGACAGGAACACCGCGCCCCAGCCGTTCATGCAGGCCTTGGGGCGTTCCTCGAAATAGTCGGGCACGACGAAGAGCAGGCGGCAGCGGTTGCCGATCTGCTCGCGGTAGCGGTTGACCACCGCCTCGGCCTCCTGCAGCTGCTCGCGCGTGGGCATGAGCTGGTCGCGGTTGACCCAGGCCCACCCGTAGTACTGGGTGTTGGCGAGTTCCAGGTATTCGGCATCGAGGGCCAGGGCCATCTCGATGATCTTCTCCACATGCGGCAGGTTGTGCCGGTGCAGCACGCAGTTGAGCACCATGGGCCAGTCGTGCTGCTTGATGATGCGCGCCACCTTCTGCTTGAGCTCGAAGGTCTTGGTGTGGCTCAGAAAGTCGTTGAGCTCGCGGGTGCTGTCCTGGAAGGAGAGCTGCACATGGTCCAGACCGGCGTCCTTCAGGCGCTGGGCACGCGCTTCGGTCAGGCCCACGCCGGAGGTGATCAGGTTGGTGTAGTAGCCCAGGCGGTGGGCCTCGGCCACCAGGTCTTCCAGGTCGTCGCGCAGCAGCGGCTCACCGCCCGAAAAGCCGAGCTGGGCCGCACCCAGCTTGCGGGCCTGCTGCATCACGTCCACCCACTGCGCGGTGGAGAGCTCGTTGTTCACCTGCGCATGCTGCGTGGGGTTGTAGCAGAACACGCAGTGCAGCGGGCACTTGTAGGTGAGCTCGGCCAGCAACCACAGGGGCTGCCCCACCGGCCGGTCGGCCAGCTTCACCACGTCATTCGATCCAGCCACGGCGCATGCCCTCTTCAAGCAGGCTGCGCACCTGCGGGCCGATGCCCTGCACCCGGAAGGCGGACTCCAGGTCGGCCACGATCTCGTCGAGCGTGTGCTCGCCCTTGCAGCGCTTGAGGATCTCGGCGGCGGTGTCGTTGAGCTGCACCATGCCTTCGGGGTAGAGCAGCACGTGGCGCAGCTGCGCTTCTTCGTACTGCAGGCGGAAGCGGCGCGACAGGCGCGGGCGCTCGGGCAGGTCGGTCTGTTGTTGATCGGCAGTCTGGTCGTTCATGATCACTGGCACGCCTTTTCGATGGCGTCGAGCATGGTCCAAAGGATGTCGAGCTTGAACTGCAGGATGTCGAGGGCGCGGTGCTGGGCCGCCCGCGTGGTGAAGTGGTCCAGCGTCACACGCAGGCCATGGTCCACGTCGCGGCCGGCCAGCGGGATGCGCTTGCGGAAATAGCTCAGGCCTTCCTCGTTGATCCAGGGGTAGTGCGTGGGCCAGGTGGCCAGGCGGTCCTTGTGGATCTGCGGTGCGAACATCTCGGTGAGCGAGGAGCACACCGCTTCCTGCCACGGCGCGCGCGAGGCGAAGTTCACATACGCATCGCAGGCAAAGCGCACCGCCGGCACCACGCCCTGCAGCGACCACAGCTGCTCGCGCGAGATGCCCACCGCCTCGCCCAGCCGGGTCCAGGCCTCGATGCCGCCGGCACTCGATCCCTCGAAGTCGCCGTGGCCGTCGTGGTCCAGGATGCGCTCGACCCACAGGCGGCGGTGCTCGCGGTCCGGCATGTTGGCCAGGATGGCGGCGTCCTTGCGGGGAATGCAGATCTGGTAGTAGAAGCGGTTGGCCACCCAGCAGCGCAGCTCGTCGGGCGTGCAGCCGCCGGAGTTCATGCGCACATTGAACGGGTGGTGGATGTGGTACGCGCGGCCCTTGGCGCGCAGCTGGGCCTCGAACTCCTCCCGGCTCCAGGCCGGCAGCGACGGGTCGGGAAGGGGGGTGCGGGCAATGTCCATGTCAGGCGAAAGCTCAGAACGCGATGTCCATGCCGTCGAAGGCCACCTCGATGCCGTGCTGCGTGAGCAGGGCGCGTTCGGGCGAGTCTTCCACCAGCATGGGGTTGGTGTTGTTGATGTGGATGAGCACCTTGCGCACACTGCGCGGCAGGCGGTCCAGCACCTCGATCATGCCGCCCGGGCCGCTTTGCGGCAGGTGGCCCATCTCGGCCGCCGGTTTCTTCGACAGGCCGTTGCGGATCATCTCGTCCTCGGTCCAGAAGGTGCCGTCCACCAGCACCACGCTGCAGCCGGCCATCAGCGCCAGCAGATCGTCCGAGACGGCGCCCAGGCCCGGCGCATAGAACACCCGCGCACCGGTGGCCGGGTTGTTCAGCAGCAGGCCCACGTTGTCGCCGGGGCGTGGTTTGCCACGGAAGGGCGAGTACGGCGGCGGTTGCGAGGCCAGTGCCACGGTCTGCACCTCCACCCCGGACAGACCCGGCACCGGCAGGGCCGATCCGTCGATGGGCAGTTCGGTGGCGGCCACACCGCAGTAGTGCGACAGGATGCGGGTGATGGGGAAACCGTTGGAGATGTCGGAGAACACCTCGGGCGTGGCCAGCAGCGGCAGCGGTGTGCTGCGCTCGCGCAGCATCAGCAGGCCGGTCACGTGGTCGATCTGCGCATCCATCAGCAGCACGGCAGCGATGCCGGTGTCGCGCACCGCGCGGGCCGGCTGCAGTTCGGGGTTGTCTCGGATCTGTTGCAGCACGTCGGGCGAGGCATTCACCAGCAGCCAGTCGGTGCCATTGGCACTCACCGCGATCGACGACTGCGTGCGCGGCTTTGCATTCAGGGTGCCGGCGCGCACACCCGCACAGTTGGCACAGTTGCAGTTCCATTGCGGGAAGCCCCCGCCGGCCGAAGAACCCAGTACCCGGATGCGCATGTCAGCAGTCACAACAACAGAGAGAATGGGTCCATGGACCGGACCCGCTCAGGCAAGAAAAAAGCGCACGCGTTTGCACCCGTGCGCTTTCGATCACAAAGCCCGCAATCAGCGGTTGGCGATGTACATCGTGATTTCAAAACCGAAACGCATGTCGGTGAAGGCGGGGGTCGTCCATTGCATCTTCAGTCTCCTGAGTGGGTTGGCATGAAACATGTCTGCTGATCCGGCAACCGAACTGCTGCCAGACCCGAACATGTACCGCAATATTGATGCCACCTCAAGCGCCCTGCAGGTCGCGTCGGTGACGTCCCACCCGCTCGTGGGGTTGAACCCGCGCTCCCTGCCGTTGCAGCGGGGCGGCCGGATGGCCTGGAAGGTGCGGGGAAACCCTGAGGGCGGGGCCTGGCTGGTCATCCACGGCGGTCCCGGCACCGGCGGCAATGCCGGCCTGTGGCAGGCCATCGATCCGGCCACGCAACGGGCCTTCATGCCCGACCAGCGCGGCAGCGGCGCATCGCGCCCGCGCGGCGCCACCGCCGCGCAGACCGCAGCCACACTGGTGTCCGAGCTGGAGGCCCTGCGTGAACGCCTGGGGGTGCAGCGATGGTCGGTGCTGGCGGGGTCCTGGGGCACGGTGCTGGCCCTGCTGTATGCGGCTACTTACACCGACCGTGTGGAGCGCCTGGTGCTGCGCGGTGCCTTCGCGCTCACCCGGCGCGAACTCGACAACGTCTTCATCCCGCACCGCCGCCCAGGGAAAACCCCGAGGTCGCCGCACAACGCCGCGCCGGTGCCCCAGGCGGTGTCGACGGTGCAGGCGCTGTCCCACCTGAGCCGGCTGCTTCAATCTGCAACACCGTCTGTTGCATCGCTGCGCGCCCTGCGCCGCTGGGGCCTGCGCGAACAGGCCCTGGCCTGGCAGGGCATGCGCCGCAGCCTGCTGCATGCGCGCCGGGATCGCTCGGCCCATGCGCCGGCCGTGGCGCGGGAGCTGGCCGGCCTGCAGCGTCGCTGGCGGCGCGCCATTGCGCAGCTGGACCGCCCGCAACGCTCGCGCAGCGACCGTGCGGCCTGGCAGAAGTTCCGGGTGCAGACGGCCGTGCTGCAAGGGCGCGCCGGTGTGCGGCCCGCCGCGCTGGACCGCGCCGTGGTGCAGCTGGCGCAGAGCGGCGTGCCGGTGGACTGGGTGCATGGTGCGTTCGATGCGGTCTGTCCGCCCTGCAACAGCCGACGTTGGGCTGCCCTGGGGGCACGGCACGCCGGGCAGGTGCAGCTGCATCTCACGCCGGCGGGCCACCTGGGCCACGAGCCCGCCACACGCGCTGCGTTGCAGCGGTTGGTGCGCCGATGAATATCCTGCGGCTGGTGCTGGTGGCGCTGTGCTCACTGCTGGCCGCGGTGGCCCGGGCCGAGCCGCTGCCCGCGCCATCGTGCGAGCAGGCCGATCCGGTGCCCTGGCGGGCTCTGGCTCCTGGCGTGTGGGTGTGGGAGGGCGCCAACCAGGAAGTCTCCCGTTTCAATGGTGGCCATGTGGCGCCGACCTCCCTGGTGGTGGATGGCGGCGAGGCGCTGGTCATCGATCCCGGCCCCGGGCTGCTGCACGGTCTGCGGGTGCGGGCCTCGGTGGCCTGCCGCTTTCAGGCCACGGTGGTCGGCGTGGTCAACACCCATGCCCATGCAGAGAACGTGCTGGCCAATGCAGCCTTTGCCGACCTGCCCATTGCAGCCAATGCGGGCACACGCGAAGCCATGGTGGCCCGCTGCCCCGACTGCCTGGCCTCGCTCATCGACCGCGCCGGGGAACAGGCCATGGCCGGTACCACCATCGTGTGGCCACAGCGGGTGCTGGCCGAGGGCGAGCTGATCGCCGTCGGTGGGCTGCAGCTGCAGGTGCTGGCCACCGAGCGCGGCCACACCGCCAGCGATCTGGTGCTGTGGCTGCCGCAGCAGCGCGTGCTGTGGGCTGGTGGTCTGGCCTACGACGGGCGCCTGCCCGAGCTGGCCCAGGGCAGCGTGCTGCAGTGGCTGCAGGCGCTGGATCGCCTGCAGCAGCGCCAGCCGCGCTGGGTGGTGGGCTCGCGCGTGGGCGATGCCCGCATGCTGGAGGCCACCGGCCGTTACCTGCAGGCCCTGCACGACCGCGTGCTGGCCGCCATGGACGCAGGCCGCCATGCCGGCGAGCTGCAGTCGGTGCGCATGGACGAGTGGGCCGGCTGGGCCGGTTTCCAGTCGCGCCAAGGCTTCAACACCCAGCGCGCGTGGCGCGAGCTGGAGCCGGTCTGGATGGACCGTGTGCCAGCGCCGTCCGGCTCACTGGAGCAGGTCGGGCGGTAGCAGGTCCTTCTTGCGGTAGATCGTGTTGCGCGACACGCCCAGCGCCTTGGCAGCGGCCGACACATTGCCCTTGTGCAGCCGCAGCATCTGCGCCATGGCCTGCAGGGCCACGTCCTGCAGGCTGTGCAGCTCAGGGGCTGCAGCTGGCTCGGGCACCGATGCCGATGCAGATGCCGTGGCGGGCGCGGCCTGTGGCGCTGCCACGGTCATGGCGGGCGCAGCGTCGACCTTCGCGGGTTCGATGGTCGGCGAGGCCGCGTCGATCTGCGCCAGCTCCTCGACAAAGTCGTCCGGCAGGTGTTCGCGGGTGATCACGCCGTCGCAGCCGACCATCACCACCGCCGTGCGCAGCAGGTTGTGCAGCTGGCGGAAGTTGCCCGGCCAGGGGTAGCGCTGGAACAGCGCCATCACGTCGGGCGCGATGCCGATCTCGCGGCCGTTCTCGCACAGCATGCCCAGGATCTTGCG
>CALRSR020000046.1:0-19924 GCA_943370825.1 Allobosea thiooxidans | reverse complement strand
GGCCGAAGCGGCGGCCCGCACCCAGCGCGATCTGGCGGCGGCCGACCTCAAGCGCTTTCAGGATCTGCTGGCCCAGGGCTTCGTGAGCCAGGCCGAGATCGACCGCCGCCAGGCCACGCTGCGCTCGGCAGAGGCTGCCCTGCAGCAGGCCCAGGCCCAGCGCGCGGTGCAGGGCAACCAGGCGGCCTATGCCCGTCTGCAGGCCGATGCGGCCGGCGTGGTGGTGGCGGTGCTGGCCGAGCCGGGGCAGGTGGTGTCGGCCGGTGCACCGGTGGTGCGCGTGGCCCGCGACGGCCCGCGCGATGTGGTGTTTGCGGTGCCGGAAGACCGGCTGGTGACGGTGCGTCCCGGTCTGGGGGCCAGCGTGCGCCTGTGGAGTGCCGGCGAAGGTGGGCCCGCCCTCAAGGCCGTGGTGCGCGAAGTCGCCGCCAGCGCGGATCCCTCCACCCGGACCTATCAGGTGCGTGTGGCCCTTCCGGCGGATGCCCCCGCACCGCTCGGTGCCACGGCCCGCATCGTGCTGGACGCCGTACCCGGCATGGCCCCTTCGCAGGTGCTGCGCCTGCCCACCAGTGCGGTCATGGCGGCCGGTGCCGGCAAAGGCAGCCAGGTGTGGGTGTTCGATGCCGCCGCCGGCACAGTGCAGCCGCGCGATGTCACCGTGGCCACCGCCGACGGCAACGACCTGGTCATCGCCAGTGGCCTGAAGCCGGGCGACGAGGTGGTGGCCGCCGGCGTGCATGTGCTCACGCCGGGCCAGAAGGTGGTCCGCTTCAACCCCGCTCAGTGAGGCCGGCATGCACGACCCCGTGAACCCCGCACCGGCCGAGCGTGGCTGGATATCGCGCATGAACCTCTCCCAGTGGGCGCTGGACCACCCGGCCTTCACCCGCTACCTGATGATCGTGCTGATGGTGCTGGGCGTGGCCTCGTACTTCCAGCTGGGTCAGGACGAAGACCCGCCCTTCACCTTCCGCGCCATGGTGGTGCAGGTCTACTGGCCGGGTGCGACCGCACAGGAAGTGGCCGAGCAGGTGGTGGACCGCATCGAGCGCACGCTGCAGGAAGTGCCCCACGCCGACAAGATCCGCAGCTACGCCAAGCCGGGCGAGGCGCTCATCATCTTCCAGCTGCGCGACTCGTCGCCGCCGGCCGAGGTGCCGCAGATCTGGTACACGGTGCGCAAGAAGGTGGGTGACCTGCGCGGCCAGCTGCCCGCTGGCGTGCTGGGGCCGTTCTTCAACGACGAGTTCGGTGACGTGTACGGCGTCATCTATGCGCTGCAGGGCGAGGGCTTCACGCCGGCCGAGCGCAAGAACGTGGCCGACGACGTGCGCCAGCAGTTGCTGCGCGTCAAGGACGTGAGCAAGGTCGAGCTGTTCGGCGTGCAGCCCGAGAAGCTCTACATCGAGATATCCCAGCAGCGCCTGGCGGTGCTGGGCCTGGACCTGACCCAGGTGCTGGACCAGCTGGGCCAGCAGAACGCGGTGGAGTCGGCCGGCACGGTGCAGTCGCCGGCCGACGTGGTGCAGGTGCGCGTGGGCGGTGCCTTCCAGTCGGTGGAGCAGCTGCGGGCCATGCCCATCCGGGCGGCCAACGGCCGCCAGCTGCGACTGGGCGATGTGGCCGACATCGTGCGGGCCTACCAGGACCCGCCGGGCGTGCTGGTGCGGCACGATGGCGTGGACAGCATCGCCCTGGGCATCTCCATGGCCAAGGGCGGCGACATCATCGCGCTGGGCAAGGCGCTGAAGGTGTCGGTGGCCGACATCGAGCGCACCCTGCCGGCCGGCATGCGGCTGGTGCAGGTGCAGGACCAGCCCAAGGCGGTGGCGAAGTCGGTGAACGAGTTCGTCAAGGTGCTGATCGAGGCGGTGGTGATCGTGCTGGCGGTGAGCTTCCTGGCACTCGGCCTGCACCGCCGCCCGGGCGGCACCGGCTGGCGCCGTTATGTGCTGGACGTGCGGCCCGGTCTGGTGGTGTTCATCACCATCCCCCTGGTGCTGGCCATCACCTTCCTGGCCATGCACTACTGGGGCATCGGTCTGCACAAGATCTCGCTGGGCTCGCTCATCATTGCCCTGGGCCTGCTGGTGGACGACGCCATCATTGCGGTGGAGATGATGGTGCGCAAGCTGGAGGAGGGCTACGACATGGTCAAGGCCGCCACCTTCACTTGGGACGCCACCGCCATGCCCATGCTCACCGGCACGCTCATCACGGCGGCCGGCTTCCTGCCCATCGGCCTGGCCAAGTCGGCCACCGGCGAATACACCTTCGCCATCTTCGGTGTGACGGTGGTGGCCCTGGTCATCTCCTGGGTGGTGGCGGTGATGTTCGTGCCCTACCTGGGGTTGCTGCTGCTGCGCAGGCCCGGTGCTGCTGCGGGTGAGGCCCACCACACCGAGCATGCCGAGGTGTTCGACGGTCCGTTCTATGTGCGCTTCCGTGCGCTGGTGGACTGGTGCGTGGAGCACCGCTGGATCACCATCGGCGCCACGGTGCTCACCTTCGTGCTGGGCATCGCCGGCATGGGCAAGGTGCAGCAGCAGTTCTTCCCCGATTCCAGCCGGCCCGAAATCCTGGTGGACATCTGGCTGCCCGAAGGCGCCAGCATCCGCGCCATGGACGAAGTGACCCGCCGCTTCGAGCAGCGCCTGCAGGAAGAGGCCGACGTGACCTCCGTGACCACCTGGGTCGGCTCCGGTGTGCCGCGCTTCTATCTGCCACTGGACCAGATCTTTCCGCAGACCAACGTGTCACAGCTCATCGTCATGCCGGTCGACCTCAAGGCCCGCGAGCGGCTGCGCCAGGCATTGCCGGCCCTCATGGCCACCGAGTTCCCCGAGGTGCGGGGCCGCGTCAAGCTGCTGCCCAACGGGCCGCCGGTGCCGTATCCGGTGCAGTTCCGCGTCGAGGGCCCTGACCCGACGGTGCTGCGTGGTCTTGCCGATCAGGTCCGGCAGGCCATGCGCGAGAGCCCCAACACCCGGGGCGTGAACGACAACTGGAACGAATCGGTCAAGCAGCTGCGGCTGCAGATCGACCAGGACAAGGCCCGCGCCCTGGGTGTGACCAGCCAGTCCATTGCCCGGGCGTCCCGCACCCTGCTTTCGGGCAGCACCGTGGGGCAGTACCGCGAGGGCGACGAACTCATCGACATCGTGCTGCGCCAGCCGCTGAGCGAACGCGACGCCATGACCGATCTGGCCAATGCCTACCTGCCCACCGCACAAGGTACGGTGATTCCGCTGCTGCAGATCGCGCAGCCGGTGTTTGCCTGGGAGCCGGGTGTGCTGTGGCGCGAGAACCGCGAATACGCCATCACGGTGCAGAGCGATGTGCGCGAGGGCCTGCAGGGCGCCACCGTCACGGCCGAACTGCTGCCGGCACTGCGCCGGCTCGAAGCCGGCTGGGCGGCTGAAGGGCAGGGCGCCTACCGCATCCGCGTGGCCGGTGCGGTGGAGGAAAGCAGCAAGGGCTCTGCGTCCATTGCCGCCGGTGTGCCTCTGATGCTGTTCATCACCTTCACCCTGCTCATGCTGCAGCTGCAGAGCTTCAGCCGCTCGCTGCTGGTGTTCCTGACCGGCCCGCTGGGCATGGCCGGCGTGGCCGGTGCGCTGCTGCTGCTGAACCGGCCGTTCGGCTTTGTGGCGCTGCTGGGCGTGATCGCGCTCATGGGCATGATCCAGCGCAACTCGGTGATCCTGATCGACCAGATCGAGCAGGACCGTGCCAACGGCGTGCCGGCCTGGGACGCCATCGTCGAAGCCGCCGTGCGCCGCATGCGCCCCATCGTGCTGACCGCCGCGGCCGCCGTGCTGGCCATGATCCCGCTCTCGCGCAGCGTGTTCTGGGGGCCGATGGCGGTGGCGATCATGGGCGGCCTGATCGTCGCCACCGTGCTCACCCTGCTGGCGCTGCCGGCCATGTACGCCGCCTGGTTCCGGGTGCGCCGCCCGACCTGAGCCCGGGTCCCGGGGCAGCCCGGGACGCTGCGGCTACAATCGTGGGTTGCCGTGAGAAGTGGGCCACCGGCCGTGGCACAAGCCGGCGCGCGGGTGGCGAAATTGGTAGACGCACCAGGTTTAGGTCCTGACGCCAGCAATGGTGTGGGGGTTCGAGTCCCCCCCCGCGCACCACACCAACTCCGTTCCCACTCGGCCCGAATGACCCCGAATTTCATTGGAGAACACCATGCCCGTGACCGTTGAGACCCTGGAGAAGCTGGAGCGCAAGATCACCCTGACGCTGCCGGCCGACGTCATCCAGAACGAAGTCGCCAGCCGCCTCAAGCGCCTGGCCCGCACCGTCAAGATGGACGGCTTCCGCCCGGGCAAGGTGCCCATGAACGTGGTGGCCCAGCGCTACGGCTACTCGGTGCACTACGAAGTCATGAACGACAAGGTGGGCGAGGCTTTTGCTTCCGCCGCCAACGAGGCCCAGCTGCGCGTGGCCGGCCAGCCCCGCATCACCGAGAAGGAAGGCGCGCCCGAAGGCCAGCTGGCTTTCGACGCCGTCTTCGAGGTCTACCCTGAAGTCAAGATCGGCGACCTGGCTGCTGCCACCGTGGAGAAGCTCTCCACCGCCGTGGACGATGCTGCCATCGACCGCACCCTGGACATCCTGCGCAAGCAGCGCCGCACCTTTGCCCAGCGCGCCCAGGCCGACGCCGCCGTGGACGGTGACCGCGTCACCATCGACTTCGAAGGCAAGATCGACGGCGAACCCTTCGAAGGCGGCAAGGCCGAAGGCTTCCAGTTCATCGTCGGCGACGGCCAGATGCTCAAGGAATTCGAAGACGCCGTGCGCGGCATGAAGACCGGCGAGAGCAAGACCTTCCCGCTGGCCTTCCCGGCCGACTACCACGGCAAGGACGTGGCCGGCAAGACCGCCGACTTCCTGGTGACCGTCAAGAAGGTGGAAGCCGCCAACCTGCCTGAGGTCAACGACGAGCTGGCCCGCTCCCTGGGCATCGCCGAGGGCACCGTCGACGCCCTGCGCGCCGACATCCGCAAGAACCTCGAGCGTGAGACCAAGTTCCGCCTGCAGGCCCGCAACAAGGCCGCCGTGATGGACGCGCTGATTGCCGCCTCCGAGCTGGATCTGCCCAAGTCGGTGGTGCAGGCCGAACTCGACCGCATGGTCGAAGGCGCCCGCGCCGACCTCAAGCAGCGCGGCATCAAGGACGCCGACAAGGCCCCGATTCCCGAAGAACTGTTCCGCCCCCAGGCCGAGCGCCGCGTGCGTCTGGGCCTGATCGTGGCCGAGCTGGTCCGCGCCAACGAGCTGTTCGCCAAGCCCGAGCAGATCGAAGCCCACATCAACGAGCTGGCTGCCTCCTACGAGCGTCCGGCCGACGTGGTGCGCTGGTACCAGAGCGACAACCGCCGCATGGCCGAGGTCGAGGCCATCGTGGTCGAGAACAACGTGACCGAATTCGTGCTGGCCAAGGCCCAGGTCACCGACAAGGCCGTGGCCTTCGACGAGCTGATGCAGCAGTCCTGATCTCCGGCAGGAAGGTCCTGAAGAAGGGCGGCGCTGCCGCCCTTTTTTTCGTCTGTGTCGCCCCCAAGTGGCAGGTTCCCGCCTTTCAAATCCCTGTCGGGAAAATGAAGGTGACGGGTTGGTTACAGTACCCCATGCCAACGCATCCATCTACGGAGAAAAACATGAGCGCAATGGACATCCAAGGTCTGGGCATGGTGCCCATGGTCATCGAGCAGTCGGGCCGCGGTGAACGCGCCTACGACATCTATTCCCGCCTGCTGCGCGAGCGGGTGATCTTCCTGGTGGGGCCGGTCAATGACCAGTCGGCCAACCTGGTGGTGGCCCAGCTGCTGTTCCTGGAGAGCGAGAACCCGGACAAGGACATCTCGTTCTACATCAACTCTCCTGGCGGTTCGGTGAGCGCCGGCATGGCGATCTTCGACACCATGAACTTCATCAAGCCCGATGTGTCGACCCTGTGCATCGGCATGGCCGCCAGCATGGGTGCCTTCCTGCTGGCCGCCGGCGCCAAGGGCAAGCGCTTCGCGCTGCCCAACTCCAAGGTCATGATCCACCAGCCGCTGGGCGGCACCCAGGGCCAGGCCACGGAAATCGAGATCCACGCCCGCGAGATCCTCAAGACCCGCGAGCAGCTCAACAAGATCCTGGCCGAGCGCACCGGCCAGCCGCTGGAAAAGATCGAGCGCGACACTGAGCGCGACTACTACCTCAGCGCTGCCGAATCGGCCGAATACGGCCTGATCGACAAGGTCATCGACAAGCGACCGTCGGCTGCCTGACCCCGTTTCGGGGCATCAATACCGGCAAAAACGCGGTGGATTGCGCCCGTTTCTGCCGGGTTTAGCGGCCAGGTCATTGAACTATCATTGACATCACGATTCCGGAACACGACTTCATGGCCGACAAAAAAGCCGCCTCCAGCGAAAAAGCCCTGTATTGCTCCTTCTGCGGCAAGAGCCAGCACGAGGTCAAGAAGCTGATCGCTGGTCCCTCGGTGTTCATCTGCGACGAATGCATCGACCTGTGCAACGACATCATCCGGGACGAACTGCCCGGCGTGGAGTCGGTCAAGGCCTCGGGTGACGAACTGCCCACCCCGGCCCAGCTCAAGGCCAACCTGGACAACTACGTCATCGGCCAGGACGCCGCCAAGCGCGCGCTGGCTGTGGCGGTCTACAACCATTACAAGCGCCTGCGCCACAAGCAGACTGCCCGCAAGGACGACGTCGAGCTGGCCAAGAGCAACATCCTGCTGATCGGCCCCACCGGGTCCGGTAAGACCCTGCTGGCCCAGACCATGGCCCGCATGCTCAACGTGCCGTTCGTCATGGCCGACGCCACCACCCTGACCGAAGCCGGTTACGTGGGCGAGGACGTCGAGAACATCGTGGCCAAGCTGCTGCAGAGCTGCAACTACGATGTGGAACGCGCCCAGCAGGGCATCGTCTACATCGACGAGATCGACAAGATCACCCGCAAGTCCGACAACCCGTCCATCACCCGCGACGTGTCGGGCGAGGGCGTGCAGCAGGCCCTGCTCAAGCTGGTCGAGGGCACCATGGCCAGCGTGCCGCCCCAGGGTGGCCGCAAGCACCCCAACCAGGACTTCCTGCAGGTCGACACCACCAACATCCTGTTCATCTGCGGCGGCGCCTTCGCCGGCCTGGAAAAGATCATCGAGAACCGCACCGAGGCTTCCGGCATCGGCTTCGGCGCCACGGTCAAGAGCAAGCAGGCCCGGTCCATCACCGAGGCCTTTCAGGAGATCGAGCCGGAAGACCTGATCAAGTTCGGCCTGATTCCCGAACTGGTCGGCCGCGTGCCGGTGATCGCCGCCCTGGCAGAGCTGAGCGAGGACGCGCTGGTGCAGATCCTGACCGAGCCCAAGAACGCGGTGGTCAAGCAGTTCGCCCGCCTGCTGTCCATGGAAGGCGCCGAGCTGGAAGTCCGCCCCGCTGCGCTCAAGGCGATTGCCCGCAAGGCGCTGGTCCGCAAGACCGGTGCGCGCGGTCTGCGCTCCATCCTCGAGAACGCCCTCATCGACACCATGTTCGAACTGCCGGGCATGAGCAATGTCGAGAAAGTGGTGGTGGACGAATCCACCATCGACGAGAACAAGCCCCCCCTGCTGGTCTACCGGGAGGCGGCCAAGCAGGCCTGATGCCTGACGCCCCCGTTGGACAACCCCATCACCGGCGTGGTTGATGCCGCGCCCGCCAGCCCCATCTGGCTCTTTTGTCGAGGTTGAAATGTCCGGTCAAACCCCCCTGCCCAGCACGCCGGTCGACCTGCCCCTGTTGCCCTTGCGCGATGTGGTGGTCTTCCCGCACATGGTCATTCCCCTGTTCGTGGGACGGCCCAAGAGCATCAAGGCCCTGGAGTCGGCCATGGAGTCCGAGCGCCGCATCATGCTGGTGGCGCAGAAAGCCGCCGCCAAGGACGAACCCTCCACCGAGGACATGTTCGAGATGGGCTGCGTGGCCACCATCCTGCAGATGCTCAAGCTGCCCGATGGCACCGTGAAGGTGCTGGTCGAAGGCGTGCAGCGCGCCAAGGTGCTGTCCATCACCGACGGCGATGCCCACTTCGTGGCCACGGTGGCGCCGGTCGATCCAGCCCAGGAGCGCGTGGACACCCAGGCCAACGAGCTGGAAGCACTGCGACGTGCGGTCATGCAGCAGTTCGACCAGTACGTGAAGCTCAACAAGAAGATCCCGTCGGAGATCCTCACGTCCATCTCCAGCATCGACGACCCGGGCCGCCTGGCCGACACCATTGCGGCCCACCTGCCGCTCAAGCTCGAATCCAAGCAGGTGGTGCTGGACCTCGACCCGGTGGTCAAGCGGCTGGAAAACCTGTTCGAGCAGCTCGAGCGCGAGGTCGACATCCTGAACGTCGACAAGAAGATCCGTGGCCGCGTGAAGCGCCAGATGGAGAAGAACCAGCGCGACTTCTACCTCAACGAGCAGGTCAAGGCCATCCAGAAGGAGCTCGGTGAAGGCGAGGAGGGTGCCGACATCGAGGAGATCGAGAAGAAGATCAAGGCCGCCCGCATGCCGGCTGAGGCGCGCAAGAAGGCCGAGGCTGAATTCAAGAAGCTCAAGCTGATGTCGCCCATGTCGGCCGAGGCCACCGTGGTGCGCAACTACATCGATGCGCTGGTGGCCCTTCCCTGGAGCAAGAAGACCAAGATCAAGCACGACCTCTCGCATGCCGAGGGCGTGCTCAACGAAGACCATTACGGCCTGGAGAAGGTCAAGGACCGCATCCTCGAATACCTCGCTGTGCAGCAGCGTGTGGACAAGGTGAAGGCACCCATCCTGTGCCTGGTCGGCCCGCCGGGTGTGGGCAAGACCTCGCTGGGTCAGTCGATCGCCAAGGCCACCGGGCGCAAGTACGTGCGCATGGCCCTGGGCGGCATGCGCGACGAGGCCGAGATCCGGGGTCACCGCCGCACCTACATCGGCGCCATGCCGGGCAAGGTGTTGCAGAGCTTGTCCAAGGTCGGCACGCGCAACCCGCTGTTCCTGCTGGACGAGATCGACAAGCTCGGCACCGACTTCCGGGGCGACCCGTCGAGCGCGCTGCTGGAGGTGCTGGACCCCGAGCAGAACCACACCTTCGGCGACCACTATGTGGAGGTCGACTTCGACCTGTCCGACGTAATGTTCGTGGCCACCTCGAACTCCATGAACATCCCGCCGGCGCTGCTGGACCGCATGGAGGTGATCCGCCTCTCGGGCTACACCGAGGACGAGAAGACCAACATCGCCGTGCGCTACCTGCTGCCCAAGCAGATCAAGAACAACGGCATCCGCGACGGCGAGATGGAAGTGCAGGAAGACGCGGTGCGCGACATCGTGCGCTATTACACCCGCGAAGCCGGCGTGCGTTCGCTCGAGCGCGAGCTCTCCAAGATCTGCCGCAAGGTGGTCAAGGGCCTGCTGCTCAAGAAGTACCAGCCCACGGTCAAGGTGACGGCCGAGAACCTCAGCGAGTTCCTGGGTGTGCGCAAGTACACCTATGGCCGCGCCGAGCAGCAGAACCAGGTCGGCCAGGTGGTCGGTCTGGCCTGGACCGAGGTGGGCGGCGATCTGCTGACCATCGAGGTGGCCACCATGCCCGGCAAGGGCGTGATCACCCGCACCGGTTCGCTGGGCGACGTGATGAAGGAATCGGTCGAGGCCGCACGCACGGTCGTGCGCAGCCGGGCGCGCGTGCTGGGCATCAAGGACGAGCAGTTCGACAAGCGCGACCTGCACATCCACGTGCCCGATGGCGCCACGCCCAAGGACGGCCCGAGCGCCGGCATTGCCATGACGACCGCCCTGGTGTCGGCGCTGACCGGCATTCCGGTGCGGGCCGATGTGGCCATGACCGGCGAGATCACGCTGCGCGGCGAGGTCACGGCCATCGGCGGGCTGAAGGAAAAGATGCTTGCGGCGCTGCGCGGCGGCATCAAGACGGTCATCATCCCCGAAGAGAACGTCAAGGACCTGGCCGACATTCCGGACAACGTCAAGGACGGTCTGGAGATCGTGCCGGTGAAGTGGATCGACAAGGTGCTGGCCATCGCGCTGGAACGCCAGCCGGTGCCGCTGACCGACGAGGAAGTGGCGGCGCAGATCGCAGCCGCCTCGGCCCGTCCGGCCGCTGGCAGCGCCGACGCCACCAAGCACTGAACCGGCCTCCCGAAAAATCTGCCGGCCCTTGAGGGAGGCTGATTTTCTGGGCTATAATTTCGGTCTTCGGTGAGAACGCAAGTGATCGCCGGAACATGCGGGAATAGCTCAGTTGGTAGAGCGCAACCTTGCCAAGGTTGAGGTCGCGAGTTCGAACCTCGTTTCCCGCTCCAGACATCCACAGAAAAGGGAAGCGCTGCTTCCCTTTTTTGCAGCAACCGACACGGCGCGATAGCAAAGCGGTTATGCAACGGATTGCAAATCCGTCTAGTCCGGTTCGACTCCGGATCGCGCCTCCAGACACCGGCCCCAAGGCCCTTCGATGAACCCGCCCCTGGCGGGTTTTTTCATGTCTGCAGCGTGCCGAAGCCCGCTTCAGCGCGCCGAAGCCGGGTCGACCAGCCCGATCACGGGCACGGTCACTCCGTCGCGCGTGCGAAAGCCGGTGAGCAGTGCCACGATGCGGGCCTGCGTGGCCACCGGCAGCGGCGCAAAGCCGGTGCCGGCCACCGCCTTGTCGCCCAGCAGGAACGAGCGGTAGAAGAAGTTCAGGGTGCGGGAGGCGCGTTCCACCGAGGCCGGCCGGCTCGGCACCAGCACATAGGTGGCGGTGACGATGGGCCAGGCACCGGCGCCCTGGGTGCCCAGCAGCGGCGTGGGCGCCAGCCCGGTCTTGAACAGGCCGCCGGCCACGATGGCGGCGCGGAAGGCCGGCAGGTCGGGCTGCACGAACTCGCCGCGCGGATTTCGCAGGCTCACGGCGGTGAGGCGGTCGCGCAGCGTGTAGTCGCTCGATGCGTAGCCGATGGCCCCCGCTGTGGCCTTGACGGCGGCCACCAGCTTGCTCGATCCGTCGGCTCCGATGGTGTTGCCCGGCCAGCGCGCCCGCCCGCCGTCGGGCTCGATGGCCGCTGCCTGTTCGGGTGCGGCCTGGCGCAGGTACTGCACGAACACGGTGGTGGTGCCGGAGCCGTCGCTGCGCACCACGCGCTGGATGGGCAGCGGTGGCAGATCGAGGTCCGGGTTGAGGGCGCGGATGGCGCTGTCGTTCCAGCGGGTGATGCTGCCGGCCCAGATGCGGGCCAGCGTGGGGGCGTCCAGCCGGAGCTCGCCGCTGGCCATGCCGGGAAGATTCACAAAAGGCACGATGCCGCCCACCAGGGTGGGGAACTGGAACAGGCCGCGCTTGTCCAGTTCAGCGGCCGACAGGGGCACATCGCTGGCACCGAAGTCCACCGTGCCTTCCGACACCGCCTTCACCCCGGCCGATGAGCCGGCCGGCAGGTACTTCACCGCCTGCTGGGTCAGGCGGGTGTGGTCTTCGGCCCATTGCAGATAGACCTTGGCCGGGAAGGTGGCGCCGGTGCCGGTGATGGGTTCTTCGGCCCGGGCAGGCGATGACAGCGCGACGAAGAGAGACAGGAGGACAACGCGCCGCTGGGCGCAGGGCAGGGAAACAGGCATCGGCAGGGATTCAGGTGACAGGGGCGAGCTGTTCGGGCTCGGGGGTGGCGGAACGGAGGCCGGCATCATGGGCCTGCGCCCACTGCACGATCTCCAGTCGGCCGTCCATGTGCTCCACCAGCGCGGTCAGGCTCTCGACCCAGTCGCCATCGTTGCAGTACAGGGTGCCGTCGATCATGCGCATCTCGGCGCGGTGGATGTGGCCGCAGACCACGCCATCCAGACCCCGGCGCCGCGCTTCCGCGGCCACGGCGGCCTCGAACTGGGTGACGTAGTTCAGCGCCGTCTTCACCTTGAGCTTGAGGTACTGCGAGAGCGACCAGTACGGCAGGCCCAGGCGGGCACGCCAGGTGTTGAGGTGGCGGTTCAGGCGAAGGGCGAGTTCATAGAGGTTGTCGCCCAGGTAGGCCAGCCAGCGGGCGCACTGGATGACACCGTCGAAGTGGTCGCCATGCACCACCCACAGGCGCTTGCCGTCGGCGGTGGTGTGCACCGCTTCCTGCTCCACCACCACGCCGCCGAAGTGATGGCCCACGAAGTGCCGGGCAAATTCGTCGTGGTTGCCGGGCACGAACACCACGCGGCAACCCTTGCGGGCGCGCTTGAGGATTTTCTGGATGACATCGTTGTGGGCCTGTGGCCAGAACCAGCGGCGGCGCAGCTGCCAGCCGTCGATGATGTCGCCCACCAGGTACAGGTGCTCGCTCTGGTGCGATCGCAGGAAGCCCAGCAGCGCCTGGGCCTGGCAGCCGGGCGTGCCCAGGTGCAGGTCGGAGATGAACACCGCGCGGTACTGGCTGCCGGGGCGGGGCATGTCGTCGTCCAGGTAGGGTTTGAACATGGGTTTCCCGGTGGGTGGTCAGGCGGGTTCGTGCATGGCCGGCATGCTGCCGGTCGGCCGTGACGCGGCGGTGGCATTCACATGACCGCCGCATGACAACCGGTGGCCGGCCGGGCTGCGCCAGCGATTCACGGCCCTGTCATGGGCTCGCCAAGGGCCTGTCACACCGCACCCGAACCATGGCGTCCACAACACCGGAGGTGGACCATGAAGATTGCAGTGGTGGGTGCGGGTTATGTGGGTCTGGTCACGGCCACCTGCCTGGCCGAGCTGGGCAACGACGTGATCTGTGTGGACCGCGACCACGGTCGGGTGACGGTGCTGCAGGCCGGCGGTGTGCCGATCTATGAGCCGGGTCTGGACGACTGGCTACGGCGCAACCTCGATGCCGGCCGGCTGCGCTTTTACACCCAGATCGCATCCGCCGTGCAGGCCGCCGAACTCATCTTCATTGCCGTGGGCACACCGCCGCAGGAAGACGGTTCGGCCGACCTGCAGCATGTGCTGGCGGTGGCCGACCAGATCGGTCGCCACATGAACGGCTTCAAGGTGGTCATCAACAAGTCCACCGTGCCGGTGGGCACGGCTGATCGCGTGGCCCAGGTGCTGCGCGAACGGCTGGCCGAGCGCGGCGACAGCCACACCCGCTTTGCCGTGGTGTCCAACCCCGAGTTCCTGAAGGAAGGGGCGGCCATCGACGATTTCATGCGCCCCGACCGCATCGTGATCGGCCTGCCGCCGGGCGATGACGGCCAGCAGGCCCGTACGCTGCTGACCCGCCTGTACGCCCCCTTCAACCGCCACCACGAGCGCACCTTGTGGATGGACACGGCGAGTGCCGAACTCACCAAGTACGCCGCCAACGCCATGCTGGCCACCCGCATCTCGTTCATGAACGATGTGGCCCGGCTGGCCGATGCGCTGGGTGCCGACGTGGATGCAGTGCGGCGCGGCATCGGCTCGGACAGCCGCATCGGCCACAGCTTCCTGTATGCCGGCACCGGCTATGGCGGCAGCTGCTTCCCCAAGGACACCCGGGCCCTGGTGCACAGCGCATCGCAGCACGGACTGCGCATGCGGGTGGTGGAGGCCACCGAAGAAGTGAACCACCAGCAGAAGGATCTGCTGGCCCGCCGTCTGGTCGATCGCCTGGGGGCCGATCTGCACGGGCGCCGCATCGGCCTGTGGGGGCTGGCCTTCAAGCCCAACACCGACGACATGCGCGATGCCCCCAGCCGCAGCATCGTGGCGGCCTTGCTGGCGCGTGGCGCCGAGGTGCGGGCCCACGATCCGGTGGCCATGGCCGAGGCACGGCGGGCCATCAGCGCAGACCGGCTCGCCGCTGGACAGCCGCCGGCCTTCCACACCCCGCGCGAGGCGTGTCTGCAGCGGGTGCCGGGCAGCGTGGCGCTGGTGGATTCACCGCTGGCCGCAGTGGCCGATGCCGATGCCCTGCTGGTGGTCACCGAGTGGAAGTGCTTCCAGAACCCGGACTGGGCCCGCGTGGCTGCCGCCATGCGCCAGCCGCTGGTGCTCGATGGCCGCAACCTGTACGAGCCCGCCCTGATGGACGAGCTGGGCATCGAATACCACGGCATCGGCCGGCGTGGCAGTGTGCGCCTGACCGGCAAGAGCAAGGGCGCTGACCGTCGACCGCTGCCGGTGTGAAGCGGTGGCGGCTCAGGCGGGGCGCAGCAGCGCATGCGGCTGCGCGGCCAGTCCCTGCCAGATGCCCTCCACCTGCGAGGCCACCTGGTCCCAGCTGCAGGCCAGCGTGGTGGCCCGGGCCCGGCTGCGCAGCGAGGTCACGAGCGCAGGGTCTCTGGCCATGCGGACCGCCTGCTCGATGAAGGCCGCATCGTCTCCCCGGGGCACCAGCAGGCCGTTGTCCTCGTGGCGCACCAGTTCGGCAGCGGCGGCATAGCCGAAGGCCAGCACCGCCAGCCCGCTGGCCAGCGCTTCGGGCGTGACGTTGCCGTAGGTCTCGGTCACGCTGGGAAAGACGAACAGGTCGGCGCTGGCGTAGTGGGCGGCCAGATCGGCCCCGTGCCGGGCGCCGGTCATCACGGCATCGGGGCAGGCCTGTGCCAGCACTTCGCGCGCCGGGCCATCGCCCACCACCACCAGGCGCAGGTCGGGCCTGGCCATGCGCATGGCGGTCCAGCAGCGGATGAAGAGTTCGGGATTCTTCTCGCGTGCCAGCCGGCCCACCCACAAGAGCACCGGCTGTTCCGGCGCCACGCCCCAGGCCTCGCGCAGCGCGGCGCTGCGGCGCGCCGGATCGAAGCGCTCGGTGTCGATGCCGCGCCCCACCCGCCACAGCCGCTCGAAGCCCTGGGCCGACAGCTCGGCCAGCAGGTCGGCCGAGGGCACCATGGTGCAGTCGGCCAGGTTGTGGAAGCGGCGCAGGTAGGCGGCCATGGGCTTGCGCAGCCAGCCCATGCCGTAGTGCTGGGTGTAGGCATGGAAGTTGGTGCGGAAGTCGGTGCTGACCGGCAGGCGCAGCTTGCGCGCCGCCTGCACCGCCGACCAGCCCAGAGGCCCCTCGGTGGCCACATGCACCAGGTCCGGCCGCTGGCGGGTCCACTGGGCGAGCAGCGCGCGCTTCATCGGCAGGCCCATGCGCAGCTGCGGATAGCGTGGCACCGGCAGGCTGCGCACCAGCAGCTCGGCCCGCTCCATGCTGCCGGGCGCATCCCAGGGCCCATCGTGGGCGGGTTGGCGGGGTCGCACCAGCCGGATCTGGTGCTGGCGCGCCTGCAGGCGCTGCAGCAGCTGCTGCAGGGTCAGGGCGACACCATTGACCTCGGGCGGATAGGTCTCGGTCACCACCGCCACCCGCAGACTGGGCCGGTCCACCGGCAGTTGTTCGATCAGCAGCTCGTCGTCGGTGTTCAGGGTCGGGTCCATCGCTGCATGCTGGGGGCCCTGCGTAACAGCGCCATGACAGGTCACCAGGCCTGTCACAGCGGATGCACCGCTCTGTCAACGCTCTTACACGCTCGGCCGCGAGCATGCGCGCATCCTTGTTGCATGGAGACCCTGCCGTGACCCTGACCCTGAACCGCCTCTTCCAGGACCTCGCCGCGCAGCGCTGGGACGACCACCGCTACTACCACCACAGCCGCATCAACCAGAGCCTGCACCTGCTCAGCGCCATCAGCTTCCTGGTGGCCTACGGTCTGCTGGCGGTGGACCCGGCATGGGCCGCCCTGCTGGCCTGGACGGTCTCGATGGTCAGCCGCCAGGCCGGGCACTTCTTCTTCGAGCCCAAGGGCTTCGACGAGATCAACCAGGTCACCCACGAATACAAGGAGGCGGTGAAGGTGGGCTACAACCTGCGCCGCAAGGTGGTGCTGATGCTGGCCTGGGCCGGCACACCGCTGCTGCTGTGGCTGCAGCCGGGCCTGTGGGGCGCCTTCGAGCCGCACACCGATACCAGCAGCTTTCTGCACCAGCTGGGCTGGATGTGGCTGTGGCTGGGTGTGGGCGGCCTGGTGCTGCGCGTGCTGCAGCTGTGGGCCACGCAGAGCCTGCGCACCGGCCTGGTGTGGGCCATCAAGATCGTCACCGACCCGTTCCATGACATCCAGCTGTACTGGCGTGCGCCTTTGCAGCTGATGCGTGGGGAATGGCTGGAGCCCGGCGCCCGCCGGGCCTGATGGTTCAGGCCGCGCCGTCCTGGCGCCTCAGCGCCGCAGCGCGTTCCAGACCTCCGTGGCGATGCGGCGGCGCAGGCTGCGGCCCTGGTCGGGCAGGGCGTCCCACCAGCCGTCGCGCTGCATGTCCCGGCAGGCCTGCACGAAGGCGGCTCGCACCTCGGCCAGATCAGCCGGCGTGAACTGCAATCCGAACACCAGCCGGCCGCTGCCGACCCAGCTCAGGGCCAGGCGGTGGTGCCGCAGGTAGTACTGCAGCATCCAGTGGTAGCGCGAAGGGCAGAGGAAGTTCACCGTCCACACGGTGCTCAGCCCGTCCAGCCGCACCGGCACGCCGGCTTCGGCCAGCGCCTGGTTGAAGCGCTCGCGCTCGGCCTGCCAGCGTTCGTCCATGCCTTCGTACAGGCGCTGCACCTCGGGCGAATCCAGCCGACGCAGGAAAGCGTTCATGGCACCCATCACATGCGGGTGGGCATTGAAGGTGCCGCGGGCAAAACAGATGTCGGCCGGGCGCTCGCTGCGGTAGCGCTGCATCCAGCGCGCCGCGCCGCACACCACGCCCACCGGGAAGCCACCGCCCAGCGTCTTGCCGTAGGTCACCAGATCCGCCTTGACGCCGTAATAGGCCTGTGCGCCACCCGGTGCCAGGCGGAACCCCAGGAACACCTCGTCGAAGATGAGAGCAATGCCGCATTCGGTGCACACCTCCCGCAGGCGCTGCAGCCACGCGGCGTAGTCGGCGCGTGAGACGGCGGTGTTGTGCCGACCGGTGACCAGGGCGGTGTCGCCGGGGGCATTGCGGTTGGGGTGCATGGCCTGGATCGGGTTGACCAGCACGCAGGCGATGTCGCGCCGCCGGCGCAGCACCTGCAGACTGCGCTCGTCCATGTCGCGCAGGGTGTAGACATGGCCGGGCGGCATCGGGTTGCCCGGGCCGGGCTGCACGTCGTCCCACCAGCCGTGGTAGGCCCCGCAGAAGCGCACCAGCTTGCGCCGACCGGTGTGGTAGCGCGCCAGGCGCACCGCCTGCATCACCGCTTCGGTGCCTGACATGTGGAAGGACACGGCGTCCTGCCCGGAGAGGGTCTGCAGCCGCTTCACGTTGTCCAGCACGCAGGGGTGATAGCCGCCCAGCACCGGCCCGAGCGCATCGCCCAGGCGGGCGCCCTCAGTCATGGTCTGGCGGTAGAAGTCGACGCCGAACAGGTTGACGCCGTAGGAGCCGGTGAGATCGAAGAAGCGGTTGCCGTCCAGATCGGTCAGGGACACGCCCTCGGCATGGGCCCAGAACGAGGGGACCGGCAAGTTCGCCCTGGCCATGTCGCTGAAAGGGTAGGGCACCCGGTACTGGCTGGTGAGCTGCAGATCGGGCAGGCCCGCACGGGCCTCGGTCGTGGCGGCCAGGCTGCGAGGTGCCATGGTCCTGAGCTGTTGCGACAGCTCGGCAAAGCCGGCCTGGCGCCGGGCCACGGTGGCCGCGCTGGCCCCGTCGGCCGAGAAGAAGGCGTCGCCCTGGTGGGTGTAGCCCGGTATCCAGCGGGCCAGCCTTTTGGCCATGCGCGAATGGCCGGCCAGCGAGCGGTGCTTGGCGCGCGACAGCAGCAGCCGGGGACCCACCAGTGGCAGGGCCGCGAGCAGCTGGTCGGTGGGAGACAGGTGGCCCAGGTTCATCTGACACAAGCCTGCAAAGTGGAGATGCCAGAGTTGTAGACCACCGCTTTGACAGAACCATGAACCTGGCCCACTGGCGCGATCGCCTGCTGCTGAACGAAGACCTCAACTTCCTGCTGACCAACCGCATTCCGCGCATCGCAGCCACCCGGTTCATGGGCTGGTTCAGCGGCCTGCGCAGCCCGCTGCTGACGCGCATGTCGATTGCGGTCTGGCGCCTGTTCACCGATCTGGACCTGAGCGAGGCGGTGCCCCGGCGTTATCAGAGCCTGCAGGAGTGCTTCACCCGCGAGCTGCGGCCGGGCCTGCGGCCGTTCGATCCCGATCCCGCTGTGCTGTGCAGCCCGTGCG
This sequence comes from Allobosea thiooxidans, assembly GCA_943370825.1. Lineage (GTDB taxonomy): Bacteria > Pseudomonadota > Gammaproteobacteria > Burkholderiales > Burkholderiaceae_C > Hydrogenophaga. The sequence continues at coordinate 1,745 of CALRSR020000046.1, read as the reverse complement.
ACGGCATCGTCGGTGCGCACGGACGCATCGACGGCACCCAGGTGCTGCAGGCCAAAGGATCGCCCTATCCGCTGGCCGAACTGCTGCGCTCGCCCGAAATGGCGCAGCGCATGCAGGGCGGTCACTACCTCACGCTGCGGCTCACGTCGGGCATGTACCACCGCTTCCACGCGCCGGCCGATCTGCGGGCCGACCGTGTGACCTACATCGGCGGCGACACCTGGAACGTCAACCCGATCGCACTCAAGCGGGTGGAGCGGCTGTTCTGCCGCAACGAGCGTGCCGTCATCGAATGCCGGCTGCCCACCCTGGGCAACGCACCGCTGGTGCTGGTGCCGGTGGCCGCCGTGCTGGTGGCCAGCATCCGCCTGCACTGGCTCGATGTGCGTCTGCACCTGCGCTGGCCCGGACCGAACCTGATCGAGCAGCCGGCCGAGATGACCAGGGGCCAGGAGATGGGATGGTTCGAGCACGGCTCCACCATCATCGTTCTGCTGCCGCCCGGGCTGGCGCCGCTGCCGGTGGTGCAGCCAGGTGCGCGCGTGCGGGCAGGGCAAGGGCTGTTCCACGCCGTCGGGCCGACGCCGGGCTGAAAGCCCTCCAGACCTGCGCTGCGCTGCCGATAGATGCAGCGTGCTGCACCGCAGCAGAAATGTTTCAGTTCAATGACATTCATGGGAGCCGTCATGTCCTTCATCTCCAACATCCCGGTCCGCGCCAAGCTCGCCGGTCTGATCGCCGTGATGGCGCTGGGCATCCTCGGCGTGGGGCTGCTGGCGCTCTGGAGCCTTAGCCACGCGGTCGATGCCGGGCAACGCCTGGCCACTACCGAAGTGGCCGCCGTCCGCACACTGGGCGACGCGCGCTCGGCCATCGGCAACATGCGCCGCTTCGAAAAGGACATGTTCCTCAACCTGGCCTACGAGACCGAACTGGAGCGTTACCACAAGTCCTGGCAGACGCAGGTGGCCTCCACCCTGGACATGCTGCGCGGGCTCCAGCCGCAGCTGGGGGGTGCCGAGCAGGAGGCGCTGCAGACCATGATCACCTCCATCACGGGCTACCAGGCGGTGGTCAACGACATCCACCGCCGCATCAGCATCGGCGAGATCAACGACCCCTGGGCGGCCAACAAGGCGATGGAGCCGTCCAAGGCCGGCATCCGCGCCGCCGACCAGGCCTTCGTTCAGATCAGCGACGCAGTGACCCAGCGGGTGGACGCCACCGTGGCCGACCTGGCGGGCATCCAGCGCCAGGCCTGGTGGATCACCGTGGGCAGCAGCGTGGCCGCCGTGCTGCTGGCCATTGCCCTGGGTACCCTCATGGCCGGGCGCATTGCACGTCCGCTGCAGCACGCCACCGAGGTGATCGGCCGGCTGGCCGAAGGCCATCTGGGCAATGCCATCGTGGTGTCGGGGCGGGACGAGCCGGGCCAGGTGCTCGATGGCCTGCAGCGCATGCAGCGGCAGCTCGCCAGCGTGGTCGTCGGCATCCGCGAGTCCGCGCAGGCCATCGGTCACAGCAGCGAAGAACTGGCCCGGGGCAACCAGGATCTGTCGGCCCGCACCGAGCAGACCGCCAGCAACCTGGAAGAGGCGGCGGCCTCGATGGAGGAGCTCACCAGCACGGTGCGCAACAGCGCCGATGCCGCGCGCCAGGCCAACCAGCTGGCGTCGAGTGCGGCCGAGATCGCCGCCCGGGGCGGCGAGGTGGTGGCCCAGGTGGTCACCACCATGGACGAGATC
>CALRSR020000045.1:0-19997 GCA_943370825.1 Allobosea thiooxidans | reverse complement strand
GTTCGTGACATGACAGCCGATTGGCTGCACCGCTACAACCACCACCGACCCCATGAAGCTCTCGGCCGAATCCCTCCGGTCGAGTACCGTGTCAAACTGTTCCCCAACCTCTACTTCTGACTGGCTCAGGAAATCGAGGGGACTTCAGTACAACTGCTGCTGGGCCACTCCAAACTTGAATCGACTGTGCGATACCTTGGTATTGAGGTCGATGACGCACTGGAGATCTCCGAGCAGACGGAGATTTGAAAATGTGAACAGTGAAGCCAAGCGATGAGCGCAACGTTCGGGTTGAACGAAGGAGTCCCTGCCGTCCTTGGCTAGCCGACCGGTGTTCGAGCTGCCACTAGCGGCTGTACTCTGGTTACTTGAGTGCTGTCTGATCACCGTTGAGGCGGTTCGCAGCGTCAGGATTGAAGGTCCGCAATCAGCTAAATAGCAGACAGGAGTAGTCGTAGGCTGACCGACCGCTCCCGCTGCCAAGCGGACTTGAAGTTCGGTAGGCGGCGAGGAAAGCTTCAAGGCCCACTAGACCAGCCAGGTGTCAAGCAGGGTGGCGAAGAGTTGAACGACTACAAGCCCCAAGTCGTTCCCATCTTGACGCCAGCAGGGCTCGCGCTAGTCCGGTTATAGACTAGGTGAGGGCAGGGATCATGGCCATGTCCCGACGAACGGAAACCGTCAAAATATCATTGCAAAACAACGACTTACGAAGTCTTCTTGTGTAGTGAATATTCCCCACACAGCGGTTTTGGAGGTGCCTGATACGACGCGCTTGACGGTCGCCTTTTGCTGATTAATTCTTCTGATTCGGCGGGTCATCCCTGACCCTTTCGTTGCTCTCCGACAGCTGCCTCCCGGCTACCTCGCCAGCAGCTTGAACCGCAACTTCGTTTGTGGAGAGCAGCATGAATGCAGATACCTGTCAGCAGGTCTGGCGCTACACCGATGAGCGCTTGGCTGAACTCGTTGCGGCTGCCCGCGACGCGGGCGCCAGCCACCCGTTTCTGTCACAGTGGCCCGTCGAGGATGAGTCTGTAGCCAGGAACATCCCTCTATTCGCAGTGCTCCACGACCCGGAGGTCACTGATCACGACCGACTCACGGCGCTGCGGCTCATCTACAACCGGGTAGCTCGGGATCCCGACGATATCGAATCACCCAGCCTGCTGGCGATGAACGTGCAGCTCCTGCTGGCAGATAGGCTCAACTCGATCGAGCTGCTGCACCTGCTCACCCGTCTGCAGTACCAGCTCCTGGGATACGAGCCACGAGTGAGCTGCGCAAAGGGCGAGCGACGCAAAGTGTTCGGCCTCTACAAGAACGGCGAGCCGATCCTGGCTGGAACCACTCTGCGGTACGTGAGCCCGCTGCTCCAATCGGCCTTTCGCCACATCTCCGGACTGAGCAAGGTCAACCTTCGAGCTCTGAAGCTGCAGAAGCGTCACCAGGCTGCTGAGCTTGTGATGATGTATTTCCTGCATGGCGTGAACAAGCAAATCAAGTGGGAATGCCGGGAGCGCTGGATGGACCTGCAGCGGTTCTGTAATCCCACCTGGGAACTGCTCAAGGAAGGGGAGGCTGAGCTGCTGGCGACCGATCCCAGCCAGAGCTTGCTCCATTGTCTGGACTACGAGGCGCTCCAGCTGGTGGCTCACCGCCTCAAAACCAGCGACGCCTTCCTGACCATCATCGCCCCGAAGACCGACGTCCCAGCGAAGGAGTCCAGGCAACCGAGTGAAGCCGTCCTACCGGTCAAGCGCCTGGCGGTGATCCAAGGCTCCATCCCGCCGGCCAGCGACGCAAACGATCAGCTGCAGATCCAGCGGTTCAAGGTTTTGCAGACCGTGCAGCCCGTCGTCCAACTGCCCGCCCCCGACCAGCTGTACGGCATCCAGGAGATCCTGACCGAGGAGTTCCCCTGGGCAACAAGCGCCATCGACACCATCCTCGGCGACCTGCGCTTGAAACGCCAGCTCGGCGCGCTGGACTGCAAGGTCCGGCCGACCTTGATCGCCGGGCAACCCGGTGTGGGTAAAACCCGGTTTGCTCGCCGCCTGGCCGAGGAGCTGAACCTGACGTTCCGAGCCATCAGTATTGGAGGCATGGACGACAGCCGGGCTCTCCTGGGAACCAGTCGCGGCTGGTCAACCGGGCAGCCTTCTTCCTTGCTCGATCTTCTGCTCAACGCAAATAGCCCGTCCGCCATGGTGCTGCTTGACGAGGTGGACAAGGCGAGCGACCGGTCGGTCAACAGCGCACCCGTGTCCAGCGCTCTGCTGGGACTCCTGGAAGCAGAGTCTGCACGCCGGTGGTTCGACAGCTTCCTGCAAACCGAATGTGACCTTTCGATGGTCAGCTTCATCCTGACGGCCAACTCTTTGTCCCGGCTGCCCACGCCGCTTCTCTCCAGGTGCCAGATCGTGATGTTCGATGAGCCAAGTCCGGAGCACATCGCCGCAGCAGTGCCTCATGCACTTGAGGACCTCGCGGAAGAGTGGGGCCTCCCACGTGGTGTTTTTGAGGGCTTCGAGCAGAAAGTCAATATGCTCCCGGTTCGCAGTATTCGCGAACTCAAGACCATGCTTGCCTCAGTACTCCGATCTGAACTCTTGCATCAGCGGGATCAGATTTGGAGGCATTAAGGTGCTGTGCAGTAGACAGTGTCGAGGAGGGGGACCTCGTTTTCCGCCGTTACTTTTTCGCAGTAGGACATAGTCTTCACAAGTCCGCGTTTGGACGAGACAGCAGCCCGTTGGGGAAATTTTGGCATTGGTGTAACCAGTTGCTGTACGGCCCCTTGGGCCCCGCGTTTTGAATGGAACGGTAGCCCGATGGCAGCCAGTTGCTATCGACTGCAACCTCAAGGCTACTCTTACCTTCGGATTAAGGTCGAAATTACCTTTGCCAGCCACGAAATCTGACATGGTGGCGGCGTGCGTGGAATGGCTGCGACATTCCACAATGTATATTATGTAAATATAAGATCGCGACGGGCGCGGGTGGTCCAGCTGAGTTGCCCCGGTGCCACTCCACCCAGGCAAATACCCCCATGGGTGGTTCTATCGAACGACCGTGCGCGACCTACAATCCATCGCCTCCACAACCTATGGCAGCTTTGATCTGCCGAATGTGAAACCATGAAACACCTGCTTTTCTCCCTGACCCTGATCGGTGCCGTCACCCTGGCGGCTTGCGGCAAGAAGGAAGAGCCCGCTGCCGCAGCACCCGCGCCGGCCCCGGCAGCCGCCCCCGCCGCCGCAGCACCGGCTGAACTGCCCGAACTGAAGGTCGCCATCGACCCGTCGTACCAGCCGTTCACCTTCAAGACTGCCGACGGCAAGCCCACCGGCTTCGACGTGGACATCGCCGAAGCGCTGTGCACCGAAATCAAGCGCAAGTGCGTTTACGTCGAGCAGGTGTGGGACAGCATGATCCCTGGTCTGCAGGCCAAGAAGTACGACGTGATCATCAGCTCCATGTCGATCACCGACGAGCGCAAGGCGGTGGTGGACTTCTCCGACAAGTACTACAACACCCCGAGCCAGATCGTCGTGAAGAGCGACACCAAGTTCACCGACCTGGCATCGCTCAAGGGCAAGAAGATCGGCGTGCTCAAGGGCAGCACCCAGGAGAAGTACGCCATGGGCGAGCTCAAGCCCGTGGGCGTGAGCGTGGTGCCCTACGAGGCGCAGGACCAGGTCTATCTGGACATCAAGTCGGGCCGTCTGGACGGCACCGTGGCCGACCGCGTGGAAGTCACTGGTGGTTTCCTGAGCAAGCCTGAAGGCCAGGGTTACGGTTTCGTCGGCCCCGTGCTGAACGACACCAAGTACTTCGGCTACGGCGTCGGCGTGGCCCTGCGCCAGGGCGAGACCGAGCTGAAGGACCAGCTCAACGCCGCCATCAAGGCCATCCGCGGCAACGGCACTTACGACACCATCGCCAAGAAGTACTTCGACTTCGACGTCTACGGCCAGTAAGGACAGCGCGGTTTGTCCGGCTATTTCAGCTCCATCCTGCAAGGCGCCCTCCTGACGGTGGGCGTCTCGCTGGCCGCCTTGCTGGTGGCCATCGTGCTGGGGCTCATCGGTGCCGCCGCCAAGCTGTCGGGTCGTCCGGTGGCTGTGGCGGTGGCCACCATCTACACCACGCTGGTGCGTGGCATTCCCGAACTCGTGCTGATGCTGCTCATCTTCTATGGCGGCACCATCGGCCTGAATCACCTGATGGAAGCCCTGGGCAGCAAGAAGACGGTGGACATCAACCCGTTTCTGGCCGGCGTGCTCACCATCGGCTTCATCTACGGCGCCTACATGACGGAAACCTTCCGGGGCGCCATCCTGTCGATTCCCAAGGGCCAGATGGAAGCGGCCTGGGCCTTCGGCATGGGCCGATTGCAGACCTTCCTTCGCATCACCTTGCCGCAGATGGTGCGGTATGCCTTGCCCGGCTTCACCAACAACTGGCTGGTGCTGATCAAGGCCACTGCCCTGGTCAGCCTGATCGGCCTGCAGGAAATGACGTATCTCGCCAAGCAGGCCAGCTCCGCCACCCGCGAGCCCTTCACCTTCTACCTGTTCGCCGCAGCGCTGTTCCTGGTGTACACGTCGGTGTCGCTGTGGGGCCTGCGCTGGCTGGAGCGGCGGTTCAGCATGGGCGTGCGCCGTGGCCACGTCTGATTCCACCCGGAGCCGACGCCGATGAAGTGGGAGGTGATCTTCCGACCGGACACCCTGGCCATGTACGGCGAGGGCCTGCTCACCACCCTGGGTCTGCTGCTGTCCTCGCTGTTCATCGGGGGCATCCTGGCGCTGGTCTTTGCCCTGGCCCTGGTGAGCCGCATCGCATTGCTGCGCTGGGTGGTCGGGGCCTACACCTACGTGATCCGCGGCACGCCGCTGCTGATCCAGCTCTACCTCATCTACTACGGCATTGCCCAGCTGGAATGGGTCCAGGAACGGTGGGACACGGTCTGGCCGTGGACCTACTTCAAGGACCCCTTCTTCTGTGCGCTGCTGGCCTTCAGCCTGAACACCGCCGGCTACACCGCCGAGATGATTGCCGGCGCCATCCGCGAAACCGCTGCCGGCGAGATCGAGGCCGCCCAGGCCATGGGCATGAGCCCCTCGCAGGCCATGCGCCGCATCGTGCTCCCCAGCGCCCTGCGCCGCACCTTGCCCGCTTACAGCAACGAGGTGGTGATGATGCTGCACAGCACCAGCATCGCCAGCGCGGTGCCGGCCATGCTGGACGTCACTGCCGCCGCCAGCCGCATCTACTCGGACTTTTACCTGCCGTTCGAGGCCTACATCGCTGCAGCAGCCATCTACCTGACCATCACCTTCAGCCTGGTCGGCATGTTCCGACTGGCCGAGCGCCGTTTCCTGGCCCACCTGGCACCCCGCGCCCACTGAAACCCGCCATGACGCGCACCGAACATCCGCTGCTCAGTCCCAGCCTGGGGTCCTGCAAGCAACTCGTGTCGTTCGCCTTCGGTGACCCGCAGGCGCGTCCCAAGGTCTACATCCAGGCGAGCCTGCACGCCGAGGAACTGCCCGGCATGCTGGTGGCGCACCACCTGCGTGGCTGGCTGGAAGCCGCGGAAGCGGCCGGGCGCCTGAGAGGCCACGTGGTGCTGGTGCCGGCGGCCAATCCCATTGGTCTGAACCAGCGCGTGGACCACAAGCCCATGGGGCGGTTCGAGCTGGACACCGGCGAAAACTTCAACCGCCATTACCCCGATCTGGCCCAGGCCGTCTGGGAGCCGCTGCTGCCGCTGCTCACCGACGATCCCGCCCGCAATGTGCAGGCGGTGCGGCAGCTCACCGCCCGCTGGCTCGACGCGTGGCAACCCGCCACCGAGCTGCAGAGCCTGCGGCGGCATCTGCTGAAGCTGGCCCACGACGCCGACCTGGTGCTGGACCTGCATTGCGACTGGGAAGCCGTGATGCACCTCTACGCCGAAGAAGCCTGCTGGCCACCGCTGGAGCCGCTGGCCCGGCTGCTGGGTGTGCAGGCGGTGCTGCTGGCCAAGGATTCCGGCGGCGGCCCGTTCGACGAATGCCTGTCGGGCCAATGGTGGCAACTGGCAGATCGCCTGAAGGCGGCCGGGCTGAACCATCCCCTGCCGCAGGGCTGCGCCAGCACCACGATCGAGCTGCGCGGCGAAGCCGATGTGCTGCACGAGCACGCCACCGCCGATGCAGAGGCCTTGCAGGCCTTCCTGGTGAACGTGGGCGCCGTGGCCGGCGAGGCCCCTGCCCTGCCACCCCTGCCCTGCCGCCCCACCCCGCTGGCCGGGTCGGAAACCCTGCACACCCCGGTGCCGGGCGTGGTGGCCTACCGCGCCCGGGCCGGCGACCGGCTGGCCGTGGGCGACCCGGTGGCCGACGTTATCGACCCGACCGCACCCGGCCAGTCCCGAGTGCACACCGTGCGTGCCGGCGTGGCCGGGGTTCTCTATGCGCGCGTGTCCAGCCGCTATGCGGTGGCGGGCGCCGAGATCGGCAAGATTGCCGGCGAACACGCCTTCCGTACCGGGCCCCTGCTGGGCGCCTGACCCCTTCCAACCTGATCCGCTCCACCCATGACCGACGCTGCAGCACCGGCCAACTCCCGCCCCCTGCTGGAGGTGCACGACATCCACAAGCGCTTCGGTGCCAACGAGGTGCTCAAGGGCGTGTCACTCCAGGCCCGGGCAGGCGACGTCATCAGCCTGATCGGCAGTTCCGGCTCGGGCAAGAGCACGCTGCTGCGCTGCATCAACCTGCTGGAAAAGCCCAACAGCGGACGCATCGTGCTGGGCGGTGAAGAGCTGCAGCTCAAGGCCGACAAGGCGGGTGAGCTGCAGGCGGTCAAGGCCGAACAGCTGCAGCGGCTGCGCACCCGGCTGGCCATGGTGTTCCAGCACTTCAACCTGTGGGGCCACATGACGGTGCTGCAGAACATCATCGAAGCCCCGGTGCATGTGCTGGGCGTGCCGCGCGATCAGGCGGTGCTGACTGCCCGCAAGTACCTCGAGCGCGTGGGTCTGCAGGGCGTGGAAGACCGTTACCCGGCGCACATGAGCGGCGGCCAGCAGCAACGGGTGGCCATCGCCCGGGCGCTTGCGGTGGAGCCTGCCGTGATGCTGTTCGACGAACCCACCAGTGCCCTCGACCCCGAACTGGTCGGCGAGGTGCTGCGGGTGATGAAGCTGCTGGCCGAAGAAGGCCGGACCATGCTGGTGGTGACCCATGAAATGGGCTTTGCCCGCGAGGTGTCGAGCCACCTCATCTTCCTGCACAAGGGCTGCATCGAGGAACAGGGCGCACCGGCCGAGGTGCTGGCCCGTCCGAAGAGCGAGCGCCTGGCCCAGTTCCTCAAGGGCAACCTGAAGTGAGCTTCAGCCCCCGGTTCGCGGGGGACGCGAGAGTTCCATGGCGTCGCGGGCCAGACGGAACTTGAGCGTGGGTGCGGTGAAGTCGGTGAATGGTGCGCCCATGGCGATTTCGCCACTCTCGTGCAGCACGCATTCCTGGCGTCGAAGCGCAATCACCTGCTGGCTGCCTTCGAACCGGACCCAGGTGCCGTAACTGCTGGTGTCTTCCAGGGTGAAGTTGCCCGAGCGGTGATCGATGCGGGCGTGCAGACGCGACACCCGAGGGTCGGAAACGGTGAACTGGGCCTCGGTCACACGGCCGATAGCCACCGGCAGCTCGGCCATGGTGAAGCGCCGCGAGGTGTCGAGCCAGCTCAGCTCGATGCCACCACCCTTGGCACCACGCCCCTGGGGCAGCATGTGCAGCGCGGCCGGCACGGTGAGGAAATCGGAATTGACCTCGGTCTGCCATTCAATGCGGTAGACATGGCTGGGATCGGTCTTGCCGCGGATCTGCATGGGCCCCAGGTTGCGGTAGCGCACCGTGCTGCCCGGGCTGAGCGCCTCGATGACGCTGGCCGAGGCCAGGATCTGTTCCGGCCCCGCCAGGTCGCTGAGGCGAGAGGCCATGTTCACCGCATCTCCGAAGCAGTCGCCGTCCACCAGCACGATCGGTCCGCGTGCCAGACCGATCTGCAGCTGCAGCTTCAAGGGGGCCGGCCATTGCTGTACCCGCTGGGTGTGCTCGGTCTGCACCTGCACACAGGCCTCGATGGCACGGCGGGAGTCCGGAAACGACATCAGGACTCCGTCGCCCAGCATCTTGACCACCTTGCCCCCGTGCTCCTGCGCCTTGGCACCGATCCACTGCGTGATGCGGGTGATGGCCTTGGTGGCCCGGTCATTGCCCAGGGCTTCGAACACCGAAACGCTGCCGGTGAGATCGGCGAAGGCAATGGTCAGATCGGGCATGTCGAGCAGCGACTCGCGGTCTTAGGTATTACAAGGTTAATGCAAAAACTCAATATCGAATGCTAACCGCATGATTTGACTGTTGTTTTTTTTGTTCACAGGGCGATCATGAATTGCGGCTGTCATGTGGCCAGCTTATCCTGACTGTCACGTTACACCTGACACATCTGCACCATGCGTCTGTTCAAGCAGGGATTGCCCCACAGCCTGTCGGCCCTGCTTCTGGGTCACGACGGACCACGTCGTCACCCGGGAGCCGTCGTGTCCGACCCGGTCGAGCCGGTTCGTCAGGCCATGCTGGACGTGCTCGGCGAGGACGGCCACCGCCTGAACCCCACGCTGTCGCGTCGCCTGCGGTTCCTGCACGACGCACAGGCGCTGTGGTATGCGCGTTCCGAGGTGGTCGCCACCCTGAGCCAGCTCCACGGTGAAGCCGAAGCCGTGTCCCGCGTGCAGCGCCTGCTGCCTCTGTTCGAGGGCCGCATTCCGGCCAGCCTCATCGCCTCCTGCCGGGTGCCTGGGCGCTGAACGGTTCACGGTCTCATCCCCAGAAGACCAGGGCGTCACGCCCCTGAACGGCCAGATCGACCGGCTGTCCCACCGGCAGCACCACCTTGGTGGGCACATGCCCGAACGGCAGCCCGCCCAGAACCGGCGCCTTGATCTGCGTGCGCAGCCAGGCCGCCACCGTGTTCATGCCGAAACCCCGGTCGTAACCCGCCACCGGCTGGTGCCCTGTGAACCGACCCAGCAGCACCGCCTTCTGCCGGCCCAGCACGCCGGCGTGCAGCAGCTGGGTGAGCATGCGTTCGATGCGGTACGGGTGTTCGTTGACGTCCTCCAGAAACAGCACGCCACCCTTGATCTGCGGCAGGTAAGGTGTGCCGACCAGGCTGCACAGCACACTCAGGTTGCCGCCCCACAGCGTGGCCTGGCGGATGTGCAGACCGCGCTCGGGCAGCGTGGCGGCATCGATCGCCGGCAGGCGCCAGCCAGTGCCTTCGCCGTGGCCGACCAGCAGGTCGTCGAAACAGGCTTCCATGATGTCGTCGGGCGTGCCGGCCACGCCGAAATCCTCGCCCAGCGCCGGACCGGCCCAGGTCGCCGTCCCCTGACCTGCGAGCACCGCCATCTGGAAGGCGGTGAAGTCGCTCAGGCCCACAAAGTGCATGCCACGCTCCACCGCCTTGGCAATCGCCTTGCCAGGCAGCGCCGGCAGCAGGCGCGTCAGGCCATAGCCGCCCCGGCTGATGAGGGCCACATCGGCCCCGCTGGCGGCGGCCCGGCCGATGGCTTCCAGTCGGGTGGCGTCATCCCCGGCAAACCGCATGTGGGCGGCCAGGGCGGCCGGGTCGATCTCGACCTCGTGGCCCAGCGCCTGCAGCCGCTTCACGCCACGGCGGAACGCGGCCTTGTCGCGCACGGCGCTGGACGGGGAGTAGATGTAGATGTGGCTCATGGGCTCAGGGAACGGATGGAGGCTGAAAATGGATCAGGGCCTGGCGGGCCACCGGCTCGCCATGCTCCTGGACAAAATGCCCGGCCTGCGCAAGCAGTACGGGCGGCGGGCAGTTTCGGATGCACCGGTGCAGCCGGCGCATGACCGGCTCGCCCAGCACCGGGTCGGCCGCGCCGATCACCATGAGGCTGCGGCCCTGCCATTGCCCGGACCAGAACACGGCCGCTTCGCGGGAAACGTCGGCGCCCTCGTCCTGCGAGTGTTCCGGAACCAGCTCAGGGAAGGCGCGCAAGGCGGCGCGGTGACCCCGGTCCGGGAAAGGTGCGTCATAGGCTGCGCATTCAGCCGGGCTGAGCTGCGGGTTGCCGCGCGCCAGAAGCCGCGAGACGCTGTAGTCGGGTCGCTCGGCACACATCTGGCGCCAGGCCAGGAAGCCGGGTGACAAGGGCTCCTCGCCGGTGGCCAGCAGTGTGTTCATGACCAGCAGACCCTGATAGCGCTGCGGCGCTGCCATGGGCAGGGTGAGACCCAGGATGCCGCCCCAGTCCTGCACCACCAGCACCACCCGCTGCAGGTCCAGCCGCTCGATGAATTCAAGCAGCACCTGGCGGTGGAAGGAGAAGCTGTGGGCTGAGGCTTTCTTGGGCTTGTCGCTGCGGCCGAAGCCGATCAGGTCGGGCGCCACCACGCGGTGACCGGCCGCCGTCCAGACCGGAATCATGTGACGGTACAGGTAGCTCCAGGCCGGGTTGCCGTGCAGGCACAGCCAGGTGATGGGCGCATCGGCAGGACCCTCGTCCACATAGGCCATGCGCCAGCCGTTCTGCGACGGCAGATCCTGCAGATGGTGCACCGGCCACGGATGGCCGGGCAGGCTGGCGAAGGCGGCGTCTGGGGTGCGCAGCGCGTCGTCGCGCAGCGGTTGCGGGTTGGTGCGGCGGGGCTGGAAGAAAGCCCGAAGCAGCGCGGCCGACTCGTCGGCCAGAACACCGCCGGTGATGCGGGTGTGGTGATTGATCTGCGGCAGGGCGAACAGATCGGTCACCGAACCGGCAGCGCCCGTCTTGGGATCGGTGGCGCCATAGACCACCCGCTCCAGTCGGGCGTGCAGCATGGCGCCGCTGCACATGGCACAGGGCTCCAGGGTCACATAGAGGGTGCAGCCGTCGAGCCGGTAGTTGCCCAGGCGCTCGGCCGCTGCCCGCAGGGCCACGATTTCGGCATGGGCGGTGGGATCGTGGGCCGCCACGGGCGCATTGGCGCCGGTGGCGATCACCTCACCCTGGCGCACCACCACCGCGCCCACCGGCACCTCGCCGCGCTCGGCTGCCTCCCGGGCCTGGTCCAGCGCCAGCCGCATGAAGGCCTCGTCACGCGGGTCTTGGGCAGAAGCTGAAAGCATCTGTCGAGTGTAGGTCAGCCCCAGGGTATTCCCGGGTCGGATGCCCAGCCTCTGGCATCATCCCGGGTTGCCCTGGGTTTACCCTGATGTCGCACCAAGCAGCTCCCTACCCCGCCCTGCACCCGGCTTCCACACGCCAGTGGGAGCTGGATGCCTTGCGTGGCCTGCTGCTGGTGCTGATGACGCTGACCCACATGCCCACCGGCTTTTCGCTGCCACTGGGCCAGCCCTTTGGCTACGTGTCGGCGGCCGAAGGCTTCGTGTTCCTGTCGGCGGTGATGGTGGGTCGGGTGTATGGCGGGCTGGCACTGCGCCGTGGCGACCTCGCCATGCGTGACGCCGTGGTCGCCCGGGCCGGGCGCCTGTACCTGTGCCAGATGGCCTTGCTGCTGCTGGCGTTCACCGTGATCGCGTGGCTGGGCCTGCGCAACCACCAGGGCGGCGTGACCGGTCTGCTGGAGTTCTACCTGGCCCAACCCTGGACTGCCGTGGCGGCTGCCAGCCTGCTGATCTACAACCCGCCGCTGCTGGACATCCTGCCGATGTACATCGTGTTCATGCTGTTCACGCCCTGGCTGCTGGCCCACGGTCGGCGTCATGGCTGGGGTTTGTTGCTGTGCGGCAGCGCCCTCCTGTGGCTGGCCGAGCAGTGGAGCGCCGGCGCATTGCTGCATGGCTGGCTGGCCCCGTGGAGCCCGGTGCCCTACCGGGACATGGGCGCCTTCCACTGGCTGGCCTGGCAGGGTCTGTGGGTGGCTGGCCTGTGGCTGGGCAGCCGCCGCGAGCCGCTGCCGCGCCCGCCGCTGTGGCTGGTGCTGCCGGCCACCGCGTATGCGCTGACCATGCTGGTGTGGCGCCACAACGTGGGCCAGGACCCGATGCCGGGCGTGGCCGCCGTGGCCCTGCTGTTCGACAAGTGGGGGCTGGGGCCGCTGCGGGTGCTCAACTTCGCCAGTGTGGCGGTGCTGCTGCTGGCAGCCGGGCCCTGGCTGGCGCGCCATCTGCCGCGCCTGGCTCCGCTGGAGCTGCTGGGCCGCCAGTCGCTGGCCGTGTTCTGCGCCCATGTGGTGGTGGCCCTGTTCACCCTGGCCTTCTTCGGCTCCACCCAGGTGCAGCGGCCCTGGACCACCGATGTGGTGCTGCTGATGGGGGCCTTTGCGGCCCTGCTGCTGACCGCCCTGGTGCTGGAAGAGCGCCGCGCCCATGGCCGGCCACGCTCCCGGCCCGCCGTCAGGGCCGAAGGTGGGCCGACACCACCTGGCGCCACAGCGCATAGCCCTCGGCACTGAGGTGCAGCTGGTCGCGAACGAACAGCTCGGCGCGCGGCCGACCGTCGTTGTCGATCATGGACGTGTGCACGTCCACATAGTCCATGTTCGGGCTGGCCAGCACCCAGGTCTGGATCAGCAGGTTGGCCTCGCGCATCGGCTCCAGCCAGGCCATGCGTGACGGGCTGGGCTTGATCGACAGGTAGGCCACGCGGGTGTCCGGCAGATCGGCGCGCACCCGGTCGGTCAGGCGGATGAAGCTGGCCAGCAGGTCGTAGGGGCCGCGCCCTTCGGTCAGGTCGTTCTCGCCGGCGTACACCATGAGCAGGCGCGGCCGGTGCGGCAGCACCAGCTTCGTCACCCAGTCGGGCCATTCGTACAGGCAGGAGCCGCCGACGCCCCGGCGCCTCACTGAACCGGCCTCGGGAAACGCGGTTTCCAGCCCATGCCAGAGCCGGATGGACGAGCTGCCCACGAACAGCACGCCCCCCGGCACCGGCGGGTTCTGCCGGTCGGCCAGCGCGAACGCGTCGAGTTCGGCGCGCCAGCGGCTCAAGGCGCGGTTCCTGCCGGTTCGCCGGTGAGCCCCAGACGGCGCATCCAGCTCGCCAGGGCCTGTTCGTCGGTGGTGCCACCTTCGTAGGCGGCCAGCATGGCGGCATGGGAGTGGGGCCGGTGCTGGTTGAGCTTGACCTTGCACTGCCACTCCAGCACCCGCAGCTCGAAGGCATGGATGCCGTTCATCATCTTGTGCTGGTAGTCCTCGGGCAGGGATCGCCATTGCTCAGCGTAGTCCGGATCGTGGTCGTGGATCAGGTGCTTGAGCAGGCGGTCCTTGTCGTCGAAGGCCTCGACGAACCGGGCCTCCACCGTGGCATGCACCGCGAGATAGCTCCAGGTGGGCACCATCTGGCGCTCGGTGTAGACACGGGGCGACATGTAGGCCTGCGGACCCTGGAACACCACCCGGGCGCGGGGCCGCTGGCGAAGAAACCCCGCATGCGGGTTGGGCCGCGCCACATGACCGAGCAGCGTGAACCCGCCCTCTTCCTCGATCAGGTGCAGGGGCAGCGGCGTGATGAAGGGCAGCCCTTGGTCATCGACCGAGATCAGCTGGGCCAGCGGGTGGTCCCGGACGATCCGGGGCGCAATGGATGGGTCCTTGGCGGCGAACTGGGGCGGCAGGTACATGTGCTTTCCTGAACGGTCGGAGCGTTTCAGTTTAGTGGAGGGCTGACCGTCTGTCCGCCAGCACGCTACAGTTCGCCCTCGCCCGCACTGAGCCGGCGCCCCACCGAGACCGTTCCATGTCCGTCACCTTCCAGACCGTCAAACCCGGTGCCCGCCTGGCCGATCAGGTGGCCGCCACGCTGGAGACCGAAATCCGCTCGGGTCGCCTGGCCGAGGGCGAGAAGCTGCCCACCGAGCAAAGCCTGGTGCAGCAGTTCGGGGTGAGCCGCACGGTGGTGCGCGAGGCCATCTCGCGGCTGCGGTCGCTGGGCCTGGTCGATGCCCGTCAGGGCAGCGGCATGTTCGTCATCAAGCCCGACGTGGAGCCGTTGAAGTTCGATCCGCAGACCACCGCGTCCATCGAGGCGGTGCTGCAGATCGTCGAGGTGCGCCGCGCCCTGGAAGCCGAGGTGGCCGAGCTGGCTGCACAGCGGCGCAAGGCCTCGGATGTGAAGGCCATCCGCCGTGCGCTGTCGGCCATCGACACGGCGGTGGCTGCCGGGCGCGACGGCGTGGAGGAGGATGTGGCTTTTCACCGCACCATCGCGCAGGCGGCGGGCAACCCGTTCCTGATCCGCACGCTGGACTACCTGTCGCAGTTCCTGCAGGACGCCACGCGGGTGACCCGGGCCAACGAGGCGCGTCAACCCCACTTCGCGGCGGATGTGCTCCGGGAGCATCAGGTGCTGGTGGCGGCCATCGAGGCCGGTGATCCTGCAGCCGCGCGGGCTGCGGCGGCCCAGCACATGCACAACGCGGCAGCGCGGATCGGGCAGGCAGATCCGGCCTTCTGGCAGCAGGACGGTGCGCGCTACGCTCAAGCCCTGGTGCAGGCCCGTCGTTGACGCCTAGGTGATAACCCTGAGCCGGCACGGCGCGCCACAAGTTGTATGATGACCATACGAATAACGCCCAACGGCGGGTGATCGGACGCGCTCCGGTCCCTGCCGTTTTTCACGGAGACCCATCCCATGTCCACCGCCGCCCTGCTGGGCATCGCCCTGGCCAGCGTCGTCCTGCTGCTGGTCCTCATCATCCGTTTCCAGGTCCATGCCTTCGTGGCCATGATGCTGGTCAGCATCCTGGTCGCCCTGGTGGCCGGCATGCCCGCCGCCGACATCGTGCCCACCCTGATCCAGGGCATGGGCGGCACACTGGGATCGGTGGCCATCCTGGTGGCGCTGGGCGCCATGCTGGGCCGCATCATCGAGGTCTCCGGCGGCGCCGGCAGCCTGGCCCACCGCTTCACCGGCTGGCTCGGGCCGAAACGCGTACCGGCGGCCCTGACCGCCGCCGCGCTGGTGCTGTCGATCCCGGTGTTCTTCGATGTGGGATTCATCATCCTGGTGCCCATCATTTATGGCTTCTGCAAGGCTGCCAAGGTCGATCCGGTGAAGTTCGGCCTGCCGGTGGCCGGCATCATGCTGGCCACCCATGTGGTGGTGCCGCCGCACCCCGGCATCGTGGGTGGCGCGGCCGTGCTGCAGGCCGACGTGGGCTGGATCACCGTGCTGGGCCTGGCCATCTGCCTGCCGCTGGCGGTGCTGGCCCAGTACGTGGGTGGCTGGATCAACCGCCGCCGCTACGTCATGCTGCCGGCCACCGCCGAGCAGTTCGCCGCCTTCGATGCCGGCAGCGGCGAGAAGGAACGACTGGCTGCCCCGGGCGTCGGCGTGGTTCTCGCACTCATCATCGTGCCGCTGCTGCTGATCATGCTGGGCACCACCGGCGCCACCCTGCTGCCCAAGGGCGACCCGGTGCGCGGCGTGCTGTCGTTCATCGGCGCGCCGGTCTTCGCACTGATGGTGGCCATCGGCATGGCCTTCTTCATGATCGCCAAGCGCCAGGGCTGGTCGAACGCCCGCACCAGCGAGGTGATGGAATCCGCCCTGCCCCCCGCCGCCACCGTGATCCTGGTGACCGGTGCCGGCGGCGTGTTTGCCAAGGTGCTCACCAGCACCGGCATCGGTGCTGCCCTGTCCGGCAGCATCGCCTCGGCGGGTCTGCCGCTGCTGCTGGCCGCCTTCCTGATCTCGCTGGCGCTGCGCGCCGCCCAGGGCTCGGCGACCGTGGCCATCCTGACCACCTGCGGCCTGCTGGCCGAAGCCGTGGCCAGTGGCGGCTACAGCACGGTGCAGGTGGCGCTGATCGCCGTGGCCATCGGCTTCGGCGGTCTGGGCCTGTCGCACGTCAACGATTCGGGCTTCTGGATCGTCACCCGCTACCTCGGCCTGAGCGTGGCCGACGGCCTGCGCAGCTGGACGGTGCTGACCACCGTGCTGGGCATCGCCGGCTTCCTGCTGACCGCCCTGCTGTGGACCCTGATGGGCTGATGCCCCTGACTGAGAGGATTTCGACATGACCCGACACGTTGGCCTGATCGGCCTGGGCGCCATGGGCGCCGGCATTGCCCGCACCCTGCGCAACAACGGATTCCACGTGCACGCCTGCGACGTGCGTTTTGAAGCGGCGCAGGCCTTCGCCGCCGACGGCGGCACCGCCTGGAAGACCCCGGCCGAAGTGGCGGCGGCCGCGCCGGTGGTGGTGTCGGTGGTGGTGAACGCGGCGCAGACCGAATCGGTGCTGTTCGGTGAAGGCGGTGCCGCTGCAGCCATGCAGCCCGGCAGCACCTTCATCATGTGCTCCACCGTCGACCCGAACTGGTCGATGGCCCTGGAAGAAAAGCTGCTCGCCCAGGGCGTGCACTACATCGACGCGCCCATCTCCGGTGGTGCGGCCAAGGCCGCTTCAGGTCAGATGACCATGATGACCTCGGCCCGCCCCGAGGCCTATGCCGCCGCGAACGAAGTGCTGGATGCGATGGCCGGCAAGGTCTACCGCCTGGGAGACAAGGCCGGTGCCGGCAGCAAGGTCAAGATCATCAACCAGCTGCTGGCCGGTGTGCACATTGCCGCCGCCGCCGAAGCCATGGCCCTGGGCCTGCGCGAAGGCGTGGAGCCGGCTGCGCTGTACGAGGTCATCACCCACAGCGCCGGCAACAGCTGGATGTTCGAGAACCGCATGGCCCACGTGGTGGCCGGCGACTACACGCCGCTCTCGGCGGTGGACATCTTCGTCAAGGACCTGGGCCTGGTGCTCGATACCGCGCGCGCGAGCAAATTCCCGCTGCCGCTGGCCGCCACCGCCCACCAGATGTTCATGCAGGCCTCCACCGCCGGCTTCGGCCGAGAGGACGACAGCGCCGTCATCAAGATCTTCCCGGGCATCACCCTGCCGGAGCGCCAGGCATGAAGGCTTCGCTGAAGCTGGGCTGCATCGCCGACGATTTCACCGGCGCCACCGACCTGGCCAACAACCTGGTGCGTGCCGGCATGCGGGTGGTGCAGACCATCGGCGTGCCGCCGGCCGCGCTGGACACCGAGGCCGATGCGGTGGTGGTGGCGCTGAAGTCGCGCACCATTCCCGCCGCCGAAGCGGTGGCGCAGTCGCTGCAGGCGCTGCGCTGGCTGCAGGCCCAGGGCGCGCAGCAGATCTACTTCAAGTACTGCTCCACCTTCGACAGCACGCCGCAGGGCAACATCGGCCCGGTCACCGAAGCCCTGATGGACGCGCTGGGCACCGATTTCACCGTGGCCACGCCGGCCTTCCCGGACAACAAGCGCACCGTCTTCAAGGGTTACCTGTTCGCCGGCGACGTGCTGCTCAACGAGAGCGGCATGCAGAACCACCCGCTCACCCCCATGACCGACCCCAACCTGGTGCGGGTGCTGCAGGCGCAGACGCGCCGCCGCGTCGGGCTGATCGACCACAGCGTGGTGGCGCGCGGCCCGCAGGCGGTGACCGAGCGCATCGCCGCGCTGAGGGCTGACGGCGTGGCCATGGCCATCGTGGACGCCGTGTCCAACGACGACCTGCTGCGCCTGGGGCCGGCCATGGCGGCGCTGCCACTGCTCACGGCCGGCTCGGGCCTGGCCATCGGCCTGCCGGCCAATTTCGGTCTGGCGCCCTCGTCCACGGCGGCCGAACTGCCGGCCCCGCGCGGCCTGCAGGCCGTGGTGTCGGGCAGCTGTTCCACCGCCACCAATGCCCAGGTGCTGAACTTCATCCAGTCGGGCCGGCCGGCGCTGGCCATCGACCCGCTGCGCATCGCCGCCGGCGTGGATGTGTGCGCCGAAGCTCTGGCCTGGGCACAGCCGCACCTGGCCAGCGGCCCGGTGCTGATCTACTCCACCGCCGAGCCGCGCGACGTGAAGGCCATCCAGGGCCAGCTGGGCGTGGAACAGGCCGGCGCCATGGTGGAGCGCACCATCGCCGACATCGCACGGGGCCTGGTGGCCCGGGGCGTGCAGCAGCTGGTGGTGGCCGGAGGCGAGACTTCCGGTGCCTGCGTGCAGGCCCTGGGCATCGCGCAGATGCGCATCGGCCCGCAGATCGACCCCGGCGTGCCGTGGTGCCATGCCATGGCCGATGCCGCCCTCCACGCGCCGGGCGGCTTGCACATCACGCTGAAGTCCGGCAACTTCGGCACCCCCGACTTCTTCACCAAGGCGTTCCACAGCCTGGACGCTGCCACCCGCGCATGAGCGAACTGCTGTCCGCAGAAACCCGAGCCCGCGATGCCATCTGCCGCGTGGGCCAGAGCCTGTTCGAGCGCGGCTATGTGCACGCCACCGCCGGCAACATCAGCGTGCGGCTGGACGATGGCTTTCTCATCACACCCACCGACGCCTGCCTGGGCATGCTCGACCCGGCGCGCCTGGCCCGGCTCGATGCCCAGGGACTGCAGATCGGTGGCGATCGGGCCAGCAAGACCATCGTGCTGCACCGACGCATCTACCGGGCCACCGCCGAGGCCGGCCATGCGGCAGGCTGCGTGATCCACACCCACAGCCGGGCGCTGGTGGCCGCCTCCATCCGCGCCGACAGCCGTGCAGGCGGCACCCTGCCGGCCGACGCCGAACTGCTGCCCGCCATCACCCCGTACTTCGTGATGAAGGTCGGCCGTGTGCCGCATGTGGCCTACCACCGCCCGGGCGATCCGGCCGCTGCCGACCGGGTGGCACTGACCATCGCCCGCCATGCATCGCAGGGTCGGCTGCTGCGGGCCGTGATGCTCGCCCGGCTGGGGCCCAATGTGTGGCACGACACGCCGGCTGCCGCCATGGCCGTGCTGGAAGAACTGGAAGAAACCGCCGCGCTGTTCAACCAGCTCGGTCCTGAACACGCGGTCCCGCTCAGCGAGGACCAGATCGAAGAACTGCGCCAGCACTTTGGCGCGCATTGGTGATTGCCCCATGCCCCGTTTTGCCGCCAACCTCTCCATGCTCTACAACGAGCTGCCCTTCCTGGACCGCTTCGAGGCCGCAGCGGCCGACGGTTTCCAGGCCGTGGAGTACCTGTTTCCCTACGCCTTCGAGGCGGCCGAACTGGCCGCACGCCTGAAGGCCCACGGCCTGCAGCAGGTGCTGTTCAATGCCCCGCCCGGCAACTGGGACGGTGGCGAGCGGGGCCTGGCCTGCCTGCCCGGCCGCGAGGTCGAGTTTGCCGAGGGCATCGAACGGGCGCTGACCTACGCCCAGGCACTGGACTGCCCCCGTTTGCACGTCATGGCCGGTCTGGTGCCGCCGGACGCCTCGCCCGATGCCACCCGCACCACCTACATCTACAACCTGCGCCAGGCCGCGCGGCTGGCGGCCAGCGTGGGGGTGAACCTGCTGATCGAGCCGATCAATCCGCGCGACATGCCCGGCTTCTTCCTGAGCCGGCAGGACCAGGCCCATGCCCTGGTGGCCGAGATCGGCGAGCCCAATGTGAAGGTGCAGATGGACCTGTACCACGCCCAGATCGTCGAAGGCGACCTGGCCATGAAGATCCGCCAGTACCTGCCCACCGGTCGTGTGGGGCACATCCAGATCGCCGGCGTGCCCGAGCGCCACGAACCCGACGTGGGCGAGCTGCACCACCCCTACCTCTTCGCCCTGCTGGACGACCTGGGTTATGACGGCTGGATCGGCTGCGAGTACCGGCCCCGCCGGGGTGCCGTGCCCGGCGGCACCAGTGCGGGTCTGGGCTGGATCAGGCCCTGGCTTCCGAAGCGCTGAATCCCGACGGGGTCACCTCCGGCCCGCTGGCCGCCAGCAACTGTTCCAGCCGTTCCAGCCGGTGCCGGTGCGGCGTGGTGATGGCATAGAAGTGCTCCTCCAGCCGGGTGGACTGGCCCACCCGCACCAGCACCCCGTTGCGCAGCTCGTCCTGCACCACCACCTCGGGCAGCACGGTGAGCCAGCCGCTGTCCCGCGCGATCAGTCGCAGCATGGCCATGTCGTCCACCTCGGCGCGCAG
>CALRSR020000044.1:0-20314 GCA_943370825.1 Allobosea thiooxidans | reverse complement strand
GCCCGCTACCGCGCCATCCAGCCCTGTCCGTCGTGCGGCGGCTCCCGCCTGCGCCGCGAGGCCCGCCATGTGTTCGTGGGCGAGGGCGGGCAGCGACGCGCCATCTTCGACATCGGCCGCATCACGCTGGGCGATGCGCTGGCCTATTTCGAGCAGCTGCACCTGCCCGGCGCCAAGGGCGACATCGCGGCCCGGGTCATCAACGAGATCCGCCAGCGGCTGAGCTTCCTCAACGATGTGGGTCTGAACTACCTCAGCCTGGACCGCAGCGCCGAGACGCTGTCGGGTGGCGAGGCCCAGCGCATCCGGCTGGCCAGCCAGATCGGCTCCGGCCTGACCGGCGTGATGTACGTGCTGGACGAACCCAGCATCGGCCTGCACCAGCGCGACAACGACCGCCTGATTGCCACCCTGCAGCACCTGCGCGACCTGGGCAACACGGTGCTGGTGGTCGAGCACGACGAGGACATGATCCGGGTGGCCGACCATGTCATCGACATGGGGCCGGGTGCCGGCGTGCACGGTGGCCGCGTCATGGCCCAGGGCAGCTGCGCCGAGGTCATGGCCCATCCCGACTCGCTCACCGGCCAGTACCTCAGCGGCACCCGCGCCATTGCCGTGCCCGAGCGCCGCACGCCCTGGCTGCCGGTGGTCAAGCCGGTGGTGGCGGCCGCGCCGGCGCCGGCCTTCAAGCCGCGCTTCCCGCCCAGCCCGGCGGCCGAGCGGCGGGCAGCGCGCCAGGCCGCGCACGAGGCCACGCTGGGCGACCTGCAGGCCATCCGCGTGCTGGGCGCCACCGGCCACAACCTCAAGGGCGTGAGCGTGAGCTTTCCGGTGGGGCTGCTGACCTGCGTGACCGGCGTGTCCGGCTCGGGCAAGTCCACCCTGGTGAACGACACCCTGTACGCCGCCGTGGCCCGCACCCTGTACCGCTCGCACGACGAGCCGGCCCCGCACGAGGCCATCGAGGGCATCGAGCATTTCGACAAGGTCATCAATGTCGACCAGTCGCCCATCGGCCGCACGCCGCGCAGCAACCCGGCCACCTACACCGGCCTGTTCACCGGCATCCGCGAGCTGCTGGCCGAGGTGCCCACCGCGCGCGAGCGCGGCTACGGGCCGGGGCGGTTCAGCTTCAATGTGGCCGGCGGCCGTTGCGAGGCCTGCCAGGGCGACGGCGTGGTCAAGGTCGAGATGCACTTCCTGCCCGACGTCTATGTGCCGTGCGAGGTGTGCGGCGGCGCGCGCTACAACCGCGAGACGCTGGAGGTGCTCTACAAGGGCCTGAACATCGCGCAGATCCTGGACCTGACGGTGGAGCAGGCGCACGACTTCTTCAGCGCCGTGCCGGTGCTGCGGCGCAAGCTGCAGACCCTGCTGGACGTGGGCCTGAGCTACATCCAGCTCGGCCAGGCGGCCACCACGCTCTCGGGCGGCGAGGCGCAGCGCGTGAAGCTGGCGCTGGAGCTGTCCAAGCGCGACACCGGGCGCACGCTCTACATCCTGGACGAGCCCACCACCGGCCTGCACTTTGCCGACATCGAGCTGCTGCTCAAGGTGCTGCACCAGCTGCGCGATGCGGGCAACACCATCGTCGTGATCGAGCACAACCTCGACGTCATCAAGACCGCCGACTGGCTGATCGACATGGGACCGGAAGGCGGTGCCGGCGGCGGCACCGTGGTGGTGGAAGGCACGCCCGAGGCCGTGGCTGCCTGCGAGGCCAGCCACACCGGGCGCTACCTGGCGCGGCTGCTCAGGGCGCCGCGTCCGGACTGAGCATCAGAGGTTGCCCAGGTCCTCGATGGCGTCCACCACCATGGCAGTGCCCACGGCGATCAGCAGGATGTCGGCCGCCACCCGCACGTACTTGTAGCCGGCCGGCGGCGTGCCCAGGCGCACCGACACGCTGGAGGGCACCGGGTAATACACCACGTCCGGCGGCAGGGCGTAGCCGCGGCGCCAGGCCTTGGCCTGTCCCGGGGGCATGCAGCCATTGCCCTTCTTGGCCAGACCGGGCGGGCATTTGCCGGCGCGGAACTGGGGCTGGTAGTAGTCCACCGCCACGCGGCGCTGGCTGTCGTTGAAGTACTGGCCGATCTGGATGTTGACCGACACGCCGGAGCCTGAGCGTTCGCTGGTGCGGTAACCGTCCCGGTAGCCGTCGCGGTAGACCTCGCGGCGGTCGTCCCGCCGGTCGTCCCTGCGGTCCTCGTGGCGTCCCTGGCGGTCATCGTCCCGGTGCTTGCCGTGGCCCTTCTCGCGCTTTTCATGGCGGTCGTCATCGCGTCCGCCGCCGGCATGGTCGGGTTTGCCGGCCCAGCCCGTGGTGGCGCCGAGCGACAGCACCAGCGCCAGCACAGCGAGTTTCGAGATCTGAAATTTCATATGTGATTCCTCCCATCAAATTGGTGAGAATTGTGAACCCACCCCGGGTATCTTGCGTAACTGGACGTTCCCCGACCGCCATGCCTTCCGAAACCGAACTCAAGCTGGCCCTGCATCCGGACGACTTGTCGGCCCTGATGGCGCATCCTGGCCTGGCAGCCGCCCGGTGGCAGCGGCAGCCGATGGCGGCCGTGTACTTCGACACCCCCGACCAGGCGCTGCGCCGGGCGCGCATGGCGGCGCGCAGCCGGCGGGTCGGGCAGCGCACCTGGCTCACCGTCAAGACCGCCGGCAGCTCGGTGGGCGGGCTGTCGCGGCGGGGCGAGTGGGAAGCGCTCGCGCCCCGGGGCGAGCCCGACTTTGCCGCCATCGTCGACGACCCGGCCCTGGCCGCCCGCTTGCGCGAGCTGGCCGGCCAGCTGCAACCGGCCTTCCGCACCGATTTCCTGCGCCGCTGTGCCGTGATCGAACATGCCGGCGCCCGCATCGAGGTGGCGCTGGACCAGGGCCATGTCCAGGCCGGTGAGCCGCCGCGCCGCGAGACCCTGCTGGAACTCGAACTCGAGCTGCTGGACGGACCGGTCGATGCACTGCTGGACCTGGCCCACACCCTGTGCCTGGGCCCCTCGGGCCTGCGCAGTGCCGCCCTGCGGCTGTGGCCGGTGCAGCGCAGCAAGGCCGAGCGCGGCTACGCCCTGCAGGCCGGCGAACTGCCCGGCCCGGCCCGTGCGGTCGATGCGGGACTGCAGGAGCACCTCTCACCGGTGCAGGCGTGGCGGCAGATCATGCTGGCCGCCCTGACCCATCTGCAGGCCAACGAGGCGGCCCTCCGGGCGGCAGCCGAACAGGGTTTTTTGCCGGATCCCGAGTGCATCCACCAGGCCCGTGTGGCGCTGCGCCGTCTGCGCAGCGCGCTGCGTCTGTTCGCGCCCGAGCTGCCGGGCCGCTTCCTGACCCACTGGATGGGCGTCTGGGGTGACCTGGCCCGCGCCCTGGGCGCGGCCCGCGAGTCCGACGTCCGCCTGGACTGGCTGCTGCCCGCCCTGACCGGCCTGGGCCTGAGCGATGCCGAGCAGGCGCCGCTGCTGGCGCACGCCCGGGCGGAGCGGCTGGCCGCTCACGCCCAGGCTGTCGCTGCATTCCACGCCCCGGCCTATGGGCTGAACCTGCTGGCCTTTCTGCGCGCGGTGCTGGCCATGCCGGAGCCGGCGGATGCAGCGCCGGTTCCGCTGGTGCGCTGGGCGGCCCGGCATCTTTGGCGTTCGCACCGGCAACTCCAGGCGGCCGCCCGCCGTGCCCTCAAGGCCGGTCCGGCAGGACGCCACCGTCTGCGCCTGGCGGTCAAGCGCCAGCGGTACGCAATGGAATTCCTGGCCGATCAGCTGCCGCCGCGCCGGGGTGAGCGCGGCCGCGCGGTGCTGGCCGCTGCACAGGCGCTGCTGGGCGATCTGAACGACATGGATGTGGCCCGGCAATGGCTGGCGGGCTTGCCGCCCACCCTGGCGCCGGCAGCCACCGCACGGCTGCAAACCTGGGTGGCAGCGCAGATCGAACGGGGGCTGCAGGGGCTGCCGGCCATGGAGCGGGCCTTGGCCGACGCGCCCTGGCGCGACGCCTGAGTCAGACCCGGGCCGACGGGCGCTGTGCCACCCGGTCGCGCCAGGCCTGCAGTGCGTGCAGGCCCTCATCGGCCGGCTTGAAGCGCGCCAGCCGCGCGAACTCCACGGTGCAGAACGCGGTGATGTCGGCGATGGTGAAGCGTTCGCCGGCCACCCAGGGCTGGCGCTGCAGCTCGGCATCGAGCCAGCGGGCGGTGTCCAGCGCCTTGTCGCGCTGCGAGGCACCGAAGTCGGGAAACTGCGGCTGCTCCAGCGGCGCCAGGCCCGGGTGGGTGTGGCGGATGCACTGCGCCATGGGCAGCATGAAGTACCACTCCACCCGCCGGTCGGCCATCTCGATGAAGGCGCGTTCCTCGGGGGTGCGGCCCATCAGGTCCGGTTCGGGCCACTGGCCTTCGATCCAGCTGCAGATGGCGCGGGTCTCGGTCAGCACGCGGCCGTCGGGCAGCTCCAGGGCCGGCACCTTGGCCAGCGGGCTGCGGGCCCGGAAGGCCTCGGTGCGGTGCTCCTGGGCATTGAGGTCCACCGCCACTTCCGGAATGCCGGTGACGCCCTTTTCGGCGATGAACATCTGGACCCGGCGCGGGTTGGGTGCGCGCGGGGCGATGTAGAGCCGCAGGTCGCCGGTGTTCATGTGTTGCCCTTCTGACGACCTGCCCCGGTCTCGACCATGCGCCGCGCTTCTTCGGCAAAGCGTTTCGCGGCTTCGTCGCCGTCGCGGGTGAGGTCCACCTTGGAGGGCGGCATTTCGATGCCGCGCTGGGCGGCCGGGCGCGCGCGGATGGCGTCGCGCCAGCGCTTGAGGTGCGGCAAATCGTCGATGTCCACACCGGACCACCGGTGGGTACGCACCCAGGCCCAGTTGGCGATGTCGGCGATGGAATAGTCGCCGGCCAGCCATTCGTTGTGCGCCAGATGCCCGTCGAGCACGCCGAAGAGGCGCCGCGTCTCGCCCTGGTAACGGTCGATGGCGGCCGGGATCTTTTCGGGGAAGTAGCGGAAGAACACATTGGCCTGTCCCATCATGGGACCGATGCCCCCCATCTGGAACATCAGCCACTGCATCACCCGCGAGCGGCCGCGCGCATCGGTGGGCATGAGCCGGCCGGTCTTCTCGGCGAGATACACCAGGATGGCGCCGGACTCGAACACGGTGAAGTCGCCACCGTCCGGCCCGTCGTGGTCCACGATCACCGGGATGCGGCCGTTGGGGTTGAGCGCCAGGAAGGGCGGTTGTTTCTGCTCGCCGGCTGCCAGGTCGATCACCTTGAGCGTGTAGGGCAGGCCCAGTTCTTCCAGTGCGATCGAGACCTTGTGCCCGTTGGGCGTGGCGGCGGTGTGCAGGGTGATCATGGGCAGGCGGCTTCCAGTTCGTCGCGGGTGCGTTGCGCCACCGTGCGGGCGGCAGAGGCAAAGTCCGCGCCGGCCGAGGCGTACAGGATGGCGCGGGAGGAGTTGACCGCGATCAGCCCGGTGGGCGCATCGGCCACCTCGCGCAGACCGGCGCGCACCGTGGCGGTGGCATCGCCCCCCTGGGCGCCCACACCGGGGATCAGCAGGGGGAGCGAAGGTGCCAGCTCGCGCACGCGCTGGATCTCGGCCGGGTAGGTGGCGCCCACCACCAGGCCCAGCTGCCCATTGAGGTTCCACGGGCCTTGTGCCAGCCGCGCGATGTGTTCATAGACCCGGGGCTGCCCTTCCACCGAGGCCAGGCGCTGGTTCTGCAGGTCGTCGCCGCCCGGGTTGGAGGTGCGGCACAGCAGGAAGGCGCCCTTGCCGTGGCGCTTGAGGTAGGGCTCGACCGAATCGAAGCCCATGAAGGGCGAGAGCGTGACCGCGTCGGCCCCGAAGCGCTCGAAGGCCTCGATGGCGTACTGCTCGGCAGTGCTGCCGATGTCGCCGCGCTTGGCGTCCAGGATCACCGGCACCTGCGGCGCCACATCACGGATGTGGGCGATCAGGCGCTCCAGCTGGTCTTCGGCCCGGTGCGCCGCGAAGTAGGCGATCTGCGGCTTGAAGGCCATGGCCAGATCGGCCGTGGCGTCCACGATGGCGGCGCAGAACGCGAAGATGTCGCCCGGGCGGCCTTGGTGGGCGGCCGGGAAGCGCGAGGGTTCGGGGTCCAGGCCCACGCACAGCAGGGACCGGTTCTGGCGCCGCGCGCCGTGCAGCATGTCGAGGAAGGTCATGCGATCGATTCTAGGGGGCCACTACACTGCCGCCCCATGTCCGTGCTCAGCCGCCGCCAGCTCGTCCTGCTGGTCCTCATCACCCTGGTCTGGGGCCTGAACTGGCCGATCATGAAATACGGGGTCACCGCTTATGCGCCGCTGACCTTCCGCAGCCTGTCCATGTGGCTGGGCCTGCCGGTGCTGGCCGCTTTCGTGCTGTGGCGCGGCGTGCCGCTGCGGGTGGGGCGCGAGCACTGGCGCGAACTCGCCTGGCTCACCGTGTTCAACATGCTGGTGTGGCATGTGCTGGCCATTCTGGCGGTGCAGTCGCTCTCCAGCGGCCGCGCCGCCATCCTGGGCTACACCATGCCGGTGTTTTCGGCGGTGCTGGGCGCAGTGTGGTTTGCGCAGCGCCTGCCGCTGCGGGCCTGGGGCGGCGTGGCCGCTGCCGCACAGGGCGTGGTGCTGCTGCTGTGGCACGAATTCACCGCGCTGACCGGACGTCCGCTGGGCGTGGCCCTGATGCTGGTGGCGGCGGCCACCTGGGCGGTGGGCACACAGCTGATGCGGCGCACCACCATACCGGCGCCCACGCTGGCGTTGTCCTTCTGGATGACGCTCATCACCACGTTGTGGATGACGCTGCTCTCGGTCCTGTTCGAGCGCGGGCAATGGAGCTGGCCCTCGCCGGGCGTCTGGGGTGCGGTGGTCTACAACGCGCTGGGCGTGTTCGCCTTTGCGCAGGTGGTCTGGCTGATGCTGGCGCGCGACCTGCCGCCGATTGCGTCCACCCTGTCGGTCATGCTGATCCCGGTGCTGGGGGTGATGGCCGGTGCGGTGCTGCTGGATGAGACCCTGCACTGGCAGGATGGGGCGGCGGTGGCGCTGATCATGCTGGCCATCGCGGCGGTGCTGTGGCCGGCACGGCCCGGTCCTCAGTCCAGTGGCTGATCCAGCGCCAGGCACAGGTCGGCCCAGGCTTTGGCCTTGTCGGCCGGATTGCGCAGCAGATAAGCGGGGTGGTAGGTGACGATCACCGGCACGCCCTCGTAGCGGTGCACCCGCCCGCGCAGCTTGCCGATGGGCTCGGTGGTGCGCAGCAGCGACTGCACCGCGAACCGCCCCATGGCGATGATGAGTTTCGGCTGCACCAGTGCCACCTGCCGGGCCAGGAAGGGCTCGCAGCGCAGCACTTCCTCGGGGGCGGGATTGCGGTTGGCCGGCGGCCGGCACTTCAGCACATTGGCGATGTAGACGCCGCCGGCGGCGTCGGTGCGGCGGTCGCGGCCGGTGGCACGCAGCATGGCGTCCAGCAGCTGACCGGCCGGCCCCACGAAGGGTTCGCCCTGGCGGTCTTCCTGTTCACCCGGCGCTTCACCCACGATCATCCATCGCGCCTGCTCGTGTCCGGTACCGAACACGGTCTGGCGGCGGCTGGTGCACAGGCCGCAGGCCTGGCAGGCGGCCACGGCCTGGCGCAGGTCGTCCCAGCCCAGATGGGCCAGGGCGGGGGTCTCGACCGGTCGCGCCGCAGGTGTCGGTGTGGTGGCTGGCGCTGATGGCGTGCTCGCGGCGGGTGCTGCCACCATGGCCGGTGCCCTTACGGGTGCGGGGGACGGTGCAGGGGCCGGCGGTGTCACGGTGACCGCCACCGGCGCCGACGCCGGCGTCGGCGCCCAGACCTTCACGCCCATCTCGTCGAGCATGGCGCGCTGGCGGGCATCGAGTTCGCGCACCCAGCTCATGCCGCCTCCGTGGCCCGGCGGGCCACCAGGTTCAGGCTCATCACCACCGCGTCCTCGCGCTTCTGGTGGGCCAGCGGGTAATAGCCGCGCCGCAGGCCGACCTCGGCGAATCCGTAGCGCGAGTACAGGCGCCGGGCGGGCGTGTTGCTCTGCCGCACCTCCAGCCACAGCCATTGCGCGCCCTGTCCGCGCGACCACAGGGCCAGGGCGTCCAGCATGAAGCGGGCCCAGCCCTGTCGCTGGTGGGCCGGTGCCACGGTGATGTTGAGCAGGTGCACCTCGTCCACGCCCGGCATGGCCACCAGGTAGCCCAGCAGCAGGCGGCCGTCGCTGCGCAGCGGCAGGTGACGCTCGTGTGGCTGCGGTTCGGCCAGCAGCATGACCGCGGGGTGGCCGGATCGCAGCGAATCCAGGAAGTTGCGGCGCGACCAGGGGTGGGCGTAGGCGCTGATCTCGACCGCATGCACCGCGTCCAGGTCGTCGGCGGTCATGGGCACGAAGCTCAGGCGGCGCGCCGTCTGGTCGTTGCCCGGCGCTTCCAGCACCCCTTCGGGTGCCGGCCACAGGCCGGTGGCCCAGGCGGGCAGGGTGTCCAGTGCGCTGCTCACGGCGTCACCTCGGGAGGCTGTTCGCGTTCAGCCGTGGTGCGGGCCACCTTGTCGCGCACATACAGGGGCATGGCCGCATGGGCGGGCACGGCATCTCCGCGCGCCCAGGCGCCCGGGGCCAGCCGCAGCAGGGCAGTGGCCGAGGGTATGGCCACGGCGGTGGGTCGGGTGGTCTGCAGCGGGGCGAGGGCGTCGGGGTAGGCGCCGAACACATTCCCGGCCAGCAGAGGCCGCTCGCCGGGCAAGGCCTCGGCCAGCCAGCCGGCCAGTCCGGCAGGCGGGCACAGGCGCGGGGCCTGGCGTTCGGTCCAGGCCGGGCCCTGGCGTTGCCACACCGCGAGGTACAGCTCCTCCATGCGGGCATCGAGCAAGGCCACCACCGGGCCGGTGTGATCGGCCGGGGTGGCGGTCTCGGCCAGCACCTGCAGCGTGTCGATGGCCAGCACCGGCAGGCCGTCGGGGTGGTCCGGGCCTCGCGTGCCGTAGGCCAGGCCCTGGGCCACCGCGCAGGCGGTGCGCAGCCCGGTGAAGGAGCCGGGGCCGCGCGCAAAAGCGATGGCGCTCAGGTCGTGCAGGTGCCAGCCGGCGTGTTCCAGCAAGCGCTGCACCGCTGGCAGCAGGGAGGTGGAGGATTGCGGACCGCCCGGGCCGGCATGTTCGGCCACCTGATCGCCCGGCAGCCCGGTGCCCAGCGCGACCGACAAGGTGTCGGTGCTGCATTCAATGGCCAGGAAACGGGGCGGGGACGCGGCAGGCATCGGGGAATTATCGGCCACGGTCGCCGACCGGCGGCCGATAATGGACCGGTGACCCGATACCCCCTTCAGACCCCCGCCGTCCCCGTCCGATCCCGCGTTGCCGCCGGGCTGCTGGCCCTGAGCGCGTTCAGCCTGCCGGCCTGTGCCCAGAAGCCGGTCGTGGCCGATCCGCTGCCGGCTGCCGTCAGCCGGGCCCTGCAGCGCGCGCAGGTGCCGCCGTCGGCCCTGTCGGCCTATGTGGTGGCGCTGGACGACCGGGGGGATGTGCGCCTGCGCCACCAGGCCAGCGAGCCGGTGAACCCGGCCTCGGTCATGAAGCTGGTCACCTCGTATGCCGCGCTCGACCTGCTGGGCAGCCAGTACACCTGGAGCACCCGCTTCCTCACCGACGGCGTGGTCGACAACGGTGCCCTGCGCGGCAATCTGTATGTGCGGGGCGGCGGCGACCCCAAGCTGGTGATCGAGCGTCTGCAGGAGGCCTATGCGGCGCTGCAGGCCCAGGGCGTGCGCGTCATCCTGGGCGATCTGGTGCTGGACCACAGCGCCTTCGACCTGCCCGAGATCGACCCCGGCGCCTTCGACGGCGAGGCCCTGCGGCCCTACAACGCCAGCCCGGATGCGCTGCTGTTCAACTTCAAGTCGGTCATCCTCAAGTTCCAGCCCGATCCGGCCGCTGGCGTGGCCCGGGTGGTGAGCGAGCCGCCCCTGGCCCGTCTGGCCATCGACGCCACCGTGCCGCTGGCCCCGGGCCGCTGCAACGACTGGCGCAGCGGCCTGGGCGCCCGTTTCGACGATCCCGACAGCATCCGCTTCACCGGCCGCTACCCGGCGGCCTGCGGTGAGCTGGCCTGGCCGGTGGCCTACCAGCAGCCCGCCACCTATGCCGCGCGGGCCTTCGAGGGCACCTGGCGTTCCATGGGGGGGCTGCTGACCGGCCAGACCCGCAGCGGCCTCACACCGCCGCAGGCCCGGCTGCTCCACGAGGCCCGTTCGCTGCCGCTCTCGGACATCCTGATGGACGTGAACCAGTGGAGCAACAACGTCATGGCGCAGCAGGTGTTCCTGTCGCTGGGCGAGGTGCCGCTGCCGCCCGAGGCCGGCCGGCCCGCCGGACGGCGCAGCAGCTTCGAGCGCGCCCGCGAGGTGGTGGCCCAGTGGTGGCAGCGCACCTTCGGGCCGAAGGTGGCCGCGCCCGTGCTGGAGAACGGCTCCGGCCTGTCGCGCATCGAGCGCATCACACCGGAATCGCTGGCTGTGCTGCTGCGCCACGCCGCCCGCCATCCGCAGGCCCAGCCCTTCGTGCAGTCGCTGGCGGTGGCCGGCGTCAGCGGCACGGCGGCCCGCATCGCGCGCGACCCGCGCAGCGCGGCCTACGGCAACGCCTTCCTCAAGACCGGCACCCTGCGCGATGTGACCGGCATTGCCGGTTATGTGAACGCGGCCAATGGCGGGCGTTACGCGGTGGTCGGCTTCGTCAACCATCCCAATGCCGGCGCGGCCCGCCCGGCCCTGGAAGCCCTGGTGGAGTGGGTGGCGGCCCAGCCCGACTGACGTCGGACGGTGATGGCTCGAGCACAAGCCATCACGAACGTGTGACCGGACAAACCCGGGTGACATACCCCCATCGGTGTACATAGCATGGGTTTTTCGCACGGTCGTGCGGAAATTAGTCCACATCCCTCCAGCCTTCGGGAGATCCCATGTTCCAGCGTTCCGGTGTCGTCGCGGCCCTCATGGCCGCATTCGTGTTGACCGCCTGCGGCGGCGGCGGTCATTCGGTGTCGGCGGTCAAGGTGGCGGGCGACAGCCTGGCCGACAGCGGCACCTTCGGCATCAAGTTCACGGTGCAGGGCAACCCGATCTGGACCGAGCTGGTGGCCGACGCGGTGGGTGCGCCCGACCTGTGTGCCCGGTATGGCGCCACATCGCCCACCAATGTCGTCCTCAATCCGCAGGCCGCCGACTGCACCAGTTATGCGGTGGGTGGCGCCCGCATCAACCCGGCGGGCGGGGCAGCCGCCGACACCTCGCCGCTGTCGGTGGTGCAGCAGCTCAAGACCATGGCGTCGGAGCGCCGCTTCAAGCCCGACGAACTGTTGCTGGTGGACGGCGGCGGCAACGATGTGGCCGATCTGGCCACTGCCGTGGGCAAAGCGGTGCCGGTCGCGCTCGGCGGGGACGGCGGCGCCTCCTTCGCAGCCCTGCTGGGCGAGCTCCTGACCCCGGCCGAGGTGGGGGCCAACATCGCCAACCCGCTGGCCGCCGGCACCCTCTACATGACCCGGCTGGCCGACCTGCTGGCCGACACGGTGGAGCAGCAGGCGCTTCACAAGGGCGCGCGGCGCGTGGTGGTGGTCAATGTGCCCGATGTGACGGTCACGCCGCGTTTCCTGTTCATCCTTCAGGTCACGGCCCTGCGTTCCGGCCAGCCGGCGGCCGATGGCTTCAAGGCCCTGGTGGGCGCCTGGGTCACGGCCTTCAACGACCGGCTGAACGCCCGTCTGGGCAAGAAGCCGCAAGTGGCCATCGTCGATTTCAATCGCCTGCTGACGCAGTGGGTCACCACGCCGGCTGCGTTCGGCCTGACCAATGTCACCCAGCCGGCCTGCCCCAACCTGGCCCCGCCGAACGCCGAGCCGGTCTACAACATTGCGGCCTGCACCACCGCCAGCCTGAATGCGTCGTTCGGCAATGAGAGCTGGCGCAGCTATGTGTTCTCGGACAACTTCCACGGCACGCCGAAGACCAACGAGCTGGTGGCCGACGCGGTGCTGGACGCCGTGATGGCCAAGGCGCCTCGCGGCCTGCGCTGAGCGCGGGTCCCGGTCAGGCGGCAGCGCGGTCGAGACGGTCGCGCACGCCGTCCCATTCGGCCAGGGGCGGCGGGGTCTCCACCCAGATCAGCCGCACGCCGGTGGCGTCCAGCTCGCGCAGCACGGCGAACAGTTCGTGGGCGCAGGCGGCGGCATCGGCCGGCATGGTGCGCAGCACCACGCTCGGGCCTGTGCGCAGCCGGCTGCGGGCATAGACCGCGATGTGCCGGGCGTCCTGGCCCAGCACGTCCAGCGCGGTCTGCAGCATGCGGGCGTCCATCAGCCGCACCTTGGCGTTCGGTGCGTAGTGCGAGGCCAGCGTGCCCGAGGCACGCGGCGCCGCCTCGTCCCGCGCACGCACCGGCTGGCCGCAGGCGGCCTGCAGCTGCTCGGGCGTGATCATGCCGGGGCGCATCAGCACCGGATGACCGCGCGAGGCATCGACGATGGTGGATTCGATGCCCACCGGGCAGGCGCCGCCGTCCAGAACCAGCAGTTCGTCTTTGTCCAGGGCGGCGAATTCGTCGGCCACATGCGCCGCCGTGGTGGGGCTCACGCGGCCGAAGCGGTTGGCGCTGGGCGCGGCCACTCCCCGCACGCCCCGCGCGGCCGACGCCTTGAGCAGCGCCTGGGCCACCGGGTGCGACGGGCAGCGCAGGCCCACCGAGTCCTGGCCGCCGGCGGCCACGGCGGCCACGTCGGGGCGGCGCGGCAATATCAACGTGAGCGGTCCGGGCCAGAAGGCCTCCATCAACCGCAGGGCAAAGGGCGGGATGTCGCGGGCATAGTGATCGACCGCGCTGCGCCAGCCTCCGGGTGCATCGCCGGGTGCCAGGTGCACGATCAGCGGGTGATCGGCCGGCCGGCCCTTGGCCGCGAAGATGGCCCGTACCGCTGTGGCATTGTCGGCATCGGCCCCCAGGCCGTAGACCGTTTCGGTGGGCAGGCCGACCAGCGAGCCGCCGGCCAGCCGCTGCGCGGCCTGGGCGATGGCCGAGGGATCGGCGGCGTCGAGCAGCAGGGGCATGACGGGCAGGGCGGCGGGATCAGGCGTCCAGCCCGGGCAGGCCCAGCAGGGCCAGCACCTTCGCGGCGGTGTCGCGCACTTCGGCCACGCTGGCGCCGGTGATGTTGAGGTGACCCATCTTGCGGCCGTGCCGCGCACTGAGCTTGCCGTACAGGTGCAGGTGGGTGCCGGGCAGGGCCAGCACCTGGGCCCAGGGGGGGGAGGCCGGCTGCTCGGTGCGCTGGGCGCGAACGCCGTTGGGCTCGAACCAGAGATCGCCCAGCAGATTGACCATGATGGCCGGGCTGTGCTGGCGCGGGGTCGGCAGCGGCAGGCTGGCCAGGGCGCGCACCTGGGCCTCGAACTGCGACAGGTCGCAGGCGTCCTGGGTGTAGTGGCCGCTGTTGTGCGGGCGCGGCGCCATCTCGTTGACCACCAGCGTCGGTGCGCCGTCGGGGCCGTCGATGATGAAGAACTCCACGCACAGCACGCCGACGTAGTTCAGCTCGTGGGCAATGGCCATGGTGGCCTGCTGGGCGCGCTGGGCCAGGGCGGCATCCAGGGCACCCTCGTGCACCTCGGTCAGGGCCAGGATGCCGTCGCGGTGGGTGTTCTTCTGCACCGGGAAGCTCACGCACTGGCCGTCGGCGCCGCGCGCCACGATCACCGAGCATTCGGCTTTCAGTGGCAGCAGCTTCTCCAGCACGCAGGGCACACGCCCCAGCTGGTCCCAGGCGGCAGCCAGGGCGGCACGGTCGGCCACGCGGACCTGCCCCTTGCCGTCATAGCCCATGCGCGAGGTCTTGAGGATGCCGGGCAGCAGGTCGGCCGGGGCGGCGGCCAGCAACTCGGGCGTGTCGATGGCGGCGTAGGGTGCCGGCTGCACACCGCTGGTGGGGGCGCTGCGCACGAAGTGGGCCTTCTCGCGCACCCGGTCCTGGGCGGTGGCCACGCATTGCGACGAGGGCGCCACCGGGCGGTGCGCACCCAGCGTGAACAGCGCGCCGGCCGGCACGTTCTCGAACTCGGTGGTGATGGCCTCGCAGCGCTGCATCAGCTGGGCCAGGCCCTGCTCGTCGTCGTACGGCGTCTGGATGTGGAAATGGCTGATCAGCCCGGCCGGGCTGGCCGGGTCCGGGTCCAGCACGGCGGTGAAGTAGCCCATGGCCTGGGCCGCCTGCACGAACATGCGGCCCAGCTGGCCACCACCCATCACACCCAGCGTCATTTGCTGGCCGGTGCCCGACATGGCGCCGGGGAGCAAGGTTTTCATCATGGCGGGGCTCAGAGGGGCAGGGTCATGGCGCGGGCATCGGCGGTCTGCCGTGCCCGGAAGGCCAGCAGCTGCTCGCGCAGTGCCGGATCGTGGCTGGCCAGCAGCGCCACAGCGAACAGGGCCGCGTTGGCCGCACCGGCCGCGCCGATGGCAAAGGTGGCCACCGGCACGCCCTTGGGCATCTGCACGATGCTGTGCAGCGAGTCCACGCCCTGCAGGTGGCGGCTGGCCACCGGCACGCCCAGCACCGGCACCACCGTCTTGGCGGCGATCATGCCGGGCAGGTGGGCGGCACCGCCGGCGCCGGCGATGATGGCCTTCAGGCCCCGGCCGACGGCTGCGTCGGCATAGGCAAACATGTCGTCGGGCATGCGGTGGGCCGACACCACACGGGCTTCGTGGGGCACGCCGAAGTCCTTCAAGATCTGCACGGCGTGCTGCATGGTGTCCCAGTCGCTGCTGGAACCCATGACCACGCCCACCTGGATGGGGTTCATGTTGGGGCTTTCGTGAGGGGCGGCGGGCGGGTCGGCCGCTCCGGTAAAGTGGCGATTTTACGTTTCACCCCGCCTTCGGGCGGCTGTACCCATGATCGACGTCACCATCGCCAACTTCGAAGCCGAGGTCATCGAGGCCTCCATGCACACCCCGGTGCTGGTGGATTTCTGGGCCCCCTGGTGCGGTCCGTGCAAGGTGATCGGTCCGCTGCTGGAGAAGCTGGAAGCCGCCTACGCGGGCCGCTTCAAGCTGGTGAAGATCGATTCCGACCAGGAGCAGCAGCTTGCCGGCGCCTTCGGCATCCGCAGCATCCCGACCTGCGTGCTGCTCAAGAACGGTCAGCCGGTGGACGGTTTCATGGGCGCCCTGCCCGAGGGCCAGATCCGCGCCTTTCTCGACAAGCATGTGCCCTCCGAGGGTGAGATCGAGGCCGAAGCCGAAGAGGCTGATGCCCTCGATGCCCTGGCCCAGGGCGATGTGCACGGCGCGCTCGAAAAACTCCAGCAGGCCGTAGCCGCCGACCCGGCCAACGACGACGCGCGTTTCGATCTGGTCAAGCTGCTGCTGGAGCTGGGGCAGGACGACGACGCCAAGGTGGCCTTTGCCCCGGTCATCGCCAAGGCGGCCGGCGTGCGGCGCCTGGATGCCCTGCAGCGCTGGATGCAGGCCCGCGACGCACAGATGGAGGTGGCCGATCCGCAGGCCCAGGTCGATGCGCTGCAAGGACGCATTGCCGCCAACCGGCGCGATTTCGAGGCCCGCTTTGCGCTGGCCCAGCTGCTGTGGGCCCATGGCCAGACGACGGCCGCCATGGACGAGCTGCTGGAGATCCTGATGCGCGACAAGGCCTGGAACGAGGACCTGGCCCGCAAGACCTACATTGCCATCCTGGAAGTCATCGACCCGCCCAAACCCAAAGTGGCCGAGGGCCAGGTGCCGCCGGAAGACCCGACGGTGGCGACCTACCGGCGTCGCCTGTCGTCGGTGGTGCTGAGCTGATCAGCCCATCAGCCGCGTCAGGGCTTCCTGGTACTTGGCGGCGGTCTTCTCGATCACCTCGCGCGGCAGGCGCGGCGCCGGGGCGGTCTTGTCCCAGGGCTTGCCGTTGACCTGGGCGGTCTCCAGCCAGTCGCGCAGGAACTGCTTGTCGTAGCTGGGGGGGTTCTGTCCCACCACATAGCCTTCCACCGGCCAGTAGCGCGAGCTGTCGGGGGTGAGCACCTCGTCCATCAGCACCACGCGGCCTTGCGGATCCAGGCCGAACTCGAACTTGGTGTCGGCAATGATGATGCCCTTCTTCAGCGCGATCTCGGCCGCCGCCTTGTACAGGCGCAGGGCAATGTCGCGGATCTGGGTGGCCACGTCCAGGCCCACCATGGCCACCGTCTGCTCGAAGGTGATGTTCTCGTCGTGTTCGCCCATCTCGGCCTTGGCCGCCGGGGTGTAGATGGGCTCGGGCAGGCGCGAGGCGTTCTGCAGGCCTTCAGGCAGCGGCACGCCGCAGACCGAGCGGCTGTCCTGGTATTCCTTCCAGCCGCTGCCGGCGAGATACCCGCGCACCACCGCCTCCACCGGGATCGGCTTGAGCCGCTGCACCAGCATGGACCGGCCGGTAACCTGCGGCGCCTCGGCCGGGCTCACCACGCTTTCCGGCGCATCGCCGGTGAGGTGGATCGGGCAGATGCCCAGGCCCTTGGGGCCGAGCTGGTCGAACCAGAACAGCGAGAGCCGGGTCAGCAGGGCGCCCTTGCCCGGAATCGGCTCGCCCATGATCACGTCGAAGGCGCTGATGCGGTCGGACGCCACCATCAGGATGCGGTCGTTGCCCACGGCATAGTTGTCGCGGACCTTGCCGCGGGCCAGCAGGGGCAGGGAGGTGAGGGCGGAGGTGTGCAGGGCAGCGGTCATGTTCAGTTGACCACCTGGGCCAGTTCGCCGCGCGCGTACTTCTCGGCCATGACCGACAGGTTCATGCCCTTGATCTTGCCGGCCTGGCCTTCGCAGCCAAACTGCAGGTAGCGGGCCTTGCAGACCTGCTTGGCGGCCTCGCGCGCGGGCTTGAGCCACTCGCGGGCGTCGAACTTGTCGGGGTTTTCGGCCAGGAACTTGCGCACCGCGCCGGTCATGGCCAGGCGAATGTCGGTGTCGATGTTGATCTTGCGCACGCCATGCTTGATGGCTTCCTGGATTTCCTCGATGGGCACACCGTAGGTCTGCTTCATCTGGCCGCCGTACTGGTTGATGACGTCCAGCAGCTCCTGCGGCACGCTGGAGGAGCCGTGCATGACCAGGTGGGTGTTGGGAATGCGGGCGTGGATTTCCTTCACGCGCGAGATGGCCAGGATGTCGCCGGTGGGCTTGCGGCTGAACTTGTAGGCGCCGTGGCTGGTGCCGATGGCAATGGCCAGGGCGTCGAGCTGGGTGGCCTTGACGAAGGTGGCGGCTTCCTCGGGGTCGGTCAGCATCTGGCTGTGGTCGAGCTTGCCGACCGCGCCGATGCCGTCTTCCTCGCCGGCGTCACCGGTTTCCAGGTTGCCCAGGCAGCCCAGCTCGCCTTCCACCGTCACGCCGACCTTGTGGGCCATCTCCACCACCTTGCGGGTGACGTCGACGTTGTAGTCGAAGCTGGCCGGGGTCTTGCCGTCGTCCATGAGCGATCCGTCCATCATGACCGAGCCGAAGCCCAGGTCGATCGCCCCCTGGCACACCTTGGGGCTGGTGCCGTGGTCCTGGTGCATGACCAGGGGGATGTGCGGGTAGGCCTCCACGGCGGCCTGGATCAGGTGCTTGATGAAGGGCTCGCCGGCGTACTTGCGGGCACCGGCACTCGCCTGCAGGATGACCGGTGCGCCCACCTCGTCGGCCGCCGCCATGACGGCCTGCACCTGTTCCAGGTTGTTGACGTTGAAGGCCGGGATGCCGTAGCCATTGGCGGCGGCGTGGTCGAGCAGTTCGCGCATGGAAACGAGTGCCATGGGGGTGTCCTCAGGTGCGGGTTGGTAACCGGTGTGTAACCCGCGATTTTAGCCGGCAGGGGCCCTCAAAAAGCCGCTCAGCCGGTCCAGCACCGGCGCCAGCCCGCGCAGGGGGCGGGCCATGGCCCCGATCAGGGTGGTGTGGCTGACCCGGTCGAACAGCTCCACCTCCACCGGTGCACCCTGGGCCTGCAGGGCCTGGGCCATGGCCACGGTGTTGCGTTCGGGGTTGACCAGGATGTCGCTGCGCGCGGCCAGCAGCAGCACCCGTTGCGAGGGCACCGGCGGGCCGGCCTTCACATGGAACAGCGGCTGGGTGTCGGGCGGGGTGTTCGGCCAGTTGAAGGCCTTCTTGACGTCCGACAGGCCGATGGGCAGGAAGTCGTACGGCCCGGCCAGACCGGCCCAGCCGGCCAGCGCCTGCGGCTGCAGCCCCACGCCGCCCAGCCAGCGGGGGTCGAGCGCCATCATGGCGGCGTTGTAGGCGCCCGCGCTGTGGCCCACGGTGTAGATGCGCCGGGGCGAGGCGCCCAGCCGGCGCGCGTTGTCGTGCGCCCATTTCACGGCCAGGGCGCAGTCTTCCAGGAAGGCGGGATAGCTCACCTCCGGGCTGAGGCGGTAGTCGGCCACCACGGTGACGATGCCGCGCGAGGCCAGGGCCTCTCCCACGAAGCGGTAGTCGCGCCGGTCGCCGCTGCTCCAGCTGCCGCCATAGAAGAACACCGCCAGCGGTGCGTCCGGTGCCGTCCCGGCTGGCCGGTACACATCCAGCTGCTGGCGCGGCAGCGGCCCATAGGCAAGATCGGGCTGCACCGTGTGGGTGTCGCCCGGAACGGTGGCGTTGATGACGCGCAGCGGCGAGCAGGCCTGCAGCAGGGGCGTGATGCCGAGCAGGCCCAGCAGGCCGAGCCAGCGGCGGCGGATCGTCAGGTCGGGTTTTTGCATGGTCTCGGGAGGCTCCAGGGTGTGTGGGGTTCTGCGATCCCTACGCACCAGCCCCGGTTCCGGATGCGGGCCGGCGGATCGGGCTCAGGCCGCGCGGCAGATCTTCAGTGTGTTGGTGCCGCCGGGCTGGCCCATGGGCTCGCCCACGGTGATGGCATACACGTCGCCGCTCTGCACGATGCCGCGGGCCCGCAGGTGCGATTCGGCATCGGCCAGGGCGGTGTCGCGGTCGGCGCTGGTGTCCATGAGCAGCGGCCGAACATTGCGGTAGAGCGTCATGCGGCGCTGGGTGGACAGGTTGGGCGTCATGGCATAGATGGGCATGCGCACGTTGTGCCGGCTCATCCACAGTGCGGTCGAGCCGGAGTCGGTGAGTGCCACGATGGCGTTGGCGCCCAGGTGGTGCGCCGTCAGCAGCGCGCCCATGGCGATCGACTGGTCGATGCGCTTGAAGGTCTTGCCCTGGAAGTCGGCGCTGAGCTCGTGGTAGTCGGCCTTCTCGGCTTCGGAGCAGATGGCCGCCATCTCCTTGACGGTCTCCAGCGGGTACTTGCCGGCGGCGGTCTCGGCGCTCAGCATGACGGCGTCGGTGCCATCGAGCACGGCGTTGGCCACGTCGCTGACCTCGGCGCGGGTGGGCACCGGGTTCTGGATCATGCTCTCCATCATCTGGGTGGCGGTGATGACCACCTTGTCCATCTCGCGTGCCAGCTTGATCATGTGCTTCTGCAGGGCCGGCACGGCGGCGTTGCCCACCTCGACCGCCAGGTCGCCACGGGCCACCATGATGCCGTCCGACACCTTCAGGATGGCAGCGAGTTCGGGGATGGCTTCGGCCCGCTCGATCTTGGCGATCAGGCCCGGCTTGTGGCCGGTGCTGGCGCCGGCGACGTTGCACAGCTGGCGGGCCAGCTCCATGTCGGTGGCGTTCTTGGGGAAGCTCACCGCCACATAGTCGGCCTGCAGGCCCATGGCGGTCTTGATGTCGTCCATGTCCTTGGCGGTCAGGGCCGGCGCCGTCAGGCCGCCGCCCTGCTTGTTGATGCCCTTGTTGTTGGACAGCTCGCCGCCCATGGTCACGGTGGTGTGCACCGCCGGGCCCACCACCTTGTCCACCTTCATGACGATCAGGCCATCGTTGAGCAGCAGCGTGTCGCCCGGGCGCACGTCGCGCGGCAGCTCCTTGTAGTCCAGGCCCACGCCGTGGTCGTCACCCGGTTCGGTTCGTGAGGCATCCAGCACGAAGGGCTGGCCGGTCTGCAGCATCACCTTGCCCTGCGCGAACTTGCCGACGCGGATCTTGGGCCCCTGCAGGTCGGCCATGATGCCGACCTCGCGCCCGGCACGCTGCGCCGCCTCGCGGACCAGCCGGGCCCGTTCGATGTGGTCCTCGGCCTTGCCGTGCGAGAAGTTCAGGCGCACCACGTTCACGCCGGCGCGGATCATGGCTTCGAGCAGGGCGGGGTCGCTGGATGCGGGACCGAGGGTGGCAACGATCTTGGTGGCGCGCAA
>CALRSR020000043.1:0-20747 GCA_943370825.1 Allobosea thiooxidans | reverse complement strand
GACATCCTCAGCCGCAGCGGCGATGACGCGGCACTCAAGGTCTGCGCCTTCTTCGACCACCCCATGGACCAGGTGCCCTTCGTGGAACGCCAGCTCCTGCGCGTGGCCCGCAGCATGAGCGGCGAAGACCTGCCCACCGCCACCGTGTGCTACGTGTGGGACAGCACCTACCAGGCGCCGGTGCAGTCGGCCAACCCCTACACCCGCCGGGTGCGCTTCATCACGCTGCAGGGCCGCAGCGCGCCGCTGTCGCGCTGGATCACCGAATCGCGCGACCTGGGGCGTGACTTTCTGGCCCTGTTCGGCGAGGAGCAGTCATCCGACGCGCCACTGCCCCGCATCACCCGCATCGTGATCGGCGCCGATAGCGACAACACCGGCAGCAAGAGCCTGGGCTGGGTGGCCGACCTGCGCTGGCAGGCCAACGAGGGTAGATGACCACCGCACGCCGACTGGTGTTGCTGGGGGGCGGGCATGCGCACCTGGCGGTGCTGGCCGACATGGCACGCAACCCCTGGGTCGGCTGGGACATCACCCTGGTCTCGCCCGCACCCCACCTCACCTACAGCGGCATGGTGCCGGGGCTGATCGCCGGACGTTACCGGGCCGACGACTGCCGCATCGCCCTGCCGCCGCTGGCGCAGGCAGCCGGTGTGCGCTGGCTGCCGGGGCGCTGCACCGGCATCGATGCGGACCGGCGCCAGGTGCGGATCACCGACATGACGCATGGCACCAGCACCGTGCTGGACCACGACCTGCTGTCCATCGACACCGGCGGCATGATGGATGCCGACACGCTGGAGGCCCGCATGCCCGGCGCATCGCGCCATGCCTTGCCGGTGCGACCCATCGAGGGCCTGGCCGAGGGCTGGACGGCAGCGGTGCAGCGGTGGCAGCAGGACGGCGGCCAGGGCGTCTCGGTGGCGGTCATCGGCGGTGGCGCAGCGGGCATCGAACTGGTCTTTGCCGCCCGACAGGGACTGGCCGCAGCGGGGGTACGGGGCGCACGCCTGTCGCTGCTGACCGGGGGCGGACCGGTGGCGGCGGGCTATCCCGGCGGCGTTCGCCGCCGCATCCTGCGGCAGCTGCACCGGCAGGGCATCACCGTGCTGCCGTTTGCCTGCACCGGTGTGGAAGCGCAGGCGGTGCACATGGGACCGGCCGGCTCGCTGGTGTGCCATCTGGCCCTGGTGGCCACGGGCAACCAGGCACCGTCGTGGCTGCAGGACAGCGCTCTGGCGCTGGGGCCGCAGGGTCTTTTGGCCATCGACCGGTTCCTGCAGAGCACCAGCCACCCTGGGGTGTTTGCGGCGGGCGACGTGGCCGACCGCGCCGACCACCACTACCCGCGCAGCGGCGTGCACGCCGTGCGCGCCGGCCCGGCGCTGGCGAACAATCTGCGCCGCGCTGCCGTGGGCCAGGCGCTGCAGCCGCACTGGCCGCCGCAGTACACGCTCAACCTGATCTCCTGCGGCACCGGTTTTGCGGTGGCCAGCTGGGGGCCGCTGGTGGCGGGCGGGGGCTGGGTCTGGCGCTGGAAGGACCGGATCGACCGGGCCTTCGTGGAGCGTTTCCGCCGGCCTCAGCAGCCGAGCTGATCGGCCAGGTGCTGCAGGTCGCGCGCGTGCAGCGTGTTGGCTGCATCGGGCGACACATCCTTGATGTGCGCCGCACCGAACTCCAGCGGGCGCTCGATGTAGGCTGTGGCCAGACCGCAGGCGCGGGCCGCAGCCAGGTCGTCCTGGTGCGCGGCCACCAGCATCACCTGCGACGGCGCCAGGTCGAAGGTCTCGGCCACGCCCAGGTAGGTGTGCGGATCGGGCTTGTAGGCGCGGAACACCTCGGCCGACAACACACAGTCCCAGGGCAGACCGGCCCGCTTGGCCATGTTCGTGAGCAGGCCGATGTTGCCATTGGACAGCGAGGTGATCACGAACCGCGCCTTGAGCCGGTGCAGGCCCGCCACGCTGTCGGGCCAGGCATCGAGCCGGTGCCACACGCGGTTGAGATGGCGGCGGGCTTCTTCGTCCAGATGGT
The DNA here is from genome assembly GCA_943370825.1 of Allobosea thiooxidans. GTDB lineage: Bacteria > Pseudomonadota > Gammaproteobacteria > Burkholderiales > Burkholderiaceae_C > Hydrogenophaga. Next base: position 18,710 of record CALRSR020000043.1, on the reverse strand, counting down.
CCAGGCCGAAGCGGGGCAGGATGTCGTCGAGGATCTGGCGGTGCAGCTCGTCGATGCGGGTCCAGCCCTGCTGGCCGGAACGCACCCGCTGCATGGCCGGCTGGTAGCCAGCGCGCCAGGCCAGGGCAAAGGCGTCGGCATCGATCTGCGGATGCAGGGCCTGCATCTCGCGCACGATGCTGCCGTGCCAGTCGACCACGGTGCCGAAGATGTCGAAGGCCAGGACGCGGATGTCGTCGTGCAGCGTCATGGGCTCACTCCACCGTCAGACGGATGCCGTTGCCCTCGGCCGCGCGGATGCTGCCCACCTCGGCCGCATCGGCGAAGCCGTGGCGGTGGAACACCGCCAGCACCTGGTCCACCGAGGCCGCATCGCAGGACACCAGCAGACCGCCGCTGGTCTGGGGGTCGGACAGCAGGGCCTGATCGACCGGCTGCAGGGCCGTGCCCAGCCGCACCTCGTGGCCATAGGCGGCCCAGTTGCGACCGGATGCGCCCGTCACCAGCCCGGCAGCAGCCAGCTCGCGCACGCCCGGCAGCAGCGGCACGCGCGCCATGTCGATGTGCACCGACGCGTCGGCACCGCGCGCCATCTCCAGCGCATGGCCGGCCAGGCCGAAGCCGGTGATGTCGGTCAGCGCGTGCACGCCGGGCATGGCCGCCAGGTCGGGGCCGGGGGTGTTGAGGCGGGTGGTGTTCTCAATCATGCGGGCATAGCCCTCGGCATCGAGCCGGTCCTTCTTGAGCGCGGCCGACAGCACGCCCACGCCCACCGGCTTGCCCAGCACCAGCCGGTCGCCCACGCGGGCGTCGGCGTTGCGTTTGACCCGCTTCGGGTGCACCAGGCCCAGGGCCACCAGGCCGTAGATGGGTTCGACCGAATCGATGGTGTGGCCACCTGCGATGGGGATGCCGGCGGCGCGACACACGTCCTGCCCGCCGGCCAGGATGCGGCCGATGGTGTCGGTGGACAGCACCGAGATCGGCATGCCCACCAGGGCCAGCGCCATGATGGGGGTGCCGCCCATGGCGTACACGTCGCTGATGGCGTTGGTGGCGGCGATGCGCCCGAAGTCGTACGGGTCGTCGACGATGGGCATGAAGAAATCGGTGGTGGCGATCAGCGCCTGCTCGTCGTTGAGCTGGTAGACGGCCGCGTCGTCGGCGGTCTCGATGCCCACCAGCAGCTCCTTCGGGATGGGCATGGCTGCCGTGCCCTTGAGGATCTCGCTCAGCACGCCGGGGGCGATCTTGCAGCCGCAGCCCCCGCCGTGGGAAAGGCTGGTCAGGCGGGGCTGGGTGGGGGTGGCTGTGGTCATGGCGGGTCTCCGGCGGAAAACAGGACGGGGGAATCGGGTCAGGCGTTGAAATCCAGCGCCCGCAACAAGGCAGCACGCTCGGACACGGGATCGAACAGGGGTGCCCGCTCTGCGCATTGTGCTTGCAGGTCGGACAGGTTCAGGGACGACGGACCGGACTGGCTGCGGCGCAGGGCGCGCAGGGCGGCCACCAGGGCATCGGCATCGCCCACCGGGAAGTAGCCCGGGTAAGCCTCGCCCAGCATGCCGACATTGCCGTCCATGCGCGAGGCCAGCACCGGCGTGCCGCTGCGCACCGCCTCCATGATCACGTGGGCACCGCCTTCCATGCGGCTGGGATGCACCAGCAGGTGGGCGCGCTGGATGCGGTCGCGGGTGCGGTCGTGGGGCAGGGCACCGAGCCAGCGGTAGTGCGGGCAGTCGGCTGCGGTGCGGGCAGCGGCCTCGCCCAGGGCGGGGTCCAGGGCGGCACCGATGTGATCGATGAGGATGCCCTCGTCGGGCTGCAGCCGGCGGGCCGCTGCCATCAGGGTGGCCGGGTCCTTTTCCTCGCGCAGATGGCCGACCACCACCACCCGCAGGCGGTCGGCCGGCTTGGGCAGCGCCCGCCGCGCGGTGCACGACTGCAGCACCACGTGGCAGCGTGCGCGCAGCGCCGGGGGCAGGCTCCGGGGGGCCTGGTCCTGCAGCAGGATCAGGCGGTGGGCGGCATGCAGCGACGCCTGGGCCGAGGCGTCGATGGCGATGTCGCGGTACAGATCGGTGCCGGTCAGGGTCAGCACCAGGGGGCGGTCCGGATGATGCTTCGCCCAGGCGGCCACGCTGTCGGCCGAGCGCCGGGCGTGCAGGGCCAGCATGGCGTCCGGCGCCGACGGTCCGGGCTGCCAGGCCTTGACCAGGGTCACGCGCCAGTCTGCCGCCAGCATGCGCGCCCAACGCCGGGCGGTCTGCCAGTTGCCGTTGTTGGCATCGGCCAGGGCCGGCGTGACGAGGACGAGAGAGGGGCGCATCGGGGCCGGATTGTCCGGCGCCCGAGCCGGCCGCGGCGTCGCCGGGGCGAAAGCCCCGAGACTTCGGGCGCTGGCCAATGCGGTTCTAATACGCCCCGGCCGTGCTTGATCCGGCCGCCCCACTGATTGCGTTTTCACCCTTTGTCTGGAAACAACATGACTCTCGCCACCCTGCTGCGCCGCAGCCTGACCACGCTGGCCCTGCTGGCCACCGCCACTGTCCACGCCCAGACCCTGCGCGTGACCACCATTCCCGAAGAAGCTGCCACCGAGCAGATCCGCAAGTTCACCCCGCTGGCCACTTACCTGGAAAAACAGCTGGGCATGAAGGTGGAATTCACCCCGGTCAGCGACTACCCTGCCGCCGTGGAAGCACTGGTCAACAAGAAGGTCGATCTGGTCTGGTTCGGCGGCTTCACCCATGTGCAGGCCAACCTGCGCTCGGGCGGCAAGATCGTCCCCATCGCCCAGCGCGAGGAAGACACCAAGTTCCAGTCGGTGTTCATCGCCAAGACCGACTCGGGCATCAAGACCCTGGCCGACATGAAGGGCAAGCAGGTCTCCTTCGGCTCGCAGAGCAGCACCTCCGGCCATCTGATGCCGCGCAGCTTCCTGCTGCAGGCCAACATCAACCCCGAGAAGGATTTCGCCCGCATCGCCTACAGCGGCGCACACGACGCCACCATCGCCTCGGTCGTCAGCGGCAAGGTGGACGCCGCCGCGCTCGACATCACCGTGTGGCGCAAGTTCGTGGGCGAGAACAAGGTCGACACCAAGGCGGTCGATGTGTTCTACACCACCCCGGGTTACTTCAACTACAACTGGTCGGTGCACGCCGACATGCCGGCCGCCCAGCGCGAGAAGATCAAGGCCGCCCTCATCGGCCTGAACCCCGCCGTGCCCGAGCAGGCCGAGATCCTCAAGCTCAACCGCGCCACCCGCTACATCGAGACCAGGCCCGAGAACTACAAAGGGCTGGAAACCGCCGCCCGCAGCGCCGGCCTGCTCTGATGCCTGCCGGGGGTTGCCCGTGGACATCGAACTGATCGATCTGGCAGCGCGCCACCCGGCGGCCCAGGCTGGCGCCCGGCCGGCCTTGCGCGGGCTGCGGCTGCGCATCGCGTCGGGCGAGCAGGTGGCGGTCATCGGCCCCTCGGGCGCCGGCAAGACCACCCTGCTGCAGCTGCTGGCCTGTGCGCTACAGCCCAGCGCGGGTGTGCTGCAGTTTGACGGCGCCTCGCCCTGGTCGCTGCCGGTGGCGGATCTGCAGCGCCTGCGAGGGCAGCTGTTCCTGGCGCCCCAGGTGCCGCCGCTGCCACCGCGCCAGCGGGTGGTCACCGCCGTGCTGGCCGGTCGCCTGCCCGCGCTGGGTCTGCTGGCCAGCCTGCGCTCCCTGCTCTACCCGTCGGACATCCCTGCGGCGCACGACGCGCTGGACCGCTTCGACCTGGCCGACAAGCTGTTCGCGCGGGTGGACCGCCTCTCGGGCGGCGAACGCCAGCGGGTGGGTCTGGCACGCGCCCTGCTCTCCCCGGCCCGGCTGTGGCTCATCGACGAGCCGCTGTCGGCCCTGGACCCCTCCCGATCGCGTCTGGCCATCGACACCCTGGTGGGCAGTGCGCGCGAGCGGCGTGCAACGCTGGTGGCCACGCTGCACCAGGTGGATGTGGCCCTGGCCCATTTCCCGCGCATCATCGGCCTGCGCGACGGCGAGGTGGCCTTCGACCTGCCTTCGGCGGACGTCACGCCGCAGCGCCTGGCCGCCCTGTATGCGCAGTTCGAGCACGAACTGCAGGCACCTTCGGCGGGCCTGCCCGAGCTGGACAACAGCGTCGCGCAGCCGGTGGCCATGCACTGCCGCTGAGGCAGGGCCCATCACCCTGCGCCTGCGCATGACCCCCCTCGCCCGCCAACCCCTGAATGCACCCGACCGCGACCCGGCATGGCTGGGCCGGCTGTTCTGGATCGGCGCCCTGCTGGTGGTGCTGTGGCCGCTGGGCGTGGCCACCGAGTTCAAGCCCTGGGTGCTGCTGGAGCCGCGCAACCTGAAAGTGACCGGCACTTTCCTCGCCAGCTTCTGGCCGCTCAACACCAGCGGCGAATTCCTGTGGCTGGTGGCCCGCGAGACCTGGCGCACGGTGGCCATGGCCACTGCCGGCGTGACGCTGGCACTGGTCATCGCCATCCCGCTGACGCTGCTGTCCACGCGGGTGCTGTCGATCTCGGCGCTGTCGGGTCGCATGAACCGGCTGCCAGCGCTGGTGCGCCAGATCGTGCGCTGGACGCTCATCGTGCTGCGCAGCATCCCGGAGCTGGTGTGGGCCCTGGTGTTCGTGCGGGTGGTGGGCCTGGGACCCACGGCCGGCGTGCTGGCCATTGCACTCACTTATGGCGGCATGCTGGGCAAGGTGTACGGCGAAATCCTGGAAAGCGGCGAGGCCCACCCCACGCAGACCCTGCTGCGCAACGGCGCCGGCCGTCTGCAGGCCTTCTTCTATGGCCTGCTGCCCAACAACGCGGCCGAGCTCACCAGCTACACCGTCTACCGATGGGAATGCGCCATCCGCTCCTCGGTGGTGCTGGGTTTCGTGGGCGCTGGCGGGCTGGGCCAGCAGCTGGACAACTCCATGAAGATGTTCAACGGCGGCGAAGTGGCGCTCATGCTGCTCGTCTTCATGGGTCTGGTGGCCCTGGCCGATCAGGCCAGCAGTGCCCTGCGCCGCAGCCTGGGCTGACCGATGACCATGCCGTCCCTGAAACCCCGCGCCGCCAACCAGCCCTACCGGCTGCCGCCGCCCCTGTGGCACGCCCGCTGCAAGGCCTGCTGGTTGACCACCGGCCTGCTGGCTCTGGTGGTGGCCAGCTTCTGGTCGCTGGACCTGCAGTGGGGGCAGTTCCTGTCGATGGAAGCCGTGCGCAGCATGGGCCGCTTCGTGGGCGAATTCTTCCCGCCCGACCTGTCGCCCGAGTTCCTTGCCAAGGTCGGTGTGGGGGCCTGGGAAACCCTGGCCATGTCGGCCCTGGGCACCGGCCTGGCGGCCGCGCTGGGGCTGGCGCTGGCCCTGCCGGCCAGCCGGCTGCACACCGGCGACCGCGCCTGGGGCCGCACGCCCACACGCTGGCTGCTCAATGCGCTGCGCAGCATCCCCGAGCTGGTCTGGGCCGCACTGCTGCTGATCAGCGCCGGCCTGGGGCCATTTGCCGGCACCCTGGCGCTGGCGCTGCACACCAGCGGGGTGCTGGGCCGCCTGTTTGCCGAAGCCATCGAGAACGCCCCGCCCGGCCCAGGCGATGCCTTGCGGGTGCAAGGGGTCGGCCCGCTGCGGGTGTTCCTGTATGCCACGCTGCCCCAGGTGCTGCCGCAGCTCATGAGCTACACCCTCTACCGCTGGGAAAACAACATCCGCGCCGCCGCCGTGCTGGGCGTGGTGGGTGCCGGCGGCCTGGGCCAGCTGCTGTCCTTCCACATGGGCCTGTTCCAGATGGGCAAGACGGCCACCATCCTGGGTGCCATGCTGCTGATGGTGGCGGTGGTGGACGCCGGCAGCCACCTGGCGCGGCGCTGGCTGACGCGCTGAGCGGAGCGTTCGCTGCCTCCGGCAGGCGGAGGTCATCGATTCATCACGAGTTCATGCGTCACTGCTGCCACCAAGGCAGCAGGCGCGGCATCCCGCTGCGCATCCGGGAGTTCCGCATGAAACGCACCACCCAGGCCTCACCCCCGCGCAGCGTACGCCACAGCGATCTGCGCACCCAGAGCGAATATGCCCTGGTCATGCCGGAACAGCATTCGGGCCGCGCCCGGTCGGCACCACCCAGCCCCCGGCCCGGGCAGCGCCCCACCGACCGGCTCGGCAAGGCCCGTGCCATCGAGCGCCGGCTGGCCGACGAAGTGAGGCAGCGGGGAGGCCCGATGCCGCGCCGAACGGCCATCGAGCACTACCTGCGTGCCATGGCGGAGGAGCGCCCCCGCTTCAGGGCTGCCGATGCGGAGGAAGTGCTCTACCTGCACAAGCTGGGCCAGGAACTGGCACAGGAGGTGGGCCCTACACCGCAGCTGCTGTACAAGGACCTCGATGGCACCTGGCGACCCTGGGCCCGTCTTCGGGCCCGCGAGCTCCTGCTGCAGCGCTGGGACCGCTGGCCAAGCGACCCGCTGAGACAGCATCCCGACATGGGCCCGTACCTGGCTCAGGCCTGCGCCCGCTTGGCCAAGGGCATCACGCACCGAAAGACCGTCGACCTGGAAGACTGGCCCATGGAGAGCGACGCAAACCACGCCATGCTGCACAGCCTGATCGAGCAGGTGATCGAACCGGCCATGAACGACATGGAGTGGGAGGACCTCGACAAGCGCGAGGTCGGGCTGGTCGTGCGCCTGCCGACGCAGCTGCGCGGCCGCAGCACGCCTGTCGGGTCAGCTGCCGGGCACCACGCGGAGCAACCGCCCGTTGGCCTCGTCGGTGAGCAGGTACAGCAGCCCGTCGGGGCCTTCGCGCACATCCCGGACGCGGGCATTGATGTCGGGCAGGAGCCGCTCCTCCCGCACGAACCGGCCTTGTTCGAACACCAGCCGTGACAGGTACCGGAACTTCAGCGATCCCACGAACAGGCTGTTCTGCCAGGCAGGCCCGTAACGGTCGCTGCGCAGCCAGACCATGCCGGAGGGGGCAATCGACGGCGTCCAGTGCTTGACGGGCTGCTCCAGTCCGGCCCGGGCGGTGATGCCTTCGCCGATGGCGCCACCGCCGTAGTTCTCGCCGTAGGTGATGACCGGCCAGCCATAATTGCGCCCGGCCACGATGCGGTTGACCTCGTCGCCCCCTTGCGGGCCGTGCTCCACCAGCCACAGCGCGCCGTCAGGTCCCAGAGCGGCGCCCTGCGGATTGCGGTGGCCCAGGCTGTAGATCTCGGCCAGCGCGCCCGACGGCGGTCCGGACGGGCGAGCAAACGGGTTGTCCACGTGCGCGGCACCATCGGGCCGCACACGCACCACCTTGCCGTGGTGGTTGTCCAGGGTCTGGGCGTCCTGCATGCGGTGGTAGCGGTCGCCCAGGGTCAGGAACAGGCTGCCGTCGCCAGCCTGGACGATGCGGCAGCCAAAATGCAGGCGGCTGTCCACCTTGGGCATCTGGCGGAACACGACCTTCACGTCCTGGAGCGAGCGCCGGTCGGGTGCCAGCACGGCACTGGCCATGGCGGTGGAATTGCCGCCCGCACCCGGTTCGGCATAACAGAAATGGACCTTGCGGTTGCGGGGGAAGTCCCGGTCGGTGATGACATCGAGCAGTCCGCCCTGCCCCACCGCCGCGACCGCCGGCACCCCCGCCAGCGGTCCACCCGGACGGCCATCGGGCTCGATCACGCGCATGCGCCCGGGCCGCTCGGTGACCAGCCATCGACCCTCTCCGATGGCCGCCATGGCCCAGGGGTTCTGCAGGCCCTGTGCCACCGGCTCCAGCCGGACGCTGGTGGCCATCGCACCCGCCGGCAGCAGCCCGGCCCCGACGGCCGATGCGACCAGCCACCATGTTCCCATCTTCCTGCGCCAGGCTGCGCTCATGCTCGTCAACCTCCGAAAGGCCGAACCCCGAACAACGCGCCGTGGGCCCAGCCGGCAAACACACCGTACACCAGCAGACCGCCGATGACCGCCCAGAGATCCCGGTCCGGCCCGGAAAGTTTCGAAGGCGGGCCCACCCGCATACCGGCAGCGGCACGGCGCTTGACCGAAATGCGGTCGGCCACTGCCCAGGCCAGGAAACCACCGAACAGCAGCACGTCGGCCAGGGAGCCGTTGGCCAGCAGGTGGGCCAGGGCCCAGAACTTCACCGCAGCCAGCATCGGATGCCGGGCCGCCCGCTGAATGCGGCCAGGCAGGTAGGCCGCCAGCAGCAGGATGAAGACCGGCAGCATCAGCAGCGCCGCCAGATGGCGCAGCCCGGCCGGCGGTGTGTACAGGATCACCGGTGCTTCGCGGGCCGCGCCGTAACCCACGACGATCAGGACCAGCCCGGCCAGGGACAGCACGGAATACAGACCCTTCCAGCCGTTCTCGCCCAGGGCGGCAGCCCAGCGGTCCCTGGCCGCAGGTGCCACGATGGACACCGAATGAACGCCCAGAAACAGCACCAGCCCGACGATCAACCAGGTCATTGACTTCTCTCCTCAGGGGATTCGGCTTGCGCCTCGATGCGGATCTGCACATCCATGGTCTCTTCACCGCCACCTCGCCGCAAGCCGCGCACCGGCATGCAGCCGATGTAGTCGGTGCCGGCGGCCAGGCGCACGTGGCGTGTGTCGGTGGGACAGGCGTGGGTGACGTCCAGGCTCCACCAGTCGGCGGTGTCCTCGTTCAGGCAGACATCGACCCAGGCGTGGCTGGCCAGCTCGGGTTCGTTGACCGCGTGGAAATACCCGCTGACGTAGCGGGCCGGCCAGCCCAGGCCACGGCAGATGGCCACCATCACATGGGCCTGGTCCTGGCACACCCCCAGCCCCCAGTCGAACGCCTCGATGGCCGTGGTTTCCACGCCGGTGTTGCCGGGCCGGTAACGCACATGCTCGGACACGGCACGCAGCAGCTGCATCAGCAAGGCCTCGTCGGGCGATGCGGCAAGGTCGAAACCGAGCTGGCTCCGGGCCCAGGCGGTCATGCGCGCATGGGGCTCTGCCAGCGGCGAGGCATGCCGAAAAAAGGCGGGGGGGATACCGGAATCGTCCTGGAAGCGCGACACACCCAGGGGGCGTACACGTCCACTGGCCCGGATCCGGATGTCCCGGGTTTCAGGCCCGGCTCTCAGGGTGAATGCGTGAACCCGGTTGCCCATGACCCGGGGTTGCTCGGTCAGGGTGCCGGGCACCTGCACCGACCAGTCCACCACCTCCTGGCACGGCCCGCTGACCGGCCAGAGGTGCAGCGTGTGCACGCTGTGCAGCAGCGGCTGGCTGTAACGGTAGTGGGTGGTGTGATCGATGTGCAGTGTCATCTCGGGTCCTGATGGACCCTGATTCTGCCCGCAGTGTCAGGCGCGTTGCATGAAAGCAGGTGAATCCACCTGCGTGCGTTCCATCTTGACCTCCGGCGCCAGCCATTCGTGCATGGCCTGAAGGGCGCCGGCAAAGTTCTCGAAGGCCTCGATCAGCCGGGGGGGATCGAGGTCCTGAAAACGCACCGACTGCGCCAGGATGACCCGGGGCGGGGTCTGATCGTCCAGGCTGAGGGTGGCCCCACCGGTTTCATGCCAGAAACGGTTGGCCTGCAGCATGGACACCAGCAGGTCCGGCGGCAGCGGGTCCGACATGACCACGACCGACGCGTAAAACACCAGGGTCTCGCTGGCGGCGATGGCCTGCATGTGCACCGACAGGCCATCGCCGATGGCCAGCGCCAGGATGCCCTGCTCGTTGAGGCGGAGCTGTTCGATGCTGTAGTGCCGACCCAGCTCGGTGATCCACTGTTCGACGGGGTATTCGGTGGACATGTGCAGGCTCCGGATGAATGCAGTGGATGGTGGGATGTTCAGGCCAGGGAGTGACCGAGGGACGCCGGTTGCCAATCGGGCCCGGTGCCGGTGGCAGGCTCGTCCAGCCAGGACCGCGCCTCGTGCAGCGTGTCGATGAACTGGTTGACTTTCTCGATGAAGTCCTCGGGGTCCAGATCGGCCCAGTCGTAGCGGTCTGCCAGCACCAGGCGTGGCGGCTGCTCCTCGTCGAGGCTCAGCGTGGCGCCGCCGGTCTCGCGCCAGAAACGGTTGGCCTGCAGCAGCTGCTTGAGCAGGGACACCGGCGGCTGGACCGGCAGGGATCCCACCACGGCAAAGCCGATGAAGCACCGACGCGCCGGATCGGCCTGAAGGTGGAGGAAGAACTCGTTGCTCAGCGGCAGGAAGGCCAGCCCTTCCTCGTCCATCTGCAACGAGGCCTCGCCGAGGGCCTGACCCAGCGCCGAGACAAGGGCATGGGCTTCGACAGGTGCTTGCATGGGGGATCCCTTCGATGAGAGCGTGGGGTGATTCAGTTCGCCAGGGCCTCGGGGGCGCGGTGATGCAAGCCGTCCAGCACGGACATGACTTCCTGGTACATGGAGTGGCTCACCTTCATGACACGGATGTCGGATGCCACGGCACCGGTCGCGCCCAGTCCAGCATCCAGCCAGCCCCAGCGGGGCAGGTCCAGGTCGTCGTCGATCAACAACAGTCGCTGCCCCGAGGGCCATCGGCCGGTCCGCACCAGCTTTTCGGCATCCCACAGCAGCCGTGCAGCGGACCGGTGAGCATCCGCGACCGACAGGCGTTCTTGAGCAGCGTCCTGCGATGCAGGCCAGCGATGGCGCATGAACACGCCCAGAAACGGGGTGGCCAGCGACACCTCCACCACCGGCTCCTTGCCGCTGGCATGGAGCCCCAGTGATGCACGGACTGGCTCAGGCCGCAGGACCCAGTCGTCCACCCGGTCGGGCCACGGATGCTGTGATCGCCAGCCTGGCGTGACGAAACAACCTGCCGCCTCGGACCGCAGACCATTGCGCAACACCCGTTCCAGGGTGTCCGGGACGAGCGGCAGGGTCAGCCCATGCCGATCGAAGTGCGCCTTGCACGACTCCCAGCGGACCATGTTGTTGCCGAACAGCCACTGCGGGATCATGGGAGGTCACCTTGCCTGTGTACGGGGCACAGCCTCCCCGAACCGGGAGGGCGGCAGCTGCAACGTGCTGCCAAGGAAACCATCGAGGTCGCCGGGGAGCGAGCCTGAGCGCTTGACCTGGTTGATCAGCAGGGCATGGGCCATGAACGAAGAGGCGACATCCTGGTACAGCGGGCCTGCGGCCGCCGGACCATCGGGCAAGCGAGCCAGGAACGCCTGGTAGACCGAACCGAGCGTGGCTGCGGCCTGGTCGGCGCAGCCCGACGGCATGTCACCGGACGCGCCCTGAAGCAGGACATCGACGGCATGGGCATGGGCCTGTAGAAGGTCCGGGGGCACGTCCATGCCGGCCCGCGCCAGCCGTTCGGCCAGATCGGGAAGCCCTGCGGACCCCGGCGGGGGCACGAAGCCGGGTGGCGTGATCTGATCGACCTGCTGGGAGCTGCCAGCCCGCACCGACCGGAGCGGCGGCGGCCGCGTGCCCTCGTGCTGCGATGCCGGCGAAAACTGGCGCACCGCACCGTCGTCCGCCCGCGACGACCGGTTCTCAGGCGCTCTGCGTGGTACCGCAGCGGGAAAGGGGTGTGCGACTTTGGCCATGGGCGATCGGGCAGGTTCGGTGGTCCAGAAGGTTCCTGGACTCTGAGTAACCGGCCCGACGCAACCGTTCTCCCGGCGGCCGACGGACGGCGACAGGACCCAGGGAGTCCCGCGCCCGGATGAAGATCAGCCGTTCGAGGGCACCAGGAAATCCTGGCTTATGCGGGCGCCGAGCTCGTTCACCCGGTCCAGGAAATGGGTGAGGAAGGCGTGCAGCCCGGTGGCCAGGATCTCGTCGATGCGGCCGTACTGCAGGTCGGCCTTGAGCTTGCCGGCGCGCCGCAGCGTCTCGCCACTGTGGTCGTTGGCCACCACCGACAGGTTGTTGACCACCTCACCCACGCTGGCGGCCAGGCTGCGCGGCATGTCGGCCCGCAGGATGAGCAGTTCGGCCACGCGTTCGGGCGAGATCACGTCGCGGTAGACCTTGCGGTAGACCTCGAAGGCCGACACCGACCGCAGGATGGCGCTCCAGTGGTAGAAGTCGTATTCCTGATCGAGCTCGCTGGCAGCGCCGAAGAAATCGCTCTCCACGGCGTGGAACTTCACGTCCAGCAACCGCGCCGTGTTGTCGGCCCGCTCCAGGAAGGTGCCCATGCGGTAGAAGTGGAAGGCCTCGTCCTGCAGCATGGTGCCGATGGCCACCCCGCGCGAGAGGTGCGAGCGGTGCTTGACCCATTCGAAGAATGCCCCGGGGTCGCGCTCGAAGTCGCGCGTCTTGAGGTAGCCGGCCAGCTTGAGCCAGGTGCTGTTCTGGGTTTCCCAGAGTTCGGTGGTGAGCGCCCCCCGTACCGCCCGGGCGTTCTCGCGGGCCGCGTGCAGGCAGGACACGATGCTCGACGGATTGGATTCATCGCGCACCATGAAGTCCATGACGTTGCGCGAGGTGATGTCGTGCCCGTACTTGGCGGTGTAGGCCGGCAGCAGCTCGCTGATGGACAGCAGGCCCTGCCAGCCCACCTGGGCCACGGCCGCCGACTGCGGCAGCAGCGCGGTCTGGTAGTTCACGTCGAGCATGCGGGCAGTGTTTTCGGCCCGCTCGGTGTAGCGGGACATCCAGAACAGGTGATCGGCGGTGCGGGAGAGCATGGCGGGCCTCGGTGGGGGGGTCAGTCTTCGAGAATCCAGGTGTCCTTGGTGCCCCCGCCCTGCGAGGAATTCACCACCAGCGAGCCCTCCTTCAGGGCCACGCGGGTCAGGCCGCCAGGGACCATCTGCACCTCGCGGCCGGACAGCACGAAGGGGCGCAGGTCGATGTGGCGCGGAGCGATGCCGCTGTCCACGTAGGTCGGGCAGGTGGACAGGCTCAGCGTGGGCTGCGCGATGTAGCCGGCCGGGTTGGCCACCACCGCCTCGCGGAAGGCCTCGATCTCGGCACGGGTGCTGGCCGGTCCGACCAGCATGCCGTAGCCACCGGCACCGTGCACTTCCTTGACCACCAGCTCGTCCAGATGGGCCAGGATGTACTTCAGGTCTTCCGGGTCGCGACCCATGAAGGTGGGCACATTGCTCAGGATGGGCTTCTGACCGAGGTAGAACTCGATCATCTTGGGCACATAGGGGTAGATGGACTTGTCGTCGGCAATGCCGGTACCCACCGCGTTGCAGATGGTCACGTTGCCGCTGCGGTACACGCCCAGCAGACCGGCACAGCCCAGCGTGGACGTGGGCCGGAACACCAGCGGGTCGAGGAAGTCGTCATCCACCCGGCGGTAGATCACGTCCACCCGGCGGGGGCCCTGGGTGGTGCGCATGTAGACAAAGTTGTCGCGCACAAAGAGGTCCTGCCCTTCGACCAGCTCCACGCCCATCTGCTGGGCCAGGAAGGCGTGCTCGAAGTAGGCGCTGTTGTACATGCCGGGGGTCAGCACCACCACCGTGGGCTCGGCCGTGGTGGCGGGGCTCACGGCCCGCAGCGTCTCCAGCAGCAGGTCGGGGTAATGGGCCACCGGGGCCACCCGGTTCTCGGTGAACAGCTCGGGGAAGAGCCGCATCATCATCTTGCGGTCCTCGAGCATGTAGCTCACGCCGCTGGGCACGCGCAGGTTGTCTTCCAGCACGTAGTACTCGCCCTGGCCGGCGGCGTTGGGCGCCCGCACGATGTCGATGCCGGCGATGTGCGAATAGATCTGGCTGGGCACATCGACCCCCATCATCTCCGGCCGGAACTGGGCGTTCTGGAACACCTGGTCGGCGGGCACGATGCCGGCCTTGATGATGTCCTGGCCGTGGTAGACGTCGTGGATGAATCGGTTGAGGGCGGTCACCCGCTGGACCAGACCGGCCTCCATGGTCCGCCACTCCTCGGCCGGAATGATGCGGGGGATCAGGTCGAAGGGGATCAGCCGCTCGGTGCCGGCGCCGTCCTCGTCCTTGGCGCCGTACACCGCAAAGGTGATGCCGACGCGGCGGAAGATCACTTCGGCCTCCTGACGCCGGGCCGCCATCACCTCGGGGGGCTGCTGGGCCAGCCAGCGGGCGTACTGCAGGTAGTGCTGGCGCACCTCGTCGGGCGAGGCGTTCATCTCATCAAACATCGGTCGGCTCATGGGGCGATCTCCTGGTCAGCAGCTTAGCAAGTATCGGGCCACTTTCTGGCAGTCGCCCGGCGGAAATCCGGAAGGCGCAGCCGGTGGATGCACTTGGCTGCCACGGTCACCCATGCAAACCACGCTCGCCCTTCCTCTCACCCTTCTTGCGACCCGACCCGCCATGAACGACATCTCCACCCTGCCCGCCGAACTGCTCGACGCTGCCGCGATGCGCCCTGACGTCGCCGGAGCGATGTCCGAAACCCAGCCGGTTTCCCTGCGTTGCGTGCAGAGCCGCCTGTCCCGCCCGCCCGTGGTGCAGCTGGCACCCACGCCCTCGGCGCTGAACCGGCAATTGCAGAAGCGCTGCCTGGAACTGCAGCAGCTGGTGGCCTCCATGCGCCGTTGCGCCCTGGAGCAGGCCAACCGGGAACTCATCCACCGCAACTGTCCGGGTCCGGCGTCATGGCAGCGGCTGCAGGCTGTGCAGATCGCCTGGGTGCGCCACTGGACCGAACTGATGGACCACCTGGACCGGCTGCAGAACGACCTGCCCGACGATGCCGGAACACCCCGGGACCGGGAGACGGTGAACGAGGCGCACCGGCTGATCGAATCGATCCGGCTGTGGGCCTTGGGTTTTCGGGTCGACACCGACCTGCCGCTGGACATTGCGCCGGATCATGGCGGTGCGTCCGCGCTGTGGCGCTGGGCAGCCGGCATGACCGGCACGTGCCAGTGACGCTGGCGGTTCAGCCGCTCGCAGTCCACCTGGCCAGGCGCCTGGCTGCGCCAGCTCGCCGCACCGCAGCTCGGGGTGTCCAGCAGCCGGACCGAACGCTCGCGGTAACGGTCCACCACATCCGGCGCCGGATGGCCGAACCGGTTCATGAAGCCGGCCTGCACCAGCGCCACCGACGGGCGCCACACATTCAGCAGCACCGGGCTGCTGGAGGTGCGGCTGCCGTGGTGCGGCACGACCAGCAGATCGACCCGCTGCTGTGGATCTGACAGGGCCATTCGGGTCTCCCGCGCGGCATCCACATCGCCGGTGAGCACGGCCGATGTGCCATCGACCGCCTGCACACGCAGCACGCACGACATGGCATTGCTCGGCAGGCGCCCACGGCCATCGGGGGCGTAGTCATCCGCCAGCGGGCTGAGCACTTCGAAACGCACGCCGTCCCATTCCCAGGCCTGGCCGCGCCGGCAGGGTTGCGGCGCCAGGGCCGGCTCGGACGATGACCATTGGGCACCGGGCCAGGCCGCGCGCACCGCGGCGCTGCCGCCGGCGTGGTCGGTGTCGCGGTGGCTCACCATCACGTGATCGGGCGCCACACCCAGCGCACGCAGTGTGGGCACCACCACACGGGCACCCGCATCACCGGCTGCGCCCCAGGCCGGCCCGGTGTCGTGCAGCAGGGCATGGTGGCGCGTCTGCACCAGCACCGCACTGCCCTGACCCACATCCAGCGCCAGCAACCGGAAATGACCGGCAGCGGGCCGGTCCGGCGACCAGCAGAAGGCCCACGCCAGCATCAGCGCGCCGGCACAGCGCCACAGCAGCGGCCCGGGCCACACCGCGAGCACGCCGCCCGCCATGGCCGCCAGCGCCCACGGCAGCGGCCAGGCAGGCCGTGACCACACCGCCAGGCCGGATGCCGCCAGCCAGCGCAGCAGGGCATGCAGGGGGTCCATGGCCCAGGCAGCCACATCCCACAGCGGGGCGATCAGCCCGCCCAGCAAGGTCAGCGGGGTGACCACGAAGCTGACCCACGGAATCGCCACCAGGTTGGCCAGCAGCCCCACCACCGAGGTCTCGCCGAACAGCCAGAGCGACAAGGGTGCCAGGGCCAGGGTGATGACCATCTGCTCGCGCACCAGGCGCAGCGCCGCCGCGCCATGACCCTGCGCGTGCCGCCCGGCACGGTCATCGGCGGCCATGAGCACGCCCACCGCGACGAAGCTCAGCCAGAAGCCCGCCTGCAGCCAGGCCCAGGGCTCCAGACACAGCACCGCTGCCAGCACCACCAGCCACTGCACCGGCCAGGGCCAGTGCCGCGCGCCCTGCCGCAGCCACAAGGCCAGGGCCAGCATCAGCACGGTGCGTTGCGCCGGCACGCCCCAGCCCGCCGCCAGCGCATAGGCTGCGGCCGACAGCCAGCCGCCCACCGCAGCCACGCGGGAGGCCGGGGCCCTCAACAACAGCGCCGGCCAATACCGCCCGGCCAGCCGCCAGAGCCGACGGATGATGGCCACGGCCATCCACGCAAACAGGGTGATGTGCAGCCCGGAGATGGCCATCAGGTGCGCCACGCCGGTCTGGCGGAACAGCTCCCAGTCCTGCGCGCTGGAGAGTGACATTAATGTCCTTTCCCCAGACATTAAGTCGTTACCTCACTGCGGATGAACAAACACTACTTACGTACGGTGGTCCAACGGTCGAGACGAACGAACAAAAAAGACCTTAAGTGCCTCACAAAGACCCAAAAGACCCTGCTCCGGGCAGCTTCATCCACGCACGGGGCCTGAGCGCTCCTCGAGACAGAGATCCGCGGCCCAGACAAAGTTGACGTGCAGCCATGCCGCTTCGAACAAAAGTGGCTTTCCTGTCTATCGCTGGAGACATTCAAATGTTTTCCGACATGCCTAGGCGAGGTCTACGAGAGGGATAAACAGCGGTACGTATATGCCGCATGGAGTGGGCAGAAGCAATAGTCCTCGATGGACGCACGATATCGGCCAGGGTTGTCGACGCAAGTGGCGCGAGGACCGTTGTACCCACAGCGTCGTTATCGGTGAGAGGATTACCTACGACGAAAAGGTATGGACGTCCGACCATGCGAGTTCTGTTGTCCGCGCTAGAAAGAGAGCCTTCAAACACGTATCTCGAAGCATTTGGCATCCCGGCTGTACCCGATGCGTGCAGCCATGCCGTCTACAAGCTAAACGGCAGGAACGGAGTCACCTGGCGTATTCCCACGCTTGTCCTGCTCAGGGCTATCTTTAGACCGGCTAGGTTTCTCATGGGCCCGCTTTTCAGGCCCCAGTTTCTTGATCTCTGCGCCTTTGGCATCAGAGGGCCGTCATCTTCTCCGCAGTTTGTGGGTACCGCGGCAACCTGTATGAACGCTGATGCGCGCAAGCCTATTCCTGCACTGAGTTGGTTCTGGCAAGACAAGCTTGCATGGGAAATGGCGTCGAGCGTTCACGACCATGCAATGCAGGGGCGTCTTGACCTCGACTTGCCTCCCATCGAGGTAGAGCTGGGCCTAGAAGGCTTAGCCTTAGGGAGAAGTCTCTTCGCTACCAAAGCCGCAATCAGGACTGTGTATCTTCAACCTGATGACGAGGAATGCGAGCCCTTGAGGCTGCGCCTCAACGCAGCGGCATCCGCTGGTAAGTCCGTAGCCGGCAAGTTAGCGCAGCTCAAGGCGGTGAAAACACTCACTGGACGACAGCTGACCACTGAGGAGGAATGGTCAGCGCTAGTCGTGTACCTAAAGGAGAGACGCAAGTCAAAGTATGAGGGGTCGAGGAAGCAGATATTTGATGGTCTGCTAATGCGACTCAGTGGAGAGGCAAAAAACTGGGAGCAGTTGGGTGACGACTTCATTTCACCGAAAATCTATGAAAACTACTACCGAAAATGGACCGCCTCCGGAGAGCTTGAGGACATGCTGACTGCACTTCGAGGTTTACGTTCTGCAGCCGGCGACTAAAGTCAGTCCGCGCATGGACTTAAGCGCACATGAACCTCTAACCGGAACAGGGACAAACTGGCCAACATAGATTTGAAGAGGCCGTTGATACGAACGGCGGTCCGCCGTAGATAGCGAAGATGCCAACATACCGACCGAGAACTGCAAGCACCGGACATGGTGGAGCTGTGAAACAGAATCAGTCTGGTTTGAAGAGCGCCCACTCGCCGATGGGCGAGGAACGATTCCGCCAGCTGATGAGAGAGCTCAGCGCCTCCTTTGCCGAAGCCGACGGAGGCAAAGAGGAGCGCGCCCGCATCAAGGAACGTGAGCGCCAGCACGAGGCATTCCTCGCGGAGCGCAGTGAGGTCATCAAAAACATCATGGCGACGATGGGTCTGTACGGCATTTCGACGGAAGACCTCGAATAGAGGGACAAAGCTCGTTTGCGCTGAGTAACTTCGTCGAACTGCGGATACGGTTACCTGCCCTCACCATGCTTTGAGTGCAGACTCCTGAGCTGCTCCACCAGGAGAGATCGCGTATCACTGGAAGACAGCCCTACGTTCCCGTCACACGGAATCAAGTGCCTTGCAACAGAGGCAGGCCATCCCTCAGTGTCGTCATCAAGGGCTAGCCAGTGTCTAGGCCGGCGCCGGCGGACATCCTCCAAGATCTGGAGCCACCTCGGCTTACTCCGGAACGACGATACGGCCCACACATCTGAGCCGAATACTCGGCTGTGATAGTGAAGCCCCCTCGAAAACCTGAACCATCCGGAAGTAGAGAATTCCCCCAGACGGAGTCTCTACATGAAGAAATCCAGATTCAGCGAAGCGCAGATAGTCGGCATCCTCAAGGAGGTCGAGTTGGGTGCGAAGGTCGGCGAGACGTGCAGGAAGC
>CALRSR020000042.1:0-20828 GCA_943370825.1 Allobosea thiooxidans | reverse complement strand
CCGGCGTCCTGGATGCGCTCCTGCAGCGCCTTGGCCGAGAAGCCGCCGAACACCACCGAGTGGGTGGCGCCGATGCGGGCGCAGGCCTGCATGGCCACCACGCCTTCGATGGTCATGGGCATGTAGATGACGACGCGGTCGCCCTTCTTCACGCCCTTGGCCTTGAGAACATTCGCAAATTGCGACACCTTGGCCAGCAGTTCGCGGTAGGTGACGCGGGTCACTTCGCCACCGTCGGCCTCGAAGATGATGGCCGTCTTGTTCTCCACCGGGGTGCCCATGTGGCGGTCCAGGCAGTTGAAGGAGGCATTGAGCTCGCCGTCCTGGAACCACTTGTAGAAGGGAGCCTGCGAGGCGTCCAGCGTCTGGGTGAAGGGCTTGTGCCAGGTCAGGGTCTCCCGCGCCAGCCGGGCCCAGAAGCCCTCGTGGTCCCGTTCTGCCTCGGCGCACAGGGCCTGGTAGGCGTCCATGCCCGAGATGCGGGCGGCCTTCACGGTGGCGGCAGAGGGTTCGAAGACCCGGTTCTCGACCAGGGTGGATTCGATCGACGACGAGGGAGCGGACATGCGCAAGTCTCCTGAGATGTTGTTGAAAACCGGAACGCCGGGCACTGTGCGCAGCCGCTCTTACAGGCCACTGACACAGAGGCGACACCTACAATAGCAGGCTGCCCGCAGGGTGGGTACAACCCCGCCCGGACCACCCAACATTTTCCCTGCCCATGAGCGATCCCGTCAAAACCGGCCCCATCCGGCCGCTGCCCAACCTGATCTTTGCCAGCCGCTGGCTGCAGCTGCCGCTCTACCTGGGCCTGATCGCCGCGCAGGGCATCTATGTGTTCCATTTCTGGGTCGAGCTGGTGCACCTGATCGAGGCCGCGTTCGGCAACGATGTGGCTCTGCAGAAACTCGTCACCAGCATCGGCTACAAGAGCGACGTGGTGCTCACCGGCCTGAACGAGACCATCATCATGCTGGTGGTGCTGGCCCTGATCGACGTGGTCATGATCAGCAACCTGCTCATCATGGTGATCGTGGGCGGCTACGAGACCTTCGTGAGCCGCATGAACCTTGAAGCCCACCCCGACCAGCCCGAATGGCTCAGCCATGTGAACGCCTCGGTGCTGAAGGTGAAGCTGGCCACCGCCATCATCGGCATCAGCTCCATCCACCTGCTCAAGACCTTCATCAACGCCGCCAACTACGACGAGAAAGTGCTGATGTGGCAGACCATCATCCATGTGGCCTTCCTGTTCAGCGCCATGGCCATTGCCCTGGCCGACCGCCTGATGCATGTGCCCGACAGCGGCAAGCATTGAGCAGACCTTCAACCGCCACCCGGGCACGGCAGACGATCCATACGCTTCCCCAAGGGGTATCCACAAGCGGTTAACACACGAGGGAAAAAGGTAATGGAAATACCTACCCCGGTTGACCGTATATCGGCCTGTTTACAACATACAGAGTAAGTCACAGACGGTAACATTCGCGACGAACGGCAGGTGGCGAGGCTGCAGTGCGGCTCCACAGGTCACCTGACGTCTGCCCGGCGGCGCCCATACCGGCGACCGGGGCAGCCTCAAGGATTCGCGATGACCCAAGCCGCCCTCGGCTACCTGCGCCGGCAATACCTCTGTGTTCTCAAGCGTTGCGCCTTGCGCAACGCCCTGATGTCCGTGGGCTCCATGGGGGCCGTGCTGGCCGGGGCCTCAGTGGCGGCCCAGCCTATCGTGACCGACGGGCGCACCCAGACCACGGTGCAGGTGCAGGGCTCGGTGACCGACATCAGCACCACGACGGTGCGCGGCAACGCGGCCTTCAACTCGTTCCAGCGTTTCAACGTGGATGCGGGGCAGACGGTCAACATGCACCTGCCCGGCCAGACCAGCCACCTGCTCAACCTGGTGCATGGCGAACGGTCCTACATCAATGGCCTGGTCAGCTCCTACCAGAACGGCCAGATCGGCGGCCATGTCTATTTCCTGAACCCGCAGGGCGTGATCGTGGGCCGGCAAGGCGTGCTCCAGGTGGGCAGCCTGACCATCACCACCCCCACCACCGATTTCATGAACCGGCTGATCTCGCCCCTGGGCGTGATCGACCCGGCGGCCACCGCGCAGGTACTGGCCAGCCAGGTACCGCTGAGCAGCAGCGGCCTGGTCCGGGTGCAGGGCCGCATCCTGGCGGCACAGGCGGCCACGCTGGCCGGCAGCCAGGTGGACATTGCCGCCGGCGCCCAGGTGCTGGCCGGTGGCGCAGCGCGGGTGGCCTTTGGGCAGCTGGTGAACCTGGACCAGGTCGGCATGGCCACCGAGGTGAGTCAGGAAGGTGGTGTGATCCGCCTGCTGGCCAGCGGTGACATCAACGTGGCCGGTCAGGTCAGCGCCGACGGCGCCGGCAGCCAGGCCCACGGCGGCAACGTGCTGGTGATGGCCGACCAGAAGTCCACCCTTCAGGCCGGGGCGCTGGTGTCGGCCAATGCCGGCAGCAGCGGCGACGGCGGCTTCGTGGAGTTTTCCGCCCGGCGCGAGGTGGAACTGGCCGGCGGCAGCCTGCAGGCCAGCGCCAGCCAGGGAACGGCTGGCCAGGTGCTGATCGACCCGGAGAACATCACCGTCTCGGCCGATCTGCTGCGCAGCGCCGGTGGCAACTCCAGCGGTGGCGGCATCAGCTGGGACGCGGGCAGCCTCACGCTGCAGGCCGACCAGCGCCTGACCGTGGCCAGCGGCGTGCTGATTTCCACCCGCGAGGTCCAGGGCACCACCCGCGACGACCACATCAACGGCGCGTCGGTGGGCGCGTCAGGCAACCTGACCCTGAAGGCCCCGCACATCGAGCTGGGCGACGGCGCCATGCTGCTGGCGCAAGGTGACGGCGCCCACGCCGGCGGCGACATTTCGCTGCTGGCCACCGACATCAATGCCCTGGGCGCGGTGCGCAGCGCCTCGACCAGCATCACCGCCACCCACGCCACCCTCAAAGGGCGCACGGTGACCCTGCGCGCCAACGCCGACACATCGGCCCTGGCGACGCTGCTGGCCCTGCAACCCGGCACCACCCTGGCCGACGCGCAGGCCTACCTCAACAGCGAGCTCGACGACCTGGGCGACGGCCCGGGCGGGGAATACCTGGCCATCAAGACCGATGCGACGTCCCACATCACGCTGCGCGGTACCCAGGTGCAGGCCACCGGCAACGTGACGATCGACGCCCTGGCCGGTGCGCGCGCCGGCTTCGAAAAGCAGGCCGAGGCCTCGGTCACGGTGGATGACCATGTGGCAGGCGACGGCACCCGCGTGGTGAGCCAGATCACTGGCAACGACATCCAGATCCAGGCCAGGAGCGATACCTCGCTCAAGTACAACGTGCTGGGCACGGCGGTGCGCCTGCTCGACCAGAGCTGGCTGCCGGCCGAAGACAACCCGGTGCTGCAGAAGGTCAATGACCAGCTGTTCGACTACAGCAGCGTGCCGCTGGTGTCGTTGTCCGGATCGAACGCAACGGTGCACATCGGCGGCGCCAGCCGCATCGAAGCCGGCGGTGCGCTGGATCTGTCGGCCTACGCCCAGTCCACCGCCGCCCCGTCGTTCTCCAGCCCGCTGCTCTTTGCCGCCGCCTGGGGCGAGTCCAACGCCGCCTCCCGCCTGGTGGTGGATGGCGCCAGCCTGCTGCGTGCCGGCCAGGCCGCCCGCCTGGGCGCCACCACCGATGTGGAGCTGGACGTCACCGCCACGGTGAATTCCACCAACAAGCCGATCGATGCCGTGTTTGCGCGCGGCTTGAGCCGCATCGAGACCACGGTGGACCTGGGCCAGGGCACCACCACCGACGCCGCCAGCCTGGAGGTGACCGCCCTCACCCAGGCCGACATCCAGGTGCAGGCCGACGCCAGCAACACCGGCGCCAGCGGCCTGGGGTTTGCGGTGGCGGTGAACGAATCCACCTCCACCACCACCGCTTCGCTGGGCGGCCAGGTGACCACCGCTTCGGGCGACGTGGTGGTGCGTGCCTCCACCGACGTGGACCAGAACAACACCAGCGCCAACGCGGCCACCCTGGGCGACACCAGCACCATCGGCGCGCGCATCGCCAACTTCAAGGCCGGCATCCAGCGCAACGTCACCGGGGCCGTCCTGGGCTCGTTGACCAAGCTGTCGCCCGGCCAGTCCAGCGCCATCACCAACTTCCTGTTCCCCGGCATCAAGGATGGACGCTTCAACGCCTCCGGTGCGGTGGCCTGGGCCGATTCGGACAACCTGGCCCAGGCCAGCGTGGCCGCCGGTGCATCGGTGCGTTCGGGCAACGGGCTGACGGTGGACGCTTCGGTGTCCGAAGTGCCCAAGGCCAGCGCCACCGCCAAGAGCACCTCCAACGGCACCGCCCTGGGCGGCTCGGCCGTGGTGGCCCGCTTCGGCAACCAGGCCGATGCCTGGGTGGGTGCCAACGCGCAGACCGACGCCAGGGGCGCCACGCTGATCGAGGCCACCACCCTGATTCCGTACCCCTGGCAGATCAACTGGAATTCGCCGGTCACGGTGCTGAGCCACCTGCAGGGCAACCTGCTGGACCTGGCGCTCACCGGCTACACCTTCAATTCGGCCAAGGGCAAAGAAGGTGTGGGCACCGCCGCTGGTGTGGCCCTGCTCGGCTTCGAGAACAACGCCAGCGCCTGGGTGGCCGAAGGCGCGCAGATCAACCAGCGCACCAACAGCACAGCCACGCCCGGACTGGACCTGAGCCAGCAATCGGTCGATGTGCGGGCGCGCAACGAGGTCAACCTGGTCACGGCGGCCGGCATCGCGTCCACCAGCTTCCTGGGCGCCACCGGCGGCAAGGGTGCCATCGGCGGCGTGGCCAGCATCGTGGACGTGGGCGGCCAAGCCTCGGCCACCGTGCACGACGGCGCGCTGGTGCGCGCGGCGAAATCAGTCACGGTGGACGCCCAGTCGCAGTACCAGCTGGCCTCGGTGGCCGAGTCCGGCGGCAGCTCGGACTCCCTCACCATCCAGGGTGCGGTGGGCCTGACCACGGTGAACACCCAGACCGTGGCCACCATCGACGACAAGGCGCGCATCCAGGCGGACGACGACGTCACCGTGTCGGCCGATGGCGAACTGCGCACCATCGCGATTGCCGGCGGCGTGGCCGCCACCAAGGGGCCGGTGGGCATAGGCATGTCGGTGGCGGTCAACACCATCGACAACCAGGTGTCGGCCTTCGTCGGCAACGCCAACGCCGCCACCGACACCGCGCCGGCCACCGGCAGCATCAGCGCCGGCGGCAACCTGGCGGTGCGCGCCAGCGCCGACACCGAAATCGGTGCCTATTCGCTGGCCGGCGCACTGGCCACCAACAGCAGCGAGCAGACCACCGCACCGAGCGATGCCGGCACCACCCAGAGCGGCGCCGGCAGCGCAGCCGGCGGCGCCGGGGCCGGCCAGGGCAAGTTCGGCATTGCCATGTCGGGCGACGCCTCGGTCAACACCATCCAGGCCGACACCGTGGCCCGCCTGGGCGACGGCGTGCAGGTCTCGCAGGCCGACGACCTCACCATCTCGGCGGACAACCAGCTGGCCATCAATGCCCTGTCGGGCTCGGTGACCATTTCGACCCAACCCCAGGGCAACAGCCTGGCCGGTTCGTACGCCCAGAACACCCTGGGCGGCACCACCGCCGCCCGCCTGACCGACAGCACCGTCAACCTCGATGGCGACCTGAACGTGCAGTCCGGCGTGGACGGCAGCATCCGCAGCCTGACCGCCAGCCTGGCCGGCGCCAAGGGCAAGGCCGGCGTGGCCGGCTCGGTGTCCATCAACGAGATCGAGCACCAGACGCAGGTGCTGCTGGCCAACACCCGCATCAGCGGCGCGGACCAGGTGGGTCTGTTCAGCGCCGACCGGTCGACCATCCAGTCGGTGGCCGGTGCGCTGGCCTTCGGCGGCAAGGCCGGCGTAGGCCTGTCGTTTGCCTGGAACCGCATCGGCAACACCACCACCACCCGGGTCGACACCAGCGCCATCGACGCCAGCGGCGCAGTGGCGGTGCAGGCCGAATCGGACAACACCATCGACTCGGTGGCGGCATCCATCGGCGCCAGCAAGGGCGCCATGGCCGGCGCCGGCGCGGTGTCCATCAACACCATCACCAGCCAGACCGCCGCCACGGTGGACGGCAGGACGGGCAACGGCATCGACGCCGGCGGGGCCGTCGACGTGGCGGCCGCCGACACCTCGCGCATCGCGGCGCTGGCCGGGGGCGTGGGCGCCACCAGCGGACAGGCCGGCTTCGGTGCGGCCGTGGGCTGGAGCGAAGTGAACACTGCCGTGACCGCGCAGGTCACCGGCGCAGCCCGGCTGAGCAGCCGCAACGGCAGCGTGGCAGTGAACGCTGCGTCGGACACCGGTGTGCAGGCGCTGGCGGCCGCCGGCGGTGCCGCCGACAAGGTGGCCGTGGCCGGCTCGTTTGCCGCCGTGCAGACCGGCAACCAGACCCTGGCGCAGGTGGACGACGGCTCGGAGTTGCAGGCCGCGGGCGAGGTGCGCGTGGCGGCCCGCGACACGGCCGAGATCGAATCGCTCGCCGGCAGCGTGGCCCTGTCGGGCCAGGCTGCACTCGGCGTGGCAGCGGCCTACAACCGCATCGGCAACGCGACCGAAGCACGGGTGGCGCAGGCATCGCTGAACGGCGGCTCGGTGGCCATCGAAGCCCGCACCAGCGCCGACATCGCCAACGCCGCCGCAGGCGGCGGCGGGGCCGCCAAGGCGGCCGTCACCGGATCGCTGGGTGTCAACACCATCGACAACCGCACCACAGCCAGCGCCACCGACGCCGATCTGGATGGCACCGGCGCCGCGTCCATCGTGGCGCAGGACGATTCGCGCATCCGGTCCATCAGCGGTGCGGCCGCCGTGGGCGGCAACGCGGCCGTGGGCGCAGCCGGTGCCTACAACCACATCGGCGGCACGGTGCTGGCCCAGATGTCCGGCGGCACGCTGGACGCAGCCGAAGCCCGGGTGGCCGGCCAGCGCACCGGCGACCTGGAGGTGTGGGCGATTTCCGGCGCGGGCAGCGCCAGCGCCGGTTTTGCCGGCTCGATCGCGCTCAACGAAGTGGGCGGCAGCAACATCGCCCGGGTGGCCGGCGGCGCAGTCATCAACGCCAGCGGCAACGCGGTGGTCAGCGCCGAGAGCGACGACACCATCCGTTCGCGGGCCGGCGCGGCCGGTCTGAGCGGCGGCGTGGGCGGCGCGGGTGCGGTGGCCTTCAACGACATGCAGGCCAGCACGCTGGCGCAGGTCAGCGGCACCGGCACGAGCATCACGGCCAACGGCCTGGGCAGCACGGTGGCGGTGGACAACGGCCGCCTGGCGGGCAGCGGTTCGCTGGCCGACCGGCAGCAGCGCGACAACCTGCGCGGTGTGGCGGTGATCGCCTCCAGCACCGCCGAGCTGGAAAACTTCGCCATCAGCGCGGCCGGTGGCGGCAGCGCCACGGTTGCAGCCACGGTCAGCGTGGCCCTGCTGGGCGGCAGCACCACGGCCGAACTCAGCCAGGGTGCAACCCTGAACGACCCACTGGGCCACGCCACGCAGCAGGCCCGTGTGGGAGCGTTCCACCACGACGAGATCACCTCGGGCACCGGCGGCGGTGCCGTCGGGGGCGACGCCGGTGTGGGTGGTGCGGTCGACTCGGTGGTGGTCTCGCACACCACCACCGCGCGCGTCAACGACGCCGCCGTGCAGGCCCAGCAGGCGGTGGCCGTGCAGGCGCGCTCCACCACCGGCATCACCCAGGCGGCGGTGGCGGTGGGCGGCGGCACCTATGCCGGCCTGGCCGGCACCGGCGCGCTGGTGCTGCTGGACGGCACCACCCAGGCCCTGGTCGACGACAGCCAGCTGACTTCCCGGGGCAACGCCCTGGTGGAGGCCACGGCCGACACCGAGGTCGACATCGTCGCCGGTGCACTGGCCGCCAGCGGCGTGGCCGGGGTGGGCGTGACCGCCGCGGTGACCGTGTCGCAGCAGCAGACCACCGCCCGCGTGGGCGGCGACAGCAACATCAATGCCGCCGGCACGACCCGCATCGGCGCCGACAGCAGCTTCGCCCAGACCAACCATGCCTACACCGCCGCGGCAGCCGGCGGCGTGGGCGTGGCCGGCACGGTGAGCGTGGTGGTGCTCAAGGGCAGCACCGACGCACAGGTCAGCGGAACGGCCAACTTCAATGACGACGGGGCCTACACATCTGCCTCGCAGGACGTGGTGGTCGCCGCCAGCGACCGCAACACGGTCGAGAACCGGGTGGGCAGTCTGGGCGTGGGTCTGGGCGGCGTGGGCGTGGGCGCGGTGGCCGATGTGGTGCTGGTGAACAACGGCGCCAGCGCCACCGTGGGCGGCGACACCCGGATCCGGGCCGGGCGCGACATCGGTGTGGTGGCCAGCACGGTGCGCGACATCGATTCGCTGACCACCGCGGCCGCGGGCGGCTCCACCGCCGGCATTGCCGGCGCGGCATCGGTGATTGCCGTCGGTGCACGGCCCGACGGTGACGCCAGCGACAACACCAGCGGCTCGGTCGACCGGGCCGGGCAGATGGTGCGTGGCAGCGCCACCGGCAACCAGCTGGCGGCCGACCACGGCGACGCCGGCGATTCGGCCCAGCGCGCCGATGCAGCGCGCGCAGGCGTGGCCCTGAACAGCGATTTCAGCGCCCCGGCCGCGTCCAGCTCGGCCGCGGCCACGGTGGCCAGCAGCACCGTGCTGACCGCCGGCCGCGACGTGAACGTGTCGGCCAGCAACCAGACCACCACCCAGGCCATTGCGGTCGGGGCGGCGGTATCGGGCGGCGTGTCGTTGGGCGGCGGCGTGGCCATCGCCCAGGTGGACGACCGCACCCTGGCCAGCCTGACCGGCAGCACCTCGGCCCAGCGCAATGTGCGCGTGCAGGCGCAGGACACCCAGGGCAGCACGTCCACCCTGCGCACCTATGCCGGCGGCGCCGGCCTGGCCGGTCTGGCCGCCAGCTACGCCTGGCACGACAAGTCGTCGCAGGCCCAGGCCGAGCTCGGCGGCACGGTGTCGGCCAGCGGCAACGTGACGATCGACGCCAGCCTGCAGACTGATCTGGTGGCCAACGGCGGCGCGGCCGCGGTGGGCGCCATCGGCGTGGGTGCAGCCATCGCCCTGGTGGACCAGAACAGCCAGGCCCAGGCCACGCTGCTGGACAACACCCGGGTGACCTCCACCGGCCTGGACGTGCAGAGCCAGACCCGCACCCGCGGCACCGCCGACGTGGTGGCCGCGTCTGGCGGCCTGCTGGCCGGCGCGGCCGGTGCCCTGGCCGATGCCGGCGATCACACCCGGTCCCTGGCGTCCATCGGCAACGACACCGTCATCAGCACCGGCAGCGGCGCACTGAACTTGCGTGCCGACGCCGATCCGCAAGCCCGTGCCCAGGCGCTGGGCGTGGCGGTATCGGGCGGCGTGTCGATCGGCGCCTCGGTGGCCCATGCCGACGTGGGCAGCACCGCCCGCGCCAGCACCGGCGACAACGCCGACATCACCGCGGACCGCATGGATGTGCGGGCCCGCACCCTGGCCAGCGGCGACACCGCCGTGGCCAGTGCCACCGCCGGTGCCGGCGGCCTGCTGCTGGGCGCCAGCGCCACCGATGCGCGTGCCACCGTCAACTCGGTGACCGAAGCCTCGCTCGGCCAGGGCAACGACATCACCACCGGCAACGAACTGGCGGT
The DNA here is from genome assembly GCA_943370825.1 of Allobosea thiooxidans. Taxonomy (GTDB): domain Bacteria; phylum Pseudomonadota; class Gammaproteobacteria; order Burkholderiales; family Burkholderiaceae_C; genus Hydrogenophaga. Next base: position 11,078 of record CALRSR020000042.1, on the reverse strand, counting down.
GCGCGCCCTGTCCACCACCAGCGCCCGCGCCGATGCCACCGGCATCAACGGCGGCCTGCTGGCCGGCGGCAGCAACACCGCGCTGGCCCGCAACGGCACCGTCACCCGGGTGCAGGTGGGCGATGCAGCCGATCTGGTGGCCGGCAGCCTGCGGCTGCAGGCCGAAGGCAACAGCACCCTGCGTGCCGGCACCGTCTCGGGCGCCGGCGGCCTGGGCGTGCTGCTGGCCTCCCGGGCGGAAACCGATGCCGACGGCGTGACCCAGGTGCTGCTGGGCACCGCCACCGGCAACGGCGGCACGGTGGTGGCCGATGCGGTGGACATCGACGCGGTGCAACGCATCGACTTCGACGCCACCGCCGACTCCACCAGCGCCGCCGCCGTGGGCGCCTCCGGTGCGCGGGCGGTCAACCAGGTGGACAGCACCGCCCTGGCGGCCATCGGCCGCAACATGACCGTGGCCGCGACGACGCTGTTCAGCGCCCGCGCCGGCAACGACATCACCAAGTCCAGCGCCGGAGCCACCGGCTACCAGGTGGACTCGGGTTCGGGGGGCGTGCTCAACGCAGCCGCCGCACGCTCCAGCACCACCATCCGAAACGACGCGCAGGTCACCGTGGGCCAGGGCGCCCTGATCGATGTCGACAACCCGGCCACCGTGCTGGTGACCAACAGCAGCGGCAAACCCGTGGCCACCGCCGTCAACGGCCTGCTGGAACTGGGCGCTTCGAACAACGTGAACGCCTACGACCGGGTGCGCCTGGACTCGGGCGGTGCCATTGCGGTGGCCCGCTCGGAATCCAGCATCGACAACACCAGCACCGCGCGGGTCAGCGTGGGTGACGACGCCGCCCTGCTGGGCGACGGCAACATCGAGCTCTCGGCCCTGACCGCCGCCACGGTGCAGACCCGCGCCAACTCCAAGACCTACGGCGCAGCCGGGGCCGCCCAGGGCGACACCCGCTCCACCATCACGGCCGACCAGGCAGTGGCCGTGGGCCGCGGCGCGCTGATCGAGGCCGAGGAGAGCGTGTACCTGATGGCCGGTGCCGACCGCACCCGGGCCAACCAGCTCGTGGCCGATGCCGAAACCCGGCTGTGGAACCGCACCGCGGTACCCATCGAGACCGACCCGGACGCCCTGGGCCGTCTGGTGCAGCACAACGACATCACGCTGGCCGCCGGCTCGCAGGTGAAGGCGGTGCGCGACGTCAACCTGACCGCCACCGAAGGCGAGCACCGCGCCCGCGGCTACGGCGAAGGCACCGACCTGTACCGCGAGGTGCTGTCGGCCATCGGCGAATTCTTCGGCGCCGACACCTCGTCGCTCAAGATCACCGGCGGCACCAGCCAGGACAACGCCGGCCTGCCCGGCGTGGCCGGCCTGTCGTCCACCGTGCGCATCGACGGCGCGGTGCGCGCCGGCCTGTGGAACCACCAGTACATCACCATCGGTGCCGACAGCAGCATCACCTCGTCCGAGGCGCTGCAGGGCGTGGCCCGGCTGGAAGACAACCAGAACGTGGGACAGTTGCTGCAGGCAGAAATTGACCAGATCAAGGCGGCCGCCCAGGACAAGCGCGCGCCGTACGACAAGATCAAGGGCGGCAGCAGCGCTGCTGCGGCCATCGAGGCACAGGCCTCGGCCACGCTGCAGCGCGACAACGCCGTCACCGGGCTGGCATCGGCCCAGCAGGTCGACACCAGCGTGCAGGCGTTCGTGACCACCGCGCGCGATGCCGGCACCAGCACCACCATTGCCGCCGCGGCGGCCACCAGCGCTGCGCAACTGGCCGCCGACCAGGCCGAGAGCACGGCGCAAGAGACCACGGCCGCTGTCAAGGTGGCGGCCACTGCCAGTGCCGCTGCCGCCACCACCGTGGCAGCCAGCGCCACGGCGGCCAACACGGCAGCCACCCAGGCCGAGGCCAACGCCAGCGATCTGCGGCAAGCCGCCAACGCCACCACCGATGCCGACGCCAAGACCTACCTCGGCACCATGGCCGACGCCGCCGAGAACGCCGCCAGCAAGGCTCGCGCCCTGGCCAACGCCATGTCGGCCGAAGCGGCCGTGCTGGCCGACAACGCATCGACCCAGGACGCCCGCAACGCCGCCCAGGCCACCACGGTCCAGGCCAGGACCGCCGCCGACACCGCAGCCCGCTCGGCTGCCGGTGTGGCCGCCACCGATGCAGAGACCACCGCACGGCAGGCGGTGGTCCGGGCCGACGCCCTGCTGGCCGCTGCCGTCACGCAGCTGGCCGGGGCCAATCAGGCCCTGGCGGACGCGCAGGACGCCAGCAGCGGCTCGGATGCCGCGCTGGGCATCCTGGCCGACCTGAACATCCTGGGGCAGCAGCAGGCCCAGCTGGCCAATGCCACCAGTGTGGACTTCGTCCAGATCGGCAGCGAACGCGACATCATCACGGCCCGTTCGGGCAATGTGCGGGTGACCGGCAAGGCACTCACCGGCCAAGGCTCGGTGGTGGCCCCCGGTGACGCCCGCATCGAGCTCGTCAACCACTCGACCCGCTTCATGAAGGTGGATGCCAACCTGTTCATCCCCGACGAGGTGGGCGGTCTGGTCAGCCTCAACGGCATGCGGGTGTCCGGCAGTGCCGACATCAACCAGCGAAATGCCGCCGGCCAGGTGGCGAACTTGAGCGTCACCGACGCCACCAGCACCGACAAGCCGTCGATCCGCGTCGAGAACACCGCCTTCGGCAACAGCGGCAACAGCGGCGGGCCTGCACAGCTGTGGCTCTTTGGCGATGTCACCAACCTGGGGGGCGAGGTCAAGGCCACCAGCGAAGGCACGCTGCGGGTGAAAGGCAGCATCGGCGCCGAAACCGTCACCCTGTTCACCGGCGGCGACTTCATCAAGACCTTCACTCCGGGCTTCAGCCACCAGGGCGGCGATCCGACCTCGCGCCTGAGCGACCTGGCACGGGAGAAGGAAGCCCTGGCGCGCAGCAAGAACCTCAACCAGGTCGCCCAGATCACCGAGTCGGCAGACACCCTGCCCGACTGCGCCGCCGTGGCCTGCGGGTCGACCATTGCCGGCAACAATGTCTACATCAGCGCCGACAAGCTCAACATCAACGGCCTGATCCAGGCCGGACTGCCCGACCGTTCGATCGTCATCGGTGCGAACGTCCGGGATGCGATCGCCGCAGCGCTGCCCGACCCTTCCGACGCCCGGTACCTGATCCTGCAGAACCCGGTGGTGGACGGCAGGGCCGACAGCAACGGCATCAAGCTGCGCTACGACACGCAGCTCGACCGGCTGGAGCTGGCCGACGTGCGCATGGGTGGCGGTCACATGGAGCTGTTCGGCAACATGTTCTCCACCGGCAACGGTGAACTGCGCGTGATGGACGGTTACGGCCGCATCAACATCGTCAACGATTCCAGCCTCCCTCTGGCGGTGGGCCGCCTGGACACCGGGCCGGGGGTGCGGGGCACCATCCGCATCACCGACACCGCGCGCGATGCCAACGGCTTCCAGCGCGGCGCCAACAACACGCCGCTGGTGACCGAAATCACCCGCCTCAACGGCGTGGCCATCACCAGGACCAACACCGGCACCAACGGTGCCATGGTGGAGGTGTCCAGTTCCACCGCCGACGGTGGGCGCAGCACCTCGTTCGACCCCATGGCGGACCGCCGCTTCAACTGGATCAACAGCGACATCACCGAGTGGGAGCGGATCCAGAGCTACGACACCAAGACCACCTGGGGTGCCGACTTCCTGGGCCGTGACCCGGGCCGCCAGCCCAACCGCACCCAGTCGCCCAGCTCCAGGCGGCTGGACCGCGTCACCGGCGACTGGCTGTCCATCGACACCCGGCCGAATCTGGCCGACTACATGCTGGAGTACACCAGCAGCAAGAGCCCGGAGATCAAGACCGACCTGGGCACCACCAGCCGCAAGACCGACTGTTTCCTGGGCGTGTGCCACAGCCGCATCTACACCTCGTCGGAGAAGTACAGCTGGACCCAGTACGAGCGCTACCAGCACAGCGTGAACGCCTCGCAGAGCGTGGCGGTCAGGTTCATCGGCCACGACAGCTCCAACGTGTCGGTGACCAGCGACGGGCAGCTGCTGATCGGCGGCCTGGTGCGCAGTGTGGCGGGTGGCCTCACCCTCGATGCCGCCCAGGGCATCGGCACGCTGAACCCGGACGCCCGGGTGCTGGGCCAGCAGGTCACGCTGCGTTCCACGGCGGGCGCCGTCGGCAGCGCGGCAGCGCCGGTGCGCATCGAACTGGTCAACAACGGCTCGCTCACCGCCAGCGGCCTTGACGGCGTGTCGGTGACCACCGCCCGTGGCGATCTGGTCATCAACTCGGTCAGCTCCACCCAGGGCGACGTGAACCTGAGTGCCGAGGGCAGCATCCGCAGCACCACGGCCGGCACCAGCATCACCGGCAACAACGTCAACCTGGTGTCGCTCAATGGCGGCATCCACGGCCTGATGGACAACCTGGCCCTGCAGGTGGACACCCTGGGCACCAGCAGCGTGCTGTCGGCGGCAGCGGTGGGCGACATCCGCCTGCAGGAAGCCACCGGCGACATGCGCGTGCGTCAGGTGGCCTCGGCCGCCGGCGACGTGTTCCTCACCACGCCGGGCCAGCTGGTGGACGCCAACACGGTGGAACAGACCGACGAGCAGACGCGCAACCAGCTGCTGGCCCTGTGGACCGAGATGGGCCTGACCGGCCCGGCGGCCCAGGCCGCGCTGGAGCGCAACCTGCAAAGCCAGAAAGTGCTGCTGCAACAGCAGTACGAAAACTACTTCCGCATGCGCAACCTCAAGCGCCAGGACGACGGCAGCTTCACCGCAGACGCCTACAACGCCAGCTTCCGTTTCCAGCTCACCCAGGTGCAGGCGGCAGCGCTGTTGTCGGTCAATGACGGCTGGGGCGCGGCCGAACTGGCGGCCTACGAGGCGCAGCAGACCAGCGCCTACCATGCCGCGCAGGCCCGCTTCGGCGCCGGCGGGTATGTGGCCAACTTCCTGCCCACGCTGACCGCCGCCGAGACCGCTGCGCTGTCCGAAGGTGCGGTCTGGACCGAGGCACAACTGGCCAACGGCCTGGCCGGCGGCCTGTTCCGGCCCACATCGGACACCGACATCCGGCTGGAGCAGGCCAATGTGGTAGGCCGCCAGGTGACGCTGACGGCGCAGGACGGCATCGGCACCCGCCAGGCCAGCCCGCGCGTCATCACGCTGGACGCCAATGGCCTGCTCAGCGACAGCGACAAGCTGGCCCTGCTGGCGGCCGAGCGCAGCGACATCGTGGTGGACGGCAACGGCCAGATCCGCATCACCGAGTTCGAGGATGTGGACGTGACCGCCAGCGGTGTGCTCAACGCCTCCACCACCCGTGGCAGCCTGCTGCTGGGCTCGGAAGCCGACCTCACCCTGGGCCAGGTCAGCGCGCCGGAGCAGGTGCGCATCAAGACCGGCGCCAGCCTGCTGGGCGCCGCCGGCCTGACCCATGTGACCGCCGGCAGCGCGGTGCTGGAGGCCGGGCTGGGTCGCATCGGCACCGCCACCGAACAGGTGCAGGTCGATCTGGCCCCCACCGGCACCCTGACCGCCCGCGCCGGCACCGACCTGTTCGTGCGCGAAGTGGACGGCGACATGGTGGTGGGCACCGTGTTCGCCCGCGGCGACGCCAACCTGCAGGCGCAGGGCAGCATCGTGGAATCGGTGCCGGACAGCCAGCTCGATGTGCGCGGCACCAGCGTCACGCTGGTGGCCGGCGACACGGTGGGTCGTCCCGGCGGCCAGAACGCGCTGGACGTGCAGGTGCGCAACCCGGGCCGGCTCAATGCCAGCGCGCCCACCGGCATCTACCTCAGCATGTCCGGCCTGTCGGGCACGCTGGGCGACATCACCACCCAGGGCCGCTTCGAGCTGGCCGCGGTGGACAGCAGCGTCACGCTGGCCGGCACGGTCCAGGCCGATGCCGGGCTGCTGATCCAGGCGTCCGACGACATCCGCTTCGACGGCGGCACCGCCCGCACCGACGGCATCGCCGCACTCAACGCCGGCACCGACGGCACCGGCAACATCACCCGCGACGGCGGTGCCGGACCCGACGTGCAGGCCGGCACCGAAGCGCGCCTGAACGCGCCGGACGCCATCGGCACCCAGCAGGCGCTGCAGGTGGTGTCGGGCGGTCCGCTGTCGCTGCAGGCCCGGTTGATGAATGTGGGTCTGCGTCCGCTGGTGCAAGGCGCCGGCGCGGTGGTCAACATCACCGGCCAGGGCGGCAGCACCGCCCAGGACGTGAGGCTGGACGTGCAAGGTGCCGGCGACCTGCGCCTGGCCACCTTCGTGGTGGGCAATGCCCGGGTGACGACCGACGCGCCCACACTGAGCGTGCCGGCCGGTTTCCTGGGTGATGCCGCCACCTTCGTGACGCCGTTCTTCACCACGCGCATGGACCGCCAGGACCGTGCTCCGGCGCCGGGCGGCACCACCATCCGCGGCTTCACGCTGGACGGCGACTTCTTCCTCAGCCTCACGCCCACCCAGGCCTTCCTGGGCGACTACGTCATCAACTACGACCTGCGCCGGCTGGTGTTCGGCACGCCCCTGGGCAGCGCCGAACTCACGGTGGGCGCCGGCCTGCTGGGCACCAGCGCCAGCCCGGACCGCGAGGACTTCGCCATCGACCACACCCCCGAGGTCCAGCGTCCGGCGCTCATCAACATCGACATCGACGCTCTGGAAGAGAAACTGTGACGCCCTCCCCCATGGACACCCGGCCAGCGGCCCGCCCGGCCAACCGCCAGTCCTTCCCCATGGCGCTGACCGTGGCGCTGACCCTGGCACTGTCGGCCGCATCGCAGGCCCAGGCCCAGACCGCCAGCGGCGCCGGCGAGATCGGTGCCATCCAGCGCCTGGAGCGCGACCAGCTGGAGCGGCTGCGGCAGGAGCAACGGCTGCAGCAGCGGCCGGTGGTGCCGGGCATCGACCTGCCGGCCACGCCGGCACCGGGCGCGGCTTCGCAGCGGCAGAACATCGAGGTGCGCCGCATCGAGGTGGACGCCTCAGCCATCCTGAGTGCGGCCGAGCTGCGCGCGGCCGTGGCCCCGTTCGAGAACCGCGTGCTCAGCCTGAGCCAGCTGTACGACGTGGTCGCTGCCATCAACCGGCTGTACGACGCGCGCCAGATGCCCACCGCCCGTGCGGTGCTGCCACCGCAGGACGTGGTGGGCGGCACGGTGCGCATCCGGCTGGTGGAAGCCCGCGTGGGCGAGGTCCGCGTGGGGGCAGCGAACCAGGTCAGCGACCGCTTCGTGCGCGAACGGCTGGGCCTGCGCGAGGGCCAGCTGCTGTCGGTGCCCGAACTTGAAGCCGATCTGGTGCGCTTCAACCGCCTGCACCAGGCGCAGCTCAGTGCCAGCGTCAAGCCCGGCCAGGCCAGCGGCACCACCGACGTGGAACTGCTGGCACAGGAACCGGTGGCCCGCCGGCTGCAGACCTATGTGGACAACGGTGGCCGCAACACGGTGGGCGAGATCCGCCTGGGCGTGGTGGGGCAATGGAACGGCCTGCGCCGCAGCGACGACAGCCTGCAGCTCTCGGGCGTGGCGGCCGAAGGCAGTGCCAGCGTGGCGGCGGCCTACAGCACCGCGCTGACGGCAGACGGCTGGCGGCTGGACGCCTCCTTCAATGCCGACCGAATCAAGATCATCGACGGCCCGTTCTTGCCGCTGGACATCGGCGGCTCGTCGCAGACCGTGTCGCTGGGCGCGAGCAAGCCGCTGGTGGTCAGTGCCGAACGTCTCTGGCTGGGCTACGGGCGGCTGGCCCTCAAATCCAGCGAGAGCACCTTCGGCGGCATCACCCAGGTGAGCTCCCGACTGAACGTGCTGACCGCCGGCGTGACCGGCGACCACCAGCTCGACGGCGCGGTCTGGACAGTCGACGCCAACCTCAACGCCGGCACCCAGTCGCGCAATGCGGACGGCAGCTTCGTGTACCTGCGGGCCAACACCGCCTGGCTGCAGCCCCTGAGCCCGCAGACCCAGTGGTTGCTGCGCGCCGGCCTGCAGGCCGGGTTCAGCCCGCTGCTGCCGTCGTCCGAACAGTTCCAGGTGGGCGGCAGCGCCAGCGTGCGCGGTTATGCCGAAGGCCTGCTCACCGGCCGCAGCGGCTACCTGCTGAGCGCCGAGCTGCGCCACCGCCTGCACTCTCCGGCAGCCGACAGTGGCTGGCCCTTCGTGACCGGGCTGGCCTTCGTCGACCACGGGGCGGCGTTCCCGTTCCGCCCTGCCCCGCTGGCCGACGCCACGCGGCGCGACTTCCTCACCAGCGCCGGTGTGGGAGCGGTGGCCGAATGGGCAGCGGGCGTGCAGGCCCGGGTGTCGGTGGGCTGGCCGCTGCGCAACCGCCAGCTCGACCCGGACCAGAGCGGTCCGCGGGTGCATGCATCGGTCACCGTGACCTGGCAGTGAAGACGGGCTCAAGGGGCGGGCGGCGGGTCTGCGAAAATCGGCGGGTCTTTCACCCACGACCGAGACGACCCTCCGGGGCACACACGCCATGACCACCATCCGCCAGAACGACCTGATCGAATCCATCGCCGGCGCGCTGCAGTACATCAGCTACTACCACCCGGCCGACTACATTGCCCACCTGGCCCGCGCCTACCAGCGCGAGCAGAGCGCGGCCGCCAAGGACGCTATCGCGCAGATCCTGACCAACAGCAAGATGAGCGCGGTGGGCCATCGCCCCATCTGTCAGGACACCGGCATCGTCAACGTGTTCCTCAAGGTCGGCATGAACGTGCGCTGGGAAGGCTTCACCGGCGGGCTGGAGGATGCGGTCAACGAAGGCGTGCGCCGCGGCTACAACCACCCGGACAACCAGCTGCGCGCCAGCGTGGTGGCCGACCCGCAGTTCCTGCGCAAGAACACCAAGGACAACACGCCGGCGGTGATCTTCACCGAGATCGTGCCCGGCGACACGGTGGAAGTGACCGTGGCCGCCAAGGGCGGCGGCAGCGAGAACAAGAGCAAGATGATCATGCTCAACCCGGGCGACTCGGTGGTCGACTGGGTGCTCAAGACCGTGCCCACCATGGGCGCCGGCTGGTGCCCGCCGGGCATGCTGGGCATCGGCATCGGCGGCACGGCCGAGAAGGCGGTGCTCATGGCCAAGGAGTCCCTCATGGACGACCTGGACATGTACCAGCTGCAGGAGAAGGCGTCCAAGGGCGAGAAGCTCAGCCAGGTGGAAGAGCTGCGCCTGGAGCTGTTTGACAAGGTCAACGCCCTGGGCATCGGCGCGCAGGGTCTGGGCGGCCTGACCACGGTGCTCGACGTAAAGATCAAGATGTACCCGACCCACGCGGCCAGCAAGCCGGTGGCCATGATCCCCAACTGCGCCGCCACCCGCCACGCGCACTTCGTGCTCGACGGCAGCGGGCCGGTGTACCTGGACGCCCCCAGCCTGGACCTGTGGCCCGACGTCAACTGGGTGCCCGACACCCAGAAGAGCACCCGCGTCAACCTCGACACCCTGACCAAGGCCGAAGTGGCCTCGTGGAAGCCGGGCCAGACCCTGCTGCTCAACGGCAAGATGCTCACCGGCCGCGATGCTGCGCACAAGCGCATCCAGGGCATGCTGGCCAAGGGCGAGAAGCTGCCGGTGGACTTCACCAACCGGGTCATCTACTACGTGGGTCCGGTCGATCCGGTGCGCGACGAGGCCGTGGGTCCGGCCGGCCCCACCACCGCCACCCGCATGGACGGCTTCACCGAGATGATGCTGGCCCAGACGGGCCTGATCGCCATGGTGGGCAAGGCCGAGCGCGGTCCGGTGGCCATCGAGGCCATCCAGAAGCACCAGAGCGCCTACCTCATGGCGGTCGGCGGCGCGGCCTACTTGGTGTCCAAGGCCATCAAATCAGCCCGCGTGGTCGGCTTCGAAGACCTGGGCATGGAAGCCATCTACGAATTCGACGTGGTGGACATGCCGGTGACAGTGGCGGTGGATGCCGGCGGCACCAGCGCCCACATCACCGGCCCGGCCGAGTGGCAGAAGCGTATTGCCAGCGGCGAGTTCAAGGGCATCACCGTCGCATCGGCTTGAACCACAGCGCTCGCCACGTCGGCGTGTTCGACAGCGGGGTTGGCGGCCTGAGCGTGCTGCGGGCCCTGCGGGCCGAGCTGCCGGGCGTGCGCTTCACCTACCTGGCCGACAGCCTGCACGCGCCCTACGGCGAACGGGGTGCCGACTGGGTGGCGCAGCGCTCCCAGGCCATCACCGCCTGGCTGCGCCGCATCCACGGCATCGACGCGCTGGTGGTGGCCTGCAACACCGCCACGGCCCTGGCCATCGACGGTCTGCGGGCCAGCCATGCCGACCTGCCCATCGTGGGCGTGGAGCCGGCCGTCAAGCCGGCCATCGAACTCAGCACCAGCGGCCATGTGGGCGTGCTGGCCACCCGAGGCACCCTGGGCAGCGAGCGCTACGCCGCCCTGCGCCAGCGGCTGCAGGCAGCGGCCCGGCGGGCGGTGCACATCCACGACCAGCCTTGTGACGGGCTGGCCGGCGCCATCGAACGCGACGACACCGCCACCATCCAGACCCTGGGCCAGCGCTACGTGGACAGCGTGCGGCAGGCCGCACCCGGGCTCGACACCCTGGTGCTGGGCTGCACCCACTACCCGTTTGCAGCCGATGTGCTGCAGCAGGCGGCCGGCCCCGGGGTTCGACTGGTCGATACCGGCGAGGCCGTGGCCCGGCGCACGCGCCATGTGCTGCAGATGGACACGGCCACACCGGGACATCCGCTGCATGCCGAATCGGCCCTGCTGACCACCGGCGATGCCGGCGCCCTGACCGCCGCCGCCCACCGCTGGCTGGGCTGGCATGGCCAGGCCCGGCAGGTGGTGGTGCCCGACTAGGGCGTGTTAACACTAATAGCAATTACTAAGCCGGCGACAGACACTCTCGGGTATGGAAATCACGCCCGAACAATTCGCCACCATCGAGCACTGTCTGCCCAGGCAGCGCGGCAATGTCAGTCTGAGCAACCTGCAGGTGGTCA
>CALRSR020000041.1:0-20897 GCA_943370825.1 Allobosea thiooxidans | reverse complement strand
GCTGTCATTCGTCGCCTGAGGCGTGCTTGTCAGCCAAACCACAGTCACGCCGGTGACGGCTGGCTACACTGCCCGGTTGTCTTTTTTACGGAAAACGCCATGTCGCTTCTGCTACGCCTTTCCCGGCTGATCGATGGCTTGAATCAGCTCATCGGCAAACTGGCCATGTGGCTGGTCCTGGCTGCCACGCTCATCAGTGCCGGCAACGCCATCGTGCGCAAGGTCGTCGGTGCCAGCTCCAACAGCTGGCTCGAGATCCAGTGGTACCTCTTCGGCGCCGTCTTCATGCTGGGCGCCGGTTACGCCTTCCTGGTCAATGCCCACGTGCGCATCGACTTCATCTCCTCCCGCTTCAGCGCCCGCACCCGCAACTGGGTGGACATCGGCGGCATCCTGCTGTTCCTGGCGCCCTTGTGCTGGCTCATGATCGCCGAGGGCTGGCCGCTGTTCGAACGCGCCTGGACCTCGGGCGAGATGTCGGGCAACGCCGGCGGCCTGATCCGCTGGCCGGTCTACCTGCTGATCCCGGCCGGGTTTGTCCTGCTGCTGCTGCAGGGTTTCAGCGAGCTGGTCAAGCGCGCCGCCTTCCTGCTGGGCCAGGGGCCTGACGTGCTCGCCCCCAGCGGCCCCAGTGAGGAAGAGCGACTGGCGCAGGAGCTCCTCGAACAACAGAAGCGCGTGCAAGGAGCGCAGTGATCATGGTTGAATTTCTGACTGCCCAATTCGTCCCGCTCATGTTTGCGGGCCTGCTGGTGTTCCTGCTCTCGGGCTTCCCGGTGGCGTTTGCACTGGCTGCCACCGGCCTGACCTTCGGCTTCCTCGGCATGGAGCTGGGCCTGTTCCAGCCCACGCTGTTCCAGGTCATGCCGCAGCGGGTGTTTGCCATCATGCAGAACGACACGCTGCTGGCGATCCCGTTCTTCACGCTCATGGGCATCATCCTGGAGCGCAGCCGCATGGCCGAAGACCTGCTGTCCACCGTGGGCCAGGTGTTCGGTCCGGTCCGTGGCGGCCTGGCCGTGGCGGTGGTCCTGGTGGGTGCGCTGCTGGCGGCCACCACCGGCGTGGTGGCGGCCGCCGTGATCTCGATGGGCCTGATCTCGCTGCCCATCATGCTGCGCTACGGCTACAACCGCACCATTGCCACCGGCACCATCACCGCTTCGGGCACGCTGGCACAGGCCATCCCGCCGTCGCTGGTGCTGATCGTGCTGGCCGACCAGCTCGGCCGCTCGGTGGGCGACATGTACGCCGGCGCGCTCATCCCCGGACTCATGCTGGTGGGCCTGTACCTGCTGTTCATCGCTGGGGTGGCCATCTTCAAGCCGTCCTGGGTGCCGGCACTGCCGCCCGAGGCCCGCATTTACAACGAGCCCAATGGCAGCAGCGGCCACCGCTCGCTGCTGGTGCTGCTGGCCATCTGTGCCACTGCCAGCTTCGCCTGGGCCGAGGTGCACGAGTCCATCATCAACGCCTGGATCGGCCGCGAAATGCCGGCCCCCGGCGACGAGGTGGTCATCATGTCCATCACGGTGGGTTCCTTCCTGGCGCTGGCGCTGGCCCTGCTCAACCGCCTGTTCCGCCTGGGTCTGCTCTCGCGCCTGGCCGAGCAGGTGACCTTCGTGCTGATCCCGCCGCTGGTGCTGATCTTCCTGGTGCTGGGCACCATCTTCCTGGGTGTGGCCACGCCCACCGAGGGTGGCGCCATGGGTGCGCTGGGCGCCCTCATCATGGCCGCTGCCCGCCGCAGCCTGTCGTTCAGCCTGCTCAAGCAGGCCATGGAGAACACGACCAAGCTGGCCATCTTCGTGATGTTCATCCTGATCGGCTCCACGGTGTTCAGCTTCACCTTCAATGCGGCCGACGGCCACATCTGGGTCGAGCACCTGTTCGACAAGCTGCCCGGTGGCCAGCTGGGCTTCCTGCTGGTGGTGAACTTCCTGGTGTTCATCCTGGGCATGTTCATCGACTTCTTCGAGATCGCCTTCATCGTGGTGCCGCTGCTGGCCCCGGTGGCCGACAAGCTGGGCATCGACCTGGTGTGGTTCGGCGTGATCCTGGCCATGAACCTGCAGACCTCGTTCCTCACGCCGCCGTTCGGCTTCGCGCTGTTCTACCTGCGCAGCGTGGCCGCCCGCAGCGACTACACCGATGCGGTCACCGGCAAACGCATCCCGGCGGTGACCACCTCGCAGATCTACAAGGGCTCGATCGCCTTCATCATCCTGCAGCTGATCATGGTGGCGGTGGTGGTCACCAACCCGGGTCTGGTGACCGATCACATGGACAAGGCCATCGTGGTGGACGATGCCGCCGTGATGGACATGCTCAACAACGTGCCTGGCCTGGAAGAAGAAACGCCTGCCGCCGAAGAACCTGCCGAAGCCGAGGAGGGTGCTGCCCCGGCCGAGGAAGAGGAAGACCCGGCCAAGGCCCTGCTGGAAAGCATGAAGAAGTGAGCCACGCCATGCAAGTCGACGTTCAGGTGCTCGATCCCCGCATGGCCGACCAGCTGCCGGCCTACGCCACGCCCGGCAGCGCCGGCCTGGACCTGCGCGCCTGTCTGGATGCGCCGGTGGAGCTTGCGCCGAACGCCTGGCAGCTCATTCCCACCGGGCTGGCCATCCACCTGGCCGATCCGGGCTTCGCGGCCATGATCCTGCCGCGCTCGGGCCTGGGTCACAAGCACGGCATCGTGCTGGGCAATCTGGTGGGCCTGATCGACAGCGACTACCAGGGGCAGCTCATGGTGAGCGCCTGGAACCGCAGCACCGTACCGTTCACCATCCAGCCCATGGAGCGCATCGCGCAGATGGTGATCGTGCCGGTGGTGCAGGCGCAGTTCCGGGTGGTGCCGTCCTTCGGTTCGTCCAGCGAGCGCGGCACCGGCGGCTACGGCTCCACCGGTCGCGGTTGATCGCAGGGTGACCCCTTTCGGGGTCGCTCAGTGCAGGGTGGGGGGCGGTGCCGGTTCGTCACCGGCATCGTCGCCTTCCGCCTGCACATCCATGCGGAAGAAGCCGGTGCCCAGCGTGCCGCGACCCACTTCGTCTTCCGTGGCCTCGCGCACCTTGTGGATCTTCAGCCGGATGCGCAGCGCAATGCCGGCCAGCGGGTGGTTGCCGTCCAGCACCACATGGTCGGGGTAGATGTCGCTCACGAAGTACAGCCGGTCGCGTGGCGCGGCCGGGTTGCAGCCTTCGGGCAGACCTTCGAAGCCCATGCCTTCCTCGATGTTGTCCGGGAAGCGTTCGCGCGGCTCCAGGAACAGCAGGCGGTCGTCGTAGTCGCCGAAGGCGTCCTGCGGCTCCAGATGCAGGTCGATGGCGTCACCGGCACTGTGCCCCTGCAAGGCTTCCTCGATCTTGTCCAGCAGGTCGGAGCCGCCCACCAGAAATTCCACCGGCTCATCGAGCACGTCGAGTTCCTCGCCCAATGTGTCCTTGAGGGTCCAGGTGAGGGCGACCACGCACTGCGGCGTGACGGTCAGGGGGTGGCGGGTATCGCTTTTCATCCGACAATTCTCCCATGTCCTCTTCCCGCACCACTTCGCCCGACGCATCCACTTCCACGCCCCTGGCCTTGCTCGGCGGTCTCAGCCCCGAACGGTTCATGCAGAAGCACTGGCAGAAAAAGCCCCTGCTGGTGCGTCAGGCCATCCCCGGCGTGCGGCCCCCACTGGACCGGCCGGGCCTTTTCGAGCTGGCTGCGCAGCCGCAGGTGGAGTCGCGGCTGATCGTGCACGGAGAGCGCGGCTGGTCGCTCAAGTCCGGTCCGCTGCAGCGCCGGGCGCTGCCGCCGCTGCGGCAACCCCGCTGGACGCTGCTGGTGCAGGGCGTGGACCTGCATGTGCCGGCCGCCCATGAGCTGCTGCAGCGGTTCCGTTTCGTGCCCGATGCCCGGCTGGACGATCTCATGATCTCCTGGGCCAGCCCGGGCGGCGGCGTGGGGCCGCATTTCGACAGCTACGACGTGTTCCTGCTGCAGGTCTCGGGCCGACGCCGATGGCGCATCGGCCGGCAGAAAGACCTCAGCCTGCAGCCCGATGTGCCGCTGAAGATCCTGGCGCACTTCGAGCCGGAAGAAGAATTCGTGCTGGAGCCCGGCGACATGCTGTACCTGCCACCCCGCTGGGCCCACGACGGGGACGCGGTGGGCGAGGACTGCATGACCTGCTCCATCGGCTTTCGCGCGCCGCAGCGCGGCGGCCTGGCGGCCGAACTGCTGCAGCGCATGGCCGACGAAGTGGACGACCCGGTGCTCTACCGCGATCCGGCGCAGCCCGCCACCGATACCCCTGCCGCTCTGCCGGCCGGCTTGATGGAGTTTGCCCGCGAGGGCCTGGAGCGGCTGGTGAACGATCCGCAGGGCCTGGCCTGTGCCTTGGGCGAGGTGATGACCGAGCCCAAGCCCAGCACCTGGTTCGACGAGCCACAGACCGACTGGGTGCCGGGTGCGGTGCGCCTGGACCGCCGCACCCGCATGATGTACGACGAGCGCCATGTGTTCATCAATGGCGAGAGCTTTCGCGCCGGCGGTGCCGACGCCCGCCTCATGCGCGAACTGGCCGACCGCCGCACGCTGCCGGCCCTCCGTGTGCAGCGGGCCAGCGCCGATGCCCAGGCCCTGATGCAGGACTGGTTCGAGGCCGGCTGGCTGCACCGGGAGCCGACATGAACGACACGCCTGCGCCACCCGCCGCCGAACTGCCCGAGGGGCGCGGCAGTGGCCGTGTGGATTTCGAAGCGGCCCTGCGCAGTGGCTGGGCGGCGGCAGCCACACAGGGCTGGAACAGCATCATGCTGTGCGATGCCGACTTTGCCGACTGGCCGCTGGGCGAGCGCAGCACCATCGCCGCACTGGATGCCTGGGCCCGCCGGGGCCGCACGCTGCAGATCCTGGCGCGCGATTACACGGCGCTGCGCCGGCTGCACCCGCGCTTCGTCCAGTGGCGCACCCTGTGGTCACACCTGGTGGAGGCCCATGCCTGTCCGCACGTGGACGAGGGCGAGCTGCCGAGCGTGTTCTGGACACCCTCGTGGACGCTGGAACGTCTGGACAGGGTGCACGGCGGCTTCGTGGCCAGCCATGCGCCCCAGCGCAGGGCCTTGCTGCGCGAGCGCATCCAGGCCTGCTGGCTGCGCAGCGCGCCGGGGCTGCCGGCCACCACGCTGGGCCTGTGACGCTCAGCGCAGGTCGTCGGCCAGTACCTTGACGATGCGCTGTGCCGAGGCTGATGCGTCCGGCTGGCCCTGGGCATTGAGCACCGACACCGTGGTGCTGTTGTCGTTGCTGCGCACCACCACTCGGTAGCGCTCCGGCTTGGATTCCGGTGTGGACGCTCCAAGGATGCGACTGAAGAAGCCCGGCTTCTCGGTCTGCTTCATGGGCTCCACATAGCGCACGAAGTAGGTGCCTTCGGTGCGGTTGCGGTCTTCCACGGTGAAGCCGGTGCGGTCCAGCGACAGACCCACACGGCGCCAGGCGCGGTCGAAGTTGTCGTTGAACTGCACCACCGGCACATTGTTGACCGTGGCGACCTTGGCGCTGGCAGCCACCGGGGCGCTGGCCGACAGGGCCTTGGCCTCGTTCTCGGCCACGCCCAGCTTGACCATCAGGCGGCGCAGGAATTCGGCTTCCAGCTCGGGGTCCGCCGGACGCGGCTGCCACACGGTCTGGTCCTTCTCGGTGTTGGAGTACACCTCGACCATGCCGCGATGGGTCACGAAGATCTCGGTGCCACCGCTGGCGTTGCGCTCCAGGCGGGTGCGGAACTTGTCGCGCTCGCCGGTGGAGTACAGGCTGTCGAAGATCTTGCCCAGCGCGCTGCGGATGAAGTCCTGGGGAATCTTGGCGCGGTTCTCGGCCCAGTCGGTTTCCATGATGCCCAGGGTTTCCTGGTCCAGCTCCAGCAGGAAGCCGTTTTCCTGCCAGAAGTCGCGCACGGGGCCCCACAGCTGGTTGGCCGGGCGGTCCACCACCAGCCAGCGCTGGCCGCCGGCGCGTTCGATGCGCACGTCGCCGATCGTGCTGGCGGCGGTTCCGACGGTGGCTGCTGCGGGTTTGGCAGCCTCGAAGCTGCTGGCCGACACGGCCGCACCTGGCACGTTGTAGCGGTTCTCGCGCGAGAGCTGCGTCAGGTCCGGCGGCACGTCCAGCGTGCTGCCGCGCTGGGCGCTCTTGTAGTCGATCTTGTCTTCCTGCAGGACAGAGCATCCCGAAACGACCATGGCAGCTGCAGCCAGCAGGCCCAGACGGGGGAGGGAATGGCGCATCAGGTGGGAGAGGTGGGACATGGGTGAGAGGCTCGCGAACGGAAACACGGGAACGGAATGACCGGATCAGGCCAGGAGACCGCTGCTGCGCAGCGCGTCCTCGACGCCGGGTGCCAGATGGCGCGACATGGGCGTGAGCGGCAGGCGCATGGTCTCGCCGCACAGACCCATGCGGGCCATCGCCCACTTGAGCGGGATCGGGTTGGCTTCGACGAACAGGTGGCGGTGCACCGGCATCAGGCGGAACTGGATTTCCATGGCGCGCCGGACGTCGCCGGCCAGGGCCGCCACGCAGAGTTCGTGCATGGCGCGCGGGGCCACGTTGGCGGTCACGCTCACGTTGCCCTGGCCACCACACAGCATGAGGGCCACGGCGGTGGGGTCGTCACCGGAGTAGACGGCAAAGCCTTCGGGCTTCTCGCGGATCAGCCACTGCGCGCGCTCGATGTTGCCGCTGGCTTCCTTGATGCCCACGATGCCGGGAATCCGGGCCAGTCGCAGGGCGGTGTCCACCGACATGTCGGCCACGGTGCGGCCGGGCACGTTGTACAGCACGACCGGCAGTTCACCGGTGGCTTCGGCAATCGCCTTGAAGTGCTGGTACTGGCCTTCCTGGGTCGGCTTGTTGTAGTAGGGCACCACCTGCAGCTGGCAGTCGGCACCCACCTTGTGGGCAAAGCGGGCCAGCTCGATGGCTTCGGCGGTGGAGTTGGCGCCGCAGCCGGCCATGATGGGCACGCGGCCCGCCGACTGCTCGACCGACACGCGGATGATCTCGCAGTGCTCTTCCACATTGACCGTGGGTGATTCGCCGGTGGTGCCGACCACGCCGATGCAGTCGGTGCCCTCGGCGATGTGCCAGTCGATCAGCTTGCGCAGGGTGGGGTAGTCGACACTGCCGTCTTCATGGAAGGGGGTGGCCAGGGCGACGATGCTGCCGGTGATGGGTTTCATGGCGGAAGGCGTTTGGTGTGCGGTACGTCGCCGGGCGACAGGGCCGACCGAGGCCGGATGACCCTGGGGCGATCCGGCATTCTACTCAGCGGAATCCAGCCGCCGGCGTTGCCCGGCGCCGGCATCGGCAGGGTCTTCCCGCAGGGCGACGATGCGCTGCACGAAGCGTTGGGGTGAAGCGAGGTAGCCGTCTTCATAAGCCACCACCCGCAGACCCTGGCAGACCTGCAGAAGTTCGCCCGGCTGCAGCAGAAAGTCGGGTCGCGAGGGGCGCCCGATCTGTGCATGCTCGATGCCGAAGGTCTCGTAGATCAGCACGCCGCCCGGCGCCACGCTGGCCACGATGGTGGGCAGCAACGAACGCCACAGGTAGTTGGTGACGACCACGCCGCCGAAGCGGCGACCGGGCAAGGGCCAGGGGCCGTTCTCGATGTCGGCCAGCAGCACTTCGCCGGCGGTGCGGATGGTCTCGATGGCCGCCGGATCGCGGTCGATGCCGGTGGCCGGGTGGCCCAGCGAGGCGAGATACCTCAGGTGGCGGCCATGGCCGCAGGCCACATCGAGCACCGGAGCTCCGGCGGGAATCAGGTGCGCCCAGCGCCGCACCCAGGGCGACGGGGCTTCGGTGCCATGCATCAGAAGCAGCTCCAGAGCTGGTCGGCCAGACGGACCATGAAGTCGGGCCGGGTGTAGAGGGCCAGGGTGGCCAGCAAGGCCGCCACCGCAGCGGCGGCGATCAGCAGCCTGCCCAGCAGGTTGGCGGCCTGAAATTTCATGCCGACGCTCCGGCCGCTTGCGGTGCCCGGGCAATGGGTGCCTCGCGCACCGGCAGGTTGATCAGGCCGGCAAAGATGCCGAGCGCGATCGAGATGTACCAGACGATGTCATAGCTGCCGGTCTGGTCGTACAGCACGCCACCCAGCCACACGCCCATGAAGCTGCCGATCTGGTGGCTGAAGAACACGAAGCCGCCGAGCATGGACAGGTGGGCCACGCCGAAGATCTGCGCCACCGTGGCATTGGTGGGCGGCACGGTGGACAGCCACAGCAGGCCCATGACGGCCGAGAAGATGTACACGCTGGCGGGCGTGAGCGGCGCCCACAGGAAGACCGCAATGACTGCGGCGCGGGCGAAATAGATGAAGGCCAGGATGTGCCGCTTGGCCATGCGCTGGCCCAGCGAGCCGGCCATGTAGGTGCCCACCACGTTGAACAGGCCGATGAGCGCCAGGGCGTAGCTGGCCACCTGCGGCGACAGGCCGTTGTCCTTGAGGTAGCTGGGCATGTGCACGCCGATGAACACCACCTGGAAGCCGCACACGAAATAGCCCGCCATCAGCAGCTGGAAGCTGCGGTAGCCGAAGGCCTCGCGCAGCGCCTGCGCGATGGTCTGTTCCCGCTTCGGCGGCTGGCCACCGGCAAAGCCGGGCTCGCGCAGGCCCCAGGCCAGCGGCGCGATCAGCAGCACCGCCACGCCCAGCACCAGCAGGGCGTTCTGCCAGCCCAGCTGGGCGATCAGCGCGCCCTCCACCGGCACCATCAGGAACTGGCCGAAAGAACCGGCCGCAGCCGCCACGCCCATGGCCCAGGAGCGCTTTTCGGCCGGAATCTGCCGACCGATGACCCCATAGATGACCGCGTAGGTGGTGCCGGCCTGGGCCGCGCCGATCAGCACCCCGGTGGTCAGCGCAAAGCCCAGCGGCGTGGTGGTGAGCGCCATGCCGGCCAGGCCCAGGCCGTACAGGATGGAGCCACCCACCAGCACCCGGAAGGCGCCGAACCGGTCGGCCGCCATGCCGGCAAAGATGCCGAAGCAGCCCCAGGCCAGGTTCTGGATGGCCATGGCGAAAGCGAAGTTCTCGCGCGTCCAGCCCTGGGCCTGTGTGATGGGTTGCAGCCACAGGCCAAAGCCATGGCGGATGCCCATCGACAGCGTCACGATGAGCGCGCCGCAGGCCAGCACCTGCAGGGGAGAAAGGCGGGGGGAGGACGTCATCCCGCGATTGTGCAGCGCGACAGCCAGTGGCGTGTGTCGCCCGCGATCCGGCATGGGTCTGGATGGATATCCAGTGGTTTGGGGCTGCCGTGCTTACAATCCGCGCCCATGGCAAACACCCCTTCGACCTATTCCGAAGGCTCCATCCGCGTCCTCAAGGGGCTGGAGCCGGTCAAGCAGCGGCCGGGCATGTACACCCGCACCGACAACCCGCTGCACATCATCCAGGAAGTGCTCGACAACGCGGCCGACGAGGCCCTGGCCGGGCACGGCAAGAAGATCAAGGTCACGCTGCATGCCGATGGCTCGGTCAGCGTGGAGGACGACGGCCGCGGCATTCCCTTCGGCCTGCACCCCGAAGAGAACGCGCCGGTGGTGGAACTGGTGTTCACCCGGCTGCATGCCGGCGGCAAGTTCGACAAGGGCAAGGGCGGCGCCTACAGCTTCTCCGGCGGCCTGCACGGCGTGGGCGTGAGCGTGACCAATGCGCTCTCCACCCGGCTGGAAGTCACCAGCTTCCGCGACGGCCAGGTGGCCCGGCTGGCCTTTGCCGGAGGCGACGTGAGCGAGCCACTGCAGGTGGCCCCGCGCGGCGACGGCGACCGCAAGCAGGGCACCACGGTGCGCGCCTGGCCGGATGCGAAGTACTTCGACTCGGCCGCACTGCCGCTGGGCGAGCTCACCCACCTGCTGCGCAGCAAGGCGGTGCTGATGCCCGGCGTGCAGGTCACGCTGGTCAACGAGAAGACCAAAGACACCCAGAGCTGGCTCTACAAGGGTGGTCTGCGCGACTACCTGCAGCAGACCCTGAGTGCCGACCCGGTCATTCCGCTGTTCGAGGGCGAGGGCTATGCCGACAGCCGCGACGACAGCTTTGCCGAAGGCGAGGGCGCGGCCTGGTGCGTGGCCTTCACCGAAGACGGCGCCCCGGTGCGCGAGAGCTATGTCAACCTCATTCCCACCAGCGCCGGCGGCACCCACGACAGCGGCCTGCGCGACGGCCTGTTCCAGGCGGTCAAGGGCTTCATCGAACTGCACGCGCTGCTGCCCAAGGGCGTGAAGCTGCTGCCCGAAGACGTGTTCGCCCGCGCCTCGTATGTGCTGAGCGCCAAGGTGCTGGACCCGCAGTTCCAGGGCCAGGTGAAAGAACGCCTGAACTCGCGCGACGCAGTGCGGCTGGTGTCGGCCTATGTGAAGCCGGCGCTCGAGCTCTGGCTCAATCAGCATGTGGACTACGGCCGCAAGCTGGCCGAACTCGCCATCAAGGCGGCCCAGACGCGCCAGCGCGCCGGCCAGAAGGTGGAGAAGCGCAAGGGCAGCGGCGTGGCGGTGCTGCCCGGCAAGCTGACCGACTGCGAAAGCCGCGACATTGCCCACAACGAGGTCTTCCTGGTCGAGGGCGACTCGGCAGGCGGCAGCGCCAAGATGGGCCGCGACAAGGAATGCCAGGCCATCCTGCCGCTGCGCGGCAAGGTGCTCAACACCTGGGAAGTCGAGCGCGACCGGCTGTTCGCCAACACCGAGATCCACGACATCGCGGTGGCCATCGGCGTCGATCCGCACGGCCCGAACGACACGCCTGATCTCTCCGGCCTGCGTTACGGCAAGGTCTGCATCCTGTCGGACGCCGACGTGGACGGCTCGCACATCCAGGTGCTGCTGCTCACCCTGTTCTTCCGCCATTTCCCCAAGCTGATCGAGGCCGGCCATGTGTATGTGGCCCGTCCGCCGCTGTTCCGCGTGGACATCCCGGCGCGCGGCAAGAAGCCGGCGGCCAAGCAGTACGCGCTCGACGAAGGCGAGCTGCAGTCCATCCTGGACAAGGCGGCCAAGGACGGCGTGGCCCGCGAGAAGTGCCAGATCAGCCGCTTCAAGGGCCTGGGCGAGATGAGCGCCGAACAGCTCTGGGACACGACCCTCAATCCCGACACCCGCCGGCTGATGCCGGTCACCCTGGGCGGGCGCGACTTCGCCGGCACCGAAGCCCTGATGACCCAGCTCATGGGCAAGGGTGAGGCCGCGGCCCGCCGCGACCTGATGGAACTGCATGGCGACTCGGTGGAGATCGATATCTGATGTCTGACGTGAACAACCCCGAACTGCCGCTGGCCAACCCCGGCGAACCCGACGATTCGCTGGGCGGCTATGCCCAGCGCGCCTACCTGGAATACGCGCTGTCGGTCGTCAAGGGCCGGGCCCTGCCCGACGTGTGCGACGGCCAGAAGCCGGTGCAGCGGCGCATCCTCTACAGCATGGACCGCATGGGCCTGGGCTTTGCCGGCACCACGGCGGCCCGTCCGGTGAAAAGTGCCCGGGTGGTGGGCGACGTGCTCGGCCGTTTCCACCCGCACGGCGACCAGGCGGCCTACGACGCCCTGGTGCGCATGGCGCAGGACTTTTCGCAGCGTTACCCGCTGATCGACGGCCAGGGCAACTTCGGCTCGCGCGACGGCGACGGCGCCGCCGCCATGCGCTACACCGAGGCCCGCCTCTCGCGCATCACCGGGCTGCTGCTCGACGAGATCGACATGGGCACGGTGGACTTCGTGCCCAACTACGACGGCTCCACCACCGAGCCCCGGCAGCTGCCGGCGCGCCTGCCGTTCAACCTGCTCAACGGCGCCAGCGGCATTGCCGTGGGTCTGGCCACCGAGATACCCAGCCACAACCTGCGCGAGGTGGCCGACGCCTGCGTGGCCCTCATCAAGGACCCCAAGCTGGCCGACGACGCGCTGGCCGCCATCATCCCCGGCCCGGACTACCCGGGCGGCGGCCAGATCATCAGCACGGCGCAGGACATTGCCGATGCCTACCGCACCGGCCGTGGCAGCCTGAAGGTGCGCGCCCGCTGGAAGATCGAGGACCTGGCGCGCGGCCAGTGGCAGCTGGTGGTGACCGAGCTGCCGCCCGGCACCAGTTCGCAGAAGGTGCTCGAAGAGATCGAGGAACTGACCAACCCCAAGGTCAAGGCCGGCAAGAAGGCGCTCACGCAGGAACAGAACCAGCTCAAGGCCAGCGTGCTGGCGGTGCTGGACGGCGTGCGCGACGAGTCCAGCAAGGACGCGCCGGTGCGTCTGGTGTTCGAGCCCAAGAGCAGCCGCATCGAGCAGTCTGAACTCATCACCCAGCTGCTGGCCCACACCAGCCTGGAAACCTCGGCGCCCATCAACCTCACCGCCATCGGCCTCGATGGCCGGCCGGTGCAGAAGTCGCTGCGGCAGATGCTGGTGGAGTGGATCAGCTTCCGCCAGACCACCATCACCCGGCGCTCACAGCACCGGCTGGGCAAGGTGCTGGACCGCATCCACATCCTCGAAGGCCGGCAGCTGGTGCTGCTCAACATCGACGAGGTGATCGCCATCATCCGGGGCAGCGACGAGCCCAAGGCCGCGCTGATCGAGCGCTTCAACCTGTCGGACCGGCAGGCCGAGGACATCCTGGAGATCCGGCTGCGCCAGCTCGCGCGGCTCGAAGCCATCAAGATCGAACAGGAGCTCAAGGAGCTGCGTGAGGAGCAGGGCAAGCTCGAAGACATCCTGGCCAACCCGGCCAGCCTGCGCCGGCTCATGGTCAAGGAGATCGAGGCCGATGCCAAGACGTTTGCGGATGCCCGCCGCACCCTGATCCAGGCCGAGAAGAAGGCCGTGGTCGAGATCAAGGTGGTGGACGAGCCGGTGACGGTGGTGGTGTCCAGCAAGGGCTGGGTGCGGGCGCGCACCGGTCATGGTCATGACCCGGCCAGCTTCGCCTTCAAGGCCGGTGACGGCCTGTACGGCACCTTCGAATGCCGCACCGTGGACACGCTGATCGTCATGGGCAGCAATGGCCGCGTGTACAGCGTGCCGGTGGCCAGCCTGCCGGGTGCGCGGGGCGACGGTCAACCCATCACCACCCTCATCGATCTGGAGTCCGGCACCCAGCCGCTGCACTACTTTGCCGGTCCGGCCCAGGCCGCGCTGCTGGTCAGCAGCACCGGGGGCTACGGCTTCATCGCCACGGTGGAGAACATGGTGTCGCGCCAGAAGGGCGGCAAGTCCTTCCTGAGCCTGGGCGAGGGCGAGCAGCCCTGCGCGCTGTCGCACGCGGCCTTCACCTCGGGCAGCCAGCCGCTGGTGCCGGCCACCCATGTGTGCTGCGCCTCCACCGGTGGCCGCATCCTCACCTTCGAGATCGGCGAGCTGCGCCAGATGGAGAAGGGCGGCCGGGGCCTGATGCTGATCGACCTGGAACCCAAGGACACCCTGGCCGGTGCGGCCGCCTACACCCGCAGCGTGCGCATCGACGGCATCGGACGCGGCGGCAAGGAACGCGACGAGACGCTGGAGATCCGCAGCCTCAACAATGCCCGCGCGCCGCGTGGCCGCAAGGGCAAGGCGGCCGATCTGGGCTTCAAGCCCACCCGCGTCACGCGGGTGGAGTGACCCGGGCGGGGGATCGGGCCGGTCAGCCGATCTCGGCGATCAGCTCGATCTCCACGCAGGCGCCCATCGGGATCTGCGCCACGCCGAAGGCACTGCGGGCGTGGGCGCCGGCCGGGCCGAACACTTCGCCGAACAGTTCGCTGGCGCCGTTGGTGACCAGGTGCTGTTCGGTGTAGCTGCCCGTGCTGTTGACCAGGCTCATCACCTTGACGATGCGGCGCACGTCGTCCAGCGTCTTGCCGCTGGCCTGGCAGGCAGCGTGCAGGGTGCCCATGAGGTCGATGGCAATGGCGCGAGCGGCGGCCTTGCCTTGTTCGGTGGTCATGTCGGCGCCGAGCTGGCCGACCCAGGCCTTGCCGTCGCGCTTGGCGATGTGGCCGCTCAGAAAGATCAGGTGGCCGGTCTGCACGAAGGGCACGTAGGCCGCTGCCGGCACGGCCACGGGCGGCAGGGAGATGCCGAGCTGGCTCAGCGTGTCGTAAACGCTCATGGGGGTCTCCTTGAAGAACAACCGGCCATTCTAGGGGGGTGCTGCCTGGGGTAAGGCCTGGCGCCGGGGGCTAGCGTCGCGTGCGCAGAGCGGGGGCATCGGGCTCCTGCAGCACGGGGGCAGGCATGCGGACAGCGGATGGGCCAGGGGGCGGGGCGGACAGCGCGCCCGATGATGCATGGCGTGGCGGATGGTGGCCGGTCGGCCTGGGGCCGCCGGGTAGCCTCGCCCTGGGTGTGGTCTGCGGCACGGCGATGCAGCTGCAGCAGGCGCAGCTGTGGCCATGGCCGGCGTACGCCATGCCGGTGCTGGCGTTGCTCCTGCTGGCCCGTTGGCTGTACCGGCTGTGCCCGGGCGCTCTGTGGCTGGTGCTCGGATGTGTGCTGGCCTTCGGTGCTGCCGGCTGGCGCGGTCTGGAGCGTCAGGCGGATCGGTTGTCACCGGCCCTGTGGGGGCAGGAGATCGAGCTCACGGGCGTGGTCGCCAGCCTGCCGGTGCGCGGGCCGCAGGGTGTGCGCTGGGTGCTGGCGGTGGAATCGGCCCAGCACCGGGGCGAGCCGGTCCGCGTGCCGCAACGCGTGGTCTTGAGCTGGTGGCGGCCCGCATCCGGTGCCGCGCCGGAACAGGCCGAGCCATTGCCCGAGGTGACGGTGGGCGACCGCTGGCAGATCTCGGCCCGCCTGCGGCCGGTGCACGGCCTGAGCAACCCGCACGGCAGCGACCGTGAACTGCACGCGTGGTCGCAAGGCATCGGTGCGCAGGGCAGTGTGCGGCCCGGTGCCCGCTCGCTGGGCCCCACCGGCCAGTACCGGCTGGAGCGCTGGCGGCAGTCCACGTCCGACCGACTGCAGCAGCGGCTGGCAGACAGCGGCCATGGCGGCGTGCTGGCCGCACTGGCGGTGGGCGATCAGGACGCCATCGGCGCTGGAGAGAGACATTAAAGACATTTACTGTTTCTCCCCTCAGCCAGCCTGATTTGGTAGTCACGGAGACAAAAAACAGCTTTCTTATGGGGGCTGCATATTGAATCGGCTCGAACAATATAGTCCTTATCGATTGGATAGTCCTCGACTGCAACGTGTTCGACAACCTGCAGGAGGTGCGTGACATGACGGCCGACTGGCCGCACCGCTATAACCACCACCGACCCCATGAAGCACTCGGCCGAACTCCTCCTCTCGAGTACCGTGTCAAACTGTTCCCTAACCTCTACTTCTGACCAGCTCAGAAATCCGAGGGGACCTCAAAAGGTAAAGCAGAGAGTCTCCGGCTAGCCTAAGTTGTTGAATTTATTGGATTCACCTGTTGAAACCGAAAAACTCCTGTCGAACGGTGAATCTGCCGGTGCCGTCCTGTCGGTCAACCCAACGTGCCTTTTGCTACTTGGTGTTGGTTTCGTCAGTGATGCGGATCTCGACGAAAGCTGTCGTGAGGCTGAGGGTCGAAGCAGCCACACCGTCAATGAACCAGTGCGCTGGTTCAACGAACTTAACGAATATGGAGGTTAAGCCCGCCCGCTTGCCGAGGTGCTTTGTCGTTAGGTCCAGCAGATCATCAGCTACGCAACGCACAAGTTCCGCGTCCGGAGCTGTACCGAGTAAGACGGTGAGTATGGGTATGGTTTCACTCTGGTTGAAGGGTGTGTTGATGGGGCAGGATTTCCTGGCTGGATCGCACTAGGATGTGCGATGAAGTGCACTTTACCCTCGGGGGCGCGGCACAGGAGGTATCTTGCGGCCCCGCCAAACGCCATTTCCGGAAAAAGGCGAAAGAGCATCTAGAAGGCGTTCTGAACGGGCGAGATTAATACCGCCAGCTTGGCCCCGCATGTTGTTCCACCACCTGTGCCCGCTCGAAGTAGCTATGGCGGTCATGAGTAAGCCATGTCAAATGCTGTTGCGCCAATCTTTGGATAATCCTATAGTAGGGCCCGCCAGAAATAAAAAGAGCCGCGAATGCGGCTCTTTGAATGAACGTAGTAGAGGTGCAGGTTACGCCGTCAACTCTGTATCCGGTGGAGCGCGCCTGGACACGAAGTTGCTCAGCTCGACCAAATTCGCGCCGCCCATGTCAGGAGCAGCGTTCATTCGAGCTATGAGTTCCTCATCGCTCACTTGGTCGCGAGCTTCCATGTAAGCCCGCTCTTCGAGTTCAAAAGCTTCGTTATCCATTGTCTTTTCCCGTCCAAAGCATCCCAGTCATATCAACTAGCCTGAGCGACGGAATACCAATTTCTAGCACGGTATTGCCATCCGCCCCGACTGTCAAGGGGCTCCCGAGGACCGCACCCGTGTGGCATCGTGCATAGGGAGGGATGCCTCCACCAGCTTGAGAGGCGCTCCAAACTTTGCCAAGCGATGCTCAGAGATGCCATGGATGTGGTCATCGTAGGCCTCGGAGAAGTCAGTCTTGCCTCTCCCGCGTCCTAGGTTCCTGCGTCACGCATGGAATCTCCGTTGGCGCGGCAGAGGACAGTCCACTCCGGGTGCCGCACCAGGAAGTCCTATACCCCGACCAGCTCGGCACCAGCGTCCTGACTCTTCAGCTGAGGAAGCCCTGCCCGAACGGCCTATGGCATTGAAGACACCCCCGGACGAGGACAGGCCGAGCACGCCTGTGAGCTTGGCCAGCGAGGGGAAAGACTTGTTGACCTTCCAGAGGGCTCGTAGGGCTTCGAGGTGCTCAACCGACACTTAAATAGCTGCCGGACGACAGGAATGATGATTGAGTAGCTGCAGGGCGACAAAAGTTGGATAAACCCGCCGTAACTTAGCTGCAGAAGGACCTGCTTCAATACCTGCAGCACCTCATCTGGTGCTTAAAAATAGCTGCTGCGCGACAAACCGTGGTGCAAAATAGCCGCAGCAGAACACTTCTCATGCACTCTACCTCCAACTTAGCCACTACGCGACATGTGCCTGACGTAGTTGTCGCGGCAGGGTTGTCAAACACCGAATTGCGCCGCGTGCAGCGGCTCGTTAAAGCGGGGAGCTACGAGCGCCTTCACAAAGGCGTGTATGCCGTCAAAGGCGCCTCTAAAGAGGACCAGGCTTCAACTGTCCGCAAGGGGTGGCAGCGTATTGCCGGGGCGATCGTCCCTGGCGGGGTGGTCTCCCACATCAGTGCCATTACATCTGGCATACAGGCAGACGGAACTGTCACGCTCACGCACCCGACCAACTTTGGTAAGACCGTCAGGCTACCCGGGCTTCAACTTGTCTTGCTTCGCGGGCCCGGCCCGCTTGCAGGGGACTTGCCACTCGGGAACACGGGGCTGCATTGGGCTGGCCGGACGCGCCAGTTTTTGGAGAATCTCGGACGAGCCTCAAAGAACAAAGTCGGACGCGAAGTTGTGGAGCAGCGGCTGGTGGTGCTGCTAGGCTCCTCTGGAGAGAAAGCCCTGAATGACGTTCGAGACCAAGCTGCAACGTTGGCGATTTCGTTGGGAATGCAGGACAACGAATCAACCTTGCGAACACTCATAGGAGCTCTGCTCGGAACTCATCAGCGAGGACAGTTAAGGACTCTCGACGGAAAAATGATGGCGCAAGGCACTCCAATCGACCAAGCTCGAATGGAACGCTTTGAGGTGCTTGCAGCATACTTGCGCACGACGCCACTTCCTGAGATTCCTAACCAAGTCAAGATTGGACGAGCAAGGCATCACTGGGCTTTTATTGAATCCTATTTCTCAAACTTTGTTGAAGGCACGAGGTTCGACGTCGATGAGGCTCGTGCCATTGTGCTTGAGAATAAACTTATTGAAGCACGCCCAAAGGACTCACACGACATTCTTGGAGTGTTCAAACTTGCCACGGAATTTCCCTTTAGAGACAGCCCGCCCGCACTTGGTACTGACTTCCTAAACGGCTTGGAAACGTGGCACGCAGAAATGCTTCGTATGCGTCCGGAAGCCAACCCCGGCAAAACCAAAATCGTATCGAACTACGCGGGAACAACCAAGTTTGTAGAACCTGCGATGGTGCGTGGGACCCTCGAGGCAGGATCCGCCCTTGCCCGGTCGGTACCAGAGGGCATTGCGAGAGCAATTTTTTACGCGTTCCTCGTTTCTGAGGTTCATCCGTTTGAGGATGGAAATGGCAGGCTATCCCGACTCGTCATGAACTCCGAGCTATCACGTCTTGGGATGAGTCGAATAATCATTCCTACGCTCTTTCATCCACAATACGTAGACTGCGCGCGAACCCTGACTACCCAAGGCGAGCCGGACGGGTTCGTTAGTAGTCTTGCCAAAATGGCGAAATGGAGCAGTCGCTTTAACTATGACGACCTGGATGCATTGATTGCCAGCTTGAAGACATCAAACGCGATGGAGGAGTTTCCAACTCGATACAAACTGCTAAACGCAGACGGCTCTAGCTTGGCAACTGATTGAACTCAGGGAGTTGGTCAGCTATACAGCGCCAATCTGTTATTGCCCGATGTGGTTAAAAGTTGCCACTGGTCAGCGACAGCCCCGGGTCGAGCGCGAAAGCGGCCCTGTTCTCCAGCCATAGGGGCGAATTACTGGTATCTTCAACTCTTCATGGTCGGAAGAACAAAGAAAACAACCATCGCACGGGAACAGCTTGACGATGGCATCGAGTTGCTCATCGTTGGCCGCTACATCTCTGCGCTCACACTTCTGGGAGCGGCAGAGGAGGTGTTAGCACGCCTGGTTGAGGAGCGCACTGGAAGCCATCCTCTGGATGGGTGGTGGAAAGGACTGAACGAGGACGTTCGAGCTAGGGGGTGTCAAGATGTCTCGAAAGTCAAGTTCTACAAGTTCTTCAATGAGCCAAGAAACCAGGTGAAGCATCACACTCCAGGCAGCGACCCCAGCGTTGCGCTATTCAAGCAACCGGCAGCGGCGATGATGGCACAGCGCGCTA
The DNA here is from genome assembly GCA_943370825.1 of Allobosea thiooxidans. GTDB lineage: Bacteria > Pseudomonadota > Gammaproteobacteria > Burkholderiales > Burkholderiaceae_C > Hydrogenophaga. The sequence continues at coordinate 1,869 of CALRSR020000041.1, read as the reverse complement.
TCGCGGCCGCTGACGCGCTTGGACTCAAGTTTCGCAATCGAGCGAGATGTATGGCCTGGTTCCATGACAATGACTACTTTCAGAGTCAAAATGCAGAATTGTCACCGTGTAGCGAGGCCTAACCCCTTGCCCAAGCTGACCCGCTACTTAATGCGATGTAAGCCAAGTATGCGGCGCATCGGCACCTTCGCACGCCAAGCTTACGATGCTCGCCTCCGCAGGCAGCTTAGCTCGAACGTTAGGCCCTAGAACCAAAGACTATGGCGACTCGACGCGCTCCTGAACCCAAATCGGCGAATCTCACCCCGGCTCAGATGAAAGCCGCCCTGCCGAAACTAGACCGACGGATATCTGACCTTGAGTCTTTCGACGTTTCCACTATCCAGAGGAGATTCGATCCCATACTTGAGTCGCTCCGAACAAAGGTCAATAGCACTCTGCAGGAGATCTTCGGTCATGACACGGTGGAGTACAACCAATACTCCGCGGGGAGTTTCGACTCGCTTGGGTTCACCATCGGATATGACGAGCCACTGCACATGGTCCGCGAGTCTTCCAAAGAAGGCATCCAGGCCTGCGTTCTGGGTTTGCAAACGCTGCGGGAGATTTTTCTCGAAAGAATTGCAGACTCCGCGGACGGGGTTAGCACTCTGGTAAAGAGCCGGGCTGAAACCAGGGATAGCAAGAGAGTCTTCATCGTCCATGGCCACGACTCTGCAGCAAAAGAGTCGGTCGCCCGATTCATAAGCAAACTCGGCCTCGAGCCCGTTGTCCTTCACGAGCAGCCAAACGCTGGACGGACAATAATCGAGAAGTTTGAGGCGCACTCCGATGTGGCTTTTGCGGTAGTCCTGCTCACGCCTGATGACGTTGGGCATCCTGCAGGCAACAGTGCCGCTGCAAAGCCTAGAGCGCGGCAGAACGTCATCCTGGAACTAGGGTTCTTTACTGCTGCGCTCGGACGGTCGAAGGTCTGCGCTTTGTATCTTGGCGGCGTAGAGATCCCTTCGGACTTTGCAGGAGTCCTCTACCATGAACTTGATCCAGGCGGTGCTTGGAAACTCATGCTGGCCCGCGAACTGAAAGCCGGTGGACTAGAAGTCGACATGAATCGTGCACTCTAGCCTGAGACCTAACCACTCGCTCAAGCTGAGCCCAAGAGCGAAGAGACCTACTACAACGTAAGGCGCTCTGAATACCTACCATTTGTCGAGCGACTTCGTGACGCAGTACTGGAAGCGAAGGACAGCGGCAAACCGCTAGTGTTCCCCGGCGACTAGGGCCACCTCGGCAGCGCCGCTTCACCCTTTGCTTTAGAGGGACCGCCACTGGCAGGGCACTTCCCCCCTCAGCTCAAACGTTGAGCGTCTGCTCCTACGGCAGATGAACGCCCGCTTCTGGGCGGCAGCCGACATCGTACGGCCGACTCTCCACTGGCCGCAACCAACCTAAACCTGACCAAGCCGGCGAACCCTTTGGCCTCCCCAGTATTACCGCACAATAGTTTGGTCGAATCTTTGGCAGTTGCAGCCTGACTTCGAGCGAGGGGACCAGGTCAGTGCGTACATCATCAATGATTTGGTTGGCCAAGTTGCCCTCAACGGCAGCAAACATGACAGCAGTCGGGGTCCTGAACCGGCAACAGCTTTGGTGCTTTATCAAGTTTTGTCATCGGTTTTGACAATTTTCATTTCTGATGAAAAAACGTGAAAAAGCGAGTTCTCGAACGGCTGATGGCTGATTGCGGGTGGCGGGTGGCGGGTGGCCACCTCACCCGAAGCCCCACAAAAGCTCGCTATGTGGATGTCGCGATCTTTAGCTGGTGGCGCGAGGACTCGCTACCGCGCGAGCAGACTTCCCTGAGTGACT
>CALRSR020000040.1:0-23988 GCA_943370825.1 Allobosea thiooxidans | reverse complement strand
GAGGTGCAGAAGGAAGCAGAAGCCCTGCGCAACCAGCTCGCCGGCCTGGACTACGACCTGGCCAACGCCGTGGTCAAGGCCCCGGTGGACGGCACGGTGGCCGACGTCAGCATCTTCACCGAGGGCGGTGTCGTCGCCCCCGGCTTCCGCATGATGGACATCGTGCCGGCCAACGAGCCCCTGATCGTCGAAGGCCAGGTGCCGGTGCACCTGGTGGACTCGGTGCAGGCCGGCCTGCCGGTCGAGCTGATCTTCTCCGCCTTCAACCAGAACACCACCCCGCGCATTCCGGGTGTGGTGACCCAGGTGTCGGCCGACAAGCTGATCGACGAGAAGACCGGCATGCCTTACTACCGCATGCGCGGCGAGGTGACGCCGGAAGGCCGTGCCGAGCTGGCCAAGCTGCCGGTGCGTCCCGGCATGCCGGTGGAGCTGTTCGTCAAGACCGGCGAGCGCACCCTGGCCAACTACCTGATCCGCCCGATCAAGGACAACTTCAAGATGGCGCTGACCGAAGAATGACCGCCACCGCGTTTCGTTTCGACAAGACAGAACAGCACGGATCACAGGGAGGCAGCATGCGCAAGGGTGGATGGAACAAGCAGGTGCAGGGCATGGTGGTGCCTGCTCTCACGGTCGGCCTGACCCTGGCGCTGGTGCTCTTCATGGCCGGTGCGGCCCGCGCCGCCGAGCCGGTGCTGGACCTGATGCAGGCCTACGAAGCCGCTCGGAAGAACGACCCGGCATACAAGGGTGCGGTGGCCGAGCGCGATGCCGGCCGCGAGTTCGAAGCCATCGGTCGGGCCCGGGTGCTGCCGGTGGTCAATGCGGTGAGCACGAACAACCGCAACACCGCCAAGGTCACGACCGCTGCCGGCAACACCGACGACCGTGGCCAGTACACCAGCAGCAGCACCAGCCTGCAGCTGCGTCAGCCGATCTACAGCCGTGATGCCTGGGCCTCCAAGGCCCAGGGTGAAGCCCGCACCGCTTCCAGCGACGCGGCCTTCCGGGCCCGGGAACAGCAGCTGATCGTTCGGGTGTTCGAAGCCTATGCCAAGGCTGTGGTCGCCCAGGAGCAGGTCGAACTGGTCCGCACCCAGCTCAAGGCACTGGACGAGCAGTTGCGCGCCAACGAACAACGTTTCACGAGGGGGGAGGGCACCCGGACCGACGTGCTGGAGACCGGCTCCAAGCGGGCGCTGGTCCAGGCCCGGCTGATCGAGGCCACCGATGCCGACCAGAATGCCCGCGCCGCGCTGGAGGCGATCATCGGCCAGCCGGTCCAGCGGGTGGGCCAGTTGAAGGTGGCCGGCCGCGCGGTGGATGCCGATACCGATGCGCTGGACACCTGGCGCAGTCGGACCACCAAGTCCAACGGTGAGATCGAGAGCCTGCGCAAGGCCGTGGAAGTGGCACGGCAGGAGCTGCGCAAGGCCGAAGGAGGCCACCACCCCAAGCTCGACCTGGTCATGTCCACCGGTCGCACCCAGTCGGACACCACCGCCACGTTCCAGCAGACCACCCGCAACCGCAGCGTGGGTCTGGAACTCATCGTGCCCATCTATGCCGGCGGCGGCGTTTCGGCCCAGGCACGCCAGGCGGCCGCACAGCTCATCAAGGCCGAGGCCGATCTGGAAGCCCGCACCGGCGAGCTGATGGTCGAGCTGCACCGCCAGCACACCCTGCAGCGCAACAGCACCAGCCGCATCGCGGCGCTGCAGGCCGCGGTGGAAAGCAGTTCGGTCCTGATCGAGGCCACCCGCAAGAGCGTGGTCGGCGGCGAGCGCACCAACATCGATGTGCTGGAGGCGCAGGAGCGCCTGGCCCAGGCCGAGCGCGACCTGATCGAGGCCCGCAACCAGCAGCTGCTGGCCGGCCTGCGCCTGCGCAGTGTCGCCGGTGTGCTGCAGGAGGCCGACCTGCAGACCGTGGCCCGCGAGTTCGAGAGCCGGAAGTAATACTTTTCCAGCGAAAAACCACAAAAAGACGTGCGATTTTTCGCTGATTGATGACTTCTGTGTGCGGTTGCTGACATATCTGGTTACAGCTACTGGCAATTTCAGACACTTCGAGATACCTTCACGGGTACCCGTTCAGATCAGGTTCATTTAAGGACTGGTCTGGGCGTCCAGCAGCCGTCGCGCATCCCCGTGCCGGCTTGTTCGGAGGGAGATTCCGTGAAGAGCGCCACGACAGTCCGCGACACCATCGACAACCTGTTCGGTGTGACCACCCGGTCCACCCAGAACACCGAAACCCGCCACTCGCATGCGTCGATGTGGCCGGACTTCCTCACCACCGAGCCTGGTCGGCTGGTGCGTGTGATCCTGATCGACGACGACCCTCACATCCGCTGTGTAATCGCGGGTGAACTGGTGTCGGACATGCGGATCGATCTGGTAGGTCAGGCCGACTGTGCCCGCAGCGGCAAGCGGTTGATCTCCAACACCGAGTTCGACGTGATGATCGTCGACCTCAACTTGGGCGATGGGTCCGGCTTCGAGCTGATCGAGCACATGAAACGTGTGCGCAACCATGCCGAGGCCATCGTGGTGTCGATCATGGACGACGAGCAGCGGGCCATCCGGGCGTTCGAGCTGGGCGCCACCGGCTACCTGGTCAAGAACTCGTGGTTTGGCAGCTTCGCCCAGGCCGTGCTGCAGGTGTGCAACGGCGGTGCCTCCATCACCCCCAACCTGGCGCGCCGCCTGCTGCAGAAGTTCGAGGCACCCGTCAGCGGTGCAGGCGCTGCAGCCCGTGCGCCGGCGCCGGCCAGCGCCCGACCGGGGGCGCCCGCGCACACCCTGTCGGAGCGTGAATGCGAGGTGCTGCGCCTGGTGGCCCTGGGCCACACCAGCCCCGAGATCGCGCAGCAGCTCGGCTTGAGCGTGCAGACGGTCAACACCCACATCCGCAACATCTACCGCAAGCTGCAAGTGAAATCGCGGGCGCAGGCGGTGTCGATGGCCGCCCACCAGCGCATCATCTGATCCCCGTCGCTGCGGCGGCCGACAGCATTTCCCTGCATCTCCCATGGACCCGGTAGCCCATCAGTTCGGACCCCTGGCCGGACTGGTGGCCATCTTCCTCACTGTCTCGGTGCTGGCGGTGGCCGGTCGCCAGCGCGAGCAGCGCGGTCTTGACCTTGTCATGGCGCTGGGCCTGCTGGCCTGGATGGTCTTCCTCGTGTGGCAGCCGCGCTTTGCACCGTCGCCCCCGGGTCCGGTGGACGAGTTCGTGGAGCACATGGGCTTCCAGCTGTGTGTCTCCGCCGCCTGCGGCCTGGCGCTGACCGGCGCCCGGGTGCAGGGTCATCTGCCCTGGCTGGTCTGGACCTATCAGTTGATCGGCGGAGGCGGTGTTCTGCTGGTGTGGACCGTCAGCGGCGTGCCTTACTGGTTCGACTTCTGGGAAGCCACCAACTGGATCGTGGTGGGCGGCGTGCTGGCTGTGCTGGCGCAACACTGGGCCCGGCGCCGCGAGCAGCGCACCATGGGCATCCTGGTGCTGTCGGTGGTGCTGCTGGTGTACGGCCTGCTGGCGGATGTGTGGCACCACCCGACCTCGCGGGTGGCCATTGCCGGCATGTTCATCTATCCGGCGGCGCTGGTGGGCTTGTGGTCGCTCGTGTCGGCGCAGGTGAGGGCCGACATGGCGGTCTACCGCAATGGTCAGCGCGAGCAGCAGCGACAGCGCATTGCCCAGGACGTGCACGACGGCGTGGGCTCGCAGCTGGTCGCCATCCTGTCGTCGCTGGATCTGCGCCAGCCCGATCAGAAAGCCCTGGCCATCGCGCTGGAGCAGTGCCTGCTGGACCTCAAGATCACGGTGGACAGCCTGCAGCAGGAAACGCCCAGCCTGCTCGATGGCCTGGCCATGCTGCGCTACCGCATCCAGCCCAGCCTGACCCGACTGGGGGTTGAACTGTCCTGGCAGCTGCAGGACCACGATGCCATTCGCCGGCTGCCATCCCTGCGGGTGACCCACAGCCTGCGGATTGCGCAGGAGGCGGTGGCCAATGTGCTGCGGCATTCGGACGCCGACAGCATGACCCTCATCTGCCGTTACCTGCCGGAGTCCCACGAGGTGGAACTGGTGGTGCAGGACGACGGGCGTGGCCTGCCGCTGGCCTCCGACGAGCGTGGTCGCGTGGGGCGGGGTCTGACCGGCATGCGCCGCCGCGCCCAGGAGGCTGGTCTGCGCCTGGACATCCGCAGCCAGCCCACCCTGGGCACCACGGTCGAGCTGCGCATTCCTGCGCCGGATCGGCCCCACGAACCGTCTGAGCCGGAGCGGCTGGGCTACGCCTCGGTCTGACCGGACCCGGGTCGGCCAGGGCATGGCCCTATGGCAAACTGCGCGGTTTTTCGCGGGCGAGCGCCCGACCGACCGGAACACCTAGCATGCAGAACATCGTGGCGCAGATCGCGCAGGAAATCCGTGTACAGATCCACCAGGTGCAGGCGGCCGTGGACCTGCTCGATGGCGGCGCCACCGTCCCTTTCATCGCCCGCTACCGCAAGGAAGCCACCGGCGGGCTGGACGACATCCAGCTGCGCGAGCTGGAGTACCGCCTGGGCTACCTGCGTGAACTCACCGAACGCCGAGAGACCATCCTGCGCAGCATCGGCGAGCAGGGCAAGCTCACACCCGAGCTGCAGGCCGCCATCGAAGCCGCCACCACCAAGCAGGAACTCGAAGACCTGTACCTGCCCTACAAGCCGCGCCGTCGCACCAAGGGCATGATCGCCCGCGAGGCCGGCATCGAACCCCTGGCCGATGCCCTGTGGGCCGACCCGACGCTGGATCCGTCCACCTCAGCCGCTTCCTACGTCAAGGCCGAAAAAGGGGAAGACGGTACCGACTTCACCACCACCGCCGCCGTGCTGGACGGCGTGCGCGACATCCTCAGCGAACGCTGGGCCGAAGATGCCGCCCTGGTGCAGAACCTGCGCGAATGGCTGTGGCAGGAAGGCCTGTTCACCAGCAAGCTGGTCGCCGGTAAGGACGAGAACCAGCCGGATGTGGCCAAGTTCCGTGACTACTTCGATTACAGCGAGCCCATCGGCAAGGTGCCGTCGCACCGCGCGCTGGCGGTGTTCCGAGGGCGCCAGCTCGAGCTGCTGGATGCCAAGCTGGTGCTGCCGGGTGCCGCGGAGCCTGGCGTGCCCAGCCTGGCCGAGGGGCGCATTGCGCTGCACCTGGGATGGCGTCACCAGGGCAGGGCGGCCGACGACCTGCTGCGCAAGTGCGTGGCCTGGACCTGGCGCGTCAAGCTCAGCCTCTCCAGCGAGCGGGATCTGTTCACCCGTCTGCGCGAGAACGCCGAAGCGGTGGCCATCAAGGTGTTTGCCGACAACCTGCGCGACCTGCTGCTGGCCGCCCCGGCCGGCCCGAAGGTGGTGATGGGCCTGGATCCCGGCATCCGGACCGGCGTGAAGGTGGCGGTGGTGGACGCCACCGGCAAGCTGGTGGACACGGCCACCGTCTACCCGCACGAGCCGCGCCGCGACTGGGACGGCTCCCTGCATGTGCTGGGTCAGTTGTGTCAGAAGCACGGCGTGCAGCTGATCGCCATCGGCAACGGCACCGCCAGCCGCGAGACCGACAAGCTGGCGGCCGATCTCATCAAGCGCCACCCCGGTATCCAGAAGGTGGTCGTGAGCGAGGCGGGCGCCTCGGTTTACTCCGCCAGCGAGTTCGCCAGCCAGGAAATGCCCGATGTGGACGTGAGCCTGCGGGGCGCGGCCAGCATCGCACGCCGCTTGCAGGATCCGCTGGCCGAACTGGTCAAGATCGATCCCAAAAGCATCGGAGTGGGCCAGTACCAGCACGATGTGAATCAGAGCGAGCTGGCCCGCACCCTGGACGCGGTGGTAGAGGACTGCGTCAACGGCGTGGGCGTGGACCTCAACACCGCCAGCGTGCCGCTGCTGTCGCGGGTGTCGGGGCTGTCCGGTGCCGTCGCCAAGGCGGTGGTGCGCTGGCGCGATGTCCATGGCGCCTTCCGCAACCGGCAGCAGCTCATGGACGTGGCCGGCCTGGGCGCCAAGACCTTCGAGCAGAGCGCCGGCTTCCTGCGCATCCGGGGCGGCGACAACCCGCTGGACATGACCGGCGTGCACCCGGAGTCCTACCCGGTGGTTCAGGCCATCGTCACCCGCGCAGGTCAGCCGGTGGAGCAGATCATGGGTCGGGCCGAGGCGTTGCGTGCGCTCAAGCCCGAGCAGTTCGTGCAGGACGGGGTGGGCCTGATGACGGTGCGCGACATCCTGGTCGAGCTGGAGAAGCCCGGTCGCGATCCGCGCCCGGACTTTCAGGTGGCCCGCTTCAACGAGGGTGTGGAAGACATCAAGGACCTGCGCGAAGGCATGGTGCTGGAAGGCACGGTCAGCAACGTCGCCCAGTTCGGAGCCTTCGTGGATCTGGGCGTGCACCAGGACGGCCTGGTGCATGTGAGCCAGCTCAGCCACAAGTTCGTCAACGACGCCCGCGAGGTGGTCAAGACCGGCGACATCGTCAAGGTCAAGGTGGTGGAGGTGGATGTGGCTCGCCAGCGCATCGGCCTGACCATGAAGCTCGACGCCCCCACCGGCCGGCGCGACGGTGCCCCGCGCGACAACCGTTTCGAGCCGACCCGGGGCCCGCGCGGCGGCGCCCGACAGGAGGCGCCCGCACCGTCGGCCATGGCGAGCGCCTTCGCCCGCTTGCAGGGGCAACAGAAGCGCTGAATCGGGACCGGCGGCCTCAAGTCGGGCCGGCAGATGCCGATACATTTCGTAGCAGCTACCCGCACACCCCGCCCGCCACCTGACGACCCACTTCAACGGCTGCACCATGGAACTCGACGCACTCCTGAACTATCCCCGGGCCTTGCCGGCGATGTCACGCACCGTGACCGACCTGCTGACCGAGATGAACAAGGAAGACCCCAGCCCCAAGCGGGTGGCCGAGCTGGTGGGGCAGGACCCGTCGCTCACCACCCGGGTGCTGCGGCTGTCCAATTCCGCCTTCTTCCGATCCAGCCGGCGCATCGGCAATGCCCAGGAGGCCGTGGCCCTGCTGGGCATGACCCATGTGCGTTCGCTGGTGATGGCCGCCGCGCTGGGGGCGAGCTTCAAGGATGTGCCTGGGGTCAACCTGGCCCAGTTCTGGCGCTACAGCCTGCGGGTGGCCGAGATCTCGAAATCGCTGGCCGGCGTGTTGCGGCAGAACGAATCCAACGCCTACACCGCAGGCCTGATCCACTGCATCGGCGATCTGGTCATGCACATCGCCATGCCCGACGAAGTGGGCCCGCTGGACATGGTGGTGCCGCCGCTGGACCTGCAGCGCGCCGGCGCCGAACGTGTACGTTTTGGCTACACCTATGCCGAGGTGGGCGCCGGCATGGTGGAGCGCTGGCACTTCCCGGCGGAGATCGTCAGTGGCCTTCGGTTCCAGGCCGAGCCCTTCGAAGGCGACAACTACGACACCTTGGGGGGCATCCTGCACCTGGCATCGTGGCGCGCGCGGGCCGAGGAAATCCAGATGGACGACGCCGGTCTGGTGGCCACCTTCCCCGATCTGGTGGGGCTGACCCTGGGTCTCGATCTGGAGAGCGTGCTGGGCAAGGACCCTGAAGAGTGGTCCTTCAGCCAGGCGCTGTCTGCCTTCATCGACTGAGACCTCCGCGCGGGCCGAGGCATTCAAGTCTGCGCTGCAGCCGCCGATAAATCGGTCACAAGACGCCCGGACATCCCCACCTACAGGCAGACCCGCGATGCACCTCGACAAACTCCTCAAACAGCCCAATGCGCTGCCCTCGGCCCCCAAGGTGGTGCGCAAGCTGATCGAATCCTTCGACCAGGACGAGGTGGATCCGATGCGCATCGCCTCGCTCATCGAGGACGATCCGGTGCTGACCGCCCGCCTGCTCAAGACCGCCAACTCGGCCTTCTTCGGGCTCACCCGCAACGTCACCAATGCCCGTGAAGCCATGAGCGTGCTCGGGCTGATCAAGGTGCGTGCCCTGGTGATCGCGGCCTCGCTGGGCGAAGGCTTTCATGCGGTGGCCGGGGTCAACCTCAACCAGTTCTGGCGCTACAGCCTCAACACGGCCAACCTGTCGCGCTACATCGCGCTGCCGATCCGCATCGACGAGAACACCGCCTTCACCTCCGGCCTCATCCACGGCATCGGCGAACTCGTCATGCACGCCGGCATGCCCGAGGCCATGATCGAGCTCGACCGCAACGTGGCGCTGCTCGACCTCAAGCGCGCCAAGGCCGAGCGGGGCCTGTTCGGCTACAGCTATGCCGAGGTCGGGGCCGCGCTGGCCAAGGAATGGAATTTCCCCAAGCGGATGATCGACGCCATCCACCACCAGACGGCGCCGTTCGAGAACGATGTCTATGAACCGATTGCCGGCGTGGTGCACATCGGCTCCTGGCGGGCGCGGGCTGAAGAACAGTCCATGCGCAGCGAGCTGCTGATCAATACCTACCCCGATCCGGTGGGGCTGGTGCTGGGCATCGACCCGGACTCGGTGGTGGCCGAGGAGATCCCCTCGATCTCGCGCCACGCCGACCTGGTGGGTGGCTCGGACGACGACGAGGCCTGAGAAGTCCAGGCCGACGCCGGGCAACCGGCACAATCGCAGCATGCAAGCGCTGCGACTCCATGCCGGCCCGGCGGCCCTCCGGCACATCCAGGCCAATGGCCTGAGCCCTGCCGACATCGGCGCCATCCCGGCCGCTGCCGGCGGCCCCAAGGGCCTGATCCTTCTCGCGCTGGACCGCTTCATCTTCGGTGACTGGCTGGTGCCCAGCAGCCACCGCATCGAGCTGATCGGCGCATCCATCGGCGCCTGGCGCATGGCCACAGCCTGCCTGTCCGACCCGGTGGCGGCCTTTCGCCGTCTGGAGCACGACTACATCCACCAGCATTACGAAGTGCCGCCAGGGCGCAGCCGGCCGCCGGCGCGCCAGGTCAGCGAGTCCTTCCGCAACAGCCTGGACCTGTTCTACGGCGGGCGCATCGACGAAGTGCTGAACCATCCGCGATGGAGGCTGCACATCGTCACCTCCCGAGGCAAGGGACTGCTGTCGCGCGATGGGCGGGTGCGAACCCCGGTCGGCTACGCGGCGGCCTATGTGGCCAACATGACCGGCCGGCGCCATCTGGGCCGATGGCTCGATCGGGTGGTGTTCTCCAGCGGCGAGGTTCAGCTGCCCTTTGCGACCCATGATCTGCCCACCGCCTCCGTCGCGCTGAGTGGCGACAACTTCATGCAGGCGCTGCAGGCCAGTTGTTCCATTCCGTTCGTGCTGGAGCCGGTGTCCGGCATACCCGGTGCGCCTGCCGGCGCGTACTGGGATGGGGGCATCACCGACTACCACCTGCATCTGCACTACCGGCTGCCGTCCACATCGCCCATCGTGCTGTATCCGCATTTCCAGAAGTCGGTGATCCCCGGCTGGCTGGACAAGGCACTGCGCCGCCGGCATGGCAGCACGGCCGCACTGGATCACATGCTGGTGCTCGCGCCTGCCCCCGAATGGGTGCAGCGCCTGCCTGGCGGCAAGTTGCCGGACCGCACCGACTTCACCCGCTACGGTCCCGACCTGGCCGGCCGGGTGGCTGCCTGGAAGGCCGCCACCGCAGCCAGCCAGCAGCTGGTGGACGAGTGGCAGGAATGGCTGGCCCGACCCGACCCTTCCATCGTTCGGCCCTTGTGATTGCCGGCGGGATAATCAGGGCCATGCCCCGTCACGTCACCGCTGCCCTCTACCTGTTCACCGATCTGCCCGATCACGCCGAGATGCGCGAGCCGCTGCTGCGGGTGTGCGAGGCCAACGGAGTACGGGGCACTTTGCTGCTGGCGGGCGAGGGCATCAACGGAACCATTGCCAGCCTCGACGAAGGACCGGAGCAGGGCGTTCATGCCGTGCTGGCCTACCTGCGGGCCGACAGCCGACTGACGCGCCTTCAGTGCAAATGGTCCTGGAGCGACAAGCCGCCGTTTCACCGCATGAAGGTGCGCGTCAAGAAGGAAATCGTCACTCTGCGGGTGCCCGGACTCGATCCCAACCGCACCGTTGGCACCTACGTGAAACCGGCCGACTGGAATGCGCTGATCAGCGATCCGGATGTGCTGCTCATCGACACCCGCAACGACTATGAGGTGGCCATCGGCACCTTCGAGCATGCGGTCAATCCCGGCATCCGTACCTTCACCGATCTGCCCGGCTGGCTGGATCGGCAACCGGCACTTCAAGGCGAGACCGGCCGCAAGACCAAGGTGGCCATGTTCTGCACTGGGGGCATCCGGTGCGAGAAATCGACCGCGCTGCTGAAGATGCGCGGTTTTGAAGAGGTCTATCACCTCGAAGGCGGCATCCTCAAGTACCTGGAGGAGGTGCCTGTCGATCAGAGCCGCTGGAAGGGGGAATGTTTCGTCTTCGACGAGCGGGTCAGCGTGGGTCACGGCCTGGTGCAGGGGCCGCACGAACTGTGCCGTTCGTGCCGCTGGCCCCTGGCGCCGCAGGATCGGGCCTCACCATTGTTCGTTCGAGGCGTGAGCTGCCCCCACTGTCACGACCGACGAACCCCGGAAGAAAAAGCCCAGCTGGCGGAGCGGCAACGCCAGGTGGAGCTGGCGGAAGCCAGGGGCATGACCCATGTCGGCCATGTCCCTGGCTCCCACTGAACTCAGCAGCGGAGCAGCGGTGCGATCTCTCCGGCCGCCTGCAGGGCCAGTTCCACCGGTGAGCCACCCTGTGCAGTACCGATGAATTCTTCGCTGGCCAGCTGCAGCTGCCAGTCGAAGCGGTAGACGTTGTTGTCCAGCCGCAGCCGGCTGGTCACGATGCCGGCTGCCTCGCCCCGGGTAGAGCCCGCATCCAGCCGCACCGTGCCTGATGCCAGCGGGTTTTCGGCGGCATCCTGGGTGCCGTCCAGCTGGAACACGGCGATGCCCCGGCTGCGCAGCACGTGCGCCGCCACCGGCAGCAAACCGGTCTTCACCCACGAAAGGGATTCCTGGTCGGCAGGGGGTTCGGTCGGCAGCCAGATGACTTGCGGACCGGCCTCGACAGCGTCCTCTGCGGTCTCTGCGCCGAAATCGGGCTGGGCGCCTTCCCGCTTCACCGGCAGCCCCACCCGGTAACCCACGCGGTGCACCGTCTTGATGACCCGGGCTGCTTGCCCGTTGTCGCCCAGGGCCTTGCGCACCTTCATGATGCACTGGGCAATCACCGAGTCGCACACGAAGTGATTGAACCACACCTTCTCCAGCAACTCTCCCTTGGTCACCACCCTGCCTTCCTGGTGGAGCAGATAGGCCAGCAGGTCGAAGGCCCTGCGCTCCAGCCGGATGGCTTCGCCGTGGCGGGTGACTTCACGTGTATCGCAACGGACGGTGTACTCGCCGAAGTGAAAGACAGCCCTGGACTGGGACAGGAAGATTGAGGAAAGGTTGACGTCTGATTCGTCGATCATGGGACCTCCGGCTGGATGAGCATTTGGAACGGACCTGTCGGTTGTGTTGGCTGCTGCCTGTTGGGCCACGCAAACACAACGCAAATAAAATTAAAGCATTACAGGTCAATGAGTTCTGACCTCTCCCTGTCAGTCCTTACAGGTCTCACCTTTCCGTCACGCCCCTCCAGCGCCGGGTCACATCGATTCAGCCAGCATGCGTTCGTAATCGTCCCGGGACGCCAGCCTCGGGTTGGTCTTGTGGCAGTGGTCGGCCAGGGCGCCGTCGATGATCCGGGTGAACATGGCGTGGTCCACGCCCATGGCTGCCAGGCCCGAAGGCAGTCCCAGCCGCGCATTCATGTCTGCAATGGCGGGCCCGATATCGCTGCCCGATGCCAGGCCCATGGCATGGGCCATGCGGTCGAGCCGCTTTTCGGACTGCACCGAGGGCGCGGTCGCGTTGAAGCCCACCACCGCCGGCAGAAACACCGCATTGAGGGTGCCGTGGTGCAGGCGGGGGTTCACGCCACCCAGGCTGTGGCTGAGGCTGTGCACGCAGCCCAGACCTTTCTGGAAGGCCATGGCCCCTTGCATGGATGCGCTCATCATCTGCAGCCGCGCATCGCGGTCCTGCCCGTTGCGGGTGGCTCGCTCGATGTGGGCCCAACCCCGGGCCAGCCCGTCCAGAGCGATGCCATCGGCCGGCGGATTGAATGCGGCAGCCATGAAGGTTTCCATGCAGTGGGCAATGGCGTCCATGCCGGTGGCAGCGGTCAGCGATGGCGGCAGACCCAGGGTGAGCTCAGGGTCGAGCAGGGCAGTACGGGGCACCAGGTGCCAGCTGTGGAATCCGAGCTTGCGGCCATCGTCGACGATGACGATGGCGCCGCGCGCCACCTCGCTGCCGGTGCCGGCGGTGGTGGGGATGGCAATCAGCGGCGGTACCGCCGTGGTGATCAGGGGCGAGCCGCCTTCGATGGTCGCGTAGGTCTTGAGAGGTCCTGGATGGGTGGCTGCAATCGCCACGCCCTTGGCGCAATCGATGGCACTGCCGCCGCCCAGCGCGATCAGGCCGTCGCACCCCTGCTGGCGGTAGAGGTCGGCGGCGGCGCGCACGGCCGCTTCGGTCGGGTTGGACGGGGTCTGGTCGAACACCGGCGCAGCGGCATCGCCCAGGGCGGCCAGTGCCTTGTCCACCAGACCGGCCTGGCGGATGCCGGCATCGGTGACCACCAGCGGCCGGGTGATGCCGCAGCGTTCGCATTCGGAGCGCAGCTGGGCGAGCACGCCGAAGTCGATGAGGATGTTTGTCACGTACAGGATCTGGGCCACGCTGTGTCTCCGGTTATGGTCATGGATGGCGAAAACTATACGGAGGCGGACCGCCGGCGCGGTCCCCGATAGGACACGATGTCCATGGCCCACCATCCTCATCACCATTCCCATCACCATCAGGTGCATCCGGTTGCCGGTCGCCACCGCCTGACTGCGGCCATGCGCGGCGTGCTCGAACGCATCGACCGCGCGGGTCATCCGCCCATGCACACGTTGTCGCCCGACCAGGCCCGGGCCGCCTACGAAGCCGGCGCGGGCGTGCTCGATGTGCCGTCGGTGCAGCTGGCCCGGGTCGAGGCCTTGTCCATCCCATGCCGGGACGGCCATCGGCTCGACGCGCGGTTGTTCGCGCCATCCCTGGCCACAGTGCTGCCGGTGTTGCTGTACCTGCATGGCGGCGGCTTCACCGTGGGCAGCGTGGCGACCCACGAGCCGCTGTGCCGCCAGCTCGCCGCGCTGGCCGGCTGTGCGGTGGTGTCGGTGGATTACCGGCTGGCACCGCAGTGGAAGTTTCCGACCGCCGTGCACGACGCCTGGGACAGCCTGCTGTGGCTGCACCGCGAAGCGTCGGCGCTGGGACTGGACCCGGCCCGCATCGCGGTGGGGGGCGACAGCGCGGGTGGCACCTTGTCGCTGGTCACGGCACTCACTGCCCGTGATGCCGGCCTGCCGCTGTCCCTCCAGCTGCTGTTCTACCCGGGGTGCGCCGGGCACCAGAACACCCGCAGCCATCACGAGTTCGCCCACGGCTTCCTGCTGGAGAAGGCACACATCGACTATTTCTTCGGCCATTACCTGCGCACTCCGGCCGACCGGGACGACTGGCGATTCGCCCCGCTCGATGGTCTTGATGCCTCCGAGCATGCGGTGGACCTGGAGGGCGTGGCCCCCGCCTGGATCGGGCTGGCCGAGTGCGATCCCCTCACCGACGAAGGCATTGCCATGGCCGATCGCCTGCGCATGGCCGGCGTGGCGGTGGATCTGGAGATCTACCCGGGCATGGTCCACGGCTTCATCCAGTTCGGCCGTGCCGTGCCGCAGGCACTGGATGCGCACCGCCATGCAGCCCGGGCCCTGAAGCAGGCTTTTCAATCCCCTTGACCGGAGCACCCCATGCCCCTGCAGCGATCCGATTTCCGTTTCTTTCACCGCCTGCGCGTGCGCTGGGCCGAGGTGGACATGCAGCGCATCGTCTTCAACGCCCACTACCTGATGTACTTCGACACGGCCATCTCGGACTACTGGCGGGCGCTGGCGCTGCCGTACACCGAGGCGATGGAGCAACTCGAAGGCGACCTGTACGTGGTGAAGGCGACCATCGAATTCCATGCCTCGGCCGAGCTGGACGACCAGATCGACGTGGCCCTGCGCTGCACCCGCATCGGCAGCTCATCCATCACCTTCAGCGGGGCTATCTTCCGGGGTGACCAGCACCTCATCAGCAGCGAGATCGTCTATGTGTTCGCCGATCCGGCCACGCAGAAGTCCCGCCCGGTGCCCCAGGCGCTGCGCGACATCCTGCTGGGCTACGAGGCCGGCGAGCCGATCACGCGGCTGGACGTGGGTCGCTGGGCCGATCTGCAAGCCGGCGCCAGTGCCCTGCGTTCGCGGGTGTTCATCGAGGAGCAGGGCATCGACCCGGCCATTGAACTCGATGCGCTGGATGGCGACGCGGTGCATGCCGTGCTCACCAACCGCCTGGGCCAGCCGGTGGCCACCGGTCGGCTGCTGGTGCACGAACCCGGGGTGGGTCGGATCGGCCGCATGGCGGTACACCGGGTGCTCCGGGGCGGACGCTACGGGCAACAGGTGCTGGATGCGCTGATGGGCGCCGCCCGCAAGCGGGGCGACCGGCAGGTCATCCTGCATGCCCAGCGCAGCGCCGAGGGCTTCTACCGCCGGCTCGGCTTCCAGCCCAGTGGCGAGCCGTTCGAGGAAGCCGGCATCGCCCACATCGAAATGGTCAAGGCACTCTGAGCCGGTCGATCTGCTCGCAGCGGTGTTGCTGCCGGGCCAGTTGCGGCGGGTGGTCACCGGGCGGGTGCTGCCATTCGTCCAGGCGGGCAGCGTGGCCGTCGCCGTGGCGCCAGATGCGCAGCAGCGTGGTGCTGCGGGTTCCATAGCCCCGATCAGGCATGCGGACGAAAGGACTGGAAAGGGCCCGTTCCACGGCCAGCGGGACGCCGGTGCGGGGAAGGGCGTCGTCGGGTGCCGGTCGGTGGTCGGTCAGGGCATCGATCAGGCCGGCATGCGCTGCGGACCCCTCGGACTGCTGCAGCGCGTCGCGCAGCTGGCGCGTCTTGGGCCAGGGAGTGTCGAGGCTGGCATTGGACAGGCCGTAGATGCCCGGAACCAGCGCACGGTCGAACCGACGGGGTGTCTGCTCTGCATGCGGGCTGGCCGGATCGCGGTTGCTGACCCAATGCCAGCGACCTTCGGCGCGATGCCCCGGCACGCCCAGGTCGCCCAGCACCAGGTTGAATCCGCCGTACTGCTCCGGCGCCAGCGCCCGCACAAAGTCGTTCGGGTCATCGCGGCCGGACAGCCAGCGAGACACCAGCTCCCCGCGGCTGCGGGGAGCGCGTTCGGGCGTGGCCTGCCTGACATTGGTCAGCCACGCCACCCGACCGCTCGGGCTCAGACCCAGCCAGGTGCCGCCGTCACGCAGATCGCGCCCGGCCAGCACTTCGGCACCGTCATCGGTCTGCCAGCGGTGCAGCGGCTCGGTGGGCCGGGCGAAGGACTCGTCCCGGTTGGACGCCAGCCACAGCGGCAGGTCAGGGCGCAGGCCGATGGCAAACGCGATCAGGCACATGCCGATGGCTCAGATATCTTCCAGCAGCGGGTAGGGCAGGGGCAGCAGGGTCAGTGGCTGGCCATCGACCAGCAGCACACCGCCCGTCATGGCGCTGGTTTGCAGCGATGCGATGGCGTCGAAGCCGCCGCCCGGATTGGGCGCGGCCTGGGCAACCAGACCGCAGGGCTGCGAGGGATCGCCGTCGTGGAACACCTCCTGGCCGGCCGCCAGGGGCACGGCGGCATGGATCAGCGCGCCGCGCCGCTTGAGCGTGCCCCGGAACTGGCTGCGGGCCACCACCTCCTGGCCCGGGTAGCAGCCCTTCTTGAAGTTCACGCCGCCCACCGACTCGTAGTTGAGCATCTGGGGCACGAAGGCTTCGAACACCGGCTGGCTGAGCGTGGCCACGCCGCTGCGCACTTCCAGCCATGACCAGATGGCCGGATCCAGCACGGGGGCCTCAGCGGGCGAAGCATCGATGGGCGCCACCTGCAGCGCCCGGCCCAGGCCTTCGGCCGGGTACAGGCGCACGGTGCTGGTGTCGTCCTGGCGCAGGTGGCTCCAGGGGGTAGGGGCCAGGCCGGCGGGCAAGACATCTCCGGTGAGACCGTGCAGACGGAACTCGGCCGTTGCATCGCTGAGCTTGACCTTGGCACGCAGCACGAACATCGACAGGCGCTTGAGCGTGGCAGGGAGCAGATCGCGCGAGCACACCAGCAGGATGTCGTCGTGGGCCCGCTTGAATCCCACAAAGCTGGCCTGCATGCGGCCCTTGGCCGAACAGAATGCGGCCAGGCGGGCCTCGGACAGGCCCAACAAGGAGAAATCCTGCGTCAGTTGCCCGTGCAGGAATGAGGCGGCGTCGTCACCTCGGGCCCGGATGATGCCCAGGTGGTCGAGCGGGGTGCGTCCTTGAAGTGTCATGGGGATGGCGTGAGGGAGCGTGCGCAGTGGCGCGCGAAGGCCTGGATTATCATGGCCGGCCATCCCGGGCGACGTCCCGCCCCGCCATCACCCTGACGCCGTCTCGCCTGTGTTCGGACTCCTCAAACGCCTCTTTTTGCTCGTTCTGCTGGCGCTGGCCGCCGCCGGCGGTCTGGCCTGGTGGTGGCTGGACCGACCCCTGCCGCTGGGCGCCGATGCGCCCTTGCTGGTGGAGGTGCCGCCGGGATCATCGGCGCGGGGCGTGGCCCAGCGCCTGAGCCGGGCCGGGGTGCAGGTGCCGCCGCTGGCACTGGAAGTCTGGTTCCGCGCTTCCGGTCAGGCTCAGGACATCAAGGCCGGCGTGTACGAGGTGCCGGCAGGCTTCACCCCGAAGGACCTGCTGCGCCGGCTGGTGTCGGGCGATCAGGCGCTCTTCAGCGTCTCCATCATCGAGGGCTGGACCTACCGGCAGGTGCTCGACCTGCTGCGCCGCCACCCCGACCTCACGCCCGATCTGCAGGGCCTGAACGACGCCCAGGTCATGAGCCTGATCGGCAAACCCGGTGTGCACCCCGAAGGCCGGTTCTTCCCCGACACCTACCGCGTGGCGCGCAAGTCGCCCGCCTCCGGCGTGCTGCGGCAGGCCGCCGCCGCCATGGATGCGCAGCTGGCCCGGGCCTGGGCACAGCGTGCGCCGGATTCGCCGCTGCGCACCCCGGAGCAGGCCCTCATACTGGCCAGCATCGTGGAGAAGGAAACCGGTCTGGCCAGCGACCGGCCCGAGATCGCCGGCGTCTTCAGCAACCGGTTGCGCATCGGCATGCGGCTGCAGACCGATCCCACCATCATCTACGGCCTGGGCGAGCGCTTCGACGGCAACCTGCGCCGGGTGCACCTGGAAACCGACGGCCCCTACAACACCTACACCCGGGCCGGACTGCCCCCCACGCCCATTGCGCTGCCCGGACAGGCATCGCTGCTGGCGGCGGTTCAGCCCAAGGCCACCAGCGCGCTGTACTTCGTGGCCCGTGGCGACGGCTCCAGCCAGTTCAGTGCCACGCTGGACGAGCACAACGCCGCCGTGCGACGCTACATCCTCAACCGCTGAAAGCATTGGCGCCCATGCAGCCCGGTCTGTTCATCTCCTTCGAAGGCATTGACGGTGCCGGCAAGTCCACCCACATCGGCGCGGTGGCCCATGCGTTGCGGCAGCACGGCCGCACCGTTCGCCTGACCCGGGAACCCGGCGGTACCCCACTGGCTGAAAAGCTGCGCGACCTGGTGCTCAACGACCCGATGGATCCCCTGACCGAGGCGCTGCTGATGTTTGCTGCGCGGCGCGATCACCTGCAGCAGGTCATCGAGCCGGCCCTGGCGGCGGGCGAGGTGGTGCTGTGCGACCGCTTCACCGATGCCACCTTTGCCTATCAAGGCCATGGCCGGGGTTTCGACCTGCAGGTGCTGTCGCTGCTGGAGGCCTGGGTTCAGGCTGCGCCGGGCGGCACCGTGCGTCAGCCCGACATGACGCTGTGGTTCGATCTGCCGGCATCGGTGGCCGCAGCCCGTCTGGCCTCGGCCCGGGTGCCGGACCGGTTCGAAGCGCAGCCGCAGGTCTTCTTCGAGCGGGTGTCCGCCGGCTATGCCGCACGGGCGGCAGCACACCCTGGACGCTTTGTCCGCATCGATGCCCACCAGCCCCTGGAGCAGGTGGCGGATGCGGTCGTCGGCGCCCTGGCCGGCCGTGGCTGGCTGCCCGGAACATCCGCATGACGGCCCCGAACACCCTGCCACCCTGGCTGCAGCGCCAGCTGGAGGCGCTGCTCACCCAGCGCGGACATGCGTTGTTGCTCACCGGACCCAGCGGGCTGGGGCAGTACGAGCTGGGCATGGCGCTGGTGCGGGCCTGGCTGTGCGAAAACCCGTTGCCCACCGGCGCCTGCGGCCACTGCGGCAGCTGCCATGCCATCGATGTGCGCACCCATGCCGATCTGCGCGTGCTCATGCCCGAGACGCTGTGCCTGGAACATGGCTGGCCACTGGACGAGTCCACCCAGAAAGACCTGGACGAAAAGAAGCGCAAGCCCAGCCGCTGGATCCGGGTCGATGCGGCCCGTGACGCCGTGGAATTCGGGCAGACCACCCGCTCGCGCGGTCGGACCAAGGCCGTGCTGGTGTTCCCGGCCGACCGTCTGAACACCGAATCGGCCAACGCCCTGCTCAAGACGCTGGAAGAACCCGCCGGCGACCTGCGCTTTCTGCTGGCCACCGAAGCGGCCGACCAGTTGTTGCCCACGGTGCGCAGCCGCTGCCAGAGCCATGCCCTGGCCTGGCCCGAAGAAGACGAAGCGCTGGCCTGGCTTCAGGCCCAGGCCGGGCAGGGCGTCGACCGCGCCACCGCCCTGGTGTGGTGGCGCGCGGCCGGTGGCCGACCCGCCGATGCCCTGGCCTGGGCCTCGCTGGGACTGACCGAGGCAGCGTGGCGGGCGGTACCGCGCTCGCTGGCCAAGGGAGACTGGAGCCGGCTGGCCGACTGGGGTGCTGCGCGGCAGCTCTCTGTGCTGCAGCAGCTGTGCCATGACCTGATGGTCCATGCCGCCGGTGCGCCGCCCCGGTACTTCCGCCCCGACGATCTGCCTGCGCCCCCGCCGTGGCGCGCCCTGGCCAACTGGTCACGCGAACTGAGCGAGGCGGCCCGTACGGTCGAGCATCCCTTCAATGCCGGCTTGATGCAGGAAGCATGGGCTGCCCGGGCCCGCCAGGTGCTGGGCAAGGGCGCAGCCGCTGTGGCGGGACGGACTCAGTCCGCCCGGGTATCGGTATGAGGCGGGGGCGCTTGCCGCTACACTCCGCCCCATGAGCACCAACCCGTCTTCGTCGGCCGCCCGGCCGAGCGTGATCCAGCTCTCCATCAAGGAAAAAGCGGCGCTGTACGCCGCCTACATCCCCTTGTTCGCAGACGGTGGCATCTTCATCCCCTCGGCGCGGGACTACAAGCTGGGTGACGACGTCTACGTGCTGCTGAGCCTGCCGGATGATCCCCAGCGGTACCCGGTGGCCGGCAAGGTGGCCTGGGTGACACCGGCCAAGGCACAGGGCGGCAGAACGCAGGGTGTGGGCATCCGGTTTCCGGCAGACGACAAGTCGCGACAGCTCAAGCTCAAGATCGAGGAGATCCTGGGCGCCTCCATCGGCTCCGACCGGGCGACCCAGACCATCTGACCGGGCCTGCGCCCGCTCCCCTGACAACGACACCGCCCCGGGCGGTGTCTTCATTTGGCGAACCGACATGTTCATCGACTCCCATTGCCACCTGAGCTTTCCCGAACTGCGGGAACGCCTGCCCGAGATCCTTCAGTCCATGACCGACGCGCAGGTCGTCCAGGCACTGTGCATCTGCACCACGCTGGAGGAGTTCGACGATGTGCATGCGCTGACCGCACAACCCCAGCTGTGGGCCACGGTGGGCGTGCACCCGGACAACGAAGGCGTGAGGGAGCCTTCGCTGGACGATCTGCTGGCCGGCGCAAAGCGGCCCAAAGTGGTCGGCATCGGCGAGACCGGGCTGGACTACTACCGCCTGGAGGGGCGTTCGCTGGCCGACATGGAATGGCAACGCGAGCGGTTCAGGACCCATATCCGCGCGGCGCGGCAGACCGATCTGCCCCTGGTGATCCACACCCGGTCGGCTTCGGACGACACCCTGGCCATCCTGCGCGAAGAGGGGGGCTTTGCAGATCCGACGGCTGGCTACCCGGTGGCCAGAGGCGTTTTCCACTGCTTCACCGAGACCGAAGCCGTGGCCCGCGCCGCGCTGGATCTGGGCTTCTACATCTCGCTCTCGGGCATCCTCACCTTCCGCAACGCCGCCGAACTGCGGGACGTGGCGCGTTTCGTGCCGATGGATCGGCTGCTGATCGAGACCGACAGCCCTTATCTGGCGCCCGTGCCGTACAGAGGCAAGACCAACACCCCGGCCCTGGTGCCCTGGGTGGCGCGCCAGCTGGCCGAGCTGCGCGGCATGGCGGTGGAGGCGGTGGCCCAGGCCACCAGCGACAACTTCCACACCCTGTTCAGCCGAGTCGAGCGGACCCATAAACCTCAAGCATCACTTCAATAAGATGAAAAAGCGCATTGTTTTGCAAGTCTTTCTGGCGATGGCTGTCTGGCCATCCTTGGGTATGGCCAATTCGTTCGAGCGCTTCTTCACTGCCATCCAGCGGGACGACATCGAAACCCTGCAGGAGCTGGCAGCCCGGGGGTTTGACCTGAACACGGTCAGTCCGCAGGGAGAACACCCGCTCTTTCTGGCCATGAAGGCAGAAGCCTGGCGGGCGGCAGCGTTCCTGATCTCTCGGCCCGAGGTGAAGGTCGAGACCCGGTCGGCCACCGGTGAAACGCCCCTGATGATTGCCGCCATCAAGGGGCGCGTCGACCTGGCCCGGCGCCTGATCGAGCGGGGTGCTGAAGTGAACAAGCCCGGCTGGACCCCGCTGCACTATGCCGCCACCTTCCCCGGCCCGGTGGCGCCCGACATGACGCGGCTCATGCTGGAGCACCATGCCTACATCGATGCGGAATCCCCGAACGGATCGACACCGCTGATGATGGCCGCGCAATACGGCAACACCACCGTGGTCAAGCTGCTGCTGGAGGAGGGGGCCGATCCGCTGCTGAAGAACCAGCAGGGCCTGACCGCCATCGACTTTGCCCACCGTGCCAACCGGGAGGAGGCCGCTGGCATCATCGCGGCCTTCGTTCGGGCGCGGCAGCCACGCGGCACCTGGTGAAAGCCACGACCGTGTCCCTCGAGTAGGTGTAACCCACATTTGCGGGGTGTGGCGCAGACAGGACAATCCCGCCCACCTTGATACGAGGAGACGTCGTGAAGTTAGCCAGTCAAAAAGATTTTCTGTCGGGATTGATGTTCACCATTGTGGGCGCCGGTTTTGCGCTCGGCGCACGTGAGTTCGATGTAGGTACCGCTGCCCGGATGGGGCCGGGCTATTTCCCGATGATGCTGGGCATTCTGCTGGCCGGTCTGGGCATCATCATCACCATCCAGTCGTTCCGCAAGGGTGGTCCGGACGGTGATCCGGTCGGTGCCATCGCCTGGCGCCCCCTGTGCTTCGTGCTGGGCGCCAACCTGCTGTTCGGCGCCTTGCTGGTGGGCGTGCCCGCATTGGGCATCCCGGCTTTCGGTCTGATCGTCGCGCTGTATGTCCTGGTGATCGTGGCGGGCTTCGCACAGCCTGGCGGCAACATCAAGCAGTCGCTGGTGCTGGCCACGGTTCTGGCTGTAGGCAGCTACGGCGCGTTCGTCTACATGCTCAAGCTGCAGTTCCCGGTGTGGCCTGCCTTTCTGACCGCCTGACCCGGAGATACCTGCCATGGACCTGATCAACAACCTGTCGCTGGGCTTCGGCGTCGCCTTCACCTTCCAGAACCTGATCTACGCCTTCGTCGGCTGCCTGCTGGGCACGCTGATCGGGGTGTTGCCGGGCATCGGCCCTCTGGCCACCATCGCCATGCTGCTGCCGGCGACCTACGGCCTGGAGCCGGTGTCGGCGCTGATCATGCTGGCCGGCATCTATTACGGCGCGCAATACGGTGGTTCGACCACCGCCATCCTGGTCAATCTTCCGGGTGAATCCTCTTCGGTGGTCACCGTGATCGACGGCTACCAGATGGCGCGCAAGGGCAGGGCAGGCCCTGCGCTTGCGGCTGCCGGTCTGGGCTCGTTCTTCGCCGGCTGCGTGGGCACCCTGGTGCTGGCCGCCTTTGCGCCTCCGCTGACCGAGGTGGCCCTGAGCTTCGGCCCGTCGGAGTACTTCGCACTGATGGTGCTGGGTCTGATCGGCGCCGTGGTGCTGGCCTCGGGCTCGCTGGTCAAGGCACTCGCCATGATCGTGCTGGGCCTGCTGGTGGGTCTGGTGGGCACCGACGTGAACTCGGGCGTGGCTCGCTACACCTTCGACATTCCCGAGCTCACCGACGGCATCAACTTCGTGGTGATCGCCATGGGCGTGTTCGGTTATGGCGAGATCATCAGCAACCTGTCGCACTCGGAAGAGAAGCGCGAGGTGTTCACTGGCAAGGTGACCGGCATCATGCCGACGGCTGCCGACTTCAAGAACATGCTGCCGGCGGTGATCCGTGGCACTTCGCTGGGCGCGGTGCTGGGCATCCTGCCCGGCGGCGGTGCGCTGCTGTCGTCTTTCGCGGCCTACACCATCGAGAAGAAGACCAAGCTCAAGCCGGGTGAAGTGCCGTTCGGCCAGGGCAACATCCGCGGCGTGGCGGCGCCCGAGTCGGCCAACAACGCCGGTTCGCAGACCTCCTTCATCCCGCTGCTGACGCTGGGCATTCCGCCCAATGCCGTGATGGCGCTGATGGTGGGTGCCATGACCATCCACAACATCCAGCCCGGCCCGCAGGTGATGAGCAGCAACCCCGAGCTGTTCTGGGGCCTGATCGCGTCGATGTGGATCGGCAACGCCATGCTGGTGATCCTGAACCTGCCCCTGATCGGCATCTGGATCAAGCTGCTCACCGTGCCTTATCGCTGGCTGTTCCCGGCCATCATCCTGTTCTGCGCGATCGGGGTGTACTCGACCAACAACAACAACTTCGACATCTGGATGGTGGCGCTGTTCGGCCTCATCGGCTATGGCTTCATCAAGCTGGGATGCGAGCCGGCGCCCTTGCTGCTGGGTTTCATCCTGGGCCCGATGATGGAAGAGTACCTGCGGCGCGCGCTGCTGATCTCACGCGGCGACTGGAGCGTGTTCGTGACGCGTCCGATCTCGGCATCGTTGCTGGTGGCGGCACTGGTGCTGCTGGCCATCGTGCTGTTGCCGTCGATCAAGAAGAAGCGCGAAGAGGCCTTCGTGGAAGACTGACCCAGACGTCGGTGCATGACCAGGGAACCTGGCGGGCTAAGGTAATAAACACCTGCAGCGGTCTCAGGAACTTCGTTGATTCCGTTGATTTATCTTCGGGCGCACGGTTTGATTTGCCTGCCCTCGATGTAAGCTGATTTTGGTCAGCTAACAGCCAGAGAGGGCCGGTTCAGCCGTACGTAGCCATGGCTGGTGAGATTGGCCTTCCTGCAGCCAGCGGGCCCGCTGAAATGCAGAGCAGCTGGACCAGCCACAGGGTCTTGTGTCTGAGCGTTCGTGCCTGGCGAGTTTTTCTTCGCGGACTGGTCGACTTAGAAACAGGCGTCAACATCACGAGCCAGGAGGCGTAGTTCTATGTGGTCCTATGCCCTCATGGATGCGTCAAAAATCGTTGGGTATGGCTCCATGCGCTGCAGCGGTAAGCGTCCGGCAATCCCATCTTGAGATAGACCCAGTGTCGAGGCATCGTGTGCACGATGAACATCACGCACACTATGGCGAACGACACGATCGCCCAGCGCCCCAAGCGGCACTACTACTCCCCGGAACTTAAAGGCCAGATCGTGG
>CALRSR020000039.1:0-26978 GCA_943370825.1 Allobosea thiooxidans | reverse complement strand
GTGCGGGACGGCCAGCTCACCGGCTACATGTCGGTGCGCACCAAACCCTCGCGCGATGAAGTGCGGCAGGCCGAGCAGCTGTACGCCAAGTTCGTGCGCGGCGAGCAGGGCTCGCAGGCCTTCCACAAGGGCATCATCATCCGCACCGGTCTGGGCCGCTGCCTGTCATGGATCCAGACGGCCTCCCTGCGCAGCCGCATCCTGTGGCCCATGACGGCCGCTTTCGGCGTGGTGTCCGGCGCGGGCTTTTTCATCCACCCGGTGGACGAGGCCCTGGGCCTGACCGCCCAGATCGGACTGGCTTTCGGTGCCGTGGCCTGGTGGCTGGACCGCCAGATCGTCGCGCCGGTGCAGCAGGTGCTGCGCCAGGCCCAGGCGGTGGCCGCCGGCCAGCCCGGCAGCAACGAACAGCTCAACCGGGTGGACGAGATCGGCATGCTGCTGCGCACCGTCAACCAGTCCGGCCTGAACCTGCGCGCCCTGCTGGACGATGTCTCGGCCCAGATCGGTGGTGTGCGGGCATCCAGTCAGGAGATGGCGGCCGGCACCTCCGACCTCAGCGAGCGCACCGAACAGGCGGCGTCGAG
Organism: Allobosea thiooxidans; assembly: GCA_943370825.1. Taxonomy (GTDB): domain Bacteria; phylum Pseudomonadota; class Gammaproteobacteria; order Burkholderiales; family Burkholderiaceae_C; genus Hydrogenophaga. Next base: position 26,391 of record CALRSR020000039.1, on the reverse strand, counting down.
CCTGCAGGAGACCGCCGCGTCCATGGAGCAGATGAACGCCACCGTGTCCAGCACCGGGCGCACCGCCGACGAGGCCACCCGCATGGCCGAAAAAGCCAGCCAGGCCGCCGAGCAGGGCAGCGCCATCGTGACCCAGGTGGTGGGCACCATGGGCGAGATCAGCGCCAGTTCGCGGCGCATTGCCGAGATCACCAGCCTGATCGACGGCATCGCGTTCCAGACCAACATCCTGGCGCTCAATGCGGCGGTGGAAGCCGCACGGGCCGGTGAGCAGGGCCGCGGCTTTGCGGTGGTGGCCGGCGAGGTGCGCAACTTGGCCCAGCGCAGCGCGCAGGCGGCCAAGGAGATCGGCCAGCTGATCCAGGACAGCAACGACCGGGTCGAGTCGGGCCACCAGCTGGCGCAGCAGGCCGGCGAGGCGATGCAGACCATCCTGCACGAAGCCCAGTCGGTGTCCTCCATGATCCGCGACATCGGCCGCGCCACCCACGAGCAGGTCACCGGCATCGGGCAGGTCAATGCCGCAGTCACCCAGCTCGACCAGGTGACCCAGCAGAACGCCACGCTGGTGGAGCAGTCCACCACCGCCGCCTCCTCGCTCACCCAGCGCGCCGAGCGGCTGGCCGACGCCGTGGGCGTGTTCCGCTGACGCCTCGGCGTCTGGCGGGCAGCCGGCGCGGGCCGGTCGGCTGCATACACTTGGGGAGTACCGCAACTCCCCAAGGACCGTTTCATGAGCCGTGGCCAGTTCCAGACCTTCTCCGACGTTTTCCTGCTCGATGGCGTGAGAACGCCGATGGTGGATTACATGGGGGCATTCGCCGACGCCAACCCCATCGACCTGGGCATCAAGGTGGCGCGCGAGGTGTTCCGGCGCACCGGCATCGACCCGGCCAGCGTCGAGTCGGTGCTGGCCGGCAACATGGCCCCCGGCGGTTTCGACCAGTTCTATGTGCCGCGCCACATCGGCCTGTATGCCGGCGTGCCCCAGGTGGTCCCGGCGCTGATGGTGCAGCGCATCTGCGGTACTGGCTTCGAGCTGTTCCGCCAGGCCGGCGAGCAGATCGGTGCCGGCGTGGCGACCACCGCCCTGCTGGTGGGCACCGAGTCCATGACCCGCAACCCGATTGCGGCGTTCGACCACCGGGGCGGCTTCCGGCTGGGCGCGCCCATCGGCTTCAAGGACTACATGTGGGAAGCGCTCACCGATCCCTCGGTGGACATCAACATGATCCGCACCGCAGAGAACCTGGCGCAGCGCTACGGCATCACCCGCGAGGACGTGGATGCTTTTGCTGCCCAGTCCTTCGCGCGCGCCTGCGCCGCGCAGGACAGCGGCTGGCTGGCCGGCGAGATCGTGCCGGTGACCAACGAGACCTTCGAGCTCGAAGGCCACCGCCCGCGCCAGCTGCGCCTGGCCGGCAAGGCCACCGTGGCCGACCGCGACACCCATCCCCGTCCCACCCCGGTGGAGGTGCTGGCCAAGCTGCGCACCGTCTTCAAGGACGGCGTGCAGACCGGCGGCAACAGCTCGGCCCTGACCGATGCCGCCGCCGCCGCCCTGGTGGCCCACGGCGACGTGGTGCGCGCCTGGGGCAAGGCCCCGCTGGCCCGCGTGGCGGCTGCGGCCGTGGTGGGTGTGGACCCGGCCCACATGGGCATCGGCCCGGCCCCGGCCATCCGCCTGCTGCTGGAGCGCAGCGGCGTGAAGCTCGATGAGGTGGCCCGTTTCGAGATCAACGAAGCCCAGGGTGCCCAGACCCTGGCCGTGGGCCGCGAACTCGGCCTCGACCTGGACCGCCTGAATGTGCACGGCGGTGCCATTGCCCTGGGCCATCCGCTGGCGGCCACCGGTGTGCGCTGCACCCTCACCGTGGCGCGGCAGATCCAGGCCATCGGCGCGCGCTGGGGCGTGGCCTCGGCCTGCGTGGGTGGCGGTCAGGGCATCGCCCTGCTGGTGGAGAACCCGGCGGCCTGAGCTCAGCGGTGGTCGTGAGGACCAGCCCGCACCTGCATGGCCAGCCGCCGCGCTGCGCGGATGGCCAGCATCGGCTCCAGGCAGATGGCATCGGCGCCCATCGCGGGGGCGGATGCCGGCATCCCGGCAAAAGCCGCCCCGCCCAGCAGCACGCCCAGCCGGGGATTGAGGGAGTGCCGGCGCAGATCGGCGATGAGGGCCGGCAAGCCCGGCAGCTGCTCCGTCAGCCCCACCGACAGGCCCAGCACGTCGAACCAGTCGCTGGCCAGGGCCTGGCGCAGCGAGGAATCGTCGGTGGCCAGCTCCACCCGAACGTCCCAGCCGTCGTTGGCAAAAAGCTCCTGCACCATGGCCAGGCCCAGCAGGTGCCGTGAGCCCGGCGCGGCCGCCACCATCACATGGAAGCGGTCTTCTTCCTGGCGCGTGGGCCGGCGCTGCATCGGGGTGAAGTGGTGGGTGATGTTCTGCATCCGCACCAGACCCAGCGACACGTCCTGAAAACCGATCTGGTCCTGGTCCCACCACTCGCCCAGGCAACGCGCCGCCGGTGCGACCACCTGCTGCAGCACGTCCGGCAAGGCATGGCCCCGGGCCAGCAGGGCGGCCACGAAGTCGAGTCCTGCCTGCTCGTCGCCCTCGCAGCACAGCCGCGCGAAGGCACGGACGGCATCGGGATCGAAGGGCAGGTCGGGTGTGGGCCCATGGGCGGACGGCGTGTCCGCGTCTTCGTGGACGCCCGCGAGCTGCGGAATGATCTGCTGGTCGATGACCGAGAGCAACGAACGCTTGCAGGTGCCCCAGGCCCCCGCGTCTGTACCGATGGCTTCCCGCAATTGCTGGCTGTGCGACATGTGCTCCCCCGCCCTGGCGTTGGCAGGTCGGACATACGACCCACCCCACAGGCCAACGGATGGGCCCGATGCGCGGATTCTTGCGTCTCGGGCCGAAACCGCCAAGCAGTTTCTGCCATTCCCGACTGGCCGCCCGCGAGGGCCTGGAACCGAGGGTTTACCGGGGTTCCGGGCAGGTCGGCATCGGCGTAACGACGCAATCGCTGCAGGCGGCATTGTTGCGGGCACCGCAGGCTGCTCGACCGGTACGGTGCCCTGGACCGGGTTGGGGGCTTGTGCCAGCGCGCCCCCGCAGACCAGGCCCATGGCCATGGCCAGCAAGCAACGGGTGGTGCGCGAGGGGCTGCCGGGGCGGAACGGTCGGTTCATGGGGGCTCTGAACCGCCTTCCCGGCAACGGTTCGCGCCGTCGTCATGGCTAGCATCGGGGCATGGCCCTGACATCCCGACCCGGCTCCGCCCTGCAGCCCCTGCCCGAAGCCCCTCGGCGTGCCAACGCCACACCGCCTGCACAGGCCGTGTCGCTGGCCCGCCGCCACGTGGTGCTGGCCGCTGCCGCCGCCTGTGCGGCCCCCGCATGGGCCCGCCGGCCTGGCCAGGGGCCGGAGGTGCAGGCGCTGCTGACCCGGGTCTGCGGTCCCCTGGTCCAGGCCCACGACCTGCCCGGACTGGTGGCGGGGCTGCTCACGGAGGGAAGACCGCACTTCGCGGCCTGGGGTCATGCCGCGCGATCGGGGGGCGGCGCCGTCACGCCCGACACGATCTTCGAACTCGGCTCCATCAGCAAGTGCTTCACCACCCTGCTGGCCGCCTTCGCTCAGACGCAAGGCCGGCTGGGCCTGGAGCAGCCGGTCGGCCAGGTGGTGCGGGCCCTGCACGGTACACCCCTCGGGCAGGCCACGCTGCTTCACCTGGCCACCTACACCGCCGGCGGATTGCCCCTGCAGTTTCCTGACGGCATGACCACCGCCGATGAGGCCATCGACTGGCTGGCCGCGTTCGAACCCACTGCCCCGCCCGGGGCCGTGCGCCGGTACTCCAACCCCAGCATCGGCCTGCTGGGGCATGCGGCCGCCAACGCCATGGGCCAGGGATACGCCGAATTGTGCGAACACGCCGTGCTGGCCCCGCTGGGGCTGGCCAGCACCTTCATCGAGGTGCCGCCGGCGCAGATGCACCGCTATGCCTGGGGACACGACCGCACCCAGCGACAGGTCCGCGTCAACCCGGGGGTGTTCGATGCGCAGGCCTACGGCGTGAAGTCCACCGCCCGCGATCTGCTGCGCTTCCTGCACACCGTGCTGGACCCCGACCGCCTGCCGCCCGCGTTGCGCCCGGCGATGGCCACGACCACGCAGCCCCGCTGCCAGGTCGGTCCGATGCTGCAGGGCATGGGCTGGGAGATGTACCCGGCGCCGTGGTCGCTGGACGCGCTGCAGGGCGGCAACAGCGCGCGAACCGTGCTGGAGCCGTTGCCCGTGACGGCTCCGTCCCCACAGGCCCGTGACGGGCTGTTGTTGAACAAGACCGGATCGACCTCGGGCTTCGGCGCCTATCTGGCGCTGCTGCCGCATCGGCAGACGGCCTTCGTGCTGCTGGCCAACCGCCATTACCCGGCGGCCGACCGGGTGCGGGCCGCGCACCAGGTGCTGGCGGGGCTGGGGGTCCTGGGCTGAGGTCGGCGCGCGCAGCGGCCCCTGTCGTTTCGGCGATACAGGCCAACCCACCCGCGTGGCTTCGGGGGACAGACCTTTGCCGGTCGATCCGCTAGCGTGTGAACCGATCGCGGACAGGTCGGCCGCACCGCACTGCCCGTCGCATGCCAGCCGTTTCTGATTTTTCGCATGTTTTCTGTCGACACCCTCTACGTCCAGATCTTTGCCGACCGGTTCGTCGCCACGAACGTCGATTCCGGCCAGATCCGCGATCTGCCCCGTGACCCACAGTCCGTTTCCCCGCGAATGCTGATCGGCGACTTCACCGTGGCCCAGCACCAGCTGCAGGGGCTGGTGAAGGCCGTCCGGCGGGGGCTGCGCGCGCCGCAGCTCCTTGTCCATCCCATGGAGCGTATCGACGGCGGCATCACGCAGGTCGAGCACCGCGTCTTCCTCGAACTCGGTCTCGGGTCAGGGGCATCCCGGGTGGCCGTGCACGCGGGTCCCATCCTGTCCGGCGACGGGGTGCGTCTGGCGTTGCGCCACCTGCTGCGGTGAGGCAGCCCGACACCCGGTGGCCCGGCAGGGCAGATCCGATGACCGCCAGCGATGGCGCCTTGGCGTCGCGGTGGGGCAGGCCTCCGTGCCGACCTTGTGGCCGGAGGCACCCATGAAGCTTCTGCTGGAGCTGCTGCTCCTGGCCGCACCATTCGTGCTGGCATGCCTGCAACTCGGGGCGGTGATCCGTGGCTATCGGCAGAGCCGGGAGCGGCTGGCGCCGGAAGGCCCGCTGAGCACGGCCAAGGATGTGTTCAGGCACGAACCGGGCTGGCTCTACTTCCAGCAGTGGGTGCAGCATGGCGACCACGGCCAGCAACTGATCGAGCACTTCCACATCACCGTGCGCCTGCCGGGCACGATCGCCGGCGACATCACGCTGCAGCTCCCGGCGGCCATGTCCATGTCCCGGCTGGAGAGCTATTCGACCGCCTTGTTCGAGCGCCTGGCCAAGGGCTACTTTTCGGTCAACGCCCCCATGAAAGGCCTGCCGTTCGATCGTCCGGCCCAGCTGGCGCTGCTCCGGGCCTTGACCCCCTTGCCTCAGCTCGCCACGTGCCGGCAGCTGGTGGCCAGGAACGGACGACTGCTGCTCAAGCTGCAGCGTCCGGTGGAGCCGTCCGCCGGGCCGTTGTGGCAACCCAGAGAGGTCGTGCTGGAGCGGTCCCGCGCTGCGCTGGAGGCCCTCGCCGAGGAATGGACCTCCCTGCTCCTGCCGAAGCGGTTCACCCGCTGAAGCACCCTGCCGAGGAAATGATGGACGCCGGGTACGACGTGGCACTCGAGACGTGCGAGACCATGGCCGCCTATGCTCTCGGCCATGTGCAACCTTTACCGCAGCACCTCCGGCAGCAATGCCCAGGCGGTCTGGAAGACCGGCAACCCGCTGGCCATCGACTGGCCGGGCGGCATCGTGGGCCCGCGCAAGAACGGCCTGTTCATCCGCCCCGCCAGCGGCAGTGCCGGCCTGGAGCTGGTGGTGGGTCGCTGGGGCCTGATTCCCTGGTTTGCCGACACCCCCGACATCCGTTACAGCACCAACAACGCCCGCGCGGAAGAGGTGGCCGGCAAGCCCAGCTTCAAGCAGGCGTGGCAGCGCGGCCAGCGCTGCATCATCCCTGCCGACTGGTTCGACGAACCCAACAGGGAGAGCGGCCGCAACGTCTGGTGGCGCTTCCGCCGGGCCGACGGCGCCCCCTGGGGCCTGGCCGGCCTGTGGGGCCGCTGGACCGACCGCAGCACCGGCGAAGTCATCGAGAGCTACACCCTGCTCACCATCAACGCCGACCACCACCCGGTCATGCGCCGCCTGCACAAGCCCGACCCGGCCCTGCCGGCCGACGCGCAGGACAAGCGCTCGGTGATCGCCATCGAGGCGGGCGACGTGGAGCGCTGGCTGCACGGCCCGATGGAGCAGGCCAGGGGCCTGCTGCAGCCGCCAGCCGAACCCCTGCTGCGGCACGGGCCGGCGTCGGACATGGGCCCGTGACCACCGGCTCAGTCTGGCGGCCTTCGCCAGAACAGGCCCAGCACCAGACCGACCAGCACCGCATCGATGGCCACCACCTGCAGCAGGTCTGTGCGGACGAGGGCCACGGGTGCCTCACCCAGCCCGGCCCGTACCGCCCAGAGCAGCGCGAACACCGGCGTGGCCACCCCGCAGGCGATCAGGGCCGACAGCACAGAGGCCTGAAGACGCGACACCGGGACCCAGCGCCCGAACCGCATGAACCGCAGGGCGGCGACCCGGAACAGCAGTGCCGCCAACACCGTGGGCAGCAGGGTGAGCAGCCAGCCGTCGCTCATGCCGAACAGCCATGCCAGCCAGACCGTCACCCCGATGAGCAGGGCCATGGCGGCCTTGCCCACGATCTGCAGGCCGTCGGCCCCAGCGAAGGCAGTGGGCAGGTCGCCCGCCAGCTCGCTGCCGGCGATCAGCCAGGCCCACATCATGAACAGCGGTCCGCAGACCAGGAAGACGGCCAGCGTGATCGGCAATGAGGGCGGGGTTCGGTGGACCATGACAGTACTTCCCATTCGGGACAGGCTCTGGCCCACCCGAAGCTTCTGCACTGTAGCGCGCCAGCGGCCCACTCGGCCTTGCAGCGGGCCTCCTGCCGGGCAGCCACGCCCAGGGCGGGGGCGGGCTGGTGGGCTGGGCCTGCAATTGGTAATGCCTTATGCCTCAAGGGGTTTATTGCCCCTCGTCGTTACCGATATGCCGTCCATGCTCGGCTGAACCGGATCGTTGGGTGCAGCCCTGTGTTGGCTTCATCAATCGGGAGGAAAGTGACATGGATGCTTTGCTCGCGCGCCTGTCGGTGCGCAACAGGTTGCGGCTGCTGTGCGGCGTGTTCATCGCCGTGATTGGTCTCGTGTTTCTGATGGGCATGCTGCTGGCACGGGCGGAAACCGGTGCTCTGCGGGATGTGTACGAGGTGCGCGTTCTGCCACTGACCCAGATGCGGTCCGTGGCCGACCAGTACGCGGTGCAGATGGTGGATGCCGCGCACAAGGCGGCCGACGGTTCGTTCACCCCGGCGCAGGCGCTGGAAGCCATCGCCTCGGCCCGTCGCCAGATCGCCAGCGACTGGGCGGCCTACCTTGACCGGCCCACCGACGCCGAAGAGAAGGCGCTGATCGACAAGCTCAGGCCGCTCATGGCGGCCGCCGATGCGTCCATTGCCGAGGCCGAACAGGCCCTGCGAGCCAACGACCTGACCGTCCTGCAGGACTACACCGCACGCCGCATGTACCCGGTGTTCGATCCGATGCAGGCGGTCGTGGGCGACCTCATCAACCTGCAAGCCCGCGAGGCCCGCGAAACCTACCAGTTCGGGAAGCGCGTGGCCCGTGACGGCCTGCTGGCCATGGCGGCGGCTTCGGTGTTTGCGCTGGTGATCGGTCTGTGGATTGCCCACATCATCATTGCCCGCCTCGACCGCTCCCTGGGCGGCGAGCCGCGCGAGGTCCGCCAGCTGGCCAACGCGATCGCCAGCGGCGACCTCACCGTGCGGGTGCCGGTACGACAGGACGATGACGACAGCATCATGGCGGCCATGGCCAGCATGAGCGACCACCTGCGCCGCACGGTGCAGGCGGTGCGGTCCAACGCCGATGCGGTGGCTGCAGCCAGCGAGCAGATCTCGCGCGACCACCATGAACTGGCCGAGCGCACGGCGCAGCAGTCCACGGCCCTGCAGCAGACCGCTTCGTCCATGGAGCAGGTGGGCGCCACCGTCAAGAACAACACAGACCACGCGCGCCAGGCCAGCCTGCTGGCCCAGGAGGCTGCCCGCGTGGCGGCTGCTGGCGGTCAGGTGGTGGGCAATGTCGTCGCCACCATGGGGGCCATCAGCCAGAGCAGCCAGCGCATCAGCGACATCATCGGCGTGATCGATGGCATCGCGTTCCAGACCAACATCCTGGCGCTCAATGCGGCGGTGGAAGCCGCGCGGGCCGGCGAGCAGGGCCGGGGTTTTGCCGTGGTGGCCGGCGAGGTGCGCAACCTGGCCCAGCGCAGTGCCGAGGCCGCGCGCGAGATCAAGGGCCTCATCACCCAGAGCGGCGACCAGGTCGATGCCGGCGTGGCGCTGGTGGACCGGGCCGGATCGACCATGGACGATGTGGTCCGGTCCATCGAACAGGTGGCGGGCCTGGTGCAGGGCATCAGCCATGCCAGCGAGGAACAGTCTGCGGGGGTCGGCCTGATGGGGCAGGCGGTCCACCAGCTCGACGAGGTCACCCACCGCAACGTGACCATGGTCGAAGAGGGGGCAGCCTCGGCCCGGCAGCTCCATGAGCAGGCCCACCGCATGGCCGAGCTGATGCGCAGCTTCAAGCTGGACCCGGCAGGCGCCTGAGCGGCTTACCGGGGTTCCGGGCAGGCGGGCATCGGCGTTTCGGTGCAATGCCCGCAGCCCGCGTTGTTGCGCGCCCCTTCGCGGCCGGTGGCGCCGCAGGCGCTGAAGCAGCGCTGGCTCTGCGCGTAGGCGGCCCACTCGGCCTTGCAGCGGGCCTCCTGCTGGGCAGCCACGCCCAGGGCGGGGGCGGGCTGGGTCGTGGCGGGCGGTGGTGCAGGCACGGCGGGCGGGCTGGTGGTCTGGGCCTGCGCCAGCAGGCCGGCCCAGCCCAGGCCCAGCGCCAGCAGCCAACGGGCCACGCGCACCGAGGTGACAGTGTGTGAAAGTGCGTTCATGGGCCTTCTGACCCCGCAGCGGCACATCGGTTCGCCGATAGCATCGGCAGGGCCATCACCCACTCCACCCGCTTCCATGAAAAACCGATTGTTCGCCGCCGCCCTGGCCCTCGTCCTCCTGGCCGTGGGCGGTTACTGGTACTACTCGCCTTATCTGGCCATCCGTTCCCTGCAGCAGGCCGCCGACGCCGGGGACGCCGACCGCTTCAACCAGCAGGTGGACTACCCGGCCCTGCGCGAGAGCCTCAAGGGCCAGATGACCGCCGCCATCGCACCCGACCTCGACAAGCTCCAGGACAACCCCTTCAGCGCCCTGGGCGCCTCGCTGGGCATGGCGGTGGTCAACCAGCTGGTGGACGCCCTGGTGCGGCCCGAGGTGGTGATGCGCATGCTGGCCGAACGCCAGGCCAAACCCACCCTGGCCGAGCCGCGCGAAGCGCCGGCCCCGCAGGCGCCAGCACCTCGGTCCGAGCCCGCCCCTGATCAGCGCGACTGGCAGCTGGTGCGGCTGGAGACAGACCGCGTGGTGGTGTTCCAGGAGGAGCAGACCGCCGTCACGGGTGGTCCGGCCGGCCTGGTGTTCGTGCGCTCCGGCTTTGCGCAGTGGCGCCTGAGCGAGATCCGGTTGCCGCGGGATCGTTGACGCCGCCAGGCCCCGGCAGGGCGACATGCCTGCGCCAGAGCACCATCGGCGTTCCGTGCATCAGTCGAAGTACAGGGGCTCCGAGCAGCTGGGCATGGGGGTGTCGGCGCAATGGGTGCAGGCGGCATTGTTCCGGGTACCACCCTGGCGGGTGCCGCCGCAGCCGCTGTAGCAGGCCGCGCTGTCGTTGTAGGCTGCCCACTGAGCCTTGCAGCTGTCCTGCTGCTGCGCCGCCACGCCACGGGGAGCGGTGCTGGCCGTGGCGGGCCGCGTGGGCGGTTTCGGGGGGACGACGGCAGGCGCAGCCTGGACTGCGCTGGCCGCAGGCCGGGCTTTCAGTCCATCGGCCAGATTGGGCGCGGGAACCGCCACCCGCCGCGCATCGCCGGCATCCGGCCGGTCCCCGAAGTGAACCTTGCCGTTGCTGTCCTTCCAGCGGTACACCTCGGTCTGTGCGGCCGCACCCACCGACCCCACGGCCAGGGCCAAGGCCACTGCGGCCTTCAACAAGATGAAACGGGCGGCCGGTGCATCGGCCGTCGAGCGGGCAGGATCTTTCAAGTCGATCACCTGGGCGCGGCCTGCGGCTCCACCGACTGGAACCACTCACGCCACCGACCGACTGTAGCGGGTTCCGGTCGGCCGCTCAGGGGCGATCAACCGGCAGGCGCCAGAGCAGTCCGCAGCCGGGCGAGTTTTTCGCCGAGGACTTCGAACCGGAACGGCTTGGCCATGAAATCGTCCATGCCGGCGGCCAGGCACCGTTGCCGGTCGCTCTCGTAGGCGTTGGCGGTCAGGGCAATGATGTGGGGCTGCGGGATGTCCAGCCCCCGTATGAAATGGGTGGCCTGCACACCGTCCATGCCGGGCATCTGCATGTCCATGAGCACGATGTCCACATCGCCGGCACTCACCCGGGTGACGGCATCTTCGCCGCAGGCGGCCGATTCGGCGGCCACCCCCAGCTTGTCCAGCATCGCCAGCGCCAGGGCCCGGTTGATCCGGTCGTCGTCCACCACCAGCACCCGGCGGCTGTCGTTGGTCAGGCTGGCCTTCGGCGTGGGCGCCACCGGAGCGGGAGCGGCGTTGGTGGCGGGTTCCAGCGCCACGCTGAACCGGAACACCGATCCTTTGCCCACCCGGCTCGACACCGAGATGTCGCCATCCATGGCAGCGCAAAGCCGGGCCGAGATCGCCAGGCCCAGGCCCGTGCCGCCGAATCGCCGTGTGGTGGACGAATCCACCTGGGTGAACGCCTTGAACAGCTGGTCCAGACGGTGGTGGGGAATGCCGATGCCGGTGTCCTCCACCGCGACGTCCAGCATCAGCAGGTCGGCGAGCCGGCGCACCGACACGCTCACATGCACCCGGCCTTGCGACGTGAACTTGATGGCATTGGCCAGCAGGTTGGAGAGCACCTGGCGCAGGCGCGTGCGGTCACCCCGCACATGGGCCGGCATGTTCGCTGCAAAGGTGTGCTCGAGCGCCAGCGACTTGCGCTCGGCCACCGGCCGGTACAGCGTCAGTGTGCTGGCAATGGCTTCTTCCAGGTCGAAATCCTGGCGCTCAAGCTCCAGGTAGCCCGCCTCGATCTTCGAGAAATCCAGGATGTCGTTGAGCAGCACCAGCAGCGTCTCGCCCGAGCTGCGGATCGCATCGAGGTAGTCGGTCTGCTCGGCATTCAGCACCGTCGTCTCCAGCAGCTGGGCCATGCCCAGAATGCCGTTCATGGGTGTGCGGATCTCGTGGCTCATCATGGCCAGGAATTCGCTCTTGGCGCGGGTCGAGGCTTCGGCGCGGTCCAGCGCCATCTGCAGTTCGGCCGTGCGCTGGGCCACCTGCTGCTCCAGGTCGTCGGCCAGCTCCTGGAGCGAGCGGTTGGCCTGGAACAAGGCCAGGCTCTTCTCTTCCAGCAGCCGCTCGGCCTCGGCCCGTGCCGCCCGCTCCCGTTCGATGCGGCGGGTGTACTTGGCGATGTCGGCGTCGTCCACGTCGTTCAGCCCTGGCGGGTCAGATGGAAGCGGTGGCTGGCGCCGTGCGGCGCCGGCTCGCGGGTGACGGTGATCGCCTCGCCGAAGTGGGCCACGCAACCCTGCATGAGGCCCTCGGCCAGGTCCTCGAAATGGCGGGGCGAGTGGTAGACCAGCACCAGTTTCTGCGCATCGTGGTGCTCCACGTCGAAGCGCGGCAGCTCGGCATCGGGATAGAGCTTGAGCACCTCCACATGGATGATGCTCTCGATGCTGGAGAGAAACTGGAACGAGTTGTCGACTCCCTGGAAGAAGCTGGGAAAGCCGACCGCGAAACGACCAAAGAGGTACTTGCCGAACGCACGCACCAGATCGGTCACGCCGATGCCGGTGTGCTGCGACAGGGCCTGCACCATGGCCACCATTTCCTGGTGGGGGTAGGTGCCCACGGCGGTGTATGCACCGCCATGGGGCAGGTGGGCGTCGTCGATGACGTCATCGACCATATCGGCAGAGAACTGCTGCTCCACCATGCCCAGGAATTCGGTGAACACGACGCCTCTCATGACTCTCTCCAGTCAAGAGAGCACCGGCCATGTCCGATGGCCGTCGACCGCTCCCGTGCGACTATTTCGGACGCCGGCTTGAAAACTGAAACGCATGCCCTGTGCTCAGACCTACCGCGTGCAGCAGGCCAATTCATGGACGGGCACCAGAACAGACCGCCCTGACGGAAATGGCCCATAAGATGCCCCCATGCTGAAGGGAGCACCTCCATGATCGTTTTCCTGATCGATGCCGACAATCTGAACTCACCCGCCTGGGTGACCGAAGCCATCGCCCGTATCGAGGCCACGGAGGGGACCGTCGCCGTCCGCCGCGCTTATGGCAGCGCAGAGAACCTCAAGGGCCTTGCCTTGCCTCTGCGTGACTGGGCGATCCGACCCTTCCTCAACGTCTATCTCACCAAGAACACGACGGACATGGCGCTGGCCGTGGACGCGATGGAGCTGGCATGTCAGACACCTGCCCCACGCACTGTGGTGATCGGCTCAGGCGATGCCGACTTCGTGCCGCTGGTCGTGCGTTTGCGGGAGCGTGGCATCAAGGTCGTGTGCGCGTCCGAGTACCGAAAGATGGCACCCGAGGCCATCAAGGCCTACGACACCGTGATTCAGGTAGGTCAATCCGCTGGCGATGAGGAGCCCGCCCCCTCAGCCCTGCCTGCGGTGAAGAAGGCCGGCACCTTGGCCCCGGCGGCCAAGAAGGCGCCTGCGAAGAAAGCTCCGGCGGCCAAGAAGGCACCCGCCAAGCCTGCACCGAAGACCACCGCGAAACCTGCAGATCCGATCACGAAGGACATGATCCTGGCAGCCATTCCGAAGCTGAGAACCGGCGAGTGGCTTCACATCTCTGACGCGGCCAAGGTGCTTCACGACAAGAAGCTGCTGGGCAAGAACGCATCCAGCCCCAAGCTCTTCAAACGGTTCCCCGATCACTTCGAGCTCCAGCCGGCCAGGCAGCCCAACCAGGTGCGCTTCATTAAGGCTTCGGCCTGATGCGCTCTACCCAAGGGAACTGCGATCAATTCCCTGGTTTCCCACCCGGCGCGGTGAGAGTTCAAGGAAAAACCTGGATACGTCCATATTGGGAATCAACGCATGTCCATGTATTTTCAGCTTCGATGGGCAGGTCAGTCGCTGAAATCGCTGGACTTTCCTTGCCGCACTATTGGAAATGGTCGGACTATCCTCACGCATGCAGGAGATCGTCTTCTGCCTCGTGGAACTCACCCCACGCGGGAGCAACCCGACTGAATCTGCACCTCCCGGTGTATCGGCCTTCGTCGTTGGTCGCACCCAGACGGTGGCGCCAACAGTTGTTAAAGATGATGGTCACCCACTGAACGCAGCGACCCCTGGGCGCACCCGGATTGGCACCGGCCCGCGCCATGGGAATAATCACTTGGTGGAGCAGTCTTACCCTAGCCGACAGTCCGTCGCTCTGCTCCGGGAGCCCAACGTGTCATCAGCCGTCAAGATCTTTCAGGGGCGCTTCGGTCGGGTGGCCTTGCTGGACATGGACGCGCCGCTGGTAGGGCATGCCCACCACCACTGCCACATCCTGATCAAGGCCGGCGGCGCCGACAGCGCCTTCCGGGTGCGCGGCGAGCGGGCCCCGCTGTCGGACGACACCGCCGTGCTGGTCAATGCCTGGGAACACCACGCCTACGAGCACGAGGGTCCACCCGATGCGCGCACCCTGATCCTGGCGCTCTACATCGAGCCGGGCTGGCTGGCCGAGCTGCAGCGGTCGCTGGCCCTCTCGGGCCATCCGCGCTTCTTCCCCGCACCCTGCGTGCGGCTCACCGCCGCCACCCGCAAGATGGTGGAAGAGTTCGTGCTGGAGCTGTGGTGGGACGACGAGGTCTCGCCCGGCCGCCTGGAAGACCTGCTGTTCAACCTGATCATCGCGGTGGTCGAGAGCTATTCGGGCTGGCGCGACCTGGCCAGCCTGCTCAAGTCCAAGCCCCCGGTGGCCATGGACCCGCGCATCCGCCAGGCCATCGCGCTGATGCGTCGCGATCTCGCCCGCGAACTGGATGTGGACGGCCTGGCCACCGCCACCGGCCTGTCGCGCGCCCACTTCTTCACCCTGTTCCAGCGCGACACCCGGGTCACGCCGCTGGTGTACGCCAACGTGCTGCGCTTCGAGGCGGCGGTGCAGCGGCTGACCCAGACCAGCGAACCGGTGGGCGATGTCTCACACGGGCTGGGCTTCTCGGCACCCAGCCATTTCTCGCGCTTCTTCCGGGCGCACCTGGGCATCACGCCCAGCGATTACCGCCGCAAGGTCAACCTGTTCGAGCCGCCGCGCGGCCCCCGCTCCGACCTGATCTGATCGGAAGCTGGCCACAAAGTCACCAGACTTTTTGGTCAGTGGGCAGACCGGGCGGACATTGACCGGACCCTGGCGTTAACGCCGCAGCCTCCTGCCTGCCGACACTGGCGCTGCACAAGAACAGCAGCCGCCCGGTCGGCACAGGAGACAAGATTGCACTCAGAACCCTCGCTGGCGGGCGCTGCCCGGCAGGCATGGGTCGGCCAGCGCCTGGAGCGGCTGGAAGACGATGCCCTGCTGAACGGACGCGGCGCCTATGCCGATGACCTGGGCACCCGCCCCGGCACGCTGCATGCCGCGGTTCTGCGTTCCCCCCACCCCCACGCCCGTCTGTTGGCCATCCGGACCGAAGCCGCCTTGGCGCTGCCCGGTGTGCGGGCGGTGCTGACCGGTGCCGACGTGCAGGCCTGGGCCCAGCCCTTCGTGGTGGGCGTCAAGCAGCCCATGCAGCACTGGGCGCTGGCGGTGGACCGGGTGCGCCACGTGGGCGAGCCAGTGGCGGTGGTGGTGGCCGAAGACCGCTACATCGCCGAGGACGCACTCGACCTGCTGCGGGTGGATTACGAACCCTTGCCGGTGGTGAGCGACATCGAGCATGCACTGCAGGACAGTTCCACGCCGCTGCACGAGGGCGTGGGCAGCAACGTGGTGTCGGACCGCCAGTTCTGCTACGGATCCCCCGATCCGGCGTTCGACCAGCCCGGCGTTCGCACCGTGCGCACCACGGTGCACTACCCGCGCAACAGCTGCTCGCCCATGGAATGCGGCGTGGTGATTGCCGAGCACCTGCCCGGTGAAGAAGGCTACGACGTCACCTCCAACTTCATGGGACCGTTCTCGCTGCATGCCGTCATGGCCATGGCGCTGAAGGTGCCGGGCAACAAGCTGCGCCACCGGGTGCCGCGCGACTCGGGCGGCAGCTTCGGGGTGAAGCAGGCGGTGTTCCCGTATGTGGTGCTGATGTGCCTGGCCTCACGCAAGGCGGGTGCACCGGTGAAGTGGGTGGAAGACCGGCTGGAGCACCTGAGTGCCGCCACCTCGGCCACCGCCCGCCTGACCACCATCGAGGCCGCCGTCACGCCCGAGGGCCGGGTGCTGGCGCTGCGTTACGACCAGGTCGACGAGGTGGGTGCCTACCTGCGCGCGCCCGAGCCGGCCACCTTCTACCGCATGCACGGTGCGCTCACCGGCGCCTATGCCATCGAGCACCTGGCGGTGCGCAACCGGGTGGTGGTCTGCAACAAGACCCCCACCGGCCTGGTGCGCGGCTTCGGCGGGCCGCAGGTGTTCTATGCGCTGGAGCGCCTGATGGACCGCATCGCCGTCGAGCTGGCCATCGACCCGGTGGCGCTGCGGCAGCGTAACTATGTATCGGCCACGGCCTTCCCTTACACCGCAGCAGCGGGCGCCGTGCTCGATTCGGGAGACTATGCACGCCTGACCGACATGGCCATGGCCCGGACGCTCGACCTGCGGCTGGCCGAGCGCCAGCGGGCTGCGCGGGCGGCGGGCCGGCTCTACGGCATCGGGGTGGCGGCCATCGTCGAGCCCTCGGTGTCCAACATGGGCTACATCAGTACCGTGCTGACGGCCGAGCAGCGGGCCAAGGCCGGTCCCAAGAACGGGGCCATTGCCAGCGCCACAGTGGGCATCGACCTGCTGGGCGGGGTGAACGTGACCATCGCCTCGGCCCCCGCCGGCCAGGGCCACATGACGGTCTGCGCCCAGGTGGTGGCCGACCTGCTGGGTCTGCACCCGTCGCAAGTGGTGGTGAATGTGGAGTTCGACACCGCCAAGGACGCCTGGAGCGTGGCTGCCGGCAACTACAGCAGCCGGTTTGCCGGCGCGGTGGCGGGCACGGTGCACCTGGCCACCCAGCGCCTGCGCGACAAGCTGGCCCGCATTGCAGCGGCCACCTGGCAGTGCGATGCGGCCGACATCGGCTTCGAAGCCGGTCAGGTGTTCAACCGCCAGCGCCACGAACAGTCACAGCCCTTCACCCGGCTGGCCGCCAGCCCGCACTGGGCGCCGGCCCTGTTGCCCGAGGGCGAGACGCCCGGCCTGCGCGAGACCGCCTTCTGGACCCCGGAAACCCTGAAGGCGCCCGGCCCGGACGACCGGGTCAACACCTCGGCCGCCTACGGCTTCGTGTTCGATGTCTGCGGACTGGACATCGACCCGGCCACCGGCGCGGTGCGGGTGGACCGCTACATCACCGCGCACGACGCCGGCCGCCTGCTCAACCCGGCGCTGGCCGACGGCCAGATCCGCGGCGCCTTTGCCCAGGGACTGGGCGCAGCGCTGCTGGAGGAGTTCCGGTATGGCCTGGACGGCAGCTTCCAGAGCGGCACGCTGGCCGACTACCTCATGCCCACGCCCTGCGAGACACCCGACCCGGTGATCGTGCACCTGGAAACCCCCAGCCCGTTCACCCCGCTGGGCGCCAAGGGCCTGGGCGAGGGCAACAACATGAGCACGCCGGTGTGCATCGCCAATGCCTTTGCCGACGCGCTGCGGCCGCACCAGGACCTGACCGACATCCGCCTGCCGCTCACCCCCGGCCGGGTGCTGGCCCATCTGCAGACGCCGGACCCGGCGCCCCGCCATCCGGTGGCCCGCGCACCGGCCGCTCCACCGGCGGGCGACGGCCTGTCGCTGGCCGCACAAGGCACGGTGGACATTGCCGCGCCGCCCGAACGGGTGTTCGAGGTGCTGCTGGACCCGGCCGCGCTGGCCCGGGTGATTCCCGGCTGCCATGGGCTGCAATCCGACGGACCCAACCGCTACCGGGCCGACGTGACCTTGGGCGTGGGCCTGATCAAGGCGCGCTACGAGGCCCGCATCAGCCTGTCCGACATCGACGCCCCGCGCAGCCTGCGGCTCGCCGGCGTGGGCAGCTCCAGCCTGGGCACCGGCGCCGGCGACGGTGCAGTGCGGCTGGAAGCCACTGCCTCCGGCACCCGCCTGCACTACGACTACCGCGCCCAGGTGGGCGGCAAGGTGGCCATGGTGGGCAGCCGAATGCTCGAGGGTGCAGCGCGGGTCATCGTGGCCCAGCTGTTCGAATCGCTGGGCCGGCAGGCAGCCGGGGGCAGCGCGCTGCCGGCGTCCTGGTGGCAGCGGCTGCTGCAACGCCTGGGGGTGCGCGCATGAAGCCGGCCGCCTTCGACTACGTGCGGGCCGACAGCGCCCAGGCTGCGGCCGAACTGCTGCAACAGCACGGCGAGGCTGCACGCATCCTGGCCGGAGGGCAGTCGCTGATGGCGGTGCTCAACATGCGGCTGGCCCAGCCGGCGCTGCTGATCGACATCTCGCGCAGCGCCGAACTCTCAACCATCACTGTGACCGACGGATCGGTGCGGGTGGGGGCGGCCGTCACCCAGGCGCAGCTGCAGGCGCACCCCGATGTACCGCCCCTGCTGGCGCTGGCGTTCCCGCACATCTCGCACTTCCCGATCCGCAACCGGGGCACGGTGTGTGGCTCGATTGCCCACGCCGACCCCTCGGCCGAACTGCCGCTGTGCCTGCTGGCGCTGCGAGGCACGGTGCACCTGCGCAGCGCGCGCGCTCGGCGCGATGTGCCGGCCAGCGATTTCTTCACCGGTCTGCTCAGCACCGCACGCCGGGCCGACGAGCTGATCGAGGCAGTGAGCTTTCCGCGTCCCTTGCCGGACCAGGCCTGCGGCTTCGCTGAGCATTCGCGCCGCCACGGCGACTTTGCGCTGTGCGCGGTAGCCATGGTGGCGGGCCCAGGCAGCCTGCGCGTGGCGGTGGGGGGCCTGAGCGACCGCCCACAGGCCATCGACCTGCCGGCGCTGGACGGCCCCGCCCTGGACGACGCCATCAACGAACTCGCCTGGTCGCTCGACGTGCGGGACGACCCCCACACCAGCGCAAGCACCCGCCGCCATCTGCTGCGCCACCTGGCTCGGCAGGCCCATCCCACCACCCGGAGATCCACATGAATCACCCGGTACACGAACGCGATGCCCTGCACACGGTCGCCCTGACCCTGAACGGCCGCAGCCGGGCCGGCCAGGCCCGACCCCGCCTGCTGCTCAGCGATTTCCTGCGGCATGAGCTCGGCGCCACCGGCACCCACGTGGGCTGCGAGCACGGCGTCTGTGGTGCCTGCACCGTGCGTATCGACGGTGTGGCCCAGCGCGCCTGCCTGACGCTGGCGGTGCAGGTCGACGGCCGCTGCGTGGACACCGTGGAACAGCCCCAGGGCATGGACGCGACCCTCGATGCCCTCAAGGCTGCCTTCAAGCGCCACCATGCGCTGCAATGCGGCTTCTGCACCGCCGGCATCCTGATGTCCAGTGCCGACTGGCTGCAGCGCCAGCGGTCCATCGGCCACCGGCCGGACGAGGCCGAGGTGCGCGACATGCTCAGCGGCCACCTGTGCCGCTGCACCGGCTACACACCCATCGTGAACGCCGTGCTGGAGGTGGCCCATGCTTGACCTTGGACGCACCTTCCTGCAAAGCGTGGACCGCGCCAGCAACGCCACCGCGCTGGTGGATGGCGCGCTGCGGCTGACCTGGGCCGAATGGGCGCGCGCCATCGGCGGCGTGCAGCGGGGCCTGGAGCGGCTCGGCCTGCGCCGCGGCGACACCGTGCTGAGCGTGCTGCAGAACCGGCACGAAGCGGCCACCCTGCACTGGGCCTGCCAGTTCGGCGGGCTGGTCATGACGCCGCTGAACTGGCGCGCCAAGCCCGAAGAGCTGGACCACGCCCTGCGGGACTCAGGTGCGCGCGTGCTGGTTTACGAGGCAGCATCACAGGATGCGGTCAAGGCGTCCAGCCTGGCCGGCGGCGTGCTGCGCATCGCGGTGGGTGACGTCGACACCCAGGACCCGGCCTTCGAGCTGGCCTTCGAGCAGCCGGCCGACCCGACACCCATGGCCCGGGCCGACGACCTGTCGCTCATGCTCTACACCTCCGGCACCACCGGCGCACCCAAGGGCGTGCCTCGCCGCCAGCATGCCGAACGGGTGGCTGCCCTGGCCCATGTGGCGCAGAACCGATACGGCTATGGCGAACGCACGCTGGGAGTCATGCCGCTTTACCACACCATGGGTGTGCGCTCGCTGCTCACCATGGCGCTGGTGGACGGCCGCTTCGTGTGCATGCCGCGATTCGAGGCGGCGGCCGCCCTGCGCGCCATCGAGACCGAGCGGGTGAGCCACCTCTACCTGGTGCCCACCCTTTACCACGACCTGCTGGCCCACCCCGACTTCCCGCGCACCGACATCCAGTCGGTGCGCAAGCTCGGCTTTGCCGGTGCGCCCATGCACGACGCCCTGCTGCTGCGCCTGCAGCAGGCCTTCCGCCCGGAACTGTTCGTCAACCACTACGGCAGCAGCGAGATCTACACCTTCTCGATCAACCAGAACGCGGTGGGCAAGCCGGGCTCGGCCGGCCGGGCCGGCATCAACACCCGGCTGCGGGTGATCCGGCTCGATGCCAAAGGCGCGGACGAGGTGGCAGCCCCGATGGAAGAAGGCCAGATCGTGGCCGACCTGCTCAGCGACGAGGCCTTCGAGGGCTACCACAACCGGCCCGATGCCAACGCCCGCAGCCTGCGCGACGGCTGGTACTTCACCGGCGACACCGGCTATGTGGACGCCGAGGGCGACCTGTTCGTCACCGGCCGGGTGGACGACATGATCATCAGCGGCGGCGAGAACATCTCGCCGGTCGACATCGAGTCGGTGCTGTCGCTGCACCCCTCGGTGGACGAAGTGGCCGTGGCGGGCCTGAAGGACGAACGCTGGGGCCAGCGCGTGGTGGCATTCGTCAAGCCGCGCGACGGTGTGGCCGCCGACGCGCTCGATGCCCATTGCCGCGCCTCCGACCTCGTCAACTTCAAGCGCCCGCGCCAGTACGTGTTCGTGCGCGAGATCCCCAAATCCCCCGTGGGCAAGGTGCTGCGCCGAAAACTGGTGGCCGGCGAGTTCGACGCCATGCCCCCGCCCCTGCCCCTGGTGCCACCGGCCTGAACCGGCCCACCCGCCCCCCTTCCCTTCACCCAACCCCGCAGGAAGCCATGCAGCTCAACGACCTCAAGCACCCCGCGCTCACCCTGAGCGCCACCCTCGACGGCTACCGCGTCGAGATCGACCCGGCCCGCCAGCGTGCCGACATCATCCTGAACCGCCCGCCGTTCAACGTCATTTCCATGACGCAGCGCGAGCAGCTGCGCATCACCTTCGAGGCACTCGATGCCAACGACGATGTGCGCGTGATCGTGCTGCGTGCCGAGGGCGAGCATTTCTCCAGCGGCGGCAACATCAGCGGCTTTCTGGAAGCCTCGCCGGAACACGTGAGCAAGCTGGCCTGGAACGTGGCCGCACCGGCGCGCTGCAGCAAGCCTGTGATTGCGGCCGGCCGCGGCTACTGCTTCGGCGTGGGCTTCGAGATCTCTCTGGCCTGCGACTTCCGGCTGGTCACACCGACCACGCTGTATGCCCTGCCGGAACAGAAGCTGGGCCAGATTCCCGGCTCGGGCGGCTCGGCCCGCCTGCAGAAGATGGTGGGCATCACCCGCACCAAGGACATCGTGATGCGCAGCCGCCGCATCAGCGGTGCCCAGGCCTACGACTGGGGCGTGGCCACCGAGTGCGTGCCCGACCAGGAGCTCGAAGCCGCCACCGACGCGCTGGTCGAAGAGCTGCGCGGCTTCTCGCCGCTGGCCCAGCGCACCGCCAAGAAGCTGCTCAACGACACCGAAGACTCGCCGCTGTCGATCGCCATCGAGCTCGAGGGCCACTGCTACTCGCGCCTGCGCAGCTCGAACGATTTCCGCGAAGGCGTGGAGGCCTTCCACGACAAGCGCCGTGCCCGCTTCAACGGCACCTGATTCCGTTCCGCCCCCGTTCCAACCCAGGAGACAAACATGAAGAACACCTTCCGCACCACCCCCATCGCCCTGGCTCTGGCCTGCCTCGCCGGCAGCGCCCTGGCCCAGAACACGCCGATCCGCATCGGCGTGGTCACGCCACTCTCGGGCACCTACGCCGGCATCGGCCAGCAGGTGAAGTGGGGCCTCGATCTGGCAGCGCGCCAGATCAATGCCGCCGGCGGCGTGGCCGGCCGCCCGCTGGAGCTTGTCTATGAAGACGAGGAAGCCAACCCGGCGGTGGCGGTGCAGAAGGCCGAGAAGCTGTTCCAGGTGAACAAGGTCGACTTCCTGACCGGCACCGTCAACAGCGGATCGACCCTGGCCGTGGGCCAGCTGGCCGAGCGCAACAACCGCCTCATTGCCACCACCGTGTCCTTTGCGGACTCGATCACCGGCGACAAGTGCTCGCCCAATGTGTTCCGCGTCAATGCCCGCGCCGGCATGCAGTCCGCCGCCCTGGCCGACTGGATGGCCGCCACCCGCCCCAATGCCAACGTGTTCTACCTCGGTCCCGATTACGAGATGGGCCGCAGCACCGTGGCCGCCTTCAAGCAGGCCGCCGAGGCCAAGGGCGCCAAGTCGGTGGGCGAGGTGTTCGCCCCGCTGGACAACAAGGACTACTCGCCCTTCTTCGGCCAGATGCGCTCCTCGCGCCCGGCCGTGATCTACACCTCGGTGGCCGGCAACGACACGGTGCGCCTGTTCTCGCAGATGGCCGAGTTCGGCATCAGCCGCAATGTGCAGGTGGTGGGCGCCTCGGGCACCGTGACCTCCCAGAACCTTCCGGCCATCGGCAAGGCGGCCGACGGCTTCGTCACCGGTGTGGGCTACGCCACCAGCATCGATTCGCCGGAGAACCGCAAGTTCGTGGCCGACTTCGAGGCCGCCAACAAGGCCAAGCCCGACCTCTATGGCGCCGACAGCTACGGCGTGCTGTTCTTCTACAAGGCGGCCGTCGAGAAGGCCGGCAGCACCGACACCGACAAGGTGCGCGCCGCCATGCGCGGGCTGCAGTGGTCCACGCCGCAGGGTGTCAAGACAATGCGCGCCGGTGATCACCAGGCCATGCAGGACATGTACGCCATGCGGGTCAACGGCGGCCAGTTCGAGGTGGTGGGCCAGGTCAAGGCCGATGCCGCCATCGGCGCCGATGTCTGCACCCGCTTCTGATGCCCTTGCCGAGAGCCACACCATGAACCACGCTCTGGACTGGTTGCAGTTCGTCCTGGCGCCCCAGATGATCAACGGCCTGTCCATCGGCGTGGCCGTGGTGCTGATGGCGCTGGGGCTGACCATCATCTTCGGCCTGCTGGATGTCATCAACATGGCGCACGGCGAGTTCTATGCGATCGGCGCCTACCTGGCGGTGGCTCTGCTCGGTCTGGGGCTGTCGTTCTGGTGGGCCCTGGTGCTCACGCCGCTGCTCATGGCGGTGCTCGGGTACGCCACCGAGCGCGGCCTGATCCAGCGGGTGTTCCACAGCAAGGACCGGCACACGCTGACCCTGCTGCTGACCTTCGGCGTGGCCGTGGTGCTGGAGGACGCGCTGAAGATCGTCTTCGGTGCCAACCCGCTGCGGGTGGAGGCGCCGATTGCCGGTGCCACCGAGGTGCTGGGCCTGTTCTTCCCCAACTACCGGCTGTTCGTGATGCTGCTTGGCGGGGCACTGATCACCGCCGTGTGGCTGCTGGTGTTCCGCACCTCGCTCGGCGCGGTGGTGCGGGCAGCGGCCTACGACCGGCACATGAGCGCCTCGCTGGGGGTGCCGGTGCAACGGGTCTATGCCGCCACCTTCGCCTTCGGTGTGGCCCTGGCCGGCATCGCCGGGGTGCTGCTGGCGCCGATCTACTCGGTTTTCCCCACCATGGGCCGCGACTTCGTGCTGATTGCGTTCAGCGTGGTCATCATCGGCGGCATGGGCTCCATCAAGGGCGCGGTGCTGGCCGGTCTGCTGCTCACGCAGGTGCAGTCCATCTCCAGCCTGTACATCTCGCCGGTGTGGAGCGATCCGCTGCTGTTCGGGATCATGGTGCTGGTGCTGATGTGGCGCCCGCAAGGGCTGTTCGGCAAGCTGGGGAGCGCCTGACATGAGCAGCCCCATCACGACTACGGCGGCGGCTGCGGCCCCGGCCGCCAACCGGGCACCGGCCCGGCGCCTGTCGGCCGCCTCCTGGCTGGCCATCGTCTTCTTTGCCGGTGCGCTGCTGTTCGGCGCGGTGGCGCTGGCCCTGGGCGACGTGTTCTACCTGCGCCTGGCCACCGAAGCCCTGATCTTCGGCGGGCTGGCCCTCTCGGTCGACCTGCTGCTCGGCCGGGTCGGGCTGCTGCCGCTGGGCCAGGCACTGTTCTTCGGACTCGGTGCCTATGTGTCGGCCCTGGTGCTCAAGCATTGGACCGATTCGCTCTGGCTGGCCCTGGGTGTGGCGCTGGTGTTCAGCGCCCTGGCCGGACTGGTGGGCGGGCTGATCGCCATCCGCTCCAAGGGCGTTTACTTCGCGCTGATCAGCTTCGGTCTGGCCCAGGTGGTCTCCAAGCTGATCTACAACACCCGCGAACTGGGGGCCTCCGACGGCATCATCGGCGTGCCGGCGGCCGCCATCGCGCCGGGGTTGACCTCGGGCACGCCGCAAGTGTTCTTCCTGCTAGTGCTCGCCCTGATCGGTGCCTTCTACCTGGCGTTGCGCTATCTCATGGACACCCCCATGGGCCGTCAGCTCGACGCCATCCGCATCAATGAACACCGTGTCTCGTTCCTGGGTGTGGACGCCTGGCGCTACAAGCTCGGGGCCTTCGTGGCGGCGGCCTGCATCGCCGGGGTCAGTGGCGCGCTCTATCCCATGCTGCGCGGCTTCGTGTCGCCGGAGCTGATGTTCTTCCAGGTGTCGGGCCATGCGGTCATCAACGTCATCGTGGGCGGCACCGGCACGCTGATCGGACCGCTGTACGGCTCGGCCATCCTGACCGGCCTGCGCTCCGTGGTAGGTTCGTTCACAACGCACCATCACATCGTGATCGGCGTGCTGTTCGTGGTGGTGGTGATCCTCATGCCGCGCGGCCTGATCGGCTATGCCGGCCCGGTGCTGCAACGCTGGCTGGACCGGCGCAGTGACAACGCAGGAGGCCAGGCATGAACCCCATCCTTTCGGTGCAAGGCCTGAGCGTGCAGTTCGGCGCGCTCAAAGCGGTCAACGATGTGAGCTTCGAGGCCCGGCAGGGCGCCATCACTGCGGTCATCGGACCCAACGGAGCGGGCAAGAGCAGCCTGTTCAACCTCATCAGCGGTGCCATCCGGCCGACGGCGGGCTCGGTCCGCTTCGATGGTCAGGATGTGACTGCGCAGCCGCCACACCGCCTGCTGGCCAGCGGCCTGTCGCGCTCATTCCAGATCACCAACCTGTTCTTCGACCTGAGCGTGCGCGAGAACCTGCGCCTGGCGGCCCAGTTCCTGGAGCGAGGACGCGGCCTGCTGCGTCCGGTGCAGCACAGCGCGACTGCCCGGCGCCGGGTGGACGAGCTGCTGGAGCAGTTCGACCTGGGCGGCAAGGCCGACGAGCTGGCCGGCTACCTGTCGCACGGCGAGCAGCGCCGGCTGGAGATCGCGGTGTCACTGGCCTCGCGCCCGCGCATGCTGCTGCTCGACGAACCCACCCAGGGCATGAGCCACAGCGACACGCACGAGACCGAGGCACTGATCCGGCGCCTCTCGCGCGACCACGGCCTGACCATCCTGCTGGTCGAGCACGACGTGGAGCTGGTGATGAACCTGTCGGACCATGTGGTGGTGATGCACCAGGGCCAGAAGCTGGCCGAGGGCCGGCCGGCCGAGGTGCGCGCCAACGCGGCTGTGCAGACGGCGTATTTCGGGGAGAAGACCTGATGCTCGAACTCAAGGGCGTGCATGCCCATTACGGCCTGAGCCATGTGCTGCAAGGCATCGACCTGCGGGTTGCCAAGGGCGAGGTGATCGGCCTGTTCGGTCGCAACGGCGTGGGCAAGACCACGGTGATCAAGACCATCGCCGGCTGGGTGACGCCTACCACCGGCGAGGTGCTGTTCGACGGCGAACGGCTGGATGGCCTGGACGCCGACCGCATCTGCCGGCGCGGCGTGGGCCTGGTGCCGGAAGACCGGCGCATCTTCCCCGGCCTGACGGTGGAGGAGAACCTCTGGCTGGGACAGATGCAGTGCCCCTCGCGGGCACGGGCCGAATCCCGCCGGCGCATGGACGAGATCTACCAGCGCTTCCCGCGTCTGGCCGAACGGCGCCGCCAGATGGGCACCACGCTCTCGGGCGGCGAACAGCAGATGCTGGCCATTGCCCGCGTGCTGGCCGGCGCGCCCCGGCTGCTGCTGATCGACGAGCCAACCGAAGGGCTGGCGCCCATCATCGTGGACGAGCTGTTCGAGCTGATCGGCCAACTCTCGCGCGAGGGCACACCCATCGTGCTGGTGGAGCAGAACGTGCACCGCGCCATCCGGCTCACCACGCGGCACTACCTGATCGAGCGCGGCCAGGTGATCCTGGAGGGCGACTCGCGTGTGGCGAACGACCGGGAAAATCTGCTCTCGCGCATCAGTGTCTGATGTTGACGATCACCCAATACTGACCCGGCGTGATCATTCAAATTTGACCCACCCTCAAGGCTACCTGACGGCAGCCGGATCTGTGGATAAGTCCTTGTCCGGACCCTCCGTCTGAGCTCCTTTCTTTCGTTTGCTGGTGGTTGGTGA
>CALRSR020000038.1:0-28369 GCA_943370825.1 Allobosea thiooxidans | reverse complement strand
TGCACGTCTCGCCGACCTTCGCACCCAACTCGACCTCCTTGAGGATGCCGACTATCTGCGCTTCGCTGAATCTGGATTTCTTCATGTAGAGACTCCGTCTGGGGGAATTCTCTACTTCCGGATGGTTCAGGTTTTCGAGGGGACTTCAGTACGGCTCGCAAATTCTTGGTGCGCTTGTAAATCAGCGTGGCCTTGGTCCTGCGCATAGAGTGGGTACCGTAGTTGGCACGGTCCAGACCCAGGCTGTCTACCCAGTGACCAAGGATCCGGGCGTACTGCCTGGTCCCAAGGTGGGGCGAGTCGTGCACCCGACTTGGGAACAGGTAATCGTCCAGTTTCAACTTGGCTTTTCTGATCCAAGCTTGTACAGCTTCGCGAGTGACGGACGTGATCTCAAACTGTACCGGATGCGAAGTCTTCTGTTGCATCACGATTGCTCGCGTAGCGACTTGGTCGCCGTGGCAAACGTCCCGAACCTTGAGTTTCACAAGGTCACAGCCGCGCAACTTGCTATCGATACCCAGATTGAAGAGAGCGAGCTCGCGAACCCGACCCTCCATCTGCATCCGCACCCGCAACGCCCAGATATCCTTGACCTTAAAGGGAGCCTTCTGGCCGACGATCTTGCCCTTGTTCCACGGCACCCGAAGAGTATCGTTTGATGAGGTTTCCATGATGGCCTCCCATCTAGTTGAGGGGGCAACAGCATGCGCCAGAAAATCTTAGATGTGGAGTACTTTTGCTGTTCTATGTGAAGTGGACAGAGGCCTGGCGCAGAACGTATCCTCCCCCTGCTGTGCTGAACGAGCACTTTCGGCCAAGAGCAGTCATTGGCCAAACCGGAAAGCAGCCTTTCAATGTTCGAGCTGGCTGGCACTACAGCTGGACTCAATGCTTGGGCTGATGAAAAGATACCCCGTACCGTTAGCCCGCACTGCGAACATCGATGGCTTCTCGACCGAATGCCAATATCGACTGGTCGGTGGGGGCCTCGGGCCAATGCTCGGGCGGTACCGGCGACAACTGGAACGGCAGCTCCACTGAGGCAGAGTAATCGGCGTGACGCCAAGGCTCAAAACTCTGGACCGGAAACGGCAGTGGGTTGGTTGTGTCCCATGTCAGCATAAATCCAATGGGGAAGAACTTCAGGAACCAGATTCCGAAGGGAGCGCCGGTGCTTATATCCAGATACGCAGCGTCTCGTGCCATCACGTGTGACCGGTGGGGGTAGGCCCAATAGAACACGCGGAGTGACGGCGGTAAGGGCAGTGAGTCATCGAGTATGTAGTCACGGAATGCTTCGGTATGCGGGCCCTTCCTGTAGCGGTCAACGCCCTGAGCTGCCAGGTGGCCGAGTAATGACCGCATGATTGCCTGGGGCTGCCCTCGAATGTTGAGTGTAGACGGCAGGAAAACTGTGCTGCGCAGAACCTCAGAGGCCCCGTTGACGAACTCAATAAACGGCGGGTCGTACTTTGCTCCGAGCAGAGAATTGTTGCAGTGCTTGCACAGCGTGCGGTACTTGACTCCGTTTTGCGAGAACCTGGACTTTGGCCCTTCTGTCGTGTTCGACAGTCTGCGCAGAAGCGACTGTATCTCCACTTGTGTTGGCTTGTAGCAGCCTTTGGGTGGGGTGTGATCTTCCGTCAGGGGACCGACGGCGCCGCAGATGTTGCACTGACCGCTCTTCGGCCCCCTAGTTGAAATGGTGAGCTTCATCGATTGGAAGTTTGATGCAGGCTAAAGTCTGAGTAGAGGGGCCGCAACCAGAATAGCGCTCGGCCCGCGCCGGTGGAGGTCTCCGCTCCAGCGAAGGGTTAACCGTCACTTCTTGAAGGCTTTGGCAAGTTCAATGGCCATGTCCCTCATGATCTCAGCATCAAGAGGTGGTCTTGCGGTAACCCTTCGCTCGAGCGGGGACCTCCACCGGCCTGGCATTTGGCCCACGAAGCGCTGCTGTTCTATGCTCCGCTCCGCGGGCCAAGCGCCATACCGGTTCCGGCCCCTCAGCTCAAACCTTAGGCCGCACATGAAGCGCTTCCGCATCGTTGGCTTCGACTTTGACAGTCGCGTCAGATCGTTCGATCCGATTTCCGATGAGTGGGACGAACAAGTCAAAGTGCTGCACATGCAGAACCGTGAACGCACGATTGCTGGCCTCAAGCTGGAGTTCGGAGAGCATCGATTCGGGGAGAAGCTCCAGAACTTCATCGATCTTGGCGCCAAGCCATTCTCGGTCCTGGCGTTTCACAACCGCTTCTACGCGCAAGCCCGGGCGGCTTTTGTTCAATGCCAGTACTACCCCGCGCTCACCGGCGTCTGTGCGCTCGGTGAGCGCGTCCTCAATCACTTGGTTCTAGGGCTCCGAGACCACTACAAGACATCGGTCTCATACAAGCACGTCTACCGAAAGGACTCCTTTGACAGATGGGAAGCCGCGATCGACGCACTTGCCGAGTGGAAAGTCCTCACTGCCGAGGCCGAGGGTCACTTCCGACAGTTGTGCAAGATGAGAAACGACGCACTTCATTTCAATCTCGACACGGAGCGCAACGTGCGGGCCGATGCTCTGAGCGCTCTGCTCACCTTCGGAAAGGTAGTTGACACTCAGTTCGCGGCACTCGGTCAGTTGCCCTGGCTGTTCATGCCTCCGGGAGAGGTGTACATACGGAAAGAGTGGGAATCCTCACCGTTCATCCAACTGGTCTATGTTCCGAATGCGGTTCATGTTGGCCCCAAGCACCAAGTCGTTTCAGTACTCCCGTGGCAAGTTACAGACACTACCGAATACGAACCAGTAGAAGTCAGCGATGAAGAGTTCATCCGCCTTCGGACTGTGGCGAGTGCGGCCTAACCCTTCGCTTGAGGCGACAGCCACCGGCTTGGCACTTGGCCCGCCAGCCCGCGGGTCTCATCATCGGGCGCGCCGGCCAAGCGCCAATCCGGCCTCTGCGCCTCTGCTCAAACGTTGAGCGACTGCTTTAACAGTTGAGCAATGACCGCTCCTGGCCGTTAGCGAGCATCCTACGCTCGAACCTCGTGTGGCAGCAACCAGCCTGTAGCGGTCATTAACCAAGGGCTGTTCTAGGCTCACGGCGGCCGTCCACCAATGGCACTTGAATGATGCCTTTAAGCGGCAGCCGCCACTTGCTCAACGCCTCCAACTTTTGTAGGTGTTCACATCAGACCTGAGCGAGTGCGGCAAACGCAGCAAAGAACGTATGCATGTCTGCCGGAATTTCGTTCGGTGCCAGGTTCTTGGCTACGTCATCCGTATGCGTCCGGTTATCCCATCTTGACATGGGCCGCTCACAGATAGCTTAGCAAGAGATCAAGCCGCGGGTTTACAGCAACCAGCTTCACCACCGATCTGGATTGGTGGGCAGGGAACGGATCCGTACGAGCAGAACACACAGCAGTCACCGGCCTTCGGGCGCAAGACGGCGTGGCACCCTTCGCACTCATAGAACCATTGGCAGGCATCGGTGGGCATCTCTTCGGTCTTCATATGACCGCACTCGGGGCAGGTGAAGACAGAGGTCAGGATGACATCGCTCATGGGTTTACAGACACAACAGTGGACGGGAATCCGGCGTTCTTGGTCGCACTGGTCAGGGCCTCAACCTTCACCTTGGTACTGTCAAACACCACTGTGGTTTCCCGCTTGGGCAGGTTGGACTTGACGTCGATGACCCCATCGATCCGGGTCAACGCCAATTTGACGGTGATTGGGCAGGTCGGGCAGTTCATCCCTGGCACCGAGAGGACCGCACTCTGCTGGGCCGCCCAGCTCGGCCCGATGAGTAGCATTGCCGCCGCAGGGATGATCCATCGTTTCATTGCAGAACCCTTCATTCAGTAGAACCAGTGGGCGATCCAGGGGAACGCCAATGAAATTCCCAGTAGTAGGACTACCAGCAGGAACAGCACCTTGTAGGACCGGTTGACCATGGGGCGCTCACAGACCTGGCCCACATCGCACGCTACCGCAGGGCGCCATATCCGGCGTCCTGCAACCACCAAGGCAATCGCCGCCGCCCCCATGAACCACGGTTGATAAGGCTCCAGCAGCGTCAGAGAGCCGATCCAGGCCCCGGAGATGCCCAGCATGATCAGCACCAGGGGGCCCAGGCAGCAGGCGGAGGCGAGCAGCGCCGAAATACCACCAGCAATCAGGGCCTTGCCGCCGCCAGTGGTCTGGCCCGGGTGGTCGGTAGATGTTGTAGACATGCGATAAGCTTACTTCCGTACCAAAGTACAGAGTCAAGCGCCATGACCCATACCCCTTCACAGTCCGACGGCAGCATGACGATCGGAGATCTCGCGAAAGCGGCCGGTGTGAACGTCGAGACCATCAGGTTCTATCAGCGCAAAGGGCTGATGCCAGAGCCGGACCGTCCTGTGGGCAGCATCCGGCGCTATGGCCGAACCGACCAGTCGCGGCTCAGCTTCATCAAGTCAGCGAAGCGGCTGGGATTCAGCCTCGACGAGACCGCGCAACTGCTTCAACTGGAGGACGGGGAGAGTTGTACCCAAGCTCGGCGGCAAGCGGAGTCTAAGCTGGCAGAAGTCAGGCTCAAGCTGGCCGACCTCCAACGCATGGAGGCTGCACTCTCTGGCCTGATTCTGCTTTGCGGCTCTGGCAAGGGGAATGTGCGCTGTCCGCTGATCGCAGCCATGGAGGGGCACTAGATTCGATCAATCGGTTGAGGGATTCCAGCGATGCGGCAGCAGCTCACCGATACGGCTGTTGGGCCAGGTCGGCAGCCTGTCCATCACATCCTTGAGATAGGCATACGGATCAAGGCCGTTGAGCTTGGCCGACTGGATCAGGCTCATGATGGCAGCGGCTCGTTGCCCAGCCCGCAGGCTGCCCGCAAACAGCCAGTTCTTGCGGCCCAGCGCAATCGGGCGCATCTGGTTCTCGACCCAGTTGTTGTCGATCGGTATCCGCCCATCCTCCAGGAACCGGGTGAGCGCAGGCCAGCGGCGCAGGCTGTAATCCATGGCCTTGGCCGTGGCCGACCCACTGGGCACCTTCCCTCGGTGTTCTGTGAGCCAGAGGTGTAGGCGATCCACCGCCGAGCGGCTCTGCTGCTGCCGTATGCGCAGCCGCTCATCTGCCTCTACCCCCTGAGCCTGTCGCTCGGCCTCATAGATCTGTCCGATCAGGGCCAGCGCCTGCTCAGCGAGCTGACTCTTGTTGGCCGTGTGGAGCTCAAAGAACTTGCGCCTTGCATGGGCCCAGCAGCCTGCCTCCTGGATCTGTTCACCCATGAGCTGCTTGTACCCGGCAAAGTCATCGACCAGCAGCGTGCCCGCCCAGCCCTCCAGGAAGGAGGCGGGATGGCGCCCGGCCCGGGTCTCGCTGAAGTCATAGACCACCGCCCTGGTCTGCTCGTGCCGCCCTGGTGTGTAGGCCCACAGGTAAGCCCGCTGGGTCTTGCCATCTCTCTGAGCGGCCGGCTTGAGCATCTGCACCGGCGTCTCGTCGGCGTGCAGGACGGCGTGGGCAAGCACCTCTGCGCGCAGGGCGCTGGCCAGCGGTTGGAGTTGTACGCCACAGCTGCCCACCCACTGCGCCAGGGTGGAGCGTGGGATCGGCACACCAGCGCGGGCGTAGATAGCCTCCTGGCGGTGCAGGGGTAAGTGATCGGCGTACTTGGCCACCAGCACATGGGAGAGTAAGCCCGTGGTGGCCAGCCCCTTGTCGATGATGTGCGCATCCACCGGGGCCTGTCTGAGCGTCTGGCAGCAGGCGCAGGCCCACTTGCCCCGCACGAAGCGGTGGACCGTGAAGACGCCTGGGGTGTAGTCGAGCTTCTCGGCCACGTCCTCACCGATGCGCTTCATCGGCTGGCCGCAACACTCGGTGGAGGTAGGCTCATGGCGCAGTTCCTGGCGGGGAAGCCCGGGGGCAGGGGTTGGCGCCTGGGCTGCTGGCGGGTTACCTGCTCGGCTGCGGGCTGGCCTGCGTCGCCCATCTGTTCGATCTCGAGCGCCACCGCCTGCAGATCCTCATCGAGGGCGTCCTCAAGGAGGCTGCGCTGCTCAGCGCTGAGCGCCTCGCTGCGGGCAGCGAACTTCATGCGCTTGAGCATGGCGTTCTCGAAAGTGAGCTTGTCGAGCAGCGCCTGCTTGTGGCGCAGCTCTGCAGACTGCTGCTGCAGCTGGCCCATCAGGCCCAGCACCAGTTGGCGCGTGCCCTCGTCCATGCTCTGCAGATCCACCGCTTCGTTCATGGCAGTGATCATGACCGGTGCAAGTGGCTGTGCCCATTGGCACATTCACGAATTGAAGAGCGCACACGCCCCGTTCAAGATCACAGCATCGTGATGACACCTGCCTGCCCAAGGCGCTGCCAGGGTAGGCCCGTGACCAGGGCTTGTAGCTGCTCCTGGCTCAGTGGCAGGCGGGGAGTGCTGGAGTTGCCCCAGACAAACCGGCCCTGATGGAGCCGGCGTGCAACCAGCCAGACGCCAAGGCCGTCGTGGACCAGCACCTTCATGCGGTTGGCTCTGGCGTTGGCGAACAGGTAAGCGCTGGTAAGCGATCGACACATGAACCCTGCGAACGGCGGCTTCCGCTGCAAAGCAGAAGTTAGTCCGGTGTGCTCATACTGGAGCTCCGGTCAGACATGCTTACCGGGAGAGGCACCTGGGGCATCTAGTTACTGATCCTCATCTTGGTTTCGTGCGCAAAGAATTAACCTTTCCTGTCAGAGGAGTCGAGCCTGCCTGCTGAGGTGAGTTTTTTGGTCTAGATCCCTTTGGTGTGGCTCCGTCCATGAGCATGTTGAGCCGCTGCACGGATTCTTTGAGCCCTACCACGTCAGGCAGGGCATTGGTCAACAACGTCACCATGCTTTCGTCTAGCGACCTGAGTTCAGCGAGGCGTTGACGAGTAGCAAGCTCAGCCTCGGCAAGTGCCAAACGAGTAGCTAAAGTTTCTGCGCGCTGACGGCCTTCTTCAAGCTTTTCCAGAAGTCTTTCACTGGTCGATGCTTCAGCATTTCGCGCTTCCTCGAGCATCTTCTGGAGGCTCTGAGCAAGACGTTCGGCTTTTGCACGAGCGCTGCGTTCGCGGTCCAGCTCCATGGCAACGCGACGGTCTGCGGCATCTGCCCGCTGGATCGCAGCGGCGAGTTGTACCTTGAGGTCCGCCAGTTGTTCGGCGGCGCTGTGGCGCTCCTCGACGAGACGGTCCTGTTCTTTCGCCAGAGCGACTCGAACTTCTTGAGCGCTGGCTCTTTCCGCCGCCAGGTCTTGCTGCACCTGTTGCTGTAGTCGATTGCAGTCAGCCAGCTCCATCTCGAGTCGATTGGCCTTTGCTGTTGCCTCAAACGCAGCTGAGCTGGCAATGTGGGCCTTTTCTTTTTCCGCTTCGACGTTTGCTACGGCATCAGCTAGACCTTGGTGCACTCTTTCTTCAAGGTCCTCTTGGGTCTCGGCCAGCGCAGCTTTCCACAAATGGTGTGCTGCTTGCATCACAGGGCCTGGTACGCCGTCCGATGCGTCAGGATCTTCCTGGCTCCGCAGGCGTTGTCCGAGAGACTTGAACCATGTCTCCAAGAGTGGCCCCACCGTGTTGGGAGAGCCGGTGCCTAGCCGCTGACGAACCCTTTCGATCGTCGGCTTCCCGCCTTCGAGCAGGATGGCGTCGGCCGCCGTCCAGACATCGTCCTTCTGCACGCCACGAGGGCGTCGAACCTCGTCGTCCCCGACGCTCGGACTTTTCAGTTGCATCACCCTGCTCCTCGGTCTAGATTGCCTACGATAAAAGATTGTTATCGCGGTCTATCTGTGCCAGATGTATTAAAAACAACATAGTATGTATGTGATTTATGAAACGCGCCGGCCGCCTGCCCCATGCGCCTTCCTGCCCTGAAAAACACCCCGGCCCTGCAGCCGCATGAGCTCAGCGATGTCACCGCTCAGGCCGTGGCGGATCTGCTGCGCGAAGGCGAATCCCTCAACACCCAGCTGAGCTACCGAAGCGCCCTGCGCTACTGGGCCGCCTGGTACGGATTGCGTTACGGCGCTCAGATCAACCTGCCGCTGCCGGCCAACTGCGTCCTCCAGTTCATCGTCGATCACGCGCAGCGCACCACGCCTAAGGGCCTGATGCACGAGTTGCCCACGGAGATCGATCAAGCGCTCGTGGATGCCGGCTACAAAGGCAAACCAGGACCTATGGCCCACAACACCTTGGTGCACCGACTGGCTGTCTTGTCCAAGGCACACCAAGTGCGGGAAGCCAAGAATCCTTGTCAAGACCCTAGGGTGCGGGAACTGCTCTCGCGCACCCGCAAGGCCTACGCCAAGCGCGGTGAGCTCCCCAAAAAGAAAGATGCGCTCACCAAGGACCCGCTGCAACGTGTGTTGGCCACCTGTGACGACTCGTTGAAAGGCAAGCGTGACCGCGCCCTCCTCCTCTTTGCTTGGGCCAGCGGTGGTCGCCGGCGTTCGGAAGTGGCCGGCGCCGACATGAAGTTCTTGAAGCGCCTGGGGCCCGGGGAGTTTTGTTACAACCTGAGTTACTCAAAGACCAACCAGACGGCTGTTGATCGGCCAGAGAATCACAAGCCCGTGGTCGGCGTGGCAGGGGCAGCCCTTCAGGAATGGCTGTCGGCCAGCAGAATCCGCGAAGGTGCCCTCTTCCGCCGTGTCCTCAAGGGAGGTCACCTGGGCGCTCCACTATCGGCTGCCGCAGTACGCGACGTCGTGCGGGCCAGGTGCCTTTTGGCCGGAATGGAGGGGGAGTTCTCCGCGCATTCCCTTCGTGCCGGCTTTGTTACGGAGGCTGCTGCACAAAACATTCCGCTGGGTCACACAATGGCGCTCACAGGACATCGGTCATTGTCGGCCGTCATGGGTTACCACCGCCACAAAGATGCGGTCCGATTGGACGGGGACCTGCTGGCTGAACCATCAACAAACCCTGCCCGGTGAGTGGCCAGTTACCGTCGGTTCACCTGGAGGTTCGCGCTGGCAGAGCGCCGGCAGCCGACCGACCCAGCGTGGGTTACCTTCGCGCACCGGTGACCGCATTGCCAAAGGCTGGTGCAGGTTCAGGTCTGAACAAAGCCTAGCGAGGTTGGCTGCATACCCTTGCGCCACTAAACGGCATCGTTGCCAGTACGAGCACACCTACAGCTTGACGGCTCCTGCCATCTTGTCCTGTGCTTCTGTCGAGGTCGAACTGTGGCTTGGGGTATTGACTCTGTAGTTACTCCAGGGTTTCCAATGGCCAAAATTGAAAGGAAAGCCATGTCCGCCCACTGCTGTGACCACCAAACCCCCAAGGCCGATGCGATCGTCAATCTGCCCCGTTACCGGAAGATCCTGTGGGCAGCGCTGATCATCAACGCAGCGATGTTTTTCGTTGAAATAGGTGCAGGTCTGCAAGCCGGCTCCTTGTCTCTGTTGGCCGATGCAGTTGACTTTGCGGGTGATGCGCTCAACTACGGCGTGTCTTTGGCTGTGCTCGCCTCCGCTCTTGCCTGGCGAGCTCGCGCAGCAATGTTCAAGGCTTTGAGCATGATGGGATTTGGGTTGTACGTACTCGGAGCCGCACTGTGGTCGGTTTGGCACGGTGACATCCCGCAGGCCTACACCATGGGCGCGGTGGCAGCTCTGGCACTGGCGGCCAACGTCGCCGTCGCCTGGATGCTCTACGCGTTTCGCGAGGGTGATGCCAACATGCGAAGCGTCTGGCTTTGCTCAAGGAACGATGCTATCGGCAACTTGGCGGTGTTCGCGGCTGCATTGGGCGTGTTCGGCACCGGCGCCGCTTGGCCCGACTTGATTGTGGCGGGTCTGATGGCGACCCTGGCCTTTCATGGCGGCTGGTCGGTGTTGCGTCAAGCTCGCGTCGAAGCTGCAACCTCTGACCAACACAATCACGCTGGCCATGTTCACTGACCCGACACACGGCGCCACGCTAGACAAGCGGGCGCATGCCCGATTGATCCAACAGGCGAATGCAGCCAGGAACGACCCTGAAGCGTGGCTGTATCTGGAGGCAGCCCACGTGGTGGGGCAGCAGCACTTCTGGCCACACCTCCAAACCCACTTGCAGATGCTGCAGCTTGCTTGTCTCCTGCGTGATCCTTTGGAGGCTGCGGGACAATTGCTCCGATTGGCCCTGGTGCCCCTGGGCCATTTGACTGGTCGACTGCCTCTGGGCAATACCGGTCGGTGCAATGTCGGCGCATTCAAACCAATGCCGGTCCGGGCGGAGTTGGTGGTGCTGATCACCCGAGCGCAGACCGAGTCAACTTCCTCCACCTAAAATAGCCGGATGCGCAGAATTTTCCTGGTGCTCATGCTGTGTGTTCTGACGATGCCGTTTTTCGCGGCAGCGGACAGTGTTTGCTGCGAGCATGTTTTTATGTCCCAGGAGATGAAGCCCCAGCACCATCAGCCCATGCACCTTCCGCAGCCGACTGGTGCAGATGACCGGTCGACCGCTGATCACGGGCTTGATCTCGATTGCGGGGTCTGCCACGCGAATTGCGCGGCGGCGACAACCACAGTGGCCAGTGTCTCGGCCAATCCAGTAGGCATTGAGAGGTTCGACTATCAGGGCGAAGCCCGGTCGCCACACTGGCATGAGCGACCGTACCGCCCCAATTGGTTCGCCCGCAGCGATCGGGGTTGAACCTAGCCGCCTGATACAGGCACCCGCATTTCCTTCCCCGATCCCCTCGCCTTGACGGGCTGTCGTCGCGCGCGGCAGCTTCCCCGGGATCGTTTCGGAAGGACTCTCTCATGAAGGCTCGCTGGATGCAGCGAGAGCAGCGATCGGCATGGCTTGCCGCAGTCGCCCTGCTCATCTTGGTTGATCAAGTCAGCAAATCGCATTTCGCCACCACCCTCGAGCTGGGCGAAAGCATCAAGGTCACCGACTGGCTGAACTTTGTTCATGTGCTCAATACGGGTGCAGCCTTTTCTTTACTAGCCGATGCTGGAGGCTGGCAGCGGTGGTTCTTCATTGGCGTTACAGCTCTGGTGGTAGGAGTTGTCTCGGTCGTGTGCCTGGCCCGGCAGGCTGAGCCGCTAGATCGGTGGGTGGGCGCTTTTGTAGTTGGTGGGGGAGCTGGCAACCTGGTGGACCGCGTCCAGATCGGCGCCGTGGTGGACTTCCTTGACTTTCACTGGCGCAGCGTCCATTGGCCGGCTTTCAACTTGGCTGATGTCTTCATCGTGTGCTCCATGCTGGTCTGGTGCTTCGCGTCACTGAAATCTCCACAGCGCGAAACGAGCGGCAAGACGTCTGAGGAGTTGTCCTCATGAAGCGTGGCTGGTTCTGGATCTTGGCCGCCTGGGGATTCGCCCTAGTCTCAACTCTTGGCGCGCTTTTCATTGGCGAAGTGATGGGAATGACGCCATGCCAGCTGTGCTGGTACCAAAGGATCTTCATGTTCCCGCTGGCCCTCATCCTGGGCATGGCCGCATTTGCCGAAGACCCTCGGGGAGCTGTCTATGCACTGCCGCTAGCAATAGGTGGCGCAGCCATGGCTGGCTATCACTCAGCACTGATCGCAGGGTGGGTGCCGAAGTGGTGGGTGCCCTGTGGCACCGGCCCCTCATGCAGCGAGCAAAGTTTGGAAATTTTGGGGGGCGTCCAGATTCCCTGGCTGTCGCTCGCAGCCTTCATCGCCATCGTCATCCTGCTTTTTGTTTACTTGAGAAAGACCCGTTCATGAACGCCAAAAAATTCACCGTCATTGGCCTGGTGGCCATCGTTGCCGTGTTCTTTTATCTGGGCATGAACGCGTACCAAAAGCGAGTGCAGACTGCTCAGGAAGTGCAGGTCAAGGCCGAGCAGACCCGCCTGGTGCGCATGCACTCGCCGGTTTTTGGTCCCCAGGGCGCTCCGGTCACCATCGTAGAGTTCTTCGACCCCGCCTGTGAGACGTGCCGCGCCTTCTATCCCATAGTCAAGAACCTGATGGCGCAATACCCCAACGACGTGCGACTGGTGATCCGGTATGCACCGTTCCACCAGGGATCGGACCGGGTGGTCAAGCTGCTCGAGTCCTCCAAGAGCCAGGGCAAGTACCAAACGGTTCTTGAGGCTGTGCTCGCCGCACAGCCCGCGTGGGCGGATCACGGTCAGCCCAACATCGAGATAGCGTTCAAGGTGGCTGAGCAAGCTGGGCTGGACCTCGTCAAAGCACAGCAGGACATCGAGAAGTCCACCATGCAGGCGCTGTTGCAACAGGATATCGAAGACCTCACGGCGCTGCAGGTTACCAAAACGCCAACCTTCTTTGTCAACGGCCGCAGCCTGCCTAGTTTCGGGCCCGAGCAGCTGGCTGCCTTGGTGGCAGAAGAAGTAGCCAAGGCCAAAAAGTGAAAGACGTATCACTCGTGACTACCCAACGTCGTCGCAAGGTGCTGGCACTGAGCTGTGCATGGCTCGTTGCCGGCGGGCTCTTGGCCAGTTGTTCGCCCAAAGCCCCCACTTTCCAGAGCACCGACATCACCGGTGCCGCCTTTGCACAGGACCTGAAACTGACCGACCACATCGGGCAGGTGCGCACCATGGCGGATTTCCGCGGCAAGACGGTCGTGGTGTTTTTTGGGTTCACCCACTGCCCCGACGTGTGCCCCACCTCAATGAACACTCTGGCCGAGGTCAAACGCCTCATGGGCGATCAGGGAGGGCAACTGCAGGTGCTGTTTATCACGGTGGATCCTGAGCGCGACACGCTGCCACTGCTCAAAGAGTACATGACCAACTTCGATCCGACGTTTCTGGCGTTACGCCCCGAGCCGTCTGAACTCAAGGCCGTGGCGGACAGTTTCAAGATTTACTACCGCAAGGCCGAAGGCAGCACGCCGACTTCGTACACGATGGACCACTCGGCGGGTAAGTATGTGTTTGACACTAAAGGTCGGGTTCGCCTGTTCTCCAGCTATGGCACGGAGCCCAGTGTGATTGCCCAAGACATCCTTACGTTGTTGAAATCCGTTGAAGGTTGAACAACTCCCTGCCACCATGAAAACACTGCTGCTTTACCTCGTCACTGCCATCACTGAGATTGTCGGCTGCTATCTGCCGCT
Source organism: Allobosea thiooxidans (assembly GCA_943370825.1). Taxonomy (GTDB): domain Bacteria; phylum Pseudomonadota; class Gammaproteobacteria; order Burkholderiales; family Burkholderiaceae_C; genus Hydrogenophaga. The sequence continues at coordinate 15,296 of CALRSR020000038.1, read as the reverse complement.
GTTGTGGCTGCGTGGCCAGGGCTCGGGCTGGTGGCTGCTTCCCGCCGCCGCCGTTAGCCTGGGCATGTTCGCCTGGCTACTTACCCTTCACGCCGCGCCGTCGGGACGGGTGTACGCGGCTTATGGCGGGGTTTATGTGGCCGTGGCGCTGGCGTGGCTGTGGTCGGTGGACGGCGTGCGCCCAAGCAGCTGGGATGTGGCGGGCGTGGCCGTGACCTTGGCGGGCATGGCAATCATTGCGTACCAACCACGAGCATGAGACCCGACTCAATCCGATCGCCAGGGTGGCCATTCTGAAATGCTGTTTGCCATTTGACATGTTGGGGAATTCCACATGACTCGCCGTCACCTTGTTTTTTTGTCGGCACTGGCTGCCCTCGCGGTATTTGCCGCCGCCGTCTTCGTTTATCAGCGACATGCCCTGCAGCTTGCGACTCTTCAGGCTTCAGAGCAGGCCGGAGCGATGGTCCGGCCGCACTCGCCAGTCATTGGTCCGATGGCTGCGCCAGTCACGATCGTGGAGTTTTTTGACCCTGCATGCGAAGCTTGCAAGGCATTCCACCCCCGGGTCAAAGACATTCTCGCGGCATTTCCCCGCGAGACGCGCCTTGTGATTCGATACACGCCGTTTCACAGGGAGGCTTCCGTGGAAGCGGTGAAGATTCTTGAGGCGGCGCGTGCGCAGGGGAAGTTCGAACCCGTGCTCGAGGCGTTGCTGGATGGCCAACGCGCGTGGACGGGCCAAGGCGCAAACGCATCACCACGTGCATGGGCAGTGGCGCAATCGGTGGGTTTCGATGTTGAGAAAGGGCGCAAGCACATCGCCTCTGGTTCTGTGGACGCGTTGCTGGCGCAGGACTTCATCGATCTGAAGGCGATCGGGGTTCGAGCCACCCCGACCTTCTTCGTTAATGGAAAACCGCTTGCATCGACTGATCCAGACCAGCTCTTTGCGATGGTCAAGAGCGAGGTGGATCGGTTTCGAAAATAGCACTGTCTCTGGGGACCGCCAGTCCTTGCCGATAGCGCTCTTTGGTCTGGCGATGGCTCCAGTGCCAGCAAGGTTCGTTTTCTGAACCTTGGTTGCTGTGTCCTTTCTTCAGCAGGGCAGTCAGGCGGGCGACTTCATTGCCCATCGCCGTGATGCTTTTGCTGTCAGCAGTCTGAACGACTCCACCCTTGCTGAGGTGGCTCACATTTCCGAACTTGCCTTCGTTCCCATCAGGCCATCTTTGAGGACGTAGAGCTTTTCACCGTTTTGCAGTGCGATGACCTGCTTGGTTTCGGACCTTGACCTGAGACGACCACCCGCAGATATGCCCTGCATGCCCGTAGGCGGCATGGACAGCCTAAAATCATTGGCATGCGACGCATGTTGCTCCTCATCCTGTGCGTGCTGCTACCCTTGCAGGGATTCGCGGTCTGGCAGGGGCCTGTGTCACCATGTCCAATGCAGGACATGATGGTCATGCCGAATGAAGCTGGCGAAACGGCAGACACTTTGGCCGAGGCCATGAAAGACTGCTGCAACGACCTGGCAACCTTCGAGCGCACAGGCCAGCCTTGCAAGAGCCCGCAGAGTTGCGCCGCTGCCGGCATGCCGCCTTTCCCACACCCTGTGGTCCTCACTCCAGTCATTCAGGACCCACTACCGCCGATCTGGCGCAGCCTGCCTGCGGGCGCGACCTCTCGTCTCTGGCGTCCACCCTCTTCCGTCTGATTCCCGCACAGCGCAGCCCACCCGTTGGTGGTGCTGCGGTCGCGCGCCGCCGGGGCTACCGTGCCCGGGTGCGCCTGCTCCGGAGATCAGACATGGAACATCCTTTGCCTCTTCTTGCTCGCGCCATGCTGGCCCTGGTTGGCCTGCTCGCGTTGATCACACCCGCCGCTGCAGATGAACCCTTGAGCCTGAGCGCTGCGATAAACGCAGCCCTGGCTCGTTCGCGCAGTCTCGAAGCCTCTGCCGCCGCCGCGCAAGGTGCGCGCGAGATGGCGGTGGCGGCAGCGCAGCGCCCCGACCCGGTGCTGCGCCTGTCGCTCGACAACCTGCCGGTGGACGGACCGGAGCGCTTCAGCACCACCCGGGACTTCATGACCATGCGCTCGGTCTCGGTCATGCAGACCTGGCCGAATGCAGCCAAGCGCAAGGCGCGCGGCGAGCGCTTTGAACGCGAGGCCGATGCCGCCCTGAGCGAGCGGGATCGGCGCATCGCCCTGCTGCAGGCCGAGGTGGCGCAGGCATGGCTGGAGCGGCACCTGCAGGAGCAGCGCATCGGCTTGCTGCAAGCCCAGGTGGCTGAGGCACGCCTGCTGGTCCAGACCACCGAGTCGGCAGTCCGGGGTGGCAAGGCCACCGTCGACGACGCGCTGGGTGCACGCGAGCTGCTCGCGCAGCTGGAGCAAGGCCTGATCGGCGCGACCGCCGACCGGGCCGAGGCACGTCTTTGGCTGGCCCGCCTCACAGGGAGCGCGCCCGACCAGCCGCTGGCCGACCTGCCGCCGCTGCGGCAGCGTCCCGCGGCGCTGGGTGAGCCGATGCTGGCCGAGCGCCTGCCCGACATCGCCGCCCTGCAGGCCAGGGAGCGGGTTGCCCGGGCGGAAGCCGAGGTAGCGCGGCAGGAGCTCGACCCCGACTGGAGCTTGGAATTCATGCTCAGCCAGCGCGGCCGACAGTTCTCGAACATGGCTTCAGTGGCGGTCTCGGTGCCCCTGCAATGGGACAGGCCGCAGCGCCAGGAGCGCGAGCTGGCCGCGCGTCTGTCGCGGGTGGACGAACTACAGGCTGAACGCGAGGAGCAGACCCGCGAGCGGCTGCTGCAGGTCCAACGGTGGCAGGAACAGTGGCGGTCCGGCCTGGATCGGCTGGACTTGCTGGACACACGGCGCGCGCCCTTGTCCGCACAGCGGGTCGATGCCGCGCTGGCCGCGTACCGGGGCGGGCGCGAGGGCCTGGGCCCGGTGCTTCAGGCACGCCGGGCGGTGCTGGATCTGGCGCTGGAACGCTTGCTGCTCGAGCGACAGACCGCTGGCGCCTGGGCCCAGCTCGAATACCTCCTTACCGACAACCATACCGGGGTGAAGCCATGAAACATCAGCGTGCAACCACCGTGCTGGCCGGGCTGGCGGTGCTGGCCGCCGCCAGCGGCGTCGGCTGGTGGCTGGGGGTCCAGCAGGGCAAGGCCGGCGGGCTGCCGGTGGCCGGCGCCTCGGCGCCTGCCCAGGCAGCGGCCGGGGCAGGGCCGGTAGGCATCGACCCTTCGCAGTGGACCATTCCCCAAGGAGAAGAGGCCACCCGCAGGCACATCCGCGACGGGCTCAAGGCGGGTGACCAGGACCCGGTGACTGGCCGGCGCATCCTTAATTACCACGACCCCATGGTGCCGGGCAAAAACTTCGACGCACCGGCGAAATCGCCGTTCATGGACATGATGCTGGTGCCGCGTTATGCCGGCACCGACGCGGCCGACGCCAGCAGCGTCACGGTGAGCCCGCGCATCCAGCAGAACCTCGGGCTGCGCACCGCCCCGGTGGTGGAAGGGTCCCTGGCGCCCGAGGTGACGGCGGTGGGTAACGTGGCCTGGAACGAGCGCGAGCGGGTGGAGGTGTCGTCGCGGGCGATGGGCTTCGTCGAGAAGCTCCATGTGAAGGCCACCTTTGACCGAGTGGCGGCCGGCGCCCCCCTGGCCGACCTGTATGTGCCCGAGTGGGTGGCCGCACAGGAGGAGTACCTGGCGCTGGCCCGGCTTGAGGGCGAGGGCGTCGACCCCCTGAAGGACGCCGCGCGCCAGCGCATGCGCCAGGCCGGCATGACCCCGGCCCACATCCAGCGGGTGGCGAGTTCAGGTGTGGTGCAGCCGCGTCTGACTCTGACCGCACCGTTGGCGGGCATCGTGAGCGAGCTGATGGTCCGCGAGGGCGCCACCGTCGCCCCGGGCATGGCGCTCATGCGACTGCAGGGCACCCGCACGGTGTGGGCCGAAGGGGCGGTGCCGGAAAGCCAGGCCGCGCTGATCGGGCCGGGCACGCGCGTGCGCACCACTAGCCCGGGCGCGCCGGGGGAAAGCTTCGAAGGCCGGGTGCAGACCCTGTTGCCCGAGGTCGATGCGGTCACCCGCACGGTGCGCGCGCGTGTCGAACTGGCCAATCCGCAAGGACGGCTGGTGCCCGGCATGCAGGTCAGCATGCGGCTGGACCCCCGCGCCGGCCCGGCCACGCTGCTGGTACCCAGCGACGCCATCATCCGGACCGGGCGGCGCAGCGTCGTGATGCTGGCCGAGGATGGCGGTCGGTTCCGGCCGGTGGAGGTGGTGGCCGGCAACGAGGCGAATGGCCAGACCGAGGTGAAGGCGGGTCTGGAAGCGGGCCAGCGGGTGGTTCTGTCGGGACAGTTCCTGATCGACTCCGAGGCCAGCCTGCGGGGTCTGGAAGCACGCCTGAACCAGGAGCCGCCGGCTGGGGCCGCCCAGCCGCGCTACACCACCGATGCCGTGATCGATGCGCTCGCCGGCGACACGGTCACGCTGACGCATCCCCCGATCCCGGCGCTCAGGTGGCCCGAGATGCAGATGGACTTCCGTTTGCCGCCGAAAGAGCGCCAGCCCCGGCGGATGGAGGTGGGGGACCGGTTGCAGATCGAGTTCGAGATGCAGGACGGTGACGTGCCGCAGATCACCGGCCTGAAGGTGATGCCGCCGGAGAAGACCCGATGATCGCCGGCCTGATCCGCTGGAGCATCGGCAATCGCTTCCTGGTGCTGCTGGCCACCCTGCTGCTGAGCGCCTGGGGCCTGGTGGCCTTGCAGCGCACACCGGTCGATGCCCTGCCCGACCTGTCCGACACCCAGGTCATCATCCGGACCACCTGGCCCGGGCAGGCGCCGCAGATCGTGGAGAACCAGGTCACCTACCCGATGACGACCACGATGCTGTCGGTGCCGGGTGCACGGGCGGTGCGGGGCTTTTCGATGTTCGGCGACAGCTTCGTCTACGTGCTGTTCGAGGACGACGTCGACCTCTACTGGGCGCGCTCGCGGGTGCTGGAGTACCTCAACCAGGTACAGGCACGGTTGCCGGCAGGCGCGGCATCGAGCATCGGGCCGGATGCCACCGGCGTCGGCTGGATCTATCAGTACGCGCTGGTGGACCGCACCGGTTCGCAGGACGTGGCTCAGCTGCGGGCGCTGCAGGACTGGTTCCTGCGATTCGAGGTGAAAACCGTCCCCGATGTGGCTGAGGTGGCCAGCGTGGGCGGCATGGTCAAGCAGTACCAGATCGTACTCGACCCTGACCGGATGGCCGCCTACCGGGTGACCCAGGCCATGGTGGCCGATGCGGTCAGGCGGGGCAACCAGGAGGCCGGGGGCTCGGTGCTGGAGCTCGGCGAGACCGAGTACGCGGTGCGCGCCAGCGGCTACCTCCGCACGCTGGACGACTTCAGGGCCATTCCGCTGATCACCGGTGCCGGCGGCGTGTCGGTCCGGCTGGGTGATGTGGCGCGCGTGCAGACCGGGCCGGAGATGCGGCGCGGCATCGGCGAGCTAGACGGCGAGGGCGAAGCGGTCGGCGGCGTGGTGGTCATGCGCTCCGGCAAGAATGCCCTGCAGACCATCGAGGCCGTGAAGGCGAAGCTGGCCGAGCTGCAGCGCAGCCTGCCCGCCGGCGTCGAAGTCGTCCCGGTGTACGACCGATCGGGGCTGATCGAGCGGGCGGTGAAGAACCTCGGGGAAAAGCTGATCGAGGAATTCGTGGTGGTCGGGCTGGTGTGCGTGGCCTTCCTGTTCCACCTGCGCAGTGCGCTGGTGGCCACCATCTCGCTGCCGCTGGGTGTTCTGGCTGCCTTCATCGTGATGGAGCGCCAGGGCATCAATGCCCATGTGATGTCGCTGGGGGGCATCGCGATTGCCATCGGGGCCATGGTGGACGCCGCCATCGTCATGATCGAGAACGCCCACAAGCACCTGGAACGCTGGGCGCACCGGCATCCGGGGGCCACCTTGCAGGGCGAAGCGCGTTGGCGGGTGATCGGGGATGCCGCGACCGAGGTCGGGCCCGCGCTGTTTTTCTCGCTGCTGATCATCACGGTCAGCTTCCTGCCGGTGTTCACGCTGCAAGCACAGGAGGGCCGGCTGTTCGCGCCGCTGGCTTACACCAAGACCTACGCCATGGCGGCGTCGGCCGGACTCGCGGTGACGCTGATCCCGGTGCTGATGGGTTACCTGATCCGCGGACGCATCCCGAGCGAGTCGGCCAACCCGCTCAACCGTGGGCTGATGGCCCTCTACCGGCCGGTGCTGGACGCCGTGCTGAAAAGGCCCATGTTCACCCTGGTGGTGGCCTTGCTGGTGCTGGTCGCCAGCGCCTGGCCGCTGCGCCAGCTGGGCAGCGAGTTCATGCCGCCGCTGGACGAGGGCGACCTGCTCTACATGCCCACGGCGCTGCCCGGCCTGTCGGTGGCCAAGGCGGCCGAGCTGCTGCAGCAGACCGACCGCCTCATCAAGACCATTCCGGAGGTGCAGAGCGTTTATGGCAAGGCCGGCCGGGCCGAGACCGCGACCGATCCCGCGCCGCTGGAAATGTTCGAGACCACGATCCAGTTCCGACCACGCCACGAGTGGCGCCCGGGCCTGACGCAGGAAGATCTGATCGAGGAGCTCGACCGCACGGTGCGGGTGCCGGGGCTGTCCAACATCTGGGTGCCACCGATCCGCAACCGCATCGACATGCTGGCCACCGGGATCAAGAGTCCGGTGGGCGTGAAAGTGGCCGGCCCGGAGCTGGCCGTCATCGACCGGCTGACCGGCGAGATCGAGGCCGCCGTGCGGGACATTCCCGGAGTGAGCAGCGCGCTGGCCGAGCGCCTGTCCGGGGGTCGATACATCGATGTCAACATCCGCCGCGCCGATGCTGCCCGCTTCGGCATGAACATCGCCGACGTGCAGGACATCGTGGCGGGCAGCGTCGGCGGCATGAACATTGGCGAAACCACCGAGGGACTGCAGCGCTTCCCCATCAACCTGCGCTACCCGCGCGAACTGCGGGACTCGCTGGCGCGCTTGCGCGACTTGCCGGTGGTGGCGCCAGGCGGACAGCGGCTTGTGCTGGGCGACGTGGCCGATCTGCGGATCATCGACGGCCCGCCCATGCTGCGCAGCGAGAACGCCCGGCTGGCGGGCTTTGTGTATGTGGACATCCGGGGGCGCGACCTGCGCGGCGCGGTGCTGGACATGCAGAAGGCCGTCAACGACCGCGTGACCCTGCCCGCCGGGTATTCGGTGGCGTGGTCGGGCCAGTTCGAGTTCCTGGAGCGGGCCACCGCCCGGCTCCAGCTGGTGGTGCCGGCCACGCTGCTGATCATCTTCGTGCTGCTGTACCTGACCTTCCGCCGGCTGGACGAGGCGCTGCTGATCATGGCCACGTTGCCATTTGCCCTGGTGGGCGGGGTCTGGTTCCTCTGGCTGCTGGGGCACAACCTGTCCGTGGCCAGCGTGGTCGGCTTCATAGCGCTGGCCGGTGTGGCGGCCGAGTTCGGCGTGATCATGCTGATCTACCTGAAACAGGCTTGGCAAGACCGGATCGATGCTGGGCACACTGACGAGCCGTCCCTGCTGGAAGCGATCCGGGAAGGAGCGGTGCTCCGGGTCAGGCCCAAGGCCATGACGGTGGCCACTATCGTGGCCGGGTTACTTCCACTGTTTTGGGGCATGGGTACCGGCAGCGAGGTGATGCAGCGCATCGCGGCACCCATGATCGGCGGGATGATCAGTGCTCCCCTGCTCTCGTTGCTGGTTATTCCGGTGGTCTACCGCTTGATGCAAAGACCGCGCTGAACCGATTTATCAATCCAACAACGTAACTGCTCAGAGAAATTTCTATGAACAGCGCCAAGAATGACTGCCTTGGCGTAAGACTCGGAAGTATGTGGCTGAATCTCCTAGACGATGGGTAGAGATGCCACGACCAGAACGACAAGAAATATATGGACAAACAGTGATAGCCAAAACCAGGAAAAACTCTAAACCGTTGGCTTGCGAGCAACGATGTGGGCCATCTGGAGTGCTTCGCGGAGGTCCTGAAGATGAGTAGCAGACAAGAAGGTGTTCCGATAACGAGAAATAAGTCGCACCACAGTATCTCGACTCACCCTAGACCGATAGTGAACGGCCCACGTAGTACCGATTCGCACGGTCCTATTGGGAGGGACGAATTGCCAAGGATTTAAATACCAGGGCCAAGCAACCTCAAGAGAAAACTTCAACCCGCGTGCGCGGACAAGAGAAACAGCAAACCAGCTCAATATCTCGGCTTCAACAAGATGCGAATTTGCCGGGCTTTCGACAGAACTTTCGCGACTCAACTGCAGATGGTTCCAGCGAACATCAGCGTAAACATCAACCCCACCCTCCTCACACTCTAGCGGGAACCGAGAGTTGTTTTCTTGTCGGCCGTAGGTAAGCATGGTCTGAAGCAAGGCAACATGAACTACACCAACAGGTAAATTGGTGCAACGGCCTTGAGGATTCATTCCAATCTCGGAACGAAGCCGAAAGCTCGAATCTGCATGAAATGAACATTCATGACTCAGCCATTTGAGTACCTCATTTGCCCGGACGACCGTTTCATTGCTTACCGGCCAAAATCCTTTACTCCCATGGCCGCCGAGGCGATCACCCGCCGGAACAGGAATATGGCGGGCCTGAGGATCATAAAGAGACTCTTCGTATGGCACGATTCGATTGTGCATCCCACGGCACCGATTCATTGTCTCGTTCCAAAATGTCCATCGCCTCGCCTGGGTGGCAATCTCCTTGTGTGGAAAAGACCACCCGTCTGAATAGCCGAAATTTAGCAACGAACCGAATTTATACACTGAAGCATTTGGGATAGGCTTGATATCTCGAATGCGAGAGTCCATCATCGCGCCAATCGCCGGAATGGCCTCGAGCAATGAGTCATTACGAATCTCGCTGTTAGAGATACTCCAGCCGCGGCCACAATTCCAGCACGAAGCTGGGGATGCAACAATACTACGGATGGTGGGAAAGTTTGGCTGTTTGCAAAATTTACACGTATTGCGCAGGCGAGTGCTATGATATGGGCAATCTGTTGCACCTGGGTATTGAAAATATATACTATGAAATCCAAGATCCAAGCAGGAAGGGCAAAACCGGAGTTGTTTTATTTGTGTCAGTAGCATGATCCCGGGCTCAGACTCAATTGATCCAGTAGCCTCAAGAAAGTCAGATCGGGACAGCCCCATCAAAATTCCAAGTTTGTGCAGGGGTGGCCTATCTTTACGCATTTCTGGGTGAGTGTCACCGCGAAGAATATGCTCACTAAAGTCGACTGGTAGCTCAGGCATGGGGGCAGCCCGATTTATATTTAATACAGGGCCCAAAATAGGGACGTCGAGCGATTTAATCCTCAGCAGCCGACATATATCGGGACAATTAACATGATGGTGGTTTACCCAGCGACTGAACCGAGAGAATAACGATTCAGACGCGCAAAGACCGGGAACGAATATGAGGTCAAGCTCGTTGCGCGATGGATCGATTGGCTTGATCTTTGATCTCATGGGCGACCTTTCGAGAGAAAGTCTCTTGCGGCTACTTGGATTTCACATCCCGAGTGTCGCGATAGTGCTGCAGTACCGGCGTAAAGTTGGTTGATCTAAGGCAGTCGATCACAACAGCTTGACTCAGTTGCCGTGGATCAATCTTCTGTTGTCCAATGTGATACAGCATCGCAAGGAGTTGGCCGCGAAGATACTGCATTGGCATTCGGACCGATTCTGTGATGTTCTGCATCAACGCAACAGACCTGACAGAATTAACAATCAGGGGGGCCATATCGGCGATTCGCCATCCTTCTTCGAACGCCTTGAGCGAAACGTTCTTTGAAATGCAAATGTCTGTTCCGTTGATGTCTTCATCGAAGACGGTGAGAACACTGGCAACATCATCGAGATGGATTCCCAAATACTCGTGCATGTGGCTCGCAAACCGGCCTATGTTCTGATAATTCCCTATGGCCAGCCATCGCCCTTCCACATTGCTCAACTCGGGTTGACCAACGAGCAGGAAAAAAGGCTTTAGGGCGTAGCGTTCCATCTCGTTGAAGAGGTTCAGCAACTGGGCGTACTCATCGTCCATGAGTGCATGGGCTTCATCGATGAAAAACGCTACCCGCCTGGTCCCAATACGTGCTGCTTCGGCGCGAATGTGATCGATCAGACGCGATCGCAAGACGGCTAGATCTCGATGAACGATGGCGTCTGTTCCAGACTGCCTCATCCGATCTTGGATGAACGTACGATTACTCCTGTTAACGTCATCTACCACAGACCACCTCAGAATTAGGATCGGATATCCGATTTCCTCTGCAAGGATACCGTTCAAGAATGCGATAGCCTTCGATTTGCCTATTCGCTGTCGTCCTATTACCATCATGCTCGGCGCATCCAGCCTTATTTGTTTCACGACAGCATGCGTCAACCTCTCGATTTCAGGTGTCCAGACTGTGGATTCATCTAAAAGATCGTAAGTTGGCAGCGAATCAACGCCGTCGACTTTGGCATCCACTTCAACCGGACTGGGTGACTTTGTCTGTTTGATCATAGCGTCTCCATAGGCGCAAATGCTAAAAATGGTCAACACTTCTATTAAGCTGCACACTGTCAATGAACAAACATTCAAATTATGCGTCTGCGGCTGACATTTCGTAGCGTAATCACATTGGCCCCGGCAAATTCTGATTCGATCACAACATGGGTTGTTTCAGCACCTTCTTTTGCCTCGATTTTGAAAGGCGAAGCATTGATGCTATTTCTCACCGATATTGCGTGCGTCTGCGCTGCTTCTGTCGCTCCCATTTCGGCAAAGTATTCTTGACACATACTCCTGTATTCACCAGACAATTCTGGCAGATGGTCGCGAACATGCATCATGAATTCAGCTAACTGCGTCCCGCGCAATCGATCCTTTGGCGCTCCAGCTCTTAAATAATTGAGTGCTGTCATCAGTAGCCTGTCATGATTCCTGCCGTCAAGGTGGCCTGCGCGCGCCATCTTAAATGCCGCCTTCCTAAACCGGCTGGTATGAGGAATCTTCCCCCATTCCCCCTCTGCGCTAAGTGTCATGAACTCTTGTCCACTATCTATTTGGAATAAATAGATATTTCGCAAGTCCTTCCCTACCTTGAGAACGAACTTCTTCCCGACAAGATCGATGCTCTTTCTTAGTGCGGGCGAGCTGTAACGGCACCCTAGATAGTTAACAAACGGCAGTCTTCCATCCTTTAGACACTGCTTGACCGTTACCCTAGTTTCTTCGAAGAAGAGATGCTCTCTTTGTTGACTGATCGGAAGATGGTTCAAACGAATCGCTCCTGATTTAAGCTGTCGCTCTATCTTTTCTAAAGGACTGGAATAATGTGATGCTCGCGCGGCCTCTGCATTCTTATTTTTAAAATAGTTGTCCAACAGTGCTTCTAACATATCGACGTCGATCGCATGTTTCGCAGTGAGTTTTGATCGAGATCTGACAGGATCCCTAGGGTGCGAGCCTGTTGCTCCAGGCAACTCTCTCATCAGTTGTTTTGCTAGCAAGCCTATATGGCTTTCTACGGATGCGCGTTCCTTTGGTGTGGCCGCAGTCCCATTCACAACGGTAGCGCCCCACTGCCCTTGAACTTTTTGATGAAACGCTCGGGCAAGGTGTGCCAATGCATTATCCAAATAAATTCTTCTTGGCGCCGCAAATCTTAGTTCGCTAAAACGCGTGCTAGGATATCCGGCTCCCTCAAGATCAATGAGTCCTGGAATGATCACCTTGGGAGAAGGTTGACCCGCGATCGAATTCCACAAAACCCCCATCAATGAAGATACGTCTGTTTGGCGTCCTAGAACGAGTATCCAAGCCAACACCGCACCAGAATCAGGCAGAATGCATAAGATACACTGGATCCGGTCAAGGATTAGCTTTACGTAGTTGCCAAGCTGATCCAGCATTTCGTACTGGGCGATCAGATCGATCGTGTATTCGTCGATCTGCCAGATACAGTAGGGGCTCAATGAAGGATATTTTTCATCGCCAGCAAGTGAGTTTTGGGATGCTCGGGCGGCCTCGGGATTTTCGGTTTTTTCCAACCAGATATGCAAATGCGCAGGGATGTATACTGTCTTTACCCAGCAGCGCAAGGCATTTTTTCCTTGCGTATGCGTGCCTAACGGATATGCGTCCTCCTCAACCCCGGCTTCTCTGCAAAGTTCTATGAAGCGCTTTTGCAGTCGAGCCCAACTCGGAAAGTTTGAAATGATTGATTGGAGCTTGCGCTGATTGAGGAAGTCGGTCAGTCCGCGGGATATCGAAGGGTGGGTGCGCAGTAATTTTCCGAAGGCACCACTTAGACCCTTCCCACCTGACACGGCCTTCTTGTCAAGCGGAATGTCACGAACGTAGGTCTTTCGAGCAGACCTGGAAACAAGCGCTCGGTAGCCCCAGGGCCTCCCGTCAGTACCCTCCTCCCTTGCTTTCTGGATCAGCTTCCTAAGCCTCGACGAATCAAGCTTCGCCACCTTCGCTGCCTCACCCATGGGAGTACCGTGAGCCAGTAGGGTGATCGCGCGATCGAGACGGGTATATCGAGAGCGCTTGACCAGGTCGACTATGGCCAGCGGATCAACGGTGGGCCATGCGCCCACCTCTGCAGGCGTCAGCGGCTGTTGTCGCCTGCTCTTAAAAAATGGACTCGATCGCGCTGCCATCGCAGTACTCGCTAGAGACGAGATCGATGCGGACCTTGCCTGCATTCCGCAGCATCATGAGCGCTGCGTCAATCAGGCCGACATCAATGTGAGGGTTCCAGTGTCGAACCGCCGCGATGACTTGAGCCCTGGTCCAAAGCCGAGTGCCAGCAAGGAGGCGGTTCAGATGGACTTGAGTTCCAGAAAGCTCCTTGCCACGCGCGTACAGACACACCCTTTGCAGTAACCACTCATAGCGCTCTAGCAGCTGCGGATTTGCATGAACATCAGCACTGCTGCGAATATCGGTATCAACTCCGTGAGCGCGACCAATCACTTGAATGTCCTCAATCAAGCGAGGGCTTGCCTTCGTGTTTGGTTCCATGACGAAGTCCAAGCTCGCAGGACGACCTCGCCAGGAGATGTGAAGGCTAGGGTGAACTGTCACGTTCTTCCCTCGGTGCAGAGCGCTCCAGGGCGCCTCGCAGCCATCTACATCAATCACGTCAGGGTCAAGCCTGCGCAACAGCCAGTTGGCGTAAGTCACCTCAGTCCGGAAGACGACAGGTGTCCGTCCAAACGGGTCGTACCGCGCGATACGCTTGTTCTTCCCTTTTGCGAAGCGCCCCCGCAAGCCACCCATGCCGAAATCAGGTGCGCGGTCCCCGGTCTCATCAAGGAAGAAGCCCGACCGCAGAGCGTGCGGCTGGCCGTATATCTCGTTCATCCTTGCTCCTCCAATCGCGCTAGCGCGCTGATCAGACGAAGTCGATGCACATCTGCAAGCACCGATGCTTCGACGGCAGGTCAGCAGTCAAATGACTGATGCCGTGGCTTGGAGGCGACGTTAAGTCGCGCCCAGGAAGTACCAGCAGGCTCCTTGACAAGCCCCTGGCTAAGGACTACCGTGGCACGGTCAGAAGGTTTTTGACCCCCCACGAAGGCGTCCGCGTGTTCCACCACTCGGGCGCCTTTCCTTTTGTGCTTCCCTAGAGCTATGTAGGTCGATGTTGTCGCTACATTGCGGTCTCCCTTTGGACTGCATTGGCTTGCCTTACAGCGCAAGTGGCCTGCACGACTGAAATCGCATGGTCCCTGATCTTGTATCTGACGGCTGGGTTCGGCTGATTTCATTAGGCAGCCTCCCCAACGCACAGCCAGTGGCTGCACGACTAAAGACTCTCACAACTTGAAGTCGTCCACTGGGTCTTTTTTCAAGCAAAATCTGACCCATGAGACCTGCGCTGCCTCAAGTCATGCTTGGTCGGCCGAACTTGATCGGCAAGGACGTGTCGTGTATCAGACTGGAAGAGGCGCATATCAATCCGATAGATCTAGGCCTGAAAAAACTAGGCAGAAACGCTAAGCGCAATATCTACCGAATTCATGCGCGCACCGTATTCTCCGCAGCCCTCCACTTTTCGGGTCAGCAATCGGCTTACGGCCTCGAAAAGCAATATATTCGGGAATCTGAGCCAGAGAAGCTTTCGGAACACAACTGGGCTGGGTCTCGGTGCAGGCTTTGGGACAGGTGTGCTCGCGGAGACTGCACAGTTATTGCAAAAATCAGAAACAAAGACATGCAGGCAATCAAAAGGCTTGATGCGATTCAGAGACTTTCGCCAAATTTCTATCCATTGGTGAATCTGCTATTTTGGCGATATATGGATCCCGCAGAATTGTTATACGGTGAAGTGATGCGAGATAGGAGTTGGGAAGACTTACCTTGGATTTCTAAAGAGTTGAGCAATTCCCATGGGCTGGAGACCTGCAGTGGGCCCAGTCAAAATGTCTTAGGGTGCTTGCTGGAGGCAGTCGGGCGCCGTAGTACAAGGTACCAAGCACTGACCGCTCTCTGGCAAGTCATGCGCTGCTGTGCCGCTACTGGGAGGATCGACGCCTACATCCGCCTCTACGGGGCCTGGCTGTCATGTCGCCAGTACTTGTCGCACGACCCTGTGCTGGGCGCAGTGTCTGACGATCTTTATCGGCATACCAACCTCTACTTCAGCACCCTCTATGTAAATTACTCCTAACTTGCCGTGGTGCGCTTTTGCTGCATGTCAAGAGGGAACTGAGGCCATGATACGTGGGCTTGCCTGCACGATCTGACCTATTTCGAGCTCGTAACTGATATCTTAAAAACACGCCACGCTGCACTTTACTTGGCTGGGTGCCAAGTTTGGTGAAAATGAGCTATTCACCACAAATCAAGTCAAATTAAACCGAAGATCAGACACTACTGAAAAACCAGATCCAGCACCCCCAAAAATTGTCTTCTGAGCCTTTGTCTCGTGTAATATCGACGACTTTAGAACCGCTCGCTGCAACCGACGATGATAGCTAATAAAATATTGGCTGAACAAATTAAGTAGGCGATACTGGCACGCTGGATTAGCGCAGTCTTCATGAAGTCCCCTCGAAAACCTGAACCATCCGGAAGTAGAGAATTCCCCCAGACGGAGTCTCTACATGAAGAAATCCAGATTCAGCGAAGCGCAGATAGTCGGCATCCTCAAGGAGGTCGAGTTGGGTGCGAAGGTCGGCGAGACGTG
>CALRSR020000037.1:0-29854 GCA_943370825.1 Allobosea thiooxidans | reverse complement strand
ACGAGGTGCCGGGCGAACCCAACAGCGAGACCCGCATCACCGAGCAGGAGCGGCGCGGCCGCCGGGCACAGTTCGCGCTGGAGCCGGTCACCGGCAAGCGCCACCAGCTGCGGGTGCACATGGCCGCGTTGGGCCTGCCGCTGGTGGGCGATCAGTTCTACCCGGTGGTGCGACGCGGGCCGCACGCGCCCGAAGACTTTGCCGAACCGCTGCGCCTGCTGGCCCAGGCCATCGCCTTCACCGACCCGGTGACGGGACAGGCCCGGCGCTTCGAGAGCGGCCGGGCGCTGGAGTGGCCGACGGACTGATTGGCTGATCAGGGATTCGGTGCGACGGGGGCCGGCGCAGTGGTCGCAGCCTGGCCGACCGGCTCGGTTCCCAGTACGGGCTGGCCTTCCTTCTCGGCGGTGCGGTCGAAGGTGAGCACCTTGCCGAACACCAGCTGCATCCAGGTCGGGTAGGTGTAGGCGGTGCCCTTGTTGTGGTCGATCACCGCGCCGATGCCACCACCCAGGATGATGTTGCCCCACATCCCGCCGTTGGCGCGGGAGATGGCGCGACCCCTGGCGTCGGCCTGGCCAGCGGCCTTGCAGACGATGTCCAGGTCCTTGGAGGATCTGCGCACCACCGTGGTGTCGCCGGACTTCACGCTGAAGGAGCCATAGTCGTTGGTGAGCTGGCAATCGGCGCCGGTCACCGCTTCACCCGCCTGGTTGCGGGTTTCGACCTTCACCGGGTGGGTCGAATCGTTGACCACCGAAGCACAGCCGGTGGACAGGACAGCGGCCGCGCAGGCCAGAGCAATGGATCGCATGGGGTTCCTCCCTGTTGAGAAAGGGCGCGACTGTAGGCCGCGCCCCGCCCGGGAACCCCCAGGGAGTTACACCCGCTCGGCCACCCAGCCCTGAACCGACTTCAGCGCCGCGTCCAGACCCGAGGCGTCGGTGCCGCCGGCCATGGCCATGTCGGCCTTGCCGCCGCCTTTGCCACCGACCTGCTGGGCCACGAAGTTGACCAGCTCGCCGGCCTTGACCTTGCCGGTGCTGTCGGCGGTGACGCCGGCGGCCAGCTGCACCTTGCCACCGTCCACGGCTGCCAGCACGATGGCCGCGGTCTTGAGCTTGTCCTTGAGCTTGTCCAGCGTGTCGCGCAGGGTCTTGGCATCGGCTCCCTGCAGCACGGCAGCCAGCACCTTGATGCCCTTGATGTCGACGGCCTGCGCCATCAGCTCGTCGCCCTGGCTGGAGGCCAGCTTGCCCTTGAGGGCCGCGACTTCCTTCTCCAGCGCCTTGACCTGTTCCAGCGTCTGGCCGATGCGGGCCTGCAGTTCGGCCGGCGAGGCCTTGAGGGTGCCGGCGGCCTGGGCCACGGTGGATTCCAGCGACTGCAGGTAAGCCAGCGCATTGACGCCGGTCACCGCCTCGATGCGGCGCACGCCGGCGGCCACACCGCTCTCGCCCACCACCTTGAACAGGCCGATGTCGCCGGTGCGGCCCACATGGGTGCCGCCGCACAGTTCGCGGCTGCTGCCGATGTCCAGCACGCGCACCGTGTCGCCGTACTTCTCGCCGAACAGCATCATGGCGCCGGTGGCCTTGGCGGCCTCGATCTCCATGATGCGGGCCTGGGTGGCGGCGTTGGCCAGGATCTCGGCATTGACGATGGACTCGATCTGGCGGATCTGCGCATCGGTCACCGGGGCGTTGTGCGCAAAGTCGAAACGGGTGCGCTCGGCGTTGACCAGCGAGCCCTTCTGCTGCACATGCTCGCCCAGCACCTCGCGCAGGGCCTTGTGCATCAGGTGGGTGGCGCTGTGGTTGCGCACGGTGGCGGCGCGCAGCGTGGTGTTGACGCGGGCATTGACCGCATCGCCCACCGCCAGCGTGCCTTGCGCCACGCTGCCGTGGTGGCCGAACACGTCGGCGCGGATCTTCTGGGTGTCTTCCACCACGAAGCGGGCAGGACCGGCCACCAGTTCGCCTTCGTCGCCCACCTGGCCGCCGCTCTCGGCATAGAACGGGGTGGTGTCGAGCACCACCACGCCCTGCTGGCCGGCCTGGAGCGCAGTCACCGGGGTGCCGTCGAGGTAGAGCGCCACCACCTTGGCCGGGGTCTCCAGATGCTCGTAACCCACGAAGGTGTTGCCGGCACCGGCGTACTCCAGCGCCTTGTCCATCTTGAACTTGCCCGCAGCGCGGCCCTTGGCTTTCTGGGCTTCCATGGCGGCATGGAAGCCGGCCTCGTCGACGCTCAGGCCGCGTTCGCGACAGACGTCGCCGGAGAGGTCGAGCGGGAAGCCGTAGGTGTCGTGCAGCTTGAAGGCCACGTCGCCGGGCAGCACCTTCGCGCCGTCGGCCAGGGCGGCATCCAGGATCTCCATGCCGTTGGCCAGGGTCTCGTAGAAGCGCTCTTCCTCGGCCTTGAGCACCTCGGTGATGCGCTGGGCCTGGTTGGCCAGGTTGGGATAGGCCTCGCCCATCATCTTCACCAGGTCGGGCACCAGCTTGTGGAAGAACGGGGTCTTCTGGCCCAGCTTGTAGCCGTGGCGGATGGCGCGGCGCACGATGCGGCGCTGAACATAGCCGCGGCCCTCGTTGCTGGGAATCACGCCGTCGCTGATCAGGAAGGCGGTGGCGCGGATGTGGTCGGCAATCACCTTGAGCGAGGGGTTGCTCAGGTCGGCGGTGCCGGTCTCGCGGGCGGCGGCCTTGATCAGCACATCGAAGATGTCGATCTCGTAGTTGCTGTGCACATGCTGCAGGATGGCGGCCAGCCGCTCCAGGCCCATGCCGGTGTCCACGCAGGGCGCGGGCAGCGGGGTGACCGAACCGTCTTCCTTCATGTCGAACTGCATGAACACGTTGTTCCAGATCTCGATGAAACGATCACCGTCCTCGTCGGGGCTGCCCGGAGGGCCACCGGCAATGTGCGGGCCGTGGTCGTAGAAGATCTCGGAGCAAGGGCCGCAGGGGCCGGTGTCGGCCATCATCCAGAAGTTGTCGCTCTTGTAGCGGCCGCCCTTGTTGTCGCCGATGCGGATGATGCGACCCTCCTGCTTCACGCGCTCGGGAGTCCAGCCGGCCTTGACGAAGATGTCTTCCCAGATGGCGTGGGCCTCGTCGTCTTCCTGGTAGACCGTGGCGTACAGCCGGTCGGCCGGCAGCTGGTAGACCTGGGTCAGCAGCTCCCAGGCCCAGTTCAGGCTTTCCTTCTTGAAGTAATCGCCGAAGCTCCAGTTGCCCAGCATCTCGAAGAAGGTGTGGTGGCGCGCGGTGTAGCCCACGTTCTCCAGGTCGTTGTGCTTGCCGCCGGCGCGCAGGCAGGCCTGGACGGATGCGGCGCGCACATAGTTGCGCTTGTCGGTGCCCAGGAACACGTCCTTGAACTGCACCATGCCGGAGTTGGTGAACATCAGCGTGGGGTCGTTGCCGGGCACCAGCGGGCTGGACGCCACCACGGTGTGGCCCTTGGCGGCAAAGAAGTCCAGGAAGGTCTTGCGGATGTCGGCGACTGAGGCGGGACGGGTCATGGTGGCCTTGGCAATGGGGCTGGGATGGACTGATGCCCCCGGGGGCACCCCGGCGGCGTCAAAGCCCGCTATTTTCCAACACTTCGAGTGGCCCGGCGCAGCGGGTCACCACCGGTACTGCAGGGTCGGCCGGCCCGGGCTATCCTGCCGGATTCCGCGCTGGCGTCCGGCCAGCCTGCGCCACCCACCGACCGGAGACACCCCATGGACATGAAAACCTCGCCCCTGGCCCTGCTGAAAGACCCCAGCCTGCTCAAGACCGACGGCCTGATCAACGGCCAGTGGGTCAAGGGCAGCAGCCGCTTCGACGTGCTGGACCCGGCCACCGGCCTGAAGCTGGCCGACGTGGCCAACCTCGGCCCGGCCGACGCGCAGGCCGCCATCGACGCGGCCAACGCCGCCTGGGCCGGCTGGCGCAACAAGACCGCCAAGGAGCGCTCCAACATCCTGCGCGCCTGGTTCAACCTGCTCATGGCGAACCAGGACGATCTGGCCCGCATCCTGACCGCCGAGCAGGGCAAGCCCTACCCCGAGGCCAAGGGCGAGATCGCCTACGGCTCCAGCTTCGTGGAGTGGTTTGCCGAAGAGGCCAAGCGCGTCAACGGCGAGACCCTGCCCACCTTCGACAACAACCGTCGCCTGCTGGTGCTCAAGCAGCCCATCGGCGTGTGCGCCGCGATCACGCCCTGGAACTTCCCGCTGGCCATGATCACCCGCAAGGTGGCACCGGCCCTGGCCGCCGGCTGCCCGGTGATCATCAAGCCGGCCGAGCTGACCCCGCTGACCGCGCTGGCTGCGGCCGAACTGGCGGTGCGCGCCGGCATCCCGGCCGGCGTCATCAACATCCTGAGCGCCGACAGCGAGCAGAGCATTGCCATCGGCAAGGTGCTGTGCGCCAGCGACGTGGTGCGCCACCTCTCTTTCACCGGCTCCACCGAGGTGGGCCGCATCCTGATGGCACAGAGCGCCCCCACCGTGAAGAAGCTCAGCCTGGAGCTGGGCGGCAACGCCCCCTTCATCGTGTTCGACGACGCCGACATCGACTCCGCCGTGGAAGGCGCGATTGCCAGCAAATACCGCAACGCCGGCCAGACCTGCGTGTGCGCCAACCGCCTGTACGTGCAGGCCGGCGTGTACGACGCCTTCGTGGAGAAGTTCGCCGCCCGCGTGGCCGCCTTCAAGGTGGGCAACGGCTTCGACGAGGGCGTGGTGCAGGGCCCGCTGATCGAGGACGCTGCGGTCGAGAAGGTGCAGCGCCATGTGAACGATGCCGTGGCCAAGGGCGGCCGCGTGGTCACCGGCGGCCAGAAGCTGCCGGGCCAGTTCTTCCAGCCCACCGTGATCGCCGACGCCAAGGGCGACATGCTGTGCGCCCGTGAGGAAACCTTCGGCCCGCTGGCCCCGGTGTTCAAGTTCCAGACCGAGCAGGAAGCGATTGATGCGGCCAACAACACCGAGTTCGGTCTGGCCAGCTACTTCTACAGCCGCGACGTGGGCCGCATCTTCCGCGTGAGCGAGGCACTGGAGTACGGCATGGTGGGCATCAACGTGGGCATCCTGGCCACCGAGCACGTGCCCTTCGGCGGCGTGAAGCAGTCGGGCCTGGGCCGCGAGGGCTCGCACCACGGCATGGACGACTATGTGGAGATCAAGTACCTCTGCCTCGGCGACGTGCTGAAGTGATCCGATGCAGTTCCAATGGAATAACCCGTACCCGGTCTCGCGCGCGCCGCTGCTGGCGCGCAATGTGGTGGCCACCTCGCAGCCGCTGGCGGCGCAGGCCGGGCTGCGCATGCTGCTCAAGGGCGGCAACGCGATCGATGCCGCCATTGCCGCTGCCGCCGCGCTCACCGTGGTGGAGCCCTGCTCCAACGGCCTGGGCAGCGACAACTTCGCCATCGTCTGGGACGGGCAGCAGCTGCACGGCCTGAACTCCAGCGGCGTGGCCCCGGCCACCTGGACGCCGGACTACTTCCGCAGCAAGCACGGCAAGATTCCCCTGAGGGGCTTTGACGCGGTCACCGTGCCCGGCGCGGTGGCGGGCTGGGTGGCACTGTCCGAACGCTTCGGTGCCCTGCCCTTTGCCGACCTGCTGGAGCCGGCCATCGAACTGGCCGAGGCCGGCTATGCCGTGGGACCGGTGGTGGCCGACAAATGGGCCCGAGCCGTGCCGCAGCTGCACGACCAGCCCGGCTTCGCCCAGGCCTTCATGCCGCGTGGCCGCGCGCCCCAGGTGGGCGAACGCTTTGCCTTCCCGGATGCCGGGCGCACCCTGCGCGCCATCGCCGCCACGAAGGGCGAAGCCTTCTACCGGGGCGAGGTGGCGCAGGCCATCGACGCCTTCGCGCGCGAGCACGGCGCGCAGATCCGCGCCACCGACCTGGCGGCCCATCAGGTGCAGTGGGTCGACACCATCCACACCGGCTTTGCCGGCCACACGGTGCACGAGCTGCCGCCCAACGGCCAGGGCATTGCCGCGCTCATGGCGCTGGGCATGCTGGAGCAGCTGGACATCGGCCGCTTCGGCCCGGACAGTGTGGAGAGTGCCCACCTGCAGATCGAGGCCATCAAGCTGGCCTTTGCCGACACCTACCGCTGGGTGGCCGACGAGCGCTTCATGACCGAAGTGCGCGCCGCCGACCTGCTCGACCCCGCCTACCTGCGCGAACGTGCTGCGCTGATCGACCCCAAGCGCGCCATCGACCCCGGCGCCGGCCACCCGCCGCGCGGCGGCACGGTGTACCTGAACGCCGCCGATGCGCAGGGCCGCATGGTCAGCTTCATCCAGAGCAACTACCTGGGCTTCGGCAGCGGCGTGGTGGTGCCGGGCTGGGGCGTGAGCCTGCAGAACCGGGGCCACGGCTTCACCCTGCAGGACGGACACCCCAACCAGGTGGCCCCGGGCAAGCGACCGTTCCACACCATCATCCCGGGCTTCCTCAGCCGCGACGGCCAACCGGTGATGGCCTTCGGTGTGATGGGCGCCAACATGCAGCCGCAAGGCCATGTGCAGACGCTGGTGCGCATGCTGGTGCACGGCCAGCAGCCGCAGGCCGCCTGCGACGCGCCGCGCTGGAAGTGGGGCCAGGGACTGGACGTGGACTTCGAACCCACCATGGCGCCTGAACTGCGCGAAGGCCTCAAGGCCCTGGGCCACCGCTTCGAGCCGGCCGCCGACGCCTACCTCGACTTCGGCAGCGGCCAGTTCATCGCCCGCCTGAGCGACGACCTGCAGGACGGCTATGCCGCCGCCAGCGACTCGCGCCGCGACGGCCAGGCCGTGGGTTACTGAAACCGGTTCAGCGGAACAGCCGGCGGGCGTGCACGCCCAGGCCGTTGGCCACGCTGGCATTGCGGTCGCCGTGCACCACCCGGGCGGCTGGAACCTGCCCGGCGATGCGCTGCGTGAGCGGCGCAAAGCCGGTGGAGCCGCCGGTGAAATACACCGTGTCCACCACATCGGGCGACACGCCGGCCATCTGCAGGGTGACGCCCACCGCGTCGGCGATGCGGTCCAGGTCGGCATCCAGCGCCGCCCGCGCGGCCGTTGCGTCCAGCGTGCGGTCCAGGCCCGCTTCGAGCAGGGCCAGATCGATGCGGGCCACGCCGCCTTCGGCCACGCCGATCTTGGCGGCCTCGGCGCGGGCCAGCAGGGCATGGCCCAGGCGTTCGTGCACCACCTGCATCAACCGGCGGTGGTGTTCGGGCTGGCCATAAAAGCCCTTCATGCGCTGCAGTTCGGCCACACGCGGGGCGGTGTAGACCGTGTTGATCAGGTGCCAGGTGGCCAGGTCGAAATACACCCGGCTGGGCACCTCGCGCGGCGGGCTGCCGTCGGCCCGCGCCGGACCCAGCCCCCGATAACCGCACAGGGGCAGGATGGCGGCCAGCTCGATCTGGCGGTCGAAGTCGGTGCCGGCGATGTGCACGCCGTGGTTGGCCAGGATGTCGTCCTGCCGGTCCAGCCGCTGCCGGCGCTGCGGCCCGATGCGCACCAGCGAGAAGTCGGACGTGCCGCCACCGATGTCGGCCACCAGCACCAGGGCCTCATGGTCGATGGCCTGCTCGAAGTCGAGCGCAGCCGCAATGGGTTCGAACTGAAAGCTGAGCTCGCGCAGGCCGCAGGCCCGGGCGGCGTCTTCCAGCGCCTGCTGCGCCTGGGCATCGCGCACCGGGTCGCCATCCACAAAGAACACCGGCCGGCCCAGCACCGCCCGCTCCAGCGGCTGGCCGGTGCGGGCTTCGGCCGTGGTCTTCAGGCGCTGCAGGTAGCCGGTGATGACATCGCGGTAACGCACGGCCCGGCCTTCGCCCACGTCGGTGCTCTGGTCGGCCAGGGTGGAGCCCAGGATGCTCTTCATGGAGCGCATCAGCCGGCCTTCCTGCCCCTCCAGATAGGCGGCCAGCGCAGCCCGGCCGTACAGCCGCTCGGGCGGCTCGTGACCGGAGAGACCCTCGACCCGGTAGAACACCGCCGTGGGCATGGTGACCTGTCCGGCCTCCAGCTCGACCAGCGACATGGCATCAAGGCCCGCCGGCACCGCAATGGCGGAATTGGAGGTGCCAAAGTCGATG
The DNA here is from genome assembly GCA_943370825.1 of Allobosea thiooxidans. Classification (GTDB taxonomy): domain Bacteria; phylum Pseudomonadota; class Gammaproteobacteria; order Burkholderiales; family Burkholderiaceae_C; genus Hydrogenophaga. The sequence goes on along the minus strand of CALRSR020000037.1, from coordinate 21,750 downwards.
GCGCAGAAGTCCGCAAGGGACGATGGATGGGGGTCAGACGGCATGAGGGCGCGGATTCTAGCCGCTAGAATCCGACCCGCTGCGGGTGTAGTTCAATGGTAGAACGGCAGCTTCCCAAGCTTCATACGAGGGTTCGATTCCCTTCACCCGCTCCACTTACTGAAGGTCAGGCCATGGAAGATCCCCGCTGCTGCGGCACCGGCACCTGCATCATCAACGCCGAAGGCTACTGCTGGTGCGGTCAGCGCTGGGACGGCGAGAAGATGTGCTTCCCCGAGCCCACCCCGCCCTCCGCCGACGCCGAGCCGACCGAGCCGACGGCGTCCGGCCCCGCCGACACCTGAATCCGCCGTCAGCGGATGCTGGCCGGCGCCAGAGCACGCGTCAGGCTGGCTTCGCCCACGCCGTGGCGGGCTGCGTTGTAGCCATTGATGGTGTCCTTGCGGGCGGTGCTGAGCAGCTGCGTGGTGATGGCTTTAGGGGTGGCCGCCGTGAACTTGCTGCCCAGGATGGCGGCATAGGCACTGACCACCGGCGCCGCGAACGAGGTGCCGTACAGGCCGGTCTGGCTGCCGGGCACGCCCACCACCAGAAACTGGTTCTGCACCACGATGTCGGTGCCCGGCGTGTTCGAGTAGGTGGCCAGACTGGCCCTGGCCGCAGGGGTGCCATGGCGGTCCAGTGCGCCCACGTAGATGCCGGTCTGTGCACCGCGCAAGGCCTGGTTCAGGTAATCCATCTGGCCATTGCGGTTGGCAGCCATCACGGCCACGGCATCGTTGCCGGCGGCCTTGACCACCACGGCGGTACCGCCCCGGGCGGCCGCGATGATGGAGTTCTCGCGCGCTGACCAGCGGATCTGCGAGACGTTGTAGCCACGGGCCGCGAACATGGCGTAGCTCAGGTTCAGCACGTCCAGACCCGGCTTGAGCGCCACCGCGCTGCTGTTGCCGAAGTCCTGCCGGAACACGCTGGCGCTCGGCGCCAGCAGGCCAGCCTCCAGAGCGGTCCACTCGCCATGGCGCAGGCTGCGGGTCTGGCCATCGAGCCGACCACCGATGCGGGATGCGCCATTGAAGTCGTCGATGACGGTGATGCTCACCCCCTGACCCCTGAAGCCCCGGGCCCAGGCCTGGGGCACGTCCACATGCATCCAGGACGACTGGAACACTCCGGCTGCGGACGACGACACGGATGCGTCGATGCTGCCCTGGGCGAACGAGGACAGGGCCACCCCCGAGAGGGCAGCGGTCAGGAAGCGGTGGATCTTGGGGTGTTTCATGGTTTTTTCGGGCGTTGATGAACGGCAAACGGAGAACGGCTCAAAACGAATGGCTGAACGACAGGTGGACGCGGATGCGGCGCTCGGGTCCGGTGTTGGCGAGCAAGGCCAGGGTCTGCTCGGGCGGCATCTCGGTGGCGGCCAGTCGGCAGTTCACCGCCGTCACGCCGCCGATGTCGCCGTAGTCGGCGGTACAGCTGCGCTCGCGCAGCCGGCCACCGAGCTGTGCGCTGATCTGCAAGCCCATGCGGGTGCGCGGCGACAGCCAGGTCTGGTGGGCCCAACCCAGATGGACCGATGGATCGATGCGGTACTTGCGCCCCCGCTCGCCGGTGCCGAAACCCCAGACCAGTCCGTTGTCCGGACCGAAAGGGGTGAGGAACCGGAACACGGTGTCCGGCAGCGTGCGGGGCCGGTACCAGTCCTCCAGGGGAGCCAGTGCGCCGGCCGAGAGCTCGTAAGGCTGATCGCGGAAAGCCCTCACCTTCTGCGAGAGCTCGCTGCGGACGGTGACATCGAACAGCCTGGTCGAGGCACGTACCTCCGGTGCGGCCAGGGACTCGAACGCTGCGGCCGGGGCGGTGCACACCCAGGCGGCCGCCATGATCGGCAGGAGGCGGAGCAATCGGTGGAACGGCGCAGGCATGAAAGCGGGTTGCACGGTGTGCAGCGGTGACTTGTCAAGGCGGCCGAGGGACTGAAATGACCCTGAAAAACCCGCCATCCATGCCCCTTTCGGAGGAGCCCGGGGCAACTTGAGGGCCCGTTCTGCGGAAATCGCGCCAAATGCCAAACGCTGCACGAACGCCCGCGCCGGCCGCACGGTGTTCGTGACGAAATGCCCAGGCCGGCACAAGACCGGCCAGCCTGCCGGATCAGCTGCCCACGCCGATCAGGGCCAGCACGCCGAGCACCGCGAAGATCAGTGCGGCCACCGCGTGCACCGCGCGGATCGGCACCTTGCGGGTGATGGCGTCGCCGAAGAACACCACCGGCGCGTTGGCCAGCATCATGCCCAGGGTCGTGCCGATCACCACGGCGATCAGCGGCTCGTACTGGGCCCCCAGCGCCACGGTGGCGATCTGCGTCTTGTCGCCCATCTCGGCCAGGAAGAAGGCCCAGGTGGTGGCGGCGAACACCCCGAAATGGCTGCGCGACGGCGCGTCGTCGTCATCCAGCTTGTCGGGGATGAGCATCCAGACCGCCATGGCGATGAACGAAATGCCCAGCACCCAGCGCATCACGTCCGGGCCGATGAGCGCCATCAGCCACGCACCGGCCGCGCCGGCCAGCGCATGGTTGAGCACCGTGGCCACGAAGATGCCGGCCACGATGGGCCATGGGCGTTTGAAACGGGCGGCCAGCACCAGCGAGAGCAGCTGGGTCTTGTCGCCCATTTCGGCGAGGGCCACGATGCCGGTGGACAGGAGGAAGGCTTCCACGGTGGGACTCTGGAAAAGAAAACGCCCGCACGAGGCGGGCGACGAAGCCGATTTTACCGACCTCAGATCAGCGGGACGCCGGTCTTGGACTGGATGAACTCGCTGGTGACGCCAGGCGCCAGCTCGACCAGCTTGAGACCCTCGGGGGTGACGTCCATCACGCCCAGGTCGGTGATGATGCGGTCGACCACGCCCACGCCGGTCAGCGGCAGGGAGCACTGGGGCAGGATCTTGAGGTCTTCGGTGCCGTCCTTCTTGCGGGCCACGTGCTCCATGAGCACGATGACGCGCTTGACGCCAGCCACCAGGTCCATGGCGCCGCCCATGCCCTTGACCATCTTGCCCGGGATCATCCAGTTGGCCAGGTCACCTTTCTCGCTGACCTGCATGGCGCCCAGGATGGACAGGTTGATCTTGCCGCCGCGGATCATGGCAAAGCTCTGCTCGCTGCCGAAGATGCTGCTGCCGGCAATGGTGGTCACCGTCTGCTTGCCGGCGTTGATGAGGTCGGCGTCCACCTCGTCCTCGGTCGGGAACGGGCCGATGCCCAGCATGCCGTTCTCGCTCTGCAGCCAGACCTCCTTGGTGGAGGGCACATGGTTGGCCACCAGGGTCGGAATGCCGATACCCAGGTTCACATAAAAACCGTCTTCGAGTTCGTGGGCCGCGCGGGCGGCCATCTGGTCTTGGGTCCAGGCCATGGTCAGACTCCTCCCTTTTCGGTGATGGTGCGTTTCTCGATGCGCTTCTCGGGGTTCGGGTTGTGCACGATGCGGTGCACATAGATGCCCGGCAGGTGCACCTGGTCGGGGTGGATGGCGCCGGTCTCGACGATCTCCTCGACCTCCACCACGCAGATGCGGCCCGCCATGGCGGCGGCCGGGTTGAAGTTGCGGGCGGTGTAGCGGAACTGCAGGTTGCCGCTGCGGTCGGCGCGGTGCGCCTTGACCAGCGACACGTCGGGCACGAGCGAGCGCTCCATCACGTAGGTCTCGCCATCGAACTCGCGCAGCTCCTTGCCCTCGGCCACGATGGTGCCGACACCGGTCCTGGTGAAGAAGGCCGGGATGCCGGCGCCACCCGCACGCAGCTTCTCGGCCAGCGTGCCCTGGGGCGTGAACTCCAGCTCCAGTTCACCGGCCAGGTACTGGCGCTCGAACTCCTTGTTCTCGCCCACGTAGCTGGAAATCATGCGCTTGATCTGGCGCGTCTCCAGCAGCTTGCCCAGGCCGAAGCCATCGACACCGGCGTTGTTGGAAATGACGGTCAGGCCCTTGACGCCGGAATCGCGCAGGGCGTCGATCAGGGCCTCGGGAATGCCGCACAGACCGAAGCCGCCCACGGCCATGAGCTGGCCGTCGGCGACGATGTCTTTCAGCGCCTCGGCAGCGCTCGGGAAAATCTTGTTCAAGGACAGGCTCCTGTGAAACGGATGAAGGGGCAACCCCGCACGATACTACGTAAAGCGCTACGTAGTATTTCGTAAATGACAACCCCGGTGACTGTTGACGCCATGACCATCGATTACCGACTCGCCTTCGACCTGGCCCCGGTGGGCCTGGCCCTCTCGCGCGAACGCACCATGGTCGACTGCAACCAGGCCTTGTGCGACATGTTCGGTGCCACCCGCGAACAGCTGGTGGGCCAGAGCTTCCAGATCCTCTATCCCAGTGCCGACGAGTACGAGCGCCTGGGCGCCCGCATGGCCCCGCTGCTGGGCCGCAGCGGCACCTACGGCGACGACCGCATCATGAAGCGGGTGGGCGGCCCCCAGGCCGGAGAGACGTTCTGGTGTCACGTGACCGGCCGGGCCGTGGACCGCAGCGCGCCGCACGCCGCCGGCATCTGGAGCTTCGAGGATCTGTCCGAACGCCGTCCGGTGAAGGCCGAACTGACCGCCCGTGAACGCGAAGTGGCTGCCCTGCTCATGGACGGTCTGACCAGCAAGGAAATCGGCAAGCTGCTGACCATCAGCCACCGCACGGTGGAGGTGCACCGTGCACGGCTGATGCGCAAGTACCGCGCCCACAGCACGCCGGATCTGGTGCACCGGCTGCTGGGCGGCTGACGCCCGGTCGCCGGGCTCACTGGGGCTGGTAGCCGCTGTCCTTGATGATGCGCGCCCAGGCCCGGCGGTAGGCGGCCTCGCGGCCCGAGAGCGTCTCGCCGCTGCTGTGGGCCACGGTCAGGCCCATGGCGGTGAGGCGGTCACGCACATCCGGCTGGGCCAGGGTCTTCTGCAGGGCGGTGCTCAGGCGGTCGAGTGCCGCGCGCGGCGTGCCGGCCGGCGCGAACAGGCCGTAGTACGGCACATCCTCGAAGCCCTTGATGCCCAGCTCGGTGAAGGTGGGCACGTCGGGCAGCTGGGCCTGGCGCTGGGTGCCCATGACCGCCACGATGCGCAGCTTGCCGGCCTTGTGGTTCTCGATGAAGTCGGGCACCGAGCCCACGCCGGCCGGGATGGTGTTGCCCAGCATGTCGGCCATCATGGGTGCGCTGCCCCGATAGGGCGCAGCCACCAGATCCAGTCCGTTCTGCTGGCCCAGCACCTGCACCGCGAACTGCGGGGTGGAAGCCGGCGCGGGGATGCCCATGGTGCTCTTGCCGCCCGATGCCTTGACCGAAGCCAGCCAGCCCTTCAGGTCGTTCGCAGGGGTGCCGCCGGACAGCGCCACCGCGTTGACGAAGGTGGCAAAGCCGGCCACCGGCACGAAGTCGCGCGCCGGGTCGAAGCCGGGATTCTTCATGGTCAGCGGCAGGATGCTCACGCTGTGGTCATGGCTCAGGAACACGGTGTTGCCGTCGGGTGCCGCCGCCTTGAGCGCCTGCGCGGCCAGCTGGCCACCGGCGCCGGGCTTGTTTTCCACCACCACCGGCTGACCCAGCTCGTCCTTCAGGCGCTCGGCCAGGATGCGGGCAATCGCATCGGTGCCGCCCCCGGGCGGAAAGCCCACCAGCACCCGCAGGGGCGTCTGGGCCTGGGCCAGGCTGGATGCTGCCAGCGCGAGGCCGGCGGCCAGGGTGGCGAGGTGAAGGCGGCGGTTCTGGAACAGGGGCATGGTGGTCCTCCGAAGGTTCAGCAGGGTGCAAAGGGGTTCAACGGCTCTCGCCTTCCACCACACCGGCGGCGGTGCGGAAGGCCTCCACAGCGGTGGGCACGCCGCAGTAGACGGCGGCCTGCAGCAGCACTTCCTGCAGCTCCTCAGGTGTGGCGCCGTTGTTGAGCGCGCCGCGCACATGGCCCTTGAGCTCGTTCTGCCGGCCCAGCGCGGTGAGCATGGCCACGGTGACCAGGCTGCGGGTCTTCAGGTCGAGCCCGCCGCGCTGCCAGACATCGCCCCAGGCCTTTCGGTTGATGTGCTGCTGGATCGGCTCGGTGAACGGGGTCATGCCGGCAAAGGCGGCCTCGACGAAGGCATCGCCCATGACCTGGCGGCGCATGGCCAGGCCGCGTTCGAATTCCGGGTCGGTGCCGGCGGGGGGTTGGGGAATGGACATGGCGTTATGGAGGGGCAACAGGGTGGTGTCGGGATCGGCGGCAACGATAACGCAGGCGACCGGCCCGGCCAACCGCCGAAGGCAGAATCGCGACACCCCCGAGACGTCGCCCGACGTCCTGCGACATGCCACAGGAGACACCATGAGCCGTTACCCCGCCCCCGACATCAACGACCTGCCCGAGGACATCAAGGCCCGCGTGCTGGAAGTTCAGGAAAAAGCCGGCTTCGTGCCCAACGTGTTCCTGGCCCTGGCCCGGCGCCCGGCCGAGTGGCGCGCCTTCTTTGCCTACCACGACGCCCTCATGACGCCCGAGACGGTGGGCCGCACCAGCGGCCTGACCAAGGGCGAGCGGGAGATGATCGTCACCGCCACCAGCGCGGCCAACCAGTGCCTCTACTGCGTGGTGGCCCATGGCGCCATCCTGCGCATCTACGAGAAGAAGCCGCTGGTGGCCGACCAGGTGGCCGTCAACCACCGCAAGGCCGACATCAGCCCGCGCCAGCGCGCCATGCTCGACTTCGCCATGAAGGTCTGCCAGCAGTCCCACGCCATCGAGGACGCCGACATCGACGCCCTGCACGCCCACGGCTTTTCGGACGAGGACGCCTGGGACATTGCTGCCATCACGGCCTTTTTCGGGCTGTCCAACCGCATGGCCAGCTTCAGCGGCATGATGCCCAACCCGGAGTTCTATCTGATGGGCCGCCAACCCAAGGCCCGCTGACCCTCCCCAGGAGGCACCCCCTTGACCACCCCGCAGGCCCGAGCCCTCGACGATGACCCCCGCCAGTGGCTGGGCAACACGCCTCAGCTGGAGTGGAAGCATCCGCGCCTGCGCCTGCTGGCAGTGCGGCTCACGCAGCTGAGCTACCGCCCGCACGACAAGGCCCTGGCCCTGTTCCGCCATGTGCGGCAGATGCCGTTCGGCTGCGTGGGTGACGGCACCGGCGTGCCGGCACTCACCGTGCTGCGCCTGAACCGGGGCGACTGCCACACCAAGTCCACCCTGCTGGTGGCGCTGCTGCGGGCCATCGGCCTGCCGGCGCGGCTGCGGCTGGTGTCGCTGAAGCCGGACTTCCTGCAGGGCATCATCGATCTGGGCCAGAACCCGGTGGAGCACTGCCAGGTGGAGGTCTGGCTGGAGGACCACTGGGTGCGCTTCGACAGCCATGTGATGGACCCGCCGCTGGTGGAGGCCTGCCGCACCCAGCTCACGCTGGAAGGCCGCACGCTGGGCTACGGCCTGCACCTGGACGGCGCGGTGGACTGGGACGGCCAGACCGAAGCCCTGTCACCCACGGTGGCCGCCGATGACCGCAGCCTGCCGGTGCGCGACTGGGGCTGCTACGACGATCCCTACAGCTTCTACAGCTCCACCGACGAGGTGCGCAGCAAGCTGGGCTGGAGCAGCCGCATGGTGTGGATGCTGGGCGCGCGCCGGGTCAACCAGCGGGTGCATGTGCTGCGCACCATGGCCCGAGAGCCGGTGGAGATCCAGCGCAGCCTCTGACGCAGCCTCGCGGGAGGTTCAGTCCTGCAGGTGCCGGCGCATGCGCTCGGGCAGCGGCGCCGATTTCTGGTTGGGGAAGTCCACCCACACCGTGGTGGCGCCACCCGAGGCATAGACCGTGTCGGGATCGTCGGTGCGCGAGAGGGTGCACCAGCTCTCGAAACTGCTGCGCCCGGGATCGCTGACCGACATCACCGCCAGCACGTCGCCGGGATACTCCAGTTGCCGGTGGAAATTGCAGAAGGCATTGACGATGACCGGCCCCTCGCCGCGCGGGTCGGGCTCGCAGCCGATGCTGCGCATCCATTCGATGCGCACCGTCTCCAGGTAGCGGAAGTACACCGTGTTGTTCACATGGCCCATGGCGTCCATGTCGCCCCAGCGGATGGGGATGACCATGCGGAACACCTCGCGGCGGTGGGCAGGCAGTTCAAGTTTCATGTCGGGGCAGGTTCGGGTTCAGCGGTGGGCCCGGATCGAGGCCACGATGCCCAGCACGAACAGCAGGCAGGCCACCCACTGCAGCGGCGCCGGCCACGCAGCTTCCCAGGCAAATGCGTAGATCAGGCCGAAGACGGTCTCGCTCACGATGAGCTGTCCGGCCAGGCTGGCACTCAGCCGGCGGCTGGCCATGTTCCACAGCACCGAGGCGATCCAGGCCGCACCGATGCCGGTCACCACACACACCAGCACGAAGGTGCCGAAACCCGGGCGGGCCATCAGCTCGGGCAGCGGTGTGCCGGCCACGGCCCAGATGCCCAGCGCCCCCAGGCCGGCCGCCACGCCCAGCCAGTTGGCCCAGACGGTGGAATTGACCTCCGGGTGACGCGCCAGCCAGCGCGCATTCAGCAGACCGAACGCGGTCCAGCAGGCCATGGCCATGGCGGCCAGCACCACCCCCCACAGCACACTGCCCGCTCCCTCGATGCCGCCGTGGGTGGTCTCGCCCATCATCAGCGCCATGCCGGCCAGGGTGAGCACCAGGCCAGGCACCAGCGCCCGCCAGCGCAGCCCCTGCGGCTTGCCCAGCAGCATGATGGCCACCGGGATGGTGCCGATGATCAGCACCGGCAGGGCCGCACCGGCGGCCTGTATGGCCAGCACCAGCAGCAGGTAGTAGCCGGTGTAGCCCAGCACGCTCAGCCAGACCGCCGCCCCCGCCTGCGACCAGGTGGGCCGCTGCAGCGTGCCGCGCAGTGCATTCCACACCAGCAGCAGCAGGGCCAGCAGCCCGCACGACAGGTAGCGGCCCACGGTGAGGTCGATGGAGCTGAAGCCCGGCGCGATCAGCGGGGCCACGAAGGTGCTGCCCCAGAAGGCGCCGGCACCCAGACCGGCCGCGATGCCGGCCAGCATGCCCGGCGGCCAGCCGGCCGGGCGGTTCAGGACCGAGGCCGTCACGTCAGACCGCGAAGCCGTCGTCGGCGGCGATCACCGCGCCGTTGATGAAATGGCTCTCGGCCGAACACAACATGACCAGCAACGCATCCAGATCGGCCGGGGTGCCCACGCGCTTGCGCGGCAGCATGGCGATCAGCTTCTGACCCTGCTCGGTCTGCCAGTGGTGGTGGTTGATCTCGGTGTCGATGTAGCCCGGGCAGATGGCGTTCACGTTGATGCCGAAGCGGCCCCACTCGGTGGCCATGGCCCGGGTCATGTGCACCACAGCGGCCTTGCTCATGCAGTACACGCCGATCTGAGGCAGCACCTTCAGCCCGGCCATGGACGCGATGTTGATGATGCGCCCGCCCACGTAGGTGCCCGGCGCGGCGCCCTTGGCACGGGCCAACATGCGCTTGCCCACCTCCTGGGCCACGAAGAAGGCACCCCGGGTGTTGGTGTTGAAGACGAAGTCGTAGTCTTCCTCGGTCACGTCCTGCAGGCGCTGGGTGGTGCTGACGCCGGAGTTGTTGATCAGGATGTCGATCGGCCCGACCTCGGTCTCGGCATGGGCCACGGCCGCCTTGATGGAGGCCAGGTCGGTCACGTCCATGGCCACCACATGGGCCTGCCCGCCATCGGCCTCGATGTGGGCCCGCAGGCTCATCAGCCGGTCGGTGCGGCGGCTGGCCAGCACCACGGCGGCGCCCGCCTGGGCCAGTGTCTTGGCGAACTGCTCGCCCAGGCCGCCGGAGGCGCCGGTGATCAGGGCCACGCGGCCGGACAGGTCAAGGGTGTAGGCCATGGAAGGTCTCCTGGGGCTGTAGGGGAAGAGGGAAAATAAGTACGACCGTTCGATTTTGTGCGGGCGCCGCATAGAATGCGGTCCGGCCGGTGACAGGGGCATACGCCCGCCGGTGTCCGATCAACCCCCTTATTCTCTGCGAGATCCCCCATGACGCACGACGAGATCCTGGCCCAGTTCGGTCCCCGGGAGGCCATGGAATACGACGTGGTGGTGGTCGGTGGCGGCCCGGCCGGCCTGTCCACCGCCATTCGCCTCAAGCAGCTCGCTGCCGAGCGCGGCAACGAGGTGAACGTCTGCGTGCTGGAAAAAGGCTCCGAGCCCGGCGCCCACATCCTCTCGGGCGCCGTCATGGACCCGCGCGCCATCACCGAGCTCTTCCCCGACTGGAAGGAACGCGGCGCCCCGCTGAACCAGCCGGTCACCGGCGACGACGTGCTGTTCCTGAAAGAGGACTCCGCCACCCGTACGCCCGACTGGCTGGTGCCGGGCTGCTTCCACAACGATGGCAACTACGTCATCAGCCTGGGCGCCGTGACCAAGTGGCTGGGCGAGCAGGCCGAAGCCCTGGGCGTGGAGATCTTCCCCGGCTTCACCGCCGCCGAAGTGCTGTACGCCGAGGACGGCTCGGTGCGCGGCGTGGCCACCGGCCACCAGGGTCTGGGCAAGGACGGCGAGCCGACCGACAGCTTCCAGCTCGGCATGGAGCTGCTGGCCAAGTACACCGTGTTCGCCGAAGGCGCACGCGGCCACCTGGGCAAGCAGCTGATCGCCCGCTTCCAGCTCGACGCCGGCAAGGACCCGCAGAGCTACGCCATCGGCATCAAGGAACTGTGGGAAGTGCCGCCCGAGAAGGCCCAGCCCGGCCGCGTGGTGCACACCGCCGGCTGGCCCATGGACAACAGCACCTACGGCGGCGGCTTCCTGTACCACCTGGAAGGCAACAAGGTCACGCTGGGCTTCGTCACCGGCCTGGACTACCAGAACCCCTGGCTCAGCCCGTTCGAGGAAATGCAGCGCTGGAAGACCCACCCGGCCATCCGCGCCCACATCGAGGGCGGCAAGCGCCTGGGGTATGGTGCCCGCGCCATCACCGCCGGCGGCATCCTGAGCCTGCCGCGCACCGTGTTCCCGGGTGGCGCCCTGGTGGGCTGTGACGCCGGCTACCTCAACGCCGCCCGCATCAAGGGCAGCCACGCCGCCATCAAGACCGGCATGCTGTGCGCAGAGGCCGCCTTCGACGCCCTGGTGGCCGGCCGCAGCGGCGACGAGCTCGATGCCTACCCCGCCGCCTTCGAGCAGAGCTGGCTCAAGGAAGAGCTGGAAGGCTCGCGCAACTTCAAGCAGTGGTTCAAGAAGGGCAACACCGTCGGTGCGCTCATGACCGGCATCGAGCAGTGGCTGCTGCCCAAGCTGGGCATGAAGAGCCCGCCCTGGACCATCCACCGCCTTGAGGCCGATCACACCCGCCTGCGCCCGGCGGCCGAGATGCCGCAGATCAGCTACCCCAAGCCCGACGGCAAGCTCACCTTCGACCGGCTCTCCAGCGTGTTCGTGTCCAACACCAACCACGAAGAGAACCAGCCGGCGCACCTGACGCTCAAGAACACCACGGTGCCGGTGCAGATCAACCTGGCCAAGTACGCCGGACCCGAGAGCCGCTACTGCCCGGCCGGCGTGTACGAATACGTCAAGAACGACGACGGTGCCGACCGGCTGCAGATCAACGCCCAGAACTGCGTGCACTGCAAGACCTGCGACATCAAGGACCCGACCCAGAACATCGTCTGGGTGACCCCCGAGGGGGGCGGTGGACCCAACTACGCCGGCATGTGACGCCCCCACGCTCCGCCGCTGCGCGGGTCGCTGCCCCCCGAGGGGGCGGATTCGCCTTGGGGCGGCCCGGCGGCGAATCGTGAAAACGGCCCCCACGCTCCGCCGCTGCGCGGGTCGCTGCCCCCCGAGGGGGCTGATTCGCCTTGGGGCGGCCCGGCGGCGAATCGTCGGATAAACTTCGCGGCTTGTCAGGAGAGAGCCCCGCCAGCCGGGGCCGCCGAAGGCGCAGGAGGTCCGCTCCCCCGGGAACGAGGCCCTGAACGCTCAGGCAAAAGGACTGGCAACCAGCCGCCGAGAGGTGGCTGTTCCCCCCTGGAGAGAGGCCGCACCCGATGCGGCCCACCGAAGGAGCAAGCGCGGCATCGCCCGGGCGAATCTCTCAGGTAGAGCGGACAGCGGGGCAGCACACGGCAACACCGGGGGTGTGCCGTGTTTCGCCCGTCAGGGCCTGCCCGCCTGGAATCACGCCGCCGTGTCCGACTCTGCCCTGCTCCACACCCCGCTGCACGCACTGCACCTTGAACTGGGCGCCCGCATCGTGCCGTTTGCCGGCTACAGCATGCCGGTGCAGTACCCCGCCGGCCTGATGGCCGAACACCTGCACACCCGCAGCGCCGCCGGCCTGTTCGATGTGTCGCACATGGGGCAGATCTCCATCCGCGGCGCCGACGCCGCGGCCGCCCTCGAATCCCTCATGCCGGTCGACGTGATCGGCCTGGGCATCAACCGGCAACGCTACGGCCTGCTGCTCAACGACCAGGGTGGCATCCTGGACGACCTGATGTTCGTCAACCGCGACATCGCCGGCGGTGGCGACCTGTTCCTGGTGGTCAACGGCGCCAACAAGCAGGCCGATCTGGCCCACCTGCAGGCCCGCATTGGCCAGCGCTGCCAGATCACCGCCCAGTTCGACCGGGGCCTGCTGGCCCTGCAAGGCCCGCAGGCCGTGACCGCGCTGCAGCGTCTGCTGCCCGGGGTGGAGACGCTGGTGTTCATGACCGGTGCGGCCTTCACCTGGAACGGTGTCGACCTGTTCGCCACCCGCAGCGGCTACACCGGCGAGGACGGCTTCGAGATCTCGCTGCCGGCCGAAGCCACCGACGCCTTCGCCCGTGCCCTGCTGGCGCAGCCCGAGGTCAAGCCGGTAGGCCTGGGTGCGCGCAACTCGCTGCGCCTGGAAGCCGGCCTGTGCCTGCACGGCAACGACATCGACCCCGGCATCACCCCCATCGAAGCCGGCCTGAACTGGGCGCTGCAGAAGGTGCGCCGCACCGGCGGTGCCCGGGCAGGCGGCTTCCCCGGGGCCGATGTGGTGCTGGGGCAGCTCGATGGCACCCGGCCCCTGACCCGTGTGCGCGTGGGCCTGGTGGCCGAAGAACGCGTGCCGGTGCGCGAACACACCCCGCTGCAGGACGAAGCCGGCCAGGGCCTGGGCGAGGTCACCAGCGGCCTGCTCGGCCCCAGCACCCAGACCCCCATTGCCATGGGCATGGTGCCACCCGGGCATGCCACCATCGGCACCCGGGTGCTGGCCATCGTGCGCGGCAAACCGGTGCCCATGCGCGTGAGCGCCATGCCCTTCGTGCCCAACCGCTACCACCGGGGCTGACAGCCTCCCGCCTTTCTGTTTTTTCTTCTCTTCACCAGGAGCCCGACATGACCACCAAGTACACCGAAGACCACGAATGGATCACCGTTGAGGGCGATGTCGCCATCGTCGGCATCACCCACCATGCGCAGGACGCGCTGGGCGACGTGGTGTTCGTCGACCTGCCCGAAGTGGGCCGCAGCTTCAACCAGAAGGACGTGGCCGGCGTGGTCGAGTCGGTCAAGGCCGCCGCCGACGTCTACATGCCGGTCAGCGGCGAGGTGGTGGAAGTGAACGAGGCCCTGCGCGCCGACCCGTCGCTGGCCAACAGCGACCCGCTGGCCGCCGGCTGGTTCTTCAAGGTGCGCCTGTCGCAGCCGTCGCAGATCGACGCCCTGCTCGACAAGACCGCCTACGACGCCTTCTCGGCCAACGCCTGACTCCCCTCCGCCACCTCTCACCCCGCAGGACACCGCCATGCTGATGCCCTCCGTCAAGCCCCTGGGCGACCTTGAGAACCCCAGCGAATTCATCGCCCGCCACATCGGCATCGGTCCGGCCGACGAGGCCCACATGCTGTCGGTGATCGGCGAGGCCTCGCGCCGCGCCCTGATCGAGGCCATCGTGCCGCGCAGCATCGCCCGCAGCGCCGGCATGCAGCTGCCGCCGGCCATCTCCGAAGCGGCGGCGCTGGCCGAACTCAAGGGCATCGCGCAGAAGAACCGGCTGGTCAAGAGCTTCATCGGCCAGGGCTACCACGGCACCCACACGCCCGGCGTGATCCTGCGCAACATCCTGGAGAACCCGGCCTGGTACACCGCCTACACGCCCTACCAGGCCGAGATCTCGCAGGGCCGGATGGAGGCCCTGGTGAACTTCCAGACCATGGTGACCGACCTCACCGGCATGGACATTGCCAACGCCTCCATGCTGGACGAGGCCACCGCCGCAGCAGAGGCCATGACCCTGGCCAAACGGTCGGTCAAGGCCAGGGGCCAGCGCTTCGTGGTGGCCGGCGACGTGCATCCGCAGACACTGGAAGTCATCCGCACCCGGGCCGAGCCCATGGGCATCGAGGTGGTCACCGCCGACAGTCAGGCCGAGTGGGATGCGCTGCTCGAGCGCGACGATTACTTCGCGGTGATGGAGCAGTACCCGGCCACCACCGGCCGCCTGGGCACCGACACCGGCGACACCCTGAAGGTGCACGCCCGGGGTGCGGCCTACATCGTGGCCGCCGACCTGCTCGCGCTGTGCCTGCTCAAGCCGCCCGGCGAATGGGACGGCGGCGGCGCCCAGGGCGGTGCCGACATCGTGGTGGGCAGCACCCAGCGCTTCGGCATGCCGATGGGCAATGGCGGCCCGCACGCCGCCTTCATGGCCTGCCGCGACGCCTTCAAGCGCAGCATGCCCGGCCGTCTGGTGGGTGTGAGCGTGGACCGCCACGGCCACCCGGCCTACCGGCTGGCCCTGCAGACCCGTGAACAGCACATCCGCCGCGAGAAGGCCACCAGCAACATCTGCACCGCCCAGGTGCTGCCGGCGGTGGTGGCCAGCATGTACGCGGTCTACCACGGACCCCAGGGTCTCAAGCGCATAGCACAGCGCGTGGCGGCCTACACCGCCATCCTGGCCCAGGGTCTGGAGCAGCTGGGGCAGCGGCTGGAACACGCCGAGATGTTCGACACCGTCACCGTCCTGACCGGCGACCGCACCGAGGTACCGATGCGCCGTGCGCTCGATGCCGGCATGAACCTGCGCGACCACGGCGACGGGCGCATCGGCATCACGCTGGACGAGACCACCACCCGCGACGACATCGCCGCCCTGTGGCGCGTGTTCGCCACCGAGGGCCAGACGCTCCCGTCCTTCGACGGCTTCGAGAAGGGCATCGAGCCGCGCATCCCGGCCGAACTGCGCCGCACCAGCGACTTCCTGACCCACCCGGTGTTCGACCGCCACCACTCCGAGACCGGCATGCTGCGCTACATCCGCAGCCTGTCCGACAAGGACCTGGCGCTGGACCGCAGCATGATCCCGCTGGGCTCGTGCACCATGAAGCTCAACGCCACCAGCGAGATGATCCCCATCACCTGGCCCGAGTTTGCGAACGTGCACCCGTTTGCCCCGGCCGACCAGCGCGAGGGCTACCGCCTGCTCGACCAGCAGCTGCGCGACTGGCTGTGCCAGGCCACCGGCTATGCCGGCATCAGCCTGCAGCCCAATGCCGGCTCGCAGGGCGAGTACGCCGGCCTGCTGGTGATCCAGGCCTGGCACCGCTCGCGCGGTGAAGGCCACCGCAACATCTGCCTGATCCCCAGCAGCGCCCACGGCACCAACCCGGCCAGCGCGCAGATGGTGGGCATGCAGGTGGTGGTGACCCAGTGCGACGAGAACGGCAACGTGGACATGGCCGACCTCAAGGCCAAGTGCGAGCAGCACAGCGCCAACCTGGCCGCCGTGATGATCACCTACCCCAGCACCCACGGTGTGTTCGAGACCCAGGTCAAGGACCTGTGCGCCCTGGTGCACCAGCACGGCGGCCGCGTGTACGTGGACGGCGCCAACATGAATGCGCTGGTGGGCGTGGCCGCCCCGGGCGAGTTCGGCGGCGACGTCAGCCACCTCAACCTGCACAAGACCTTCTGCATTCCGCACGGCGGCGGCGGCCCGGGTGTGGGTCCGGTGTGCGTGGTGGAAGACCTGGTGCCGTTCCTGCCGGGCCATGCCACCGGCGGCGTGCCGGTCAACGGGGTGGGGGCCGTCTCGGCCGCGCCGCTGGGCAACGCGGCAGTGCTGCCGATCTCGTGGATGTACATCCGCATGATGGGCGCCGAGGGCCTGAAGGGCGCCACCGAAGTCGCCATCCTGTCGGCCAACTACATCAGCCAGCGCCTGAAGGATCACTTCCCCACGCTCTACGCCAGCGAGAACGGCCATGTGGCCCATGAATGCATCCTGGACCTGCGCCACTTCAAGGACAGCTGCGGCGTGATGGCCGAGGACGTGGCCAAGCGCCTGATGGACTACGGCTTCCATGCCCCCACCCTCAGCTTCCCGGTGGCCAACACCCTGATGGTGGAGCCCACCGAGAGCGAGACGCTGGAAGAGCTGGACCGCTTCATCGACGCCATGATCGCCATCCGTGAGGAGATTCGGCTGGTCGAGAACGGCACCTGGCCGCAGGACGACAACCCGCTGAAGAACGCGCCCCACACCGCCGCCAGCCTGATGGCCGCCGAGTGGACCCACCCCTACAGCCGCGAGGTGGCCTCCACCCTCAAGGCCGACCGCCCCGGGACCAAGTACTGGCCGTCGGTGGGCCGGGTGGACAACGTCTATGGCGACCGCAACCTGTTCTGCAGCTGCGTGCCGCTGAGCGAGTACTGATCCGCCTCACGCGGGGCCGGCCGACACCGCGTCGGCCGGCAGCCAGGTCGGCAGCGCCTCGCGCACGATGCGCAAGGCCGGCGCTGCCGAGCGCCGCGCCAGGGTGACCATGCCGAAGCGGCCGGTGGCATCGAAGGCCGGCAGCAGAGGCACCGGCACCAGACCCGGTGCGGCGGCGCACACCGTGAGCACCACCACATCGCTGTGGCGCGCCACCTCCACCAGGTGGTGGGTCTCGTCGCTGCGCAGGGTGACGCAATCGTCCGGGTTGGCCTGCGCGCCATAACGGGCCATCAGCAGCCGGGCCACCTCGTCGCTCAGCGGAGTGGAGGCCATGGGGTAGGCCAGCACATCGCCGAACAACAGCGCCTTGCGCCGGCGCAGCAGCGGATGACCGGGCCGCACCAGAAAGCCGGCCGCCAGCTCGAAGACCTGATCGATCCGCAGATCGGCCGCCGGCCGCACCGACCGCACGTCCACCACCGCCGCGTCCAGCCGCTGTTCCCGCAGCGCATCGATCAGCACCGAGGTGTTGCCGCGCGAAATCTCCACCTGCAGGCGCGGGTGGTGCCGGGCCATGTGGGCCAGCAAGGGGCGTGACAGCAGCACGCCGGGCGCCGAACTCAAGCCCACCCGCAGCCGACCGATCAGGCCGGCCTGCAAGCCCTGGCTGACCTGCTTGAGCGCCTCGGCCTCGGAGACCAGCCGACGCGCCCGCTCCAGCACCTCCCGCCCCAGCGGGGTGAGCGCAATGCGCCGGCCCAGGCGGTCGAACAGGGGGGCACCCAGCTCGTCTTCCAGCGCCTGGATGCTGCGGCTGAGCGCCGGTTGGGTCAGGAACAGCAGGCGTGCTGCCTGGGCAAACGAGCCGGCCTGGGCCAGGCCGACCAGATGGCGAAGCTGGGTGAGCGTCATGACAACCTCCACTCGAATGCATCGATTATTGACTTGCAATGCATTGGACTTGGGTTTTTGCCCGGTCTAGCATGCAGAAAACTTCATCCGGAGAACCGCCGTGAGCACCACCGCCCTGGAACCGACCGCCGCCACCGCTCCCGACGCCGTGCCGGGCGAGTTCGCCGAATTCGTGGCCTTGCGCCGGGACCTGCACCGCCATCCCGAGCTGGCCTTTGCCGAACACCGCACCGCCGGCGTGGTGGCAACGCAGCTGCGGCACTGGGGCTACCACGTGACCGAGGGCCTGGGCGGCACCGGCGTGGTGGGCCGGCTGCAGCGCGGTGACAGCACGCGCTGCATCGGCCTGCGGGCCGACATGGACGCCCTGCCCATCACCGAGGCCAGCGGGGCCGCCTGGAGCAGCGTGCGCGCCGGCTGCATGCACGCCTGCGGGCACGACGGCCACACCGCCATGCTGCTGGCCGCCGCCCGGCATCTGGCACTGCACGGCCGATTCGACGGCACGCTGCACCTGATCTTCCAGCCAGCCGAGGAAGGCGGGGGGGGCGCCCTGAAGATGATGGAAGACGGCCTGTTCGAGCGCTTCCCGTGCGACGCGGTCTTTGCCATGCACAACATGCCGGGGGTGCCGCAAGGCCATCTGGTGTTCCGCAGCGGGCCCATGATGGCCTCGTCCGACTACGCCACCATCACCCTGCAGGGCACCGGCGGTCACGGCGCCATGCCGCACCGCGCCAACGACCCCATCGTGGCCGCCGCTTCGGTGGTGCTGGCACTGCAGACGGTGGTGTCGCGCAACGTCGATCCGCTGCAGCCGGCGGTGATCACCGTGGGTGCCATCGAAGGCGGCAAGGCCAACAACGTGATTCCCGACTCGGTGCGGCTGGAACTCAGCGTGCGCGCGCTCGACCCCGCCGTGCGCGTGCTGCTGGAGCAGCGCATCCGCGACCTGGTGGCGGCGCAGGCGCAGAGCTTCGGCGTGCAGGCACGCATCGACTGGCGGCCCGGCTACGCAGTGCTGGTCAACGACGCCGAACAGACCCGGCGCGCACTGGCAGTGGCGCAGCGCCATTTCCCGGCCGACCAGGTGCAGGCCGAAGGCCCCATGCTCACCGGCAGCGAAGACTTCGCCTTCATGCTGCAGCGCGTGCCCGGCAGCTACCTGCTGATCGGCAACGGCGCGGGCGACCAGCACGGCGCGTGCATGGTGCACAACCCCGGCTACGACTTCAACGATGCCAACATACCCACCGGCGCCCGCTACTGGGTGGCGCTGGCAGAAGACCTGCTTTCCCCCCAACCCTGAGAAACGAGGAGACTGCCATGAACGTCATTCAACGCCTGCGCCCGCTGCTGGCCGGCCTGCTGCTGGCGGGCTGCGCCGCCGCGTCGGCCCAGACCCTTCCCAACCGCCCGGTCACGCTGCTGGTGCCCTACCCGGCCGGCGGCCTGTCGGACGTGATCGCGCGCAGCGTGAACAACGCGCTGTCGAAACAGCTGGGACAGCCTGTGGTGGTGGAGAACCTGGGTGGCGCCAGCGGGTCCATCGCGGCCCAGAAGCTGTTGAGCCAGCCGGCCGATGGTCATGTGGTGTTCCAGGGTTCGCCCAACGAGCTGATCCTGGCGCCGCTGGCGATCGGCTCGATCAAGTTCAAGAGCGAGGACTTCCGGCTGGTGCAGATGATCGCCACTGCGCAGATCGCCTTCGTGGCCCGCAAGGACATCCCGGCCAACAATGTCGATGAACTGCTGGACTACGCCCGCAAGGCAGCAGCTGCCGGACGCCCCATCACCTTTGCCAGCGTGGGGCCGGGCTCGTTCTACCACCTGCTGGGCGAGCACCTGTCCAAGGTGACCGGCATCCCCATGATCCACATCCCCTACAAGGGTGCGGCGCCGGCCGACCAGGACCTCATGGGCGGTCAGGTCGACATCTTCCTGGCACCCTACGGCCGCAAGTACGACGAGATGCACAAGCAGGGCCGTGTGAAGGTGCTGGCCATGCTCAACGGCCAGCGGCTCGATGGCGTGAAGGACTACCCGGCCATCAGCGAGAGCAAGGCGCTCAAGGACTTCCAGTTCAACATCTGGACCGGCTACTTCGTGCGCAAGGACACGCCCGAGCCGGTGGTGACCGCCCTGCACAAGGCCATCACCGACACGCTGTCGGATCCGGCGGTGCGCACGCAGCTTGAGAACAACAGCCAGCTGGTGGCCGCACCGCTGCCGCTGACCGCCGTGGGCAAGGCCTATGCGGACGGCACCGCACAGTTCCGCGGCATTGCCCGGTCGATCAACCTTCAGGCGCAGTAAACCAAGCGAAATACCCCACCCGCCACGGTTAAACTCGTGACTCCTCCTCCGGGAGGGCACCGCATCGGGAGAGCCCGGCCACGAGGCCGGCGCCGAAGGAGCAACCGCCCCGGAAACTCTCAGGCCCCAGGACCGGTCGGTGCCGTCAGACACACTCTGAAGAGCGGTCCGTTTCGTCAACGGACACACCGCAGGAGCAAGTGGCACCCCGCGTGCCATGAATCTCTCAGGTTCCAAACAGAGGGGGCGTCCATCGGGCCATCCGGGTCGGGTGGACCCATGCCCCCATGACGTTTCTGGAGCCTGATCCATGCCTTCGATCGCCATCATCGGCGGCGGCATCACCGGTGTCACCACCGCCTATGCCCTGACCCGCCGCGGTTTCTCCGTCACCCTGTTCGAGCGCCACCGCTACCCGGCGATGGAAACCTCGTTCGCCAACGGCGGCCAGCTCTCGGCCAGCAACGCCGAGACCTGGACCCACCCCTCCACCCTGTGGAAGGGCCTGAAGTGGATGTTCCGGCCCGACGCCCCGCTGCTGGTCAACCCGCGCCCGAGCTGGCACAAGCTGAGCTGGTTCGCCGAGTTCGCGGCCAGCATCCCGCGCTACCGGCAGAACACCGTGGCCACCGCCAAGCTGGCCATTGCCGCCCGCGAACACCTGTTCGGCTGGGCCGAGGCCGAAGGCATCGACTTCGATGTCAAGAAAGCCGGCATCCTGCACATCTACCGCCACCGCGACGGCTTTGAACATGCCGCCCGGGTGAGCGAGCTGCTGGCCGAAGGCGGCCTGCCGCGCCGCGCCGTGACCCCCGAAGAAATGAAGGCCATCGAACCCACGCTGGCCGGCACCTACTTCGGTGGCTTCTACACCGAGAGCGACGCCACCGGCGACATCCACCGCTACACCAACGGCCTGGCCCACGCAGCCGAGAAGCGCGGCGCAAAGATGGTCTGCGGCGTGGAAGTGAAGAAGGTGCAGAGCGACGGCGAGAAGGCCCAGGTATGGATCGCCGGCGAAGACGGCCCCCGCACCTTCGACGGCATCGTGGTCTGCGCCGGCGTGGCCAGCCGCGACGTGGCCGCCCAGCTGGGCGACCGGGTCAACATCTACCCGGTCAAGGGCTACAGCATCACGGTAAACCTGCTGGATGAGGCCAGCCAGCAAGCCGCCCCCACGGTGAGCCTGCTGGACGACGAGACCAAGCTGGTGACCAGCCGCCTGGGCGACGGCCGCTTCCGGGTGGCCGGCACCGCCGAGTTCAACGGCGTGAACCGCGACATCCGCGCCGACCGCATCGCTCCGCTGGTGCGCTGGGTGAACCAGTGCTTCCCCGGCGTGAGCACCCGGCAGGTGGTGCCCTGGGCCGGCCTGCGGCCCATGATGCCGGACATGATGCCGCGCGTGGGCGCCGGCCGCCGCGCCAACGTGTTCTACAACACCGGCCACGGCCACCTGGGCTGGACGCTGTCGGCCGCCACCGCCGATGCGGTGGCCGAGACGGTGCAGCAGTGGGACGAGGCGCGCCAGCCGCGCCTGCACGGCGGCCTGGTGCTGCCGGCCAGCGCCCGCTGATCCAGGCCACCAGCCTGCCCCTGCAGCCCGTGGGGCGCAGGGGGCGCCGGTACACTGCCGGCTTCCCAGCTGCCGCCCCATGTCCACCCCACCGCTGCGCGTGCTCTCCGTCATCCCGCCGATGACGCAGCTCAACACGCCCTACCCCTCCACCGCCTACCTCACCGGCTTCCTGCGCTCGCGCGGGATCGAGGCGCAGCAGACCGATC
>CALRSR020000036.1:0-33779 GCA_943370825.1 Allobosea thiooxidans | reverse complement strand
GACTGCATCGACACCTCACAGCTGTATGTGAACAAGGTCGATCCGGCGGTGCGTTCGCGCATGAACATCCCCTTCTTCCTGCGCGACGAGTCGCGCAACGAGGCCTTCCTGGCCGGCGCGCAGGCGCGCGGCCTGCTGCAGCTCAAGGGCCACAAATCGGTCGGCGGCATGCGCGCCAGCCTCTACAACGCCATGCCCCTGGAGGGCGTGCAGGCGCTGGTGACCTACCTGCGCGAATTCGAACAACAAGTGGCCTGAGACAGCCTGACATGACCCAACCCCAGCAATCCCAGGCCCTGGCCGAACTGCGCGTCAAGATCGACGCGCTCGACCAGCAGCTGCTGTCGCTGCTCAACCAGCGTGCCCGCGTGGCCGAGGAAGTGGGCGAGATCAAGCGCCGCGAGGGCTCGCCCTTCTTCCGCCCCGACCGGGTGGCGCAGGTGATCGAGAAGATCCAGGGTGCCAACCAGGGCCCGCTGCTGAACCAGCATGTGGCCGCCATCTGGCGCGAGATCATGTCGGCCTGCCTGGCGCTGGAAACGCCGCAGCGCGTGGCGGTGCTCGGCCCGCAGGGCACCTTCTGCGAGCAGGCCGCCATCGAGTTCTTCGGCAGCGCCGCCAACCTGATCTACTGCGCCAACTTCGACGAGGTGTTCCACGCCACCGCTGCCGGCACCGCGCAGTTCGGCGTGGTGGGCATGGAGAACTCCACCGAGGGTGTGGTGGCCCGCTCGCTCGACCTGTTCCTGCGCTCGCCGGTGCATGTGGTGGGCGAGGTCAGCCTGCTGGTGCGCCACAACCTGCTGCGCCAGACCAATTCGCTGGACGACATCCAGGTGGTCATGGCCCACCCGCAGGCCCTGGCCCAGTGCCAGAACTGGCTGACGCAGCACCTGCCGCATGCCGAACGCCGCGCCGTTTCCAGCAATGCCGAAGGCGCCCGTCTGGCCGCGACCGACCTCACCTGGGCGGCCATTGCCAGCGAACGCGCGGCCTCGCAGTTCGGCCTGCACATCGTCTCGCACGCCATCCAGGACGAGGCCTACAACCGCACCCGCTTTGCGGTGATCAGCCTGCCGCAGACCATGGCCATGCCGCCGGCCTCCGGCCGCGACTGCACCAGCATCGTGGTGTCGGTGCCCAACCGGCCCGGCGCGGTGCACGACCTGCTGGTGCCGCTCAAGCAGCACGGTGTGTCGATGACCCGTTTCGAGTCGCGCCCGGCCAAGTCGGGTCAGTGGGAGTACTACTTCTACATCGACATCGCCGGTCATCCGTCGCAACCGGCGGTGGCGGCGGCCCTCGAAGAACTCCAGCGTCTGTGTGCCTACTACAAGGTGCTGGGCGCTTACCCGGTGAGCGAATGATGTTCGAACAACTCGGATTGATCGGCTGCGGACTCATGGGCGGCTCGTTCGCCCTGGCACTCAAGCAGGCCGGTCTGGTCAAGCGCGTGGTGGGCTACAGCAAGTCGCCCTCCACCACCGAACGCGCCCGGCAGATGGGTGTGATCGACATCGAGGCGCCGTCGGCCCTGCTGGCGGTCTCGGGCTCCGACGTGGTGCTGCTGGCCGTGCCGGTGGCCGCCACCGAAGCCACCTTCAAGGCCATCCGCCACCTGATCCACAAGGACATGCTGCTGATGGACGTGGGCTCCACCAAGCGCGACGTGGTGGACGCTGCCCGGCGGGTGCTGCGCGATCAGGTCGGTGTGTTCGTACCGGCCCACCCGATCGCCGGCAAGGAGCTGGCCGGCGTGGAACATGCCGACGCCGACCTGTACCACGGCCGCCAGGTCATCCTCACGCCCATCGAGCGCACCCAGACCGCCCAGATCGAACGCGCCACCCAGCTCTGGAAGGCCCTGGGCTGCCATGTGCGGCAGATGTCGCCCGAGTCGCACGACGCGGCCTACGCCGCCGTGAGCCACCTGCCCCACCTGCTGGCCTTCGCCTTGATGAACGCCATCCAGAACCAGAAACAGGGCGCCGACTTCCTGGCCCTGGCCGGCCCCGGCTTCCGTGATTTCACCCGCATCGCAGCCAGCGACCCGGCCATCTGGCGCGACATCCTCATGGCCAACCGCGAAGAGCTGCTGGGTCAGTCGCAGCGATTCCGGCAGGCGCTCGAGGCGCTGGAGAACGCGGTCAAGGGCGAGAACCCCGACGCCCTGGAAACCCTGATCGAGCAGGCCAGCATTGCCCGCGCCCAATGGCGCATGAACGCCATCCGCCCGCAGGGCTGAGGCGCCACCACCGACCCATGTTCTCCACCGCCTTCCTCGACCTCCCGCCCCTGATGGCGGCCGGCGGCACGGTCCGCCTGCCCGGCTCCAAGAGCATTTCCAACCGGGTGCTGCTGCTGGCGGCACTCAGCGCCGGCCACACCGACGTGGTCGACCTGCTCGACTCCGACGACACCCAGGTCATGCTGCAGGCCCTGCGCCAGCTGGGCTGCCGCATCGAGCCACAGGCCGACGGCGCACTGCGGGTGCACGGCCTGGGCGGCGAACTGCCGGTGCGCGAGGCGGCGCTCTTCATGGGCAATGCCGGCACCGCCATGCGGCCGCTCACCGCAGCACTCGCCCTGCTGGCGGCACGTCACGGCGGGCGCTTCGAGCTCAGCGGCGTGCCGCGCATGCACGAGCGCCCCATCGGCGATCTGGTGGATGCCCTGCGCCAGCTGGGCTGTCCGGTGGACTGCCTGGGCCAACCCGGCTATCCGCCTCTGCGGCTGGGCAACGGAACGGTCCAGCCGCTGAAGCTGGATGCATCCATCCGCGTGCGCGGCGACGTGTCGAGCCAGTTCCTCACCGCCCTGCTGCTGGCGCTGCCGCTGGTGGCGCAGACGCAGGACATCACCATCGAGGTGGTGGGCGAGCTCATCTCGCGGCCCTACATCGAGATCACGCTGAACCTGCTGGAGCGCTTCGGCGTGCAGGTGCAGCGCGAAGGCTGGCAGCGCTTCACCATCCCGGCCGGCAGCCGCTATGTGTCGCCAGGCCGCATGCCGGTGGAGGGCGATGCCTCGTCGGCCAGCTACTTCATCGCACTGGGTGCCATCGCGCCGGCCGCGCCCGGCACCGACGGCATCACCATCGAAGGCGTGGGGCTGGCCTCCATCCAGGGCGACATCCGCTTTGTCGAGGCTGCGCGCGCCATGGGCGCCGACGTGCAGGGCGAGGCCAATGCGCTGCGCATCCGACGCGGCGCCTGGCCCCTGAAGGCCATCGACCTGGACTGCAACCACATTCCCGACGCCGCCATGACGCTGGCCGTGATGGCGCTGTTCGCCGACGGCACCACCACGCTGCGCAACATCGCCAGCTGGCGGGTGAAGGAAACCGACCGCATCGCGGCCATGGCCATCGAGTGCCGCAAGCTCGGCGCCCGGGTGGAAGAAGGCGCCGACTTCATCAGCATCACGCCGCCCGAGCGCTGGCAGGCCGCCAGCATCCACACCTACGACGACCACCGTGTGGCCATGTGCTTCTCGCTGGCGGCCTTCAACCCGGCAGCCTTGCCGGTGCGCATCCTGGACCCGCGCTGCGTCGGCAAGACCTTCCCCGACTACTTCGAGACATTGTTCGGCGTGTGCGCGGCCGACCCGAAGCACATCCCGGTGATCTGCGTTGACGGCCCCACCGCCTCCGGCAAGGGAACGCTCTCCAGCGAGCTGGCCGCCCGCCTGGGTTACCACTGGCTCGATTCCGGCGCGCTCTACCGGCTGGTCGGCCTGGCGGCCACCCGCCAGGGGCTGGTGCTGGACGAAGCCGCCCTGCAGCAGCCCGGGCAGGCGCAGCGGCTGGGCGATCTGGCCGCCGGCCTGCAACTGCGGTTTGCCGATCACCGCATCTGGCTGGATGGCGAGGATGTGAGCGAGGACTTGCGCACCGAGGCCGCCGGCATGGCCGCATCCCGGGTGTCGGTGGTGCCCCAGGTGCGCCAGGCCCTGCTGGAGCTGCAGCGGGGCATGCGACGCCTGCCCGGCCTGGTGGCTGACGGGCGCGACATGGGCACCGTGATATTCCCGGACGCACCGCTGAAGGTGTACCTGACGGCCAGTGCCGAGCAGCGGGCCGAACGCCGCCATAAGCAATTGATTTCAAAGGGAATCCCTGCTAGACTCGACGACCTTCTGGCGGACCTCAAGGCACGCGACGAACGGGACTCCAACCGGTCCCACGCGCCCCTGAAGCCCGCCGAAGACGCTCTGATGCTGGACAACTCCTCGCTCGACATCGAATCCTCGGTGCTGCAGGTGTTGAACTGGTGGCAGGGCAAGGTGCCATTCGCGGAAGGCCGCGAACCGCACTGACCGGCCCAGACGGCCCCGCCGGGCGATCCCAGCCCGCAGGCCCGATGGTTCTTTTCAACCAACCCCGTGGTGCCACGCACCACAACTGCAACGCCGCCCAACCGTCGTATCCCGCCACCCGATGCAGGTTCTTCTGCGCCCGTGGTGCACGCCGACGCTGAGCGGTCTTAGGAAACTCCATGTCTGAATCTTTTGCCGCCCTGTTCGAAGAGTCCCTGAAACGCGCTGAAATGCGCTCGGGCGAAGTCATCACCGCCGAGGTGGTGCGCATCGAACACAACCATGTGGTGGTCAACGCCGGCCTCAAGTCGGAAGCGTATGTCCCGCTGGCCGAGTTCAAGAACGACCAGGGCGAGCTCGAAGTGCAGGTCGGCGACTTCGTGTCGGTGGCCATCGACTCGGTCGAGAACGGCTTCGGCGACACCCTGCTGTCGCGCGACAAGGCCAAGCGCCTGGCTTCCTGGATGGCCCTGGAAAAGGCCCTGGAATCCGGCGACTTCGTCACCGGCACCACCGGCGCGAAGGTCAAGGGCGGCCTGAAGGTCATGGTCAACGGCATCAGCGCCTTCCTGCCGGGCTCGCTGGTCGACAGCCGTCCCACCAAGGACCTGACCCCGTACGAGAACAAGACCCTGGAATTCAAGGTCATCAAGCTCGACCGCAAGCGCAACAACGTGGTGCTGAGCCGCCGCGCCGTGGTGGAAGCCTCCATGGGCGAAGAGCGCGCCAAGCTGATGGAAACCCTCAAGGAAGGCGCCATCGTGCAGGGCGTGGTCAAGAACATCACCGAATACGGTGCGTTCGTCGACCTGGGCGGCATCGACGGTCTGCTGCACATCACCGACATGGCATGGCGCCGTGTCCGCCACCCGAGCGAAGTGGTGCAGCCGGGCCAGGAAATCACCGCCAAGATCCTCAAGTTCGACACCGAGAAGAACCGCGTGTCCCTGGGTCTGAAGCAGATGGGCGACGACCCGTGGATGGGCGTTTCGCGCCGCTACCCGCAGGGCACCCGCATGTTCGGCAAGATCACCAACATTGCCGACTACGGCGCGTTCGTGGAACTCGAGCCGGGCATCGAAGGCCTGGTGCACGTCTCCGAGATGGACTGGACCAACAAGAACGTGGCCCCGAGCAAGCTGGTGTCGCTGGGTGACGAGGTCGAAGTCATGGTGCTCGACATCGACGAAGACAAGCGCCGCATCTCCCTGGGCATGAAGCAGTGCCGTGCCAACCCCTGGCACGAGTTCGCCGAGGCCACCAAGCGCGGCGACCGCGTCAAGGGCCCGATCAAGTCGATCACCGACTTCGGCGTGTTCGTGGGCCTGGCTGCCGGCATCGACGGCCTGGTGCACCTGTCCGACCTGTCCTGGAACGAAGCCGGCGAGACCGCCGTGCGCAACTACAAGAAGGGCCAGGAAGTCGAAGCGATCGTGCTGGCCATCGACGTGGAGCGCGAGCGCATCAGCCTGGGCATCAAGCAGCTCGACGGCGACCCGTTCACCACCTTCGTGTCGGTCAACGACAAGGGTTCCGTGGTGACCGGCAAGGTCAAGACCGTGGATGCCAAGGGCGCCGAGATCGATCTGGGCGAAGACGTGCTGGGTTACCTGCGCGCCTCCGAGATCAGCCGCGACCGCGTCGAAGACGCACGCAACGTGCTGAAGGAAGGCGACGAAGTAACCACCGTGGTGGTGAACGTGGATCGCAAGACCCGCAACATCCAGCTGTCCATCAAGGCCAAGGACATGGCCGACCAGAACGAAGCCATGGCCAGCCTGAACCAGAACACCGGCAACGCCGGCACCACCAGCCTGGGCGCCCTGCTGCGCGCCAAGCTGGACAACAGCAACAACTGATCGGCACCGGCACCTTCTTCTTCCCATGACCCGAAGCGACCTCGTCGAAGCCCTGGCCAGCCGTTTCAGCCAGCTCACCCACCGCGATGCGGAGTTCGCCGTCAAGGCGATCCTCGATGCGATGGGCGATGCCCTGGTGCGCGGCCACCGGATCGAGATCCGGGGCTTCGGCAGTTTCTCGGTGAACCGCCGTTCGCCGCGCATCGGGCGCAACCCGCGCTCGGGCGAAAGCGTCATGATCCCGGAGAAGCGGGTGCCCCACTTCAAGCCCGGCAAGGCCCTGCGCGAGCAGGTCGATGCCCGCACGGCCGAGATGCTCGGCCGCGAAGGCAAGCCGGGCGGCTGAAGACCGCTGGCTACAATCGGCTCCCACCACAGAGGGGATGCCGTGAAGTACCTCATGTGGCTGCTCAATGCAGCCCTTTTTTTTGTCCTTTTCGCCTTCGCGCTGAACAACCAGGACAAGGTCACGCTGCACCTGTTCTTCGGTGCACGCTGGCAGGCACCGCTGGTGGTCGTCGTGCTGCTGTCCATGCTGATCGGCGTGTTCCTGGGCGTGGTGGCCATGGTCCCGCTGTGGCTCAGGGCCAAGAAGGCACGCCGCCGCACCGGCACCAGCGGCAACAACCCCACCACCGCCTTCGGCGGCGACACCACCTTGCTGCCTTCCGACCCGATCGAACGACGCCATGGACTTTGACCTGACCTGGCTGCTCTGGGGCCTGCCGCTGGCCTTCGCCCTGGGCTGGGCCGCTTCCCGCCTGGACCTGCGCCAGTGGCGCATGGAAGGCCGGCAGGCGCCCAAGGCCTACTTCCGGGGCCTGAACCACCTGCTCAACGAACAGCAGGACCAGGCCATCGATGCCTTCATCGAGGCGGTTCAGGGTGACCCCGACACCACCGAGCTGCATTTCGCACTCGGCAACCTGTTCCGCCGCCGGGGCGACTACGACCGTGCGGTGCGGGTGCATGAGCATCTGCTGTCGCGCGCCGACGTGAGCGGCAAGGACCGCGACCGCGCCCAGCATGCGCTGGCGCTGGACTTCCTCAAGGCCGGCCTGCTGGACCGGGCCGAGGCAGCGCTGCAGAAACTGCAGGGCACTTCGTTCGCCGGTGAGGCCATGCTGGCCCTGCTGGGCATCTACGAACGCTCGCGCGACTGGCCCAAGGCCCAGGCGGTGGCGCGCCAGCTCGACGCCCAGGCCCAGGGCAGCTTTGCCTCCCGCCTGGCCCATTACCGCTGCGAAGAAGCCGAACTGGCGCTGCGCCAGGGCGACCGCAGCCGCGCCCGCGAACAGCTCGACGCCGCTGTTCGCGAAGCCCCGCAGGTGGCCCGGGGCTGGGTGGCGCAGAGCATGCTGCGGCAGCAGGAAGGCGATACCGCCGGCGCGCTGGACGCCCTGCTCCACCTGGCCCGCGAAGCACCGCAGGCGCTGCCGCTGGTGGCCGGCCTCATGACCGACCTGGGCCGGCAGACCGGCCGCCTGGAGGCCGTGGCTGCGGTGCTGCGTGCCGCCGACGAGCGCAGCCCCTCGATCGACATCACCGAAGCCCTGGCCACGCTGGAAGCCGACCCGGCAGCGGCCCGGGCGCGTTACCTGCAGCACCTGGAACGCGAGCCTTCGCTGGTGATCGGCGCACGCTGGCTGTCCGGAGAGACACTCTCGGACCCGCAGGCCCAGGCGCCGGTGCAGCGCACGCTGGAGCAGGCCAGCGCGCCACTCAAGCGCTACCGCTGTGCGGCCTGCGGCTTCGAGGCCCGCCAGCATTTCTGGCAGTGCCCTGGCTGCCAGGCCTGGGACAGCTATCCGGCCCGGCGCGTCGAGGAACTCTGAGACGCGCGTGACGAGGCGGGGTCAGGCGCTGCCGTAGCCCCCACCGCCGGGGGTGTGGATCTCGAACACGTCGCCGGGCTGCATGTCGGTCTGTCCGATGTGCGCCAGCGTCTGCACAGACCCATCGGCCCGCACCACCCGGTTGACACCGGTGGCACCCGGCTCTCCCCCCGCCATGCCGAAGGCCGGGTGCACCCGGCCGTTGGACAGGATGCTGGCGGTCATGGGCTCCAGAAAGCGGATGCGGCGCACGCCGCCATCGCCACCGCGCCACTGCCCGGCCCCGCCGGAGCCCCGGCGGATCTCGTAGCTCTCCAGCCGCACCGGGAACCGGAATTCGAGGATCTCCGGATCGGTCAGGCGGGAGTTGGTCATGTGGGTCTGGACCACGGCCGTGCCGTCGAAACCTTCACCGGCGCCGCTGCCGCCCGAGATGGTCTCGTAGTACTGGTAGGTGGCGTTGCCGAAGGTGAAGTTGTTCATGGTGGGCTGGCTGCCCGCCATCACGCCGAGTGCGCCATAGAGTGCGTTGGTGATGCAGGTGGAGGTTTCCACGTTGCCGGCCACCACCGAGGCCGGCGGGTTGGGGTTGAGCATGCAGCCTGGCGGGATGATCACCTCCAGCGGCTTGAGGCAGCCGGCATTGAGCGGGATGTCGTCGTCCACCAGGGTGCGGAACACGTACAGCACGGCCGCCATGCACACCGCGCGCGGCGCATTGAAGTTGTTGGTCTGCTGCGGGCTGGTGCCGGTGAAGTCGATGACGGCGCTGCGCCGTGCCGCATCCACCCGCACCGCCACCCGGATCTGCGCGCCGTTGTCCAGCGGCAGGGTGAAGGCGCCATCCTTGAGGCGGGTGATGACGCGCCGCACCGACTCTTCGGCGTTGTCCTGCACATGGCGCATGTAGGCCTGCACCACGTCCAGGCCGAACTGATCGACCATGCGGCGCAGCTCCTGCACGCCTTTCTCGTTGGCCGCGATCTGGGCCTTGAGGTCGGCCATGTTCTGCTGCGGGTTGCGGCTGGGGAACTCGCCGCTCTGCAGCAGCGCGATCATCTCGGCCTCGCGCAGCACGCCGCCGGCAACCAGCTTGACGTTGTCGATCTGCACGCCCTCTTCCTCGATGCGGGTGGAGAACGGCGGCATCGAGCCCGGGGTGGTGCCGCCGATGTCGGCATGGTGTCCGCGCGATCCCACGTAGAAGGTGGGCTGCGGTGCATCGCCCACATACACCGGGGTGATGACGGTCACGTCGGGCAGGTGGGTGCCACCGCGATAGGGGTCGTTGAGCACGTACACGTCGCCGGGCTGCATGCGGCCGGCGTTCTCGCGGATCACCGTCTTGATGCTCTCGCCCATGGAGCCCAGGTGCACTGGCATGTGGGGCGCGTTGGCGATCAGGTTGCCCTCGGCATCGAACAGCGCGCAGGAGAAGTCCAGCCGTTCCTTGATGTTGACCGAGTACGCCGTGTTCTGCAGCTGCAGCCCCATCTGCTCGGCGATGTTCATGAACAGGTTGTTGAACACCTCCAGCAGCACCGGATCGACAGTGGTGCCGGCGGCATGCCGCACCGTGCGGGGCACGCGCCGCTCCATCTCGATGTGGTCGAGTGCGGTGATGCGGGCTTCCCAGCCCGGCTCGACCACGGTGGTGGCGTTCTTCTCGGCAATGATGGCCGGGCCGGGCACCACATCGCCCGGGCGCAGGTCTTCGCGCACCACCAGGGCTGCGTCGCGCCACTGGCCTTCGGCGTACATGCGCACCGTCTCGCGGCGAGGCACCTCGCGCGGCTCGTGCAGGGCATGGCGGGGTTCGGTGGGCGCGTCACCGGCCACCACGGCCTCCACCGACACCGCTTCCACCATCAGCCGCTTGCCCGGCATGAGGAAGGCAAACCGCTGCCGGTACGCGGCCTCGAAGGCGGCCTCGATGGCATCGCGCGGGCCATGGGGCACCACGAGTGCGGCATCACTGCCCTCGTAACGCACATGCACCCGGCGGTGCACCTGCACGTCGCCGGCACTCACCTGCTGCTGTCGCAGCGCCTGGTCGGCCTGCTGCGCCAGCTGGTCCAGCGCGGCCTGCACCGGGGCCAGTGCAGCATCGTCCAGGGGCAACTCGATGGCTCGTTCCCGGATCACGTTCTGATCGGCCAGCCCCATGCCGTAGGCGCTGAGCACGCCGGCCAGCGGGTGCACGAACACGCGGGTCATGCCCAGCTCGTCGGCCACCAGGCAGGCGTGCTGACCGCCGGCACCCCCGAAGCACTGCAGCGTGTATCGGGTGACGTCGTAACCGCGCGCCACCGAAATCTTCTTGATGGCATTGGCCATCTGCTGCACCGCGATGCGCAGGAAACCTTCGGCCACCTCTTCGGCCGGGCGGCCGGTCTGCCGGGCCAGCGTGTCGAACCGATCGCGCACCGCCTCCAGGCTCAGCGGCTCGTCGGCGCGGGGACCGAACACGCGCGGAAAGTGGGCCGGCTGGATCTTGCCCAGCAGCACGTTGGCATCGGTAACGGCCAGCGGGCCGCCCCGCCGGTAGCTGGCCGGGCCGGGGTTGGCACCGGCGCTCTCGGGACCGACACGGAAGCGCGATCCGTCAAAGCTGAGCAGCGAACCGCCGCCCGCCGCCACGGTATGGATGCTCATCATGGGTGCGCGCATGCGCACGCCGGCCACCTGGGTCTCGAATTCGCGCTCGAAGGCACCGGCGAAATGCGACACGTCGGTGGAGGTGCCGCCCATGTCGAAACCGATCACCTGCTGATGCCCACCCAGGGTGGCGGTGCGGGCCATGCCCACGATGCCACCGGCCGGGCCGGAGAGGATGGCGTCCTTGCCCTGGAAACGGTGCGCGTCGGTCAGGCCGCCGCTGGACTGCATGAAGAACAGCGGCACGCCCGGCATTTCGCTGGCCACCTGGTCCACGTAGCGGCGAAGGATGGGCGAGAGGTAGGCATCGACCACCGTGGTGTCGCCCCGGCTGACGAACTTCATCATCGGGCTGGTCTCGTGCGAGGTGCTGACCTGGGTGAAGCCGACCTCCTGCGCAAGCCGCGCCGCCGCAGCCTCGTGGGCGGTGTGGCGGTAGCCGTGCATGAAGACGATGGCGACGCTGCGCAGACCGGCATCGAAAGCCGCCCACAGGCGCTCGCGCAGGTGGGCCTCGTCCAGCGGCTGCACCACGGCGCCGTCGGCCGCCATGCGTTCCTGCGCCTCGATGACGCGGCTGTAGAGCAGCTCGGGCAGCACGATGCGGCGGTCGAAGAGGCGCGGGCGGTTCTGGTAGGCAATGCGCAGCGCATCGCGGAAGCCTCGCGTGGTGACCAGCAGCGTGGGTTCGCCCTTGCGCTCGAGCAGCGCATTGGTGGCCACGGTGGTGCCCATCTTCACGCAGGCCACCTGCTCGGGCGTGACCGGCTCGCCCGGGGCCAGGCCCAGCAGGTGCCGGATGCCGGCCACCGCCGCGTCGCGGTACTGCTCGGGGTTTTCGGACAGCAGCTTGTGCGTCACCAGGGTGCCATCGGGCCGCTTGGCCACGATGTCGGTGAAGGTGCCGCCCCGGTCGATCCAGAACTGCCAGCGGGGGTCGATGCGGTTCGTGTTCATGGCTTCAGAGGGATGCGGCCGACCGGGCGGCCTGGTCGTACATGCCGGAGAGCACACGCAGCAGACGCGCGAGCTCGCCGATGTCGTGGTTGAGGGCGTCGTCGGCCTTGAGCGCGTTGATCAGACAGCCTTCGCGGATTTCCCGGTAGCGGGTGACGAAGGCCTTGCCCTCCTCGGTGGGGCCATAGGTCACTTCCTTGCCGTTCTTGCTGGACACCACAACGCCCAGGCCCTGCAGCTTCTTGAGCGAGTAGTTGATGAGGTGGGTGTCCTCCACGTTCATGATGAAGGCGATGTCGGCCAGGCGCTTGTCGCGCGCCCGGTGGGTGACGTGGTGCAGCACCAGCACGTCCAGTGCGGTCAGGTCCTTCAGGCCGGCCGCGCTCATGCAGTGGACGATCCAGCGGTAGAAGGCGTTGCCGGCCACGATCAGGCCGAACTCGAACTCGCTCATCTCGGCGCTGTGCGGCGAAACCAGGTGCGCCGACGACACGATGCGCTGGCCAGCCGAACCGGTGACCGGACCGGTGGTGGGGCTGGCGGCAGGGGAGCCGGTCTTGCTGCGGGCCATGCAGGTCTCCTGGGGAACGGGTGAGGGGTGAAACTGGTGCGCAGTGTAGGCTGCGTTCTGACGATTTGCCAACGTTTTGTCGACATTAATGGAAAACCCTGATCGCGTTTTGTCGGCACGTCGATAGAGTCCGCTCACCCCTTCCGCCCCCAACCAGGAGACCTTCCCATGAAACGCCGACTGTTCAGTCTGACCCTGGCCGCCAGCGCCCTGGCCTGCACCCTGCCCGCTGCCGCCCAGACCGCCTGGGACCTGCCCTCCGCCTACCCGGCCACCAACTTCCACACCGTCAACCTCAATGCCTTTGCCAGCGACGTGGAGAAGGCCACCGGCGGCAAGCTCAAGATCACGGTGCATGCCAATGCGGCGCTGTTCAAGGCCCCCGAGATCAAGCGTGCTGTGCAGGGCGGACAGGCCCAGATCGGCGAGATCATCCTGGCGGCCTACCAGAACGAATGGGCCATGTTCGGTGCCGACGGCATTCCGTTCCTGGCCACCAGCTACGAAGAATCGCGCAAGCTCTACGCCGCGCAGAAGCCCATCCTGCAGAAGAAGCTCGGCGAACAGGGCCTGATGCTGCTGTACTCGGTGGCGTGGCCGCCGCAGGGCATCTACAGCAAGAAGCCGCTGGCCAGCGCCGCCGACCTCAAGGGCAGCAAGTGGCGCGCCTACAGCCCGGCCACCTCGCGCATTGCGCAGCTGGTGGGCGCCCAGCCGGTCACGGTGCAGGCGGCCGAGCTGTCGCAGGCCCTGGCCACCGGCGTGGTGGAAACCAACATGACGTCGGGCGCCACCGGCGTGGACAGCAAGCTGTTCGAACACCTGAAGTTCTATTACGACGTGCAGGCCTGGCTGCCCAAGAACGCGGTCATCGTCAACAAGCGCGCCTTCGATGCGCTGGACAAGGCCAGCCAGGATGCGCTGCTCAAGGCTGCTGCCGACGCCGAGACGCGTGGCTGGGCCGCTTCGCAGAAGGTCAATACCGACTCGCTGGCCACGCTGCGCAGCAACGGCATGACGGTGGAGCCCGGCAGCGCGGCGCTGAAGGCCGACATGCAGAAGGTGGGCGCCACCATGCTGCAGGAATGGCTGGGCCAGGCCGGCGCCGAAGGCCAGCAGATGCTCGACGCCTACCGCAAGTAAGCACGCGGGCCCACCGCCGACGCCGACGGATCGAACGATGCGAAAGACCCTCGACCTCCTCTACCTCGGCGCCGGCTGGCTGGCCGCCCTGTTCATGGTCGGCGTGCTGGTGATGGTGCTGGTCTCCATCGTCAGCCGCCTGGCCGGCATCTATGTGCCGGGCACCGACGCCTACGCCGGCTACGCCATGGCCGGCGCGGGCTTCCTGGCGCTGGCCCACACCCTCAAGCAGGGCGAGCACATCCGGGTCACGCTGATCATCGGGCGCCTGCAGGGCGGTGCGCGCAAGACCATGGAGCTGTGGTCGCTGGCGGTGGGCACGCTGCTGGCCGGCCTGCTGTGCGTCTACAGCTGGCGGCTGGTCTACCAGTCGCGCCTGTTTCACGACATTTCCACCGGCACCGACGCCACCCCGCTGTGGATACCGCAGCTGCTCATGGGCCTGGGCTGCACGGTGCTGCTGATCGCCCTGATGGACGAGACGGTGCTGGAGTGGCGCGGCCAGCGCCAGCAGCACACCGGAGACACCCGCCATGAATGACCTGCTGATCACCGGGCTGCTGATCGTCTCGCTGTTCCTGCTGCTGGGCAGCGGGGTGTGGATCGGTCTGACGCTGACCGGCGTGGCCTGGATCGGCATGGAGCTGTTCTCCAGCCGGCCCGCAGGCGACGCCATGGCCCTGACCATCTGGGGATCGGCCAGCAGCTGGACGCTCACCGCCCTGCCGCTGTTCATCTGGATGGGCGAGATCCTGTTCCGGACCAAGCTCTCGGAGAGCATGTTCCGCGGCCTGGCGCCCTGGGTGAATGCGCTGCCGGGTCGGCTGCTGCACACCAACATCGTGGGCAGCACCATCTTTGCAGCGGTGTCGGGTTCGTCGGCAGCCACCTGCGCCACCATCGGCAAGATGACCATTCCCGAGCTGACGCGCCGCGGCTACCCGCCCGAGAAGATCGTCGGTTCGCTCGGTGGCGCCAGCACCCTGGGCCTGCTGATACCGCCCTCGATCATCATGATCGTCTACGGCGTGGCGGCCGAAGTGTCGATCGCCAAGCTGTTCGTGGCGGGTGTCATCCCAGGCCTGCTGCTGGCGGTCCTGTTCAGCGGCGCCATCGTGGTGTGGGCGCTGCTCAACCCGCAGGCTGTGCCCGAGGGTGACCGCAGTCTGAGCTTCCTGGACAAGCTGCGCGAGAGCCGGCATCTGATCCCGGTGGTGCTGCTGATCGGCGGCGTCATCGGCACCATCTACAGCGGCATTGCCACTGCCACCGAGGCGGCCGCCGTGGGCGTGGTGGGTGCGCTCATCCTGTCGGCCTCCCAGGGCTCGCTGTCGTGGCAGAGCTTCCGCGATGCGCTGCTGGGCGCCACGCGGCTGTACTGCATGATCGCGCTCATCCTGGCCGGCGCGGCCTTCCTCACCCTGGCCATGGGCTACATCGGCCTGCCCCGGCACCTGGCGGAGTTCGTGGCCAGCCTGAACCTCTCGCCCGGCGTGCTGCTGATCGCACTCGCCCTGTTCTACATCCTGCTGGGCTGCTTCCTGGACGGCATCTCGATGATCGTGCTCACCATGGGCGTGATCCTGCCCACGGTGCAGGCCGCCGGCATCGACCTGGTGTGGTTCGGCATCTTCATCGTCATCGTGGTGGAGATGGCGCAGATCACGCCGCCGGTGGGCTTCAACCTCTTCGTGCTGCAAGGCATGACCCGGCGCGACATCGCCTGGATCGCCAAGGCCTGCCTGCCGTACTTCTTCCTGATGGTGCTGGCCGTCCTGCTGCTGTACTGGTTTCCCGGGCTGGTGACCTGGCTGCCGTCCCGCATGTGAGGGACCGGCACCACGACGGCTAAGATCACGACCCCGCCCCGAGCGGGGTTCGTGTCGTCTGGAGTCGCCCCTTCGTGTTCAAGAATCTCACCCTCTACCGCATCGCCCCGGGCTGGAAACCTTCCCTCACCGAGATGGAGGCGGCCCTCGATGGCCACCGTTTCGCCCCCTGCAGCGCCTCGCAGGAAAAGTCGGTGGGCTGGGTGGAGCCGCGCGGCGAAGCCCATGGCCCGCTGGTGGAATCGGTGGACCAGCAGCGCATCCTGAAACTGCAGATCGAGACCAAGGCCGTGCCGGGTGCCGTGGTGCGCAAGAAGGCCCAGGAGGCCGCCGACCAGATCGAGGCCACCACCGGCCGCAAGCCGGGCAAGAAGGAAACCAAGGCGCTGCGCGAGGACGCCCGCCAGGCCCTGCTGCCCATGGCCTTTTCCCGCCAGCAGAACGTGTGGGTGTGGATCGACCCTGGCCGCGGCTGGCTGGTGACCGATGCCAGCAGCCAGGGCAAGAACGACGAGGTGATCACCGCCCTGGTGGATGCCTTCCCGGGTCTGGCGGTGTCGCTGCTCAACACCCAGATGACGCCGCAGTCGTGCATGGCCCGCTGGCTCAGCGCGGCCGATGCACAGGAATGGCCAGAAGGCCTGGCGGTGGAGCGCGAATGCGAGCTGCGTTCCACCGACGAGGAACGCTCGGTGGTGCGCTTCACCCGCCACCACCTGCTCACCGACGAGGTGCGTCGCCATGTGGCCGAGGGCAAGTTGCCCACCCGCCTGGCCATGAGCTGGGAAGGCCGCGTGGGCTTCGTGCTGACCGAGAGCATGGCGCTGCGCAAGATCGCCTTTCTGGAAGGCGTGTTCGAGGACCGGCCGGCCAACGAGGAAGAGACCTTCGACAGCAACGTGGCCATTGGCACCGGCGAACTGCGCCAGGTGCTCGATGCGCTGATCGAAGCCCTGGGCGGCGAACTGCTGCCGGGTCAGGCCCCTGCCCTGCCCTCTCTGGACACCGCACCGGACGCAGCACCGATCACGGCATCGGTCAGCTCGGCCGATGACGGCCCGCCGTTCTGACCATGGGCAACGTGCTCGCCCTGTGTGCCGGCGCCTGCGTGGGCGCCGTGCTGCGCTGGCGCCTGGGCCTGTGGCTCAACACCCCCGGCGCCGTCCTGCCCTGGGGCACCCTGGCGGCCAACTGGGTAGGTGCCTATGCCATCGGCCTGTGCATGGCCTTCTTCCAGGCCCAGCCGCAGCTCGACCCGGTGTGGAAACTGGCCATCGTCACCGGCCTGCTGGGCGCACTCACCACCTTCTCCACCTTCTCCATCGAGGTGGTCACCCTGCTGCAGCAAGGCCGGCTCGCGCTGGCCGGCGGCGTGGCCGCGCTGCACCTGAGCGGCTCGCTGCTGCTGACCTGGCTGGGGTTGAAGACGCTGGGGTAAGCGCGGGCGGGATCAGCCCCCGCCCCGCTGCATGTACAGGTCGAAGCGCTTCATGAAGGCAAAGCGCTGCCCTTCATCGAGTCCCTCGAAGCGGAACGACACCCGCAGCACCGGCATGCGCATGAGGGCGATCACGCGCGGCGGCCGCGGCTCCCACTGGATGAGCAGCTGGCCGGGGGGGATGTCGATGCGCACCGAGGCGCCGCTGCGGCTCCAGCTGCATTCGCCGATGGCCGCCGGCAGCCAGCCCAGCCATTCGGCCTCGGTACATCCCATGTCGCGCTGAAAGCGCTCGTCGTAGCTTGATTGCATGGGTTCAACCGCCGGCAATCGGCGGCCAGATGGCCAGCACATCACCTTCCTTCAGCGTGGCCGACAGCCGCTGCTCGGGATGGATGTACTTGCCATTGACCAGCACCAGGTGCACCAGCTTGTGCGGCATGCCGAAGGGCTCGATGACCTGGCTGATCGTGGTGGCCGGGTCGATGTCGAGCTCGATCTGGTTGCTGCGGCGGGCGTCCGGCGGCAGGTAGTCGGTGAGGGTGGCGAACAGCTTGAAAGTGATCTTCATGGTCAACGTCGGCGCGCGTCTTCGGCGCCGGCCCATTGTCCCTGGGCCTGGGCCGCCGCGAGGTAGGCATCCATGAGCTTGGTGGGGTCCTCCATGAGGCGGTGCTTCCACTCGCCCAGGCGCACCTGGCCTTCGACCAGGCCGCGCATCACGCCCACGTGCTCGGTCCAGCCGACCGAGTTGCAGCCGACCATCACATCGTCCTTGAACTGCAGGCTCAGGTGGCGGCCGGTGGCCTTGTCGGTCAGCTCCACATGCTCGCCACCGGGCACGCCTTCCCAGTTGCCGAAGCTGGTGGAGATCATGCCCAGGGTGTCGAGCACGTTGATCTGGGTGACGCCCTTGAGGTCGGCCCGCTGGCCCACCATGTTGAGCGCCGCCACGCGGGCCTGCTCGGCCGCGTTGGGCTGAATGGCGCTCACGATGGTCTTGCCGCTGACCTTGTCGAAGGCCTCGGCGCAGTCGCCGGCGGCGTAGATGCCGGGCACGTTGGTCTGCAGGTGCTCGTCGGTCAGCACGCCCTGCAGGCAGGTGATGCCGGAGTCCTTGAGGAAACCGATGGCCGGGCGCACACCGGTGGCGCTGATGACCAGGTCGGCCTCCACCGTCTGGCCGTTGCCCAGCTTCACGCGCAGACCACGGCCGCTGCCCTGCGGCTCGCTGCCGCCCATGCCGAGGGCACTGGCGATCTTGCTGATCACGCCGCCGCTGGCCGGAGCCGACGCAGCCGACTCGATGGCTTCGACCTTGGTGCCGGTGTAGACCTTCACGCCTTTGGTCTCGCACCAGTCCTTGATCATGCCGCCGGCGGTCGGCCCCATCATGCGGGGCACCATGCGGTCGCCCATCTCCACCACCGACAGCTCCACGCCGCGCTGCTTCAGCGCTTCCATGATGATGCAGCCGATGAAGCCGGCACCCATCTGCAGCACCCGGGCGCCGGGCTGAGCCAGCTTCATGATGTTGCGGGCGTCTTCCAGCGTCCAGCAGGGGTGCACGCCCGGCAGGTCCATGCCGGGAATGGGCGGGCGCACCGGGTGCGAGCCGGTGGCGATCAGCAGTCGATCGAATGTCAGCGTCTGGCCGTTGTCCAGCGCCACGGTGCGTGCGGCGGCATCGACCTTGGTGGCCTTGGCGCCCACCTGGGTGATGCGCAGGTTGGTGAAGTGGGCCGCGCTCTTGCGCAGGTAGGTGCCCGCTTCCTGGATGTTGCCGATGAGCAGGTAGGGAATGGCCATGCGCGAGTACGGCGGCTCGGGCTCGTCACCCACCAGGGTGATGGTGTCGGCCGGGGCGTGCTTGCGGATGGTTTCGGCGGCTATGACGCCGGCCGGGCCGGCGCCGAGGATGACGTGGTGCATGAAAGTCTCCGGAAAAGAAAAAGGGGGCAGCGCATGGACT
The DNA here is from genome assembly GCA_943370825.1 of Allobosea thiooxidans. Taxonomy (GTDB): domain Bacteria; phylum Pseudomonadota; class Gammaproteobacteria; order Burkholderiales; family Burkholderiaceae_C; genus Hydrogenophaga. Next base: position 15,200 of record CALRSR020000036.1, on the reverse strand, counting down.
GCCCCCTCGGGGTTCAGGCGGAACGCGCGAGGGCAGCCGCCCTCACAGGCTCAGGCGCTGCTTCGTCTCGGCGGTCGGACGGCCTTCGGCGTCCCAGCCGCGTGCGGCGTAGTACTTGGGCAGCATCTCCGGCAGCTTGCTGACCATGCCCTTGGAGGCACCGGTCTTGGCGGCTTCGGTCAGCAGTCGCTTGGGCAGCGAATCGTCTTTGGCTGTGAAGCCGGCGGCGTTGTTGAACTCGCGCTCCATGTTCCAGATGCGCTCGCCGATCTTCTCCAGCTCTTCGGTCGTGAACTCTTCGTTGCAGGCGGCCTGCAGCTGGGGAGCCAGGTCGGCCACGCCCCAGGCGAAGGTGGTGAACACGCACAGACCCGAGGAGTCGAAGGCGGCGGTGGCGTCCTGGAAGGCCTTCACCAGTTCCGGCTTGCCCTCGCTCTCGACCGGGTCGGTCTTGACCGGGATGCCCAGCACTTCGGAGGCGATGGTGTAGCCGCGCAGGTGGCAGGCACCGCGGTTGGAGGTGGCGTAGGCCAGGCCGATGCCCTGGATGGCGCGACCGTCGTAGGCCGGGAATTCCTGGCCCTTGACGCTCATGGACAGGTCGGGGTGACCGTACTTCTTGGTCAGGCGGGCCGAGCCCATGCCGATCTCCTTGCCGAAGCCTTCGCCCCGTCCGGTCATCTCGGCAAACGCGGCCAGCGCAGCGGCGGAGCCGAACGGTGCATCCACACCGATCTGTTCCTTGGTCAGCACGCCCATTTCATAGAGCTCCATCACCGCGCCCACGGTGGCGCCGAAGCTGATGGGGTCCATGCCGTACTCATTGCACAGCAGGTTGGCGTACTGCAGGGCTTCGAGGTCGTTCACGCCGTTGGCTGCACCCAGGGCCCAGGCCGCCTCGTATTCCAGGCCACCATTGGCGCCCCAGTACTGCGGCTTGTTCTGCACGGTGAAGTGGTTCTCGTCCATCTTGCTGATGCGGCCGCAGGCGATGGTGCAGCCGAAGCAGGCCTGGTTGGTCACCAGGTGCTTCTTGCCGTCGCTCTCGCGCGGGGTGGCCATGGCTTCGGCCGAGATGTCCTTGGCGCCCTCGAACTGCACGTCGCGGTGGTTGCGGGTGGGCAGCGCACCGATCTCGTTGATCACGTTCATCAGCACCTGGGTGCCGTAGGTGGGCAGGCCCTGACCGGTCACTGCGTTCTCGGCCAGGATCTTCTTCTTCTCGAAGGTGGCCTTCATGAAGGCCTTGGGATCGCGGATGTTGCCCACGCCCTTGGTGCCGCGCACCGCGATGGCCTTGAGGTTCTTGCTGCCCATCACGGCGCCCACGCCCGAGCGGCCGGCCGCGCGGTGCAGGTCGTTGACGATGGCCGCATACAGCACCTGGTTCTCGCCGGCCTGGCCGATGGACGACACGCGCACCAGCGGATCCTGCAGCTGGGTCTTGATGATCTCTTCGGTCTTCCAGACGGTCTGGCCCCACAGGTGCGATGCGTCGCGCAGCTCGGCCACGTCATCGTTGATGTAGAGGTAGACCGGCTTGGCCGACTGGCCCTCGACGATGACCATGTCCCAGCCGGCCATCTTGAGCTCGGCGCCCCAGTAGCCGCCCGAGTTGGAGCAGGCAATCGCGCCGGTCAGCGGGCCCTTGGTGATGACGGTGTAGCGGCCGCCGGTGGAGGCCATGGTGCCGGTCAGCGGGCCGGTGGCCCAGATCAGCTTGTTGTCGGCCGACAGCGGATCGACCTTGGGGTCGACTTCGCTGATCAGGTACTTGCTGCCCAGACCGCGCGAGCCCAGGTAGGCGCGGGCCCATTCCTTGTTCAGCGGTTCGGTTTTGACGGTGCCGGCGGTCAGGTTGACGCGGAGGATTTTTCCAGCCCAAGACATATGGTGCTCCTAGTGTTTGACTGGTGATCAGGCGGCGCTGGGCTGATTGCCCAGCTTGTCGGCCCACTGCTTCATCTTGTCGATGCCGGTCCAGTTGGCATCGATGAACGTGATGGCGCTGGTCGGGCAGGCTTCGGCGCAGGCCGGCTCGCCGCCGCACAGGTCGCACTTCTGGACCTTGCCGGTTTCCTGCACATAGTTGATGGTGCCGAACGGGCAGGCGATGGTGCAGACCTTGCAACCCACGCAGGTGGTCTCGTTCACCACCTTGGCGCCGGTGGCCTTGTCCACCGTGATGGCTTCCACCGGGCAGGCGTGCAGGCACCAGGCCTCATCGCACTGGGTGCAGGTGTACGGCACCTTCTTGCCGGTGTGGTGGAAGTCGAACACCTTGATGCGCGACTTGGACGTGGCATAGGTGCCGTAGTTCTCGAAGGAACACGCCATCTCGCACTGCAGGCAGCCGGTGCACTTGTCGGGGTTGATGTGAAGGATTTTTTGCATCTGTGTCTCCAGAGTGGGGCAGAGACCGCTCCGGGCGGCTGCTTATGCGGATCTCTTCATACGATTGTTCGGGGACAAGGCCCTTTCTTCTTCAGGGTTTACCCCGAATACCCCGGGGGCCATCCAAAAAGTCTCACTTTGAGACAAGCCCGCAGCACCCCAAGGATCGTCCGGCCGGTAGCCGGCAGCAGCGGAACCGCGCACGCCATTTCACGTATGCAATTTCGCCATACCTAATCAGATTGGAATTGAATTGGACCTGCGGATTTGATTCATAACCCAATTCAACGGGCATCTGTAGCAAATTGAGAATGAATCGGAATTGGCGTGCGAATTGAGGGTTTGCACGTAATTCGCCTGTGAATCAGCGTGCTTCACTCCGGCTGTCGACAACCCGGACACACAGGAGACAGCCATGCCCGTCCAGATGACCGTCAACGGCAAAGCCGTGACGATTGATGCCGCCCCCAACACCCTGCTGGTGCAGGCCCTGCGCGAACACCTCAAGCTCACCGGCACCCATGTGGGTTGCGACACCGCGCAATGCGGTGCCTGCACCGTGCTGGTGGACGGCCGCGCGGTGAAATCGTGCAACGTGCTGGTCGGCCAGATGGCCGGCGCCAGCATTTCCACCATCGAAGGCCTGGCCGCCCCCGACGGCACCATGCACCCGATGCAGGCCGCCTTCAAGGAGTGCCACGGCCTGCAATGCGGCTTCTGCACCCCCGGCATGGTCATGAGCGCCGTACACCTGTGCAAGACCCACCCAGGCGCCTCCGAAGCCCAGATCCGCGAAGGTCTGGAGGGCAACATCTGCCGCTGCACCGGCTACCAGAACATCGTGCGCGCCGTGCAGCAGGGCGCCGCCAACATGACCGCCTGAAGGAGACACCACCATGGGAGCCATCGACTTCGCCAAGCTGCCCCACATCGGGGAGCCCCTGCGCCGCAAGGAGGACTACCGTTTCCTCACCGGCGCCGGTCAATACACCGACGACATCACCCTGGCCAACATGCGCCACGCGGTGTTCGTGCGCTCGCCGCACGCGCATGCGGCCATCCGTTCCATCAACAAGACCGCCGCGCTGGCCGCTGACGGCGTGGTGGGCGTGTTCGACGGCCAGGACCTGGCCAAGGACAACATCGCCGGCCTGCCCTGCGGCTGGCTGATCACCGACACCGACGGCCAGCCGATGAAGGAGCCGCCGCACCCGGTGCTGGCCCAGGGCAAGGTGCGCTACGTGGGTGACCATGTGGCCATCGTCATTGCCGACACGCTGGAGAACGCCCGCAATGCGGCCGAACTGGTGGATGTGGACTACGAGCCCCTGGCCGCCGTGGTGGACGTGCGCGACGCCATGAAGGCCGGCGCTCCCGCCCTGCACGACGCCGCCCCCGACAACCACTGCTACAAGTGGGCGATTGGCGACAAGGCCGCCACCGACGCCACGTTTGCCAACGCCGCGCACGTGACCCGGCTCGACCTGGTCAACAACCGCCTGGCCCCCAACCCGATCGAGCCGCGCTCGGCCATTGGCGCCTACAACCGTGCCAACGACGAGTACACGCTCTACGTGGCCAACCAGAACCCGCACGTCGAGCGCCTGCTCATGACCGCCTTCGTCATGGGCCTGCCCGAGCACAAGGTGCGAGTGATCGCGCCTGACGTGGGCGGGGGCTTCGGCGCCAAGATCTACCTGTACGCCGAAGACGTGGCCGTGACCTGGGCCGCACGCAAGCTCAACTGCGCCGTCAAATGGACCTGCGAGCGCAGCGAAGCCTTCCTGTGCGACGCCCACGGCCGCGACCATGTGAGCCATGCCGAACTGGCCATGGACAAGGACGGCAAGTTCCTGGGCCTGCGGGTGCACACCGACGCCAACCTGGGCGCCTACCTGTCCACCTTCGCCACCGCCGTGCCGACCATCCTGTACGCCACGCTGCTGGCCGGTCAGTACAGCACGCCGCAGGTGTACGTGGAGGTGGACGCCTGGTTCACCAACACCGCGCCGGTGGACGCCTACCGTGGCGCCGGCCGGCCCGAGGCCACCTATCTGCTGGAGCGCATCGTCAGCCGCGCCGCCTGGGAGCTGGGCCTGAGCCAGGACGAGATCCGCCGCCGCAACTTCATCACCCTGTTCCCGTACCAGACCCCCGTGGCTCTGCAGTACGACACCGGTGACTTCCATGCCTGCCTGAACAAGGCCAACGAGATGGCCGACCTGGTCGGCTTCCCGGCCCGCCGCGAAGCCAGCAAGGCCAAGGGCCTGCTGCGTGGCGTGGGCTACAGCAGCTACATCGAGGCGTGCGGTCTGGCCCCGTCGAACATCGCCGGCGCCCTGGGTGCCCGCGCGGGGCTGTTCGAGTGCGGCGAGGTGCGGGTGCATCCCACCGGCAGCGTGACCGTGTTCACTGGCTCGCACAGCCATGGCCAGGGCCACGAAACCACCTTCGCACAGGTGGTGGCCTCGCGCCTGGGCCTGGACCCGCAGCAGGTGGACATCGTGCACGGTGACACTGGCCGCGTGCCCTTCGGCATGGGCACCTACGGCTCGCGTTCCATCTCGGTGGGCGGCGCGGCCATCATGCGGGCTCTGGACAAGATCGAGGCCAAGGCCAAGAAGATCGCGGCCCACCTGATGGAGGCCAGCGATGCCGACGTGGAGTTCGCCAACGGCGAATTCACCGTCAAGGGCACCGACAAGAAGGTGACCTTCGGCCAGGTGGCGCTCACCGCCTACGTGCCGCACAACTACCCGCTGGACAAGCTGGAGCCGGGCCTCAACGAGACCGCGTTCTACGACCCGACCAACTTCACCTACCCGGCCGGCACCTACATCTGCGAAGTGGAGATCGACCCGGCCACCGGCGTGGTGCGCGTGGACCGCTTCACCGCCGTGGACGACTTCGGCACCATCATCAACCCCATGATCGTGGAAGGCCAGGTGCACGGCGGTCTGGTGCAGGGCATCGGCCAGGCACTGCTGGAGCACTGTGTGTACGACCGCGAGACCGGTCAGCTGGTCACCGGCTCGTTCATGGACTACACCATGCCGCGCGCCGACGACGTGCCCAACTTCACCATCGGCCATGTGTGCACCCCCTGCACCACCAACCCGCTGGGCACCAAGGGCTGCGGCGAGGCCGGCGCCATCGGCTCGCCCCCGGCCGTCATCAACGCCGTGCTGGATGCCCTGGCACCGGTCGGCGTGAAAGACCTCGACATGCCCGCCACGCCCAACCGCGTGTGGCAGGCCATCCAGAAAGCCCGCGGCTGAACAGGAGACACACATGTACGCATTCACGCTGGAACAACCGCAGTCCCTCTCCGACGCCAAGCGCCACTTGGGTGCCGGCGCCCAGGCCCTGGCCGGTGGCCAGACGCTGATCGCCTCGCTCAAGCAGCGCCTGGCCCAGCCGGGTGCCCTGGTCGATCTGCGCTCGGTGTCCGAGCTGCGCGGTGTGCGCCGCGAAGGCAACGCGCTGGTGATCGGCGCCATGACGCGCCATGAAGAAGTGGCCGGCAACGCCGACGTCAAGGCCTCCATTCCCGGTCTGGCGGCCCTGGCCGGGCAGATCGGCGACCGCCAGGTCCGTGCCATGGGCACCCTGGGCGGCTCGGTGGCCAACAACGACCCCGCAGCCTGCTACCCCAGTGCCGTGCTGGCCCTGGGCGCCACCATCGTCACCGACCGCCGCGAAATCGCGGCCGACCAGTTCTTCCACGGCATGTACGCCACCGCGCTGGAGCCGGGCGAGCTGATCACCGCCATCCGCTTCCCCATCCCGAAGAAGGCGGCCTACGCCAAGTTCCGCCAGCCGGCCTCGCGCTTTGCGCTGGTGGGCGTGTTCGTGGCCCAGACCGATGCCGGCGCCCGCGTGGCCGTCACCGGTGCCGGCAACGGCGTGTTCCGCCACGCCGGTATGGAAGCCGCCCTGAGCAAGAGCTTCACGCCCGAGGCCGTGGCCGCCGTGGTGGTGGATGTGGCCGACTGCAACGGCGACCTGCACGCCAGCGCCGAGTACCGGGCGCACCTGGTGAGTGTGCAGACCCAGCGCGCCGTGGCGATGGCCAACGGACACTGAGGATGACCGTCGAGCACTCCCCTGCCGAGTCGATCGATGCGCTGGCCCACGCCCTGCAGGGCGTGGGCTACCACGCGCCGCGTTCGCTGGTCACCGCCGTCTTCCTGGCTTTGAAGCTGCAGCGCCCGCTGCTGCTCGAAGGCGAGCCCGGCGTGGGCAAGACCGAGCTGGCCAAGGCGCTGTCGGCGGTGCTATCGCGCCCCTTGCTGCGCCTGCAGTGCTACGACGGCATGGAACAGCGCGAGGCGCTGTACGAGTGGAACCACACGGCCCAGTTGCTGCACATGGGCGCAGCGCGGGACCGCGCTGCGCCTGACCAGATCGAGCGCGAGGTCTACCAGGAGCGCTACCTGATCCGCCGTCCGCTGCTGCAGGCGCTGCAGGCGCCGGCCCCGGGTGCGGTGCTGCTGATCGACGAGGTGGACCGGGCAGACGAACCCTTCGAGGCCTTCCTGCTGGAGTACCTGGGCGAATACCAGGTGACCATTCCCGAGCTGGGCACCATCCGAGCCGAGGCTGCACCACTCACCCTGCTCACCAGCAACCGCACCCGCGACCTCAACGACGCAGTCAAGCGGCGCTGCCTGTACCAGTGGCTGGACTACCCGGACCGTGACCGCGAGCTGGCCATCGTGCGAAGCCAGGTGCCGCAGGCATCGACCGTGCTCACCGAGCAGGTCACGCAGTTCGTGTCGCGGCTGCGCAACCAGCCGTTTGCCAACGCCTTCCAGCGCAGCCCCGGCATCGCCGAGAGCGTGGAATGGGCCAAGGCCCTGGTGGCCCTGGACACGCTGGTGCTGGACCCTGAGGTCATTCAGGACACCGCCGGCATCCTGTTCAAGCAGCGCGAGGATGTGGCTGCCCTGCTGCCCATGCTCGACCAGCTGCTGGCACCCGAAGCGGCCTGACCATGTGGCTGGGTGACGCGCGCAGCGGCAAGCTGCCCGACCACATCACTGCCTTCGGCCGTGCGCTGCGACGCTCCGGCGTGCCCATGGACAGCCAGCGCATGGCCACCGCCATCCAGGCCGCGCAGCTGTGCGGCCTGGGCCGGCGCGACGACCTGCGCGCGGCCCTGCAGACCGTGCTGATCAGCCGCCAGAGCGACATCGCCGTGTTCGGCGAGATGTTCGATGCCTTCTTCCGCAACCCCGAGATCGCGCAGCAGCTGCTCAGCCAGATGCTGCCCAAGGCGGCCAAGGCCAACCCGGTGCGCAGAAAGGCCCGCGTGCAGGAAGCCCTGAGCGTGCCTCGGCCGCGCCCCGCCGACCCGCAAGCCGGCAGCGAGAGCGAACTGAAGTTCGACGCCGCCATGACCGCCAGCGACCAGCAGCGACTGCGCCATGCCGACTTTGCCGGCCTGTCGGCCAGCGAGTTCCGGCTGGTCGAGCAGCTGGTGCGTCAGATTCCCCTGCCGCTGCCGCCGGTGGCCTCGCGCCGCACCCGCATCGGCACACGCGGCGCACAGCCGAACTGGTCGCGCGCGCTGCAAGAGGCGCGCCGCCAGGGCGGCGAGCTGCTCACCCTGCCGCGCCGCCAGCGCCGCGAGCAGCCCCTGCCCCTGCTGGTGCTGGTGGACGTGTCGGGCTCCATGGAGCGTTACGCCCGCCTGCTCATGGCCTTCCTGCACCAGGCCACGCGCGGCACGCAACGCCATGCCTTTGCCTTCGGCACCCAGCTCACCGACCTGCGCGCGGCCTTCCGCCACAGCGACACCGACCGCATGCTGGATGACGCCAACCGCTGCATAGCCGACTTTGCCGGCGGCACGCGACTGGGCCATTCGCTGGCCGAATTGCGCCAGCAGCACCCCCGCTGCCTGGTGGGCCGGCGCACCGTGGTGCTGCTGATCACCGACGGCCTGGACACCGGCGAGCCCGCCGCACTCGATGCCGAACTGCAATGGCTGCGCCGCCACAGCCGCCGTGTGCTGTGGCTCAACCCCCTGCTGCGCTTTGACGGCTACCAGCCGCTGGCCCAGGGTGCCAGCCTGCTGCACCGCCATGCCCACGCCATGCTGGCGGTGCACAACCTCAGCCACCTGCAGGACCTGGCGCGCTCCATGGCCGCCCTGCTGCAGAAGGCCTGAACCCGTTTTCTTTTTTGCTTTTTCTTCTTCAAGGACACACACACCATGGAAATGACCGGCAGCCGCGCCCTCCCCATGTCCCAGCAGATCGTCTGGGATGCTCTGAACAACGCCGAGATCCTCAAGGCCTGCATCCCCGGCTGCGAAAAGTTCGAGCTGACCGAGCCCAACACCTACGCGGTGGGCACCGCCATCAAGATCGGTCCGGTGGCCGCCCGCTTCCAGGGCAAGGTGACGCTCACCGACATCGTGGCGCCGAGCTCCTACCAGCTGCAGTTCGACGCCCAGGGCGGCGTGGCCGGCTTCGGCAAGGGCAGCTCCAAGGTCGAGCTCAAACCGGCCGAGGGCGGAAAGGGCTGCGAGCTGCACTACACGGTCAACTCCACCGTGGGCGGCAAGATCGCCCAGCTCGGCCAACGCCTCATCGACGGTGCGGCCAAATCGCTGGCGGAGGATTTCTTCCGTCGGTTTGAGGAAGAATTGCGTCAACGACACCCCGCTGCAGCGGTGAGCGACGCTGCTCCCGCCCCGGCAGCGCCTGCCGCCTCTGGCGGCCTGCCCACCTGGGCCTGGGTGGCCATCGCGGCAGCGGTGGCCCTGGGCCTGGTCATCCTCACCTGAAGCCGATCATGGAAAACCTCGACGTCACCGTTCTCCGAACCCTGCTGGACTGGCGCCGCCAGGGCCGGCGCGCCCTGCTGGCCACCGTGGTCCGCACCTGGGGCTCCTCGCCGCGCCCGGTGGGCTCCACCATGGCCCTGTGCGAGGACGGCGCGGTGGTCGGCTCGGTCTCGGGCGGATGCATCGAGGACGACCTGATCTACCGCTACAGCCGCGCCCACACCGCACCCGAGGGCGCAGCGGTGGCGGGTGTGACGCACGACATCCCGCAAGGCCCGCCCCAGCGGGTGAAGTACGGCGTGTCCGCCGACGAGGCCCACCGCTTCGGCCTGCCCTGTGGCGGCACGCTGGAGCTGGTGCTCGAATTCGACCCCGACGCCGCGCTGCTCGCCACCCTGGTGGATGAACTCTCGCGCGGCCACCTGGTGGAACGGGCCACCGATCTGGCCACCGGCCAGGTCACGCTGCACGCCGCGCTCGCACCCGCGCCGCTGCTCGACGACGGCCAGACCCTGCGCAACACCTTCGGGCCGGAGTACCGCATGCTGCTGATCGGAGCCGGCCAGCTCACCGAGTACCTGGCCACCATGGCCTTGTTCAGCGGCTTTGCCGTGACGGTGTGCGACCCGCGCGAGGAATACCGGGGCGGCTGGAACGTGGCCGGCGTCACCATCACCAGCGAGATGCCGGACGACGTGGTGCGCGGCTTCGGCCTGGACCGCCGCAGCTGCGTGATCGCCCTCACCCACGACCCCAAGCTGGACGACCTGGCCCTGCTGGAAGCCCTGGGGTCGGAAGCCTTCTATGTGGGCGCCATCGGCTCGCGCCGCAACAATGAGGCGCGACGCGCCCGGCTGATCGAGCATTTCGGCCAGACCGAGGCCAGCCTGGCACCGCTGCGCGGCCCCATCGGCATCTACATCGGCAGCAAGACACCGCCGGAGATCGCGGTCAGCGTCATGGCCGAGGTGCTGGCGGTCAAGAACGGCGTGCCGCTGCCGCGCGACATGCAGGTGGGCTCGGCCAAGGACGCCATCGAGCCGGCCAGCGGCCCGGTGTGTTCCACCCTGCAACAACCCGGCGCCTGACAGGCCTGGCACAGGCCTTGCCTCGGGAGCGGCACAACCCCGAGTGCGCTGAAGGGCCACCGCTGCGGGGAAGGCGGTGCCGGCTGGTGTAATGTCCGGTGGCACCACAGACCACGAGCGAGACAACCGGGACCAGCACCGTGAGCCTGAACACCCCCTTGCAGACCGGCGCCACACCGCGCCTGAGCCAGATCGAACAGGCCCGCCTGGCCGCCCTCCATGCCGGCGAACTGCAGGGAGCCAGCCACCTGGCGCCCTGGGTGCAGCGCTCCTGGCAGCGCTGCCTGGCCATGGGCATGGACCCGTCCCGCAGCATCAGCTTCGAGGCGGTCAGCCAGTCGCGCATACGGCACCTGCAGGAGGCCAACCAGCCGCTGCTCAAGGCGGCCGCACCGGTGATCCGCTCGCTGTCGCGGGCCATGGCCAACACCCGCTACTTCGCCATCCTCACCGACGCGCAGGGCGTGGTGATCGACGTCAACGGCCCGGTGGACCGGCAGGACCCGCGCGCCGCCGACATTGCCCGCGTGGGCGTGGACCTGTCGGAGCGGGCTGTGGGCACCACCGCCATCGGCGCCACCCTGACCGAGCTGCAGCCGGTCTGGCTGCACCGGGGCGAACACTTCTTTGAATCGAACAGCGTCTACAGCTGCGCCGGTGCGCCCATCTGGGGACCGGACGGCCGATGCGTGGGCATGCTCGACCTGACCGGCATCCATGTGCCGGAGCAACCCGCCCTCAAGCACCTGGTGGCCCAGTCGGCCCGCAGCATCGAGAACGCGCTCACCCTGTCCATGCCGCACGCGCTCATGCTGCGCATGAACTGGCCGGGCCGGGTGCTGGGCGACGACAACGACGGCCTGTTGTGCCTGGACGAGGACGGCCTGATCACCGCACTCAACCGGCCGGCCGCCGACATGCTGGACATCCCGCCCGGCGTGGAACCCGGCCACTGCACCCAGCATTTCGCGGTGCCCATGCAGGCCCTGTTCGATGCCGGCCGGGCAGAGGCGCCGGCCACCGAGATGCCGCTGTGGTCGGGCCTGCGGCTGCAGGTGCTGGCCCAGGGCGACCGGCCTGCCCGCTCCAGCGCCCGCTCGGCCACCGGCGCGCACGCGGTGCCGCTCAAGGACATCGAGACTGCGCTGATCCGCAAGGCGGTGGACGATGCGCGCGGCAATGTGATGGATGCTGCCCGCGCGCTGGGCATCAGCCGCGCCACCGTCTACCGCAAGCTGGGCGCCGGGCGCGGCAAGCGCTGAGCGCCGCGCCTGGCCCAGGCCCGCTCACGGCGCCGTGAGCGTGAGGCCGTGTTTCTGGAAGATGGCCAGCAGCTCGCCGCTGCTGCGCAGCTGGGCCAGGGCACCCTCCAGCGCCAGACCCAGTTCCTTGTGTTCTGCCTTGATCGCCATGCCCACCGTCCAGCCGGTGTCGGGCACACCCGGCAGCGACAGCGGCGAGAGGCGGATATTGCCGGGCTTGATGCCGGCGGCAAACAGCGCCGACTCGGCCTGGGCACGGGTCACGTAGGCAGCCGCGGCCTTGCCCTCGATCACCGCCTTCACCGCGTCCTGCCCGGTGGCATGGATGCCCACCTGCGAGCGCAGCAGGCCGCCGCCATAGCCCATGAGGGCGCTGGCCGCACCGGCGCCGCGCTCGGCCGCCAGCACCTGGCCCTTGAGGTCGTCGGCCGACTGCACGTCGGCCAGCTTGCGGGTGTCGTGGGCCAGCACCAGCTGCTGGCGCATGTAGGGCGCCAGCACGATGACCTGGCGGTTGCGCTGCATGAGGTAGCGGTCCACCGGCACCTGCATCATCACGTCGGCCGGACCGTATCCCAGGTAATGCCCGCGCCACACCATGTTGCGCAGGTCGTCGTTCATGTTCTCGCCCGCATCGAAGGGCAGCAGCGCCAGGCGCAGGCCCATCTTCGTGGCCAGGGCCTCGGCGATCGACACGTCCAGGCCGGTCACGGCGTTGGCCGGGCCGTCAGAGAACGGCGCGTTGTCCTTGTAGACCGCCACCTTCAGGGCACCGCTGGCCTTGATGCGGGCCAGGTCGGTCAGTTCGGTCTGGGCGGCGGCGGTACCGAGCGTGCCGGCCAGGCCGGTGGCCAGCAGGGCGGGCAAGGCGGCCAGTGCAGCACGCCGGGTCGGTCCGGCGGTGGGGAAGCGGTTCATGGGAATGTCTCCTGTGCGGGTGGGAACGGCCCGGTGGTCCGGGCTTCTGGTGTCGGCAAACAAGCCGGTGTTCAGGGTTCGCGGCGGGTCTCGATGTAGGTGCGGATGGCCCAGATGGCTTCCTGGGTCAGCGTGCCCTCGAAGGGCGGCATGTAGACGCGGCCGTCGCGCACGCGGCCCCGGCGCACCGTGGCCATGTAGAAGTCGTCCATTTCCTTGAAGCAGGCGGCTTTCTTGGCCGCATCGGCCAGGCCGGTGCAGTCGCTGTCGAACTTGCGCAGGTCGGGTGCAATGCCGCCCGAGATGGCCTCCAGGCCATGGCAGCGGGCGCAGTTCTGGTTGTACGCCGAGGTGCCGATGCGCAGCGCCTCTTTCTGGGCCGGGCCGGTGCTGTACGGGTTGGCGTCCAGCCATTTGGTGCCGAGCTGCGGCAGGGTGCTGGTGTCCACCGACTGCGGGGTCACGTCGCCATGGGCCCACGCGGCGTGGGCGGCCAGGCCCAGGACGGCGGCCAGCAGGCCACGCAACAGGCGGGAAGAAACGGGGGTGTTCATGGGGCAGGGTCTCCGGGTGTTCTGACGAGATGGATGAAAACGCTCTGCTGCCCCGGTCTGCAAGAAGCAGGCCACCGCCCAGGCGTCTCAGGCTGGTTCAGATCGGCCCCGGCGAGGCGCCCCGGGTGTTCCAAATTGAACCACCCTGCCGCCTGCAACACGGCTCGGCCCTGTGGCCGGCTCCTTGCTACAGCCTGACCACGAGGGAAATGGCATCAAAACGTGACAACCCGCTCCATTCCGGGATTGCCCGTGTTGATGGCTGGCACACATATGAAGAGAATCTCATGACTGAAAGCGACAACCAGTCCCGGGACAGGGGCGCTGCCATGCCGGCAGACGACGAGCGCTGGGTGGGGGACTACTGGGGTGGTCTGCCACCGGAACCAGGAGACCACATGAGCGCAGCCATCCACCCGCACACAGGGAACCGTGCGGCCGGACCGGGGGAGGAGCCGTCCCCGGCTCGGGCGAGCGCGAGCGCAGCGCCGCCACCGGAATCTGCCGAACTCATCCACCAGTCGCATCGGCGGTCGCAGGCCTTCGGCATTGCGGCCAACGACGAGCCCGATTTCTCCAGCCCGCGCAAGGGCGACTTCAGCGATGCGCTGGCCGAAAACCGCTTCCTGTTCCAGCACGCGGCACCGGTCATGGAGACGCTCTACGACCAGATCGTCAACACCCACAGCATGGTGCTGCTGACCTCGGCCAAGGGCATGGTGCTGCACTCGCTGGGCGACACCGACTTCCTGGAGAAGGCCTCGCGCGTGGCGCTGATGCCCGGCATGGACTGGTCGGAACGCACCAAGGGCACCAATGCCATCGGCACCGCGCTGACCGAGGAAGAAGCCCTCACGGTGCACGGCAGCCAGCACTACCTGGACGCCAACAAGTTCCTCACCTGCTCGGCCTCGCCCATCTTCGACCCGTACGGCCAGGTGATCGGGGCGCTGGACGTGACCGGCGATCACCGCAGCTACCACCAGCACACGCTGGCGCTGGTGCGCATGTCGGCCCAGATGATCGAGAACCACATGTTCGCCGACATCTTTCCGCAGGCCATCCGCATCCACTTCCATACCCGCTCCGAGTTCCTGGGCACGCTGGTGGAGGGCATTGCGGTGTTCTCGCAGGAAGGCCGCTTCCTCTCGGCCAACCGCAGTGCGCAGTTCCAGTTCGGTCTGCCGTTTTCGGCGCTCAAGGCCCATACGTTCTCGTCGCTGTTCGGCATTCCGGTGTCCTCGCTGATCGACCTGTTCAGCGGCGCCATGGCCAACCCCAAGCAGCTGGTCATGCACAACGGCGTGTCGGTGTGGTGCCGCGCCCGCATCAAGGCCTCGCACCCCTGGTCGGCCAGCGCCACCGGCGCGCCGGCGCAGCACGCACCCGGAGCCACCCAGCCGGAGACTGCCGCACCGGCCGCTCCCGCAGCAGTGCAACCCGCACCGGCAGCAGCGGCCCGCAAGCCCGGCTTCTCGTCGCTGCAGTACCTCAACACCGGCGACCCGCAGGTGGCATCGGTCATCCACAAGCTGCGCATGGTCTCGGGCCGCGACATCCCGGTGATGATCCTGGGCGAGACCGGCACCGGCAAGGACCTGCTGGCCCAGGCCATCCACGGCGACTCGCCGCGCCACGCGCAGCCCTTCGTGTCGGTGAACTGCGCCTCCATCCCCGAGACGCTGATCGAGTCGGAGCTGTTCGGCTACGAGGAAGGCGCCTTCACCGGCGCGCGCAAGAAGGGCGCCATCGGCAAGATCCAGCAGGCCCACGGCGGCACGCTGTTCCTCGACGAGATCGGCGACATGCCCAAGCACCTGCAGGCGCGCCTGCTGCGTGTGCTGCAGGAGCGCAAGGTGAGCCCGCTGGGGGCCGGCAAGGAGGTCGATGTGGACGTGGCCGTGGTCTGCGCCACCCACAAGAACCTCAAGGACATGATCGCGCGCGGCGACTTCCGGGAGGACCTGTACTACCGCCTCAACGGCCTGGTGGTGCGGCTGCCGGCGCTGCGCGAGCGCACCGACTTCGAGCTGGTGGTGCGCAAGATCCTGGGCATGCTGTGCGAGAACGGCCGCGAGATCGGCATCGCGCCCGACGTGATGGCGCTGTTCCAGCGCTACCCCTGGCCGGGCAACTTCCGCCAGCTGCACAACCTGCTGCGCACGGCGGTGGTGATGGTCGGCTGCGA
>CALRSR020000035.1:0-35324 GCA_943370825.1 Allobosea thiooxidans | reverse complement strand
GCAGACAGGCTCATGGCCGGATTGTGCGGGTCGGGGCCAGACACGCCGGTGACAGGGTTTCCCCGCCCCGGCGCGGAAGCGGCTGGCTGCACGGTAGGATCATGGCAGCCCCCCGGGGTACCGGGCGCCTTTCCCATACCGACACCAACAGGAGACCTCCCCATGCTGGGACACATGCAAAGCCAGCCGCTGCTGATCTCGAGCCTGATCGTCCACGCCGAGCGCCACCACGCCAGCGGCGAAATCATCTCGCGCCGGGTCGAAGGCGACATCCACCGCAGCAACTGGGGCCAGGTGGCCCGCCGCGCCCGTCAGGTGGCCCGCGCCATCGACGCCACCGGCCTGCCGTTCGGCTCGCGCGTGGCCACGCTGGCGTGGAACGGCTACCGGCACCTGGAGCTGTACTTCGGCGTCAGCGGCACCGGTCGTGTGCTGCACACCCTCAACCCACGCCTGCACCCCGAGCAGCTGGTGTGGATCGTCAACCATGCCGAAGACAGCGCCCTGTGCTTCGACATGACCTTCCTGCCGCTGGTGCAGGCGGTGGCCGCCAAGTGCCCGACCGTCAAGCACTGGGTGGCGCTGTGCGACGCTGACAAGCTGCCGGCCGACAGCGGCATCCCCGGCCTGACCAGCTACGAGGCCTGGATCGGTGCCCAGAGCGACGCCGCCTACAACTGGCCCGAATTCGACGAGAACAGCGCCTCCAGCATGTGCTACACCAGCGGCACCACCGGCAACCCCAAGGCCGCGCTGTACTCGCACCGCTCCACGCTGCTGCACGCCTACGGCGCCGCGCTGCCCGACGCGCTGGGCTGCTCGGCCCGCGACAGCATCCTGCCGGTGGTGCCGATGTTCCACGTCAATGCCTGGGGCCTGCCGTATTCGGCCGCCGCCGTGGGCTGCAAGCTGGTCTTCCCCGGCCCGGCACTGGACGGCAAGTCGGTCTACGACCTGATCGAGACCGAGAAGGTCACCATGGCCGCCGGCGTTCCCACCGTGTGGCAGATGCTGCTGGGCCACATGCAGCAGAACAACCTGCGCTTCTCCACCCTCAAGCGCACCGTGATCGGCGGCTCGGCCTGCCCGCCGGCCATGATCAATGCCTTCAACGACACCTACGGCGTGGAAGTGCTGCACGCCTGGGGCATGACCGAGATGTCGCCGCTGGGCACGGTGTGCACCCTCAAGAACGCCCAGACCCAGCTGCCGGCCGAGGAGCAGCTCAAGGTGCGCCTCAAGCAGGGTCGGGTGGTGTATGGCGTGGACATGAAAATCGTCGACGACGAGGGCCGCGAGCTGCCCTGGGACGGCAAGAGCTTTGGCGACCTGCTGGTGCGCGGTCCCTGGATCATTGCCAGCTACTTCAAGGGCGAGGGCGGTGACCCGCTGCGTTACGACGAGCACGGAAAAGGCTGGTTTCCCACCGGCGACGTGGCCACCATCGACCCCGACGGCTTCATGCAGATCACCGACCGCAGCAAGGACGTGATCAAGTCCGGCGGCGAGTGGATCAGCTCCATCGATGTGGAGAACATCGCCATGGCCCACCCGGCCGTGGCCATGGCCGCCTGCATCGGCATGAAGCACCCCAAGTGGGACGAGCGTCCCATCGTGGTGGTGGTGAAGAAGCCGGGCGCCAGCGTCAGCCGAGAGGAGCTGCTGGACTTCTACGAAGGCAAGACCGCCAAATGGCAGATCCCGGACGATGTGGTGTTCGTCGATGCCATCCCGCTGGGCGCCACCGGCAAGATGCAGAAGATGACCCTGCGCCAGCAGCTCAAGGACTACGTGCTGCCCACGGCCTGATCGCGCGCCGTCTGCGGACCGTTCCTCCGGCATGTCCCCCGCCGTTGCCCGCGCTGCGCCGCCCCTGATCGGGCGTCGCCGCTGGCTGACTGCGGCGGCGCTGGGCGCGGCCAGTGTGGCCCTGCCGGGCTGCGTCCGTCAGGGCGATGTGGTTCGGCTGGCCTACATCGACCCCTTGTCCGGACCGGCGGCCGATGTGGGCCGCAACGGTCTGCGCACATGGCAGTTCCTGGCCGAGCGTCTGAATGCCGACGAGAACCCGGCCGGGCTGAAGTTCGAGGTGGCAGGGTTCGACAACAAGGGCTCGCCCCAGGAGTCGCTGCATGCCCTGCGTGCGGCCATCGACCAGGGTTTCCGGGTGGTGCTGCAGGGCAATGGCTCGGGGGTGGCGGCCACGCTGGTGTCGGCCATCGAGCGCCACAACGAACGCTTTCCCCGGCGCGGCGTCATCCTGCTCAACTACGCCGCCATGGACCCGGCGCTCACCCGCGAGCGGTGCTCGTTCTGGCACTTCCGCATCGATGCCGACACCGCCATGAAGACGCAGGCGCTGGTGACCTTTCTGGCCCAGGACACGCCGTGGCGCCGGGTGGCCCTGCTAAACCAGAACTACGCCCACGGCCAGCAGGTCTCCAGCTGGTTCCGGCGCAAGGTCGAGGAGTTCGGCGAAGGTCTGGAGGTGGTCTCCGACGACCTGCACCCGGCCTTCGTCATGCGCGACTACATACCCTGGGTCCGGCGGGTGCAGGCCGCCGGTGCGCAGGTGCTGGTGACCGGCAACTGGGGAGTGGACCTGCAGCGGCTGATCGAGGCCATGAACCGCGAGGGGCTGCGGCTGCCCGTGCTGGGCTACTACACCCACCTCTCCGGCCTGCCGGCGTTGCTGGCGGACCTGGCCCGGCCCATGCCGGTGTACCAGGTGGGCGCCAGTCACACCAACCAGCCCGGGCCGCTGGCCCCGCTCATGCAGTCCTTCCGCTCCCGCCACCGGGAGGATCTGGTGGTCACGTCGGCTTACGACGGCCTGGTCCTGCTGGCCCAGGCCATGGCGCGGGCCGGCAGCAGCGCCGCCACCGATCTGGCCCGGCAGCTCAGCGGCATGACCTTCCAGGGCTTCGACGGTCCGGTCACCCTGCGTTCGGCCGACCACCAGCTGCAGAAAGGCCTCTACATCAACCGATGGCAGCGCACCGACGCGGTGCACCCGGTGGGCGCCGGAGGCACCGATCACACCTTCGCGCCCCTGCGGCATTTCGATGGCGTGGCGGTGAGCCAGCCGGCGCAATGCGGCATGGTCCGGCGCTGACCGGACACCTGCTGCAAGCCCCCGGGCGTGCAGGCCAGTCTCCAGTGTGATACCGGCTAGGGGCATTCCCTGAGGCCCCTGCCACGCGGGGCGGATACCCTGCCGGCTCCACCCCACAACGACAGGAGACACCCCATGCATTTCGCCCTGAAGACCGTTGCTGCCGCAGGCATTGCCCTGACCATGGCCACCGCTTTCGCCCAGAAGGGCGAGACGGTGAAGATCGCGCTGATCGACCCGCAGACCGGCCTGATGGGACCGGTGGGACTGAACCAGCTGCGCAGCTGGCAGTTCTTTGCCGAGAAGTTCACCCAGTCCAACCCGGCCGGCGTGAAGTTCGAGGTGGTCGGCTTCGACAACAAGCTCAGCCCCGCCGAGAGCCTGAACAACTTCAAGGCCGCGCTGGACCAGGGCGTGCGCTACATCGCCCAGGGCAACGGCTCCTCGGTGGCCGGTGCACTGATCGATGCGGTCAACAAGCACAACGAGCGCAACCCGGGCAAGGAGGTGGTGTTCCTCAACTACGCGGCGGTGGACCCCGACTTCACCAACAGCAAGTGCAGCTACTGGCATTTCCGTTTCGATGCCGACACCTCCATGAAGATGGAGGCCATGACCACCTTCATGAAGGACCAGCCGGACGTCAAGAAGGTGTACCTGCTCAACCAGAACTATTCGCACGGCCAGCAGGTGGCCAAGTTCGCGAAGGAAAACCTCGCCCGCAAGCGCCCGGACGTGCAGATCGTGGGTGAAGACCTGCACCCTCTGGCCCAGGTGCGTGACTTCGCGCCCTACATTGCCAAGATCAAGGCCTCCGGTGCCGACACGGTGATCACCGGCAACTGGGGTTCGGACCTGGCGCTGATGGTCAAGGCCGCCAACGAGGGCGGCTACACCGGCAAGTTCTTCACCTACTACACCGGCGTGACCGGCACGCCGTCTGCCCTGGGCACCGGCGGCGAGGGCCGCGTCTACCAGGTGGCCTACCAGCACTACAACATGGGCGGCCAGATGGGGCAGTGGATGGCCGAGTTCCAGAAGCGCTACAAGGACGACATGTACACCGGTGCCATCCCTCTGGCCTACCAGGCAGTGAGCGAGGCCATGGCCAAGGCCAAGTCCACCGACCCGGTGAAGGTGGCGGCCGCCATGGAAGGCCTGAAGTTCAAGGGCTTCAACGGTGAAGTGGAAGTGCGCAAGCTGGATCACCAGCTGCAGCAGCCGCTGTTCATCACCGTCTGGTCCAAGACCGACGCCAAGAACCCGTACAGCCCGGAAAACACCGGCATGACGCTCAAGCCGGTGAAGGAATTCCCGGCCTTCATTGCCAGCACCCCGACCAGCTGCCAGATGAAGCGGCCGGGCTGACGGAAACACCCCCGCCGCGCTGCGCGCGACCCCCTCAAGGGGGCGGCGCGAGCGGGCCGGCGGAGCCGGTCCCGCCGCGCCCTCGGATCTGACACTGCGCTTCGGCAAGATGGTGGGTGATCCCGCTGTCTTGATCGTTTTCTCTCCCCACCTCTCTCTGCCTGAAAGGCCTCCATGGAGTTCTTCATCATCTCCATGCTCAATGGCGTCAGCTATGGGCTGCTGCTGTTCATGCTCAGCTCCGGTCTGACGCTGATCTTCAGCATGATGGGCGTGCTCAATTTCGCGCATGCCAGCTTCTACATGGTGGGTGCCTACCTGGGCTACACGCTGTCGGGCTGGATCGGGTTCTGGCCGGCGCTCATCGTGGCGCCGCTGCTGGTCGGTGGTCTGGGTGCGCTGTTCGAGCGACTGACCCTGCGCAAGGTGCACAAGTTCGGCCATGTGCCGGAACTGCTGGTGACCTTCGGCCTGTCCTACATCATCCTGGAACTGGTGCAGCTGATCTGGGGCCGCACGGCGGTGGAGTTCCCCCCGCCCGAGGCGCTCAAGGGACCCGCCTTCACGCTGGCGCACCTGGCCGATGATTCGCTGCGCTTCTTCTGGGGTGCTGCCCCCATGGACGTGTGCGCCGCCGCCGGCACCATCTGCTCGCCGTTCCCGGCCACGCGCGGCTTCATGATGCTGGTGGCCCTGCTGATGCTGGTCGCTCTGTGGCTCATGCTCACCCGCACCCGCATCGGCCTGGTGATCCAGGCCGCGCTCACCCACCCCGAAACGGTGGAGACCCTGGGCCACAACGTGCCCCGGGTGTTCATGCTGGTCTTCGGCGCCGGCACCGGCCTGGCGGGTCTGGCCGGCGTGATCGGTGGCAGCACCTTCGTCACCGAACCCGCCATGGCGGCCACGGTGGGCTCGGTCATCTTCGTGGTGGTGGTGGTGGGTGGCATGGGCTCGCTCTCGGGCGCCTTCCTGGCCTCTCTGCTGATCGGCATCATCCAGACCTTTGCCGTGGCCATGGACCATTCGCTGGTCAGCGTGGCGCAGCAGCTGGGTCTGCAGCTCTCGGACGGCCTGCGCAACAACTCGGTGCTCAAGCTGACCCTGTCGCAGGTGGCGCCCATCCTGCCGTACCTGTTCCTGGTGCTCATCCTCATATTCCGACCCAAAGGCCTTCTGGGCACCCGCGAAGGCTGAACGACCATGAACACCACCGTTCGCCCGACCCCGGGCTTCAACCGAAACCGCTGGATCATCTGGTCCTCCTTTGCCCTGCTGCTGGCCGTGGCACCGCTGCTGTTCACCAGCAACCTGTCCATCACCATGCTGTCGCAGATGGGCATCGCCATCATTGCCTGCCTGTCCTACAACATCCTGCTGGGGCAGGGCGGCATGCTGAGCTTCGGCCATGCCGTCTACACCGGGCTGGGCTCCTACATGGCCATGCATGCCCTGAACGCGGCCAGCGGCGGGCAGCTGAACATCCCGGTCTCGCTCATTCCGCTGGTGGGTGGCGTGGCCGGTCTGTTCTTCGCCATGCTGTTCGGCTACGTGACCACCAAGAAGGCCGGCACGCCGTTCGCCATGATCACGCTGGGCATGGCCGAACTGGTGTTCGCCATGTCGCTGATGTTCTCCGAGTTCTTCGGCGGCGAGGCCGGCGTGTCGGGCAACCGGGTGGTGGGCGAGGCCTTCTTCGGCATCACCTTCGGCCCGCCGCGGCAGGTGTACTACCTCATCGCGGTCTACACCTTCATCTGTGTGGGCCTGATGTATGCCTTCACCCGGACCCCGCTGGGCCGCATCCTGAATGCGGTGCGCGACAACCCGGAGCGGGTGGAATTCATCGGCTACAACACCCAGAAGGTGCGCTACCTGGCCTTCATGATCGCCGGCTTCTTCGCCGGTGTGGCGGGCGGCCTGGCCACGCTGAACTTCGAGATCGTCACCGCCGAAGTGGTCGGGGCGGCGCGTTCGGGTGCCTACCTGCTGTTCACCTTCCTGGGCGGCGCCACCTTCTTCTTCGGTCCCATCATCGGCGGGGTGCTGATGGTGCTGGCCTCGGTCCTGCTGTCGGAGCTGACCAAGGCCTGGCTGCTGTACCTGGGCCTGATCTTCCTGTTCATGGTGATGTACGCCCCTGGCGGTGTGGCCAGCCTGATCATGATGAACGTGAGGGTGGCCGCCCACGGTCTGCTGAACCGGTTGTGGAGCAGCTATCTGGTGCTGGGCTTGCTGGGCCTGCTCATGCTGGCCGGCTTCGGGGCGCTGGTGGAAATGATGTACCACCTGCAGCTCAACGCCGGCACCGGCACCGCGCTCAACTACCTGGGCCTGTCGCTGGACGCGGGCAGCGCGGCCAGCTGGATCGCATCCACCGCCGTGGCCCTGGTGGCCCTGGGCCTGTTCGAGTGGGTGCGGCGGCGCTTCCTCAAGGTCTGGAACGAGGTGCAGGTCATCATCGAACAACGCACCGCCCCGAAGGAGGGCGCATGAACATGGCCACCAACGCTGCGGGCAACGTGCCCGCCGTCGAACTGCGCAACCTGCGCAAGAGCTTCGGCAAGACCGACATCATCCGTGGCGCCAACCTGGTGGTGCAGCCCGGCGAACGGGTGGCCATCATCGGCCCCAACGGCGCCGGCAAGTCCACCCTGTTCAACCTGATCTCGGGCCGCTTCGGCCCCAGCAGCGGCGAGATCCTGCTCAATGGCCAGCGCATCGACGGCATGAAGCCGTTCGAGATCAACCGCATGGGTCTGTCGCGCAGCTTCCAGATCACCAACATCTTCCCCAAGCTCAGCGTGTTCGAGAACCTGCGCTGCGGCGTGCTCTGGAGCCTGGGCTACCGCTACACGCTGTTCCGTTTCCTGGCCGGCCTGCACGACGCGAACGAACGCGCCGAGCAGCTCATGCGCGACATCCGCCTGGACCGAAAGCGCGACGTGCTGGCCATGAACCTCACCTACGCCGAACAGCGTGCGCTGGAGATCGGCATCACCATTGCCGGTGGTGCCCAGGTGATCCTGCTGGACGAACCCACCGCCGGCATGAGCAAGAGCGAGACCTCGCGCTTCATCGAACTCATCCGCGAGGTGACCGTGGGCAAGACCTTGCTCACGGTCGAGCACGACATGGGCGTGGTGTTCGGCTTGGCCGACCGGATTGCGGTGGTGGTGTATGGCGAGGTGATCGCCTGCGACACGCCGGATGCGGTGCGCGCCAACCCGCGCGTGCAGGAGGCCTACCTCGGCTCGGTGCTGGCCGATCAACAGGCCGCCGGCCACTGAAGGAACGACCCATGCTCGACATTCAGGACCTTCACGCCTACTACGGCAAGAGCCATGTGCTGCACGGTGTCACCATGAACGTGCGCCCTGGCGAGATCGTGGCCCTGCTGGGCCGCAACGGCTCGGGCCGCTCCACCACGGCCAAGGCCATCATGGGCCTGGTGGAATGCCAGGGTCGCATCCGCTGGAAAGACCAGGACATCCTGGGCAAGAAGCCGTTCGAGATCGCCCATCTGGGCCTGGGCCATGTGCCCGAGAACCGCGACATCTTCCCCAAGCTCACGGTGCACCAGAACCTGCTGCTGGGCCAGAAGGGCAAGGGCACCGGCTCGCGCTGGAGCTTCGACGACATGTACGCCATGTTCCCGCGACTGAAGGAGCGGCAGCACACCGAGGCCGGCGTGCTCTCGGGCGGCGAGCAGCAGATGCTCACCCTGTGCCGCACCCTCATGGGCGACCCCGACCTGATCATCATCGACGAGCCCACCGAAGGCCTGGCGCCCAAGATCGTGGAGCTGGTGGCCGAATACCTGCAGCGCCTGAAAGCGCGGGGCATTTCGGTGCTGCTGATCGAGCAGAAGCTCACCATCGCCATGAGCATTTCCGACCGGGCACTGGTCATGGGCCACGGCAGCATCGTGTTCGAGGGCACGCCCGAGGACCTGCGCAACGACCCCGTCACTCGAAAAGAATGGCTTGAGGTCTGACCCGCCCGCGACAGGGCCGGGTTGCGCCCTGTGGTGCTTTTCCTAGAATCGCACGGTCGTTCGTTTTTTGCATCCGGTTTCCGCACACCACACAGGAGCTTCCATGACCGCTCAGTACCAGGTCCACGGCGACGTGGCCGTCATCACGCTGGACAACCCGCCGGTCAACGGCCTGGGTCTGGCCACCCGCCAGGGCATCACCGACGGGCTGGCCCGTGCCGAGGCCGATGCGGCCGTCAAGGCGGTGGTGATCACCGGCGCCGGCAAGGCCTTCTCGGGCGGCGCCGACATCCGTGAGTTCGGCACGCCCAAGGCATTGGCCGAGCCCAACCTGCTGTCGGTGATCCTGGCGGTGGAAAACAGCCGCAAGCCGGTGGTGGCCGCCCTGCACAGCGTGGCCATGGGCGGTGGCCTGGAGCTGGCGCTCGGCGCCCACTACCGCATTGCCGCCCCTGGCTGCAACGTGGCCCTGCCCGAGGTCAAGCTGGGCCTGATCCCGGGTGCCGGCGGCACCCAGCGCCTGCCGCGTGCGGTGGGCGTGGAAGTGGCCCTGAACATGATCGTCAGCGGCGAGCCGGTGAAGAGCGAGATGCTGGCCCAGATCCCCGGCCAGAAACTGTTCGACAAGCTGGCCGCATCCAGCGAATCGCTGATGGACGAGGCACTGGCCCTGGCCCGCGAGGTGGCCGCGCGCCACACCGACGGCAGCCCGCTGCCGCTGGTGCGCAACCTGCCGTGCAAGCACAAGGACGGCGACGCCTACTTCCAGTTCGCGCGCAACATGGTCAAGGGCATGGCCAAGAACTTCCCGGCACCGGGCAAGTGCGTGGACGCGGTGGAAGCCGCGACCCAGAAGAAATTCAACGACGGCATGGCCTTCGAGCGCGAGATCTTCATCAACCTGATGTGGACGCCCGAGTGCCGCGCGCTGCGCCACCTGTTCACCGCCGAACGCGCCGCCAGCAAGATCCCCGACGTGGCGGAAGACACCCCGCAGCGCAAGATCGAGAAGGTGGCCGTCATCGGCGCCGGCACCATGGGTGGCGGCATCTCCATGAACTTCCTCAATGCCGGCATTCCGGTGACCATCCTGGAGATGAAGCAGGAAGCCCTGGACCGTGGCGTGGGCGTGATGCGCGGCAACTACGAGGCCCAGGTCAAGAAGGGCAAGCTCAAGCAGGACAAGCTCGACGCCCGCATGGCGCTGCTCAAGACCACGGTGAACTACGACGACATCCGGGACGCCGATCTGGTGATCGAGGCCGTGTTCGAGGACATGGGCGTGAAAGAAGCGGTGTTCAAGAAGCTGGATGAGGTCATGAAGCCCGGTGCCATCCTGGCCTCCAACACCTCCACGCTCGATGTGAACCACATCGCGGCCTTCACGAAGCGTCCGCAGGACGTGGTGGGCCTGCACTTCTTCAGCCCGGCCAACGTCATGAAGCTGCTGGAGGTGGTGCGCGGCGAGAAGACCGGCAAGGACGTCATGGCCACCGTCATGACCGTGGCCAAGAAGATCAAGAAGACCGCCGTGGTGTCCGGCGTGTGCGACGGCTTCATCGGCAACCGCATGATCGAGCAGTACGGCCGCCAGGGCGGCTTCCTGCTGGACGAGGGCTGCACCCCGGCCCAGGTGGACCGCGCCATCGAGAAGTTCGGCTTCGCCATGGGCCCGTTCCGCATGGGCGACCTGGCCGGCAACGACATCGGCTGGGCCATCCGCAAGCGCCGCTACGTGGAAAAGCCGGACATGAAGTACAGCAAGACCGCCGACCTGCTGTGCGAGAAGGGCCGCTTCGGCCAGAAGGTGGGCAAGGGCTGGTACGACTATGTGCCGGGCAAGCGCGACGCCATCCCCAACGCCGAGGTCGAGCAGATGATCGCCGACCACCGCGCGGCCCTGGGCATCAAGCCGCGCAAGATCTCCGACGAGGAAATCGTGCAGCGCCTGGTGTTCTCGCTGGTGAACGAGGCCGCCCACATCCTGGAAGAGGGCATTGCCAACAAGGCCAGCGACGTCGACGTGGTCTACATCTTCGGCTACGGCTTCCCGGTGCACCGGGGCGGCCCGCTGAAGTACGCCGACGAGGTGGGCCTGTTCAATGTGGTCCAGGCCATGAAGCGCTTCCAGCAGAACCCGCTGGACGACGCGAAGTTCTGGGAGCCGGCCCCGCTGCTGGCCCGACTGGTCGCCGAAGGCAAGAACTTCAACGGCGCGAACTGAAGCCCGGAACCGAATCAGGAGAATTCACATGAGCAACGCCGTCATCGTTTCCACCGCCCGCACCCCCCTGGCCAAGAGCTGGAAGGGCGCCTTCAACATGACCCACGGCGCCACCCTGGGTGGCCATGCGGTGCGCCACGCCATCGAGCGCGCCGGCATCGACCCCGGTGCGGTCGAGGACGTCATCATGGGCTGTGCCAACCCCGAGGGCGCCACTGGCGCCAACATCGCACGCCAGATCGCCCTCATGGCCGATCTGCCGGTCAGCGTGTCAGGCCTGACCGTCAACCGCTTCTGCTCGTCCGGCCTGCAGACCATCGCCCTGGCCGCCCAGCGCGTGATCGCCGGTGAAGGCGACGTGTATGTGGCCGGTGGCGTGGAGAGCATCTCCTGCGTGCAGCAGGAAATGAACCAGCACATGCTGCGCGACCTGGCGCTGGACAAGAAGAAGCCTGCCATCTACTGGAACATGCTGCAGACCGCCGAACAGGTGGCCCAGCGCTACGGCATCGGCCGTGACGTGATGGACGAGTACGGCGCTGCCAGCCAGCAGAAGGCCTGCAAGGCCCAGGCCGAGGGCCTGTTCGACGCCGAGATCGCCCCCATCACCGTGACCGCCGGCGTGGCCGACAAGGTCATGGGCCTGATGACCAAGCAGGTCACGGTCAGCAAGGACGAAGGCACCCGCGAAGGCACCACCAAGGAAGGCATTGCCGGCATCAAGCCCGCGATTCCGGGCGGTGTGGTGTCGGCCGGCAACGCCAGCCAGTTCAGCGACGGCGCCGGCGCCTGCGTGGTGGTGAGCGAGCAGTACGCCAGCAGCCACAACCTCAAGCCGCTGGGCCGCTTCCTGGGCTTTGCGGTGGCCGGCTGCGAGCCCGACGAGATGGGCATCGGCCCGGTGTTCGCCGTACCCAAGGTGCTCAAGAAGCTGGGCCTGACTGTCAACGACATCGACCTGTGGGAGCTCAACGAGGCCTTCGCGGTGCAGGTGCTGTACTGCCGCGACAAGCTGGGCATCCCGGCCGACCGCCTGAACGTCAACGGCGGTGCCATTGCCCTGGGTCACCCCTACGGCGTGTCGGGCCAGCGCCTGACCGGCCATGCGCTCATCGAAGGCAAGCGCCGTGGCGCCAAGCGCGTGTGCGTGACCATGTGCATCGGTGGCGGCATGGGTGCGGCCGGCGTGTTCGAAGTGCTCTGACCCACCCAACCTGCTGCCATGAGCCTGCGTCCCACCGTCGACTTCCTGCTGCACGACTGGCTCAACGTCGGTTCGCTGCAGCAGCGCGAGCGTTTTGCCGACCACAGCCGCGAGACCTTCGACGCGGTGCTCGACACCTGCGAGCGCATCGCCCGTGAAAAGTACGCGCCGTTCAACCGGCTGGTGGACACCCAGGAGCCGCATTTCGACGGCGAGCGGGTGATCCTGCCCCAGGCCACGCATGACGCCCAGCGCGCCTATGCCGACAGCGGCATGCTGAGCGCGGCGCAGGACTACGAGGTGGGCGGCATGCAGCTGCCCTACACGGTGGAGGCGGCGGCCAACGCCTTCTTTGCCATGGCCTCGGTCAGCATCGGCAGCGGCATGCTCACCACCGGCAACGCCAACCTGCTCATGGCGCATGGCACCGAGCTGCAGAAGCAGGTGTTTGCGCTCAACGAGTTCAACGGCCGCTTCAGCGGCACCATGTGCCTGAGCGAGCCGCAGGCCGGCTCCAGCCTGAGCGACGTGGCCACCCGTGCCTTGCCCGATGGCGATGGCTTCGAGGCCGATCCGCTGGGCCCGCGCTACCGGCTCAAGGGCAACAAGATGTGGATCAGCGCCGGCGAGCACGAGCTGACCGAGAACATCATCCACCTGGTGCTGGCCAAGATTCCCGGGCCGGACGGGCAGCTCCCGCCGGGGGTGAAGGGCATCTCGCTGTTCATCGTGCCCAAGAAGCTGGTGGGCACCGATGGCCAGCTCACTGGCGCGCGCAACGATGTGGCGCTGGCCGGCCTCAACCACAAGTGCGGCTGGCGCGGCACCACCAACACGCTGCTGAACTTCGGTGAAGGCAAATACCCGGTGGCATCGCCCGGCTCTGCGCAAGCGGCACCGGGCGCCATCGGTTACCTGGTGGGCCGCCCCGGCGAAGGCCTGCGCTGCATGTTCCACATGATGAACGAGGCCCGCATCGGCGTGGGCATGGCCGCCACCATGCTGGGCATGGCCGGTTACCACGCCAGCCTGGACTACGCGAAGAACCGGCCGCAGGGCAGGCCCATGGGCCCGGGCGGCAAGGACCCGGCCCAGCCGCAGATCCGCATCATCGAGCACGCCGATGTGAAGCGCATGCTGCTGGCCCAGAAGAGTTACTGCGAAGGCGCGCTGGCCCTGGAGCTGTACTGCGCCCGGCTGGTGGACGAGCAGCACACCGGCAGCCCGGAGGCGGCCGACGAGGCCCGCCTGCTGCTGGAAGTGCTGACGCCGATTGCCAAGAGCTGGCCCAGCGAATGGTGCCTGGAGGCCAACAGCCTGGCCATCCAGGTGCACGGCGGCTACGGCTACACCCGCGACTTCCCGGTGGAACAGTACTGGCGCGACAACCGCCTGAACATGATCCACGAAGGCACCCATGGCATCCAGGGCATGGACCTGTTGGGCCGCAAGGTGCTCATGGAAAACGGCCGTGGGCTGCAGCTGCTGGCCGGCCGCATCAATGCCACCATCGAGCGGGCCATACAGATGCCCGAGCTGGCGGTGCACGCCAATGCGCTGGGCCAGGCGCTGGCGCAGGTGGGTGCGGCCACCAAAGCCGCCTGGGCCACTGGCAACCCGTCCGACGCCCTGGCCAATGCCGTGCCCTACCTGCAGGCCTTCGGCCACACGGTGCTGGCCTGGATCTGGCTGGACGTGGCGATCACCGCCCAGGCCGCGCCCCACAGGGCTGCCCGCACCGGCCGGCTGGCCGCCATGCGTTTCTTCTTCCATTACGAACTGCCCAAGATCGGCGCCTGGCTGCAGGTGGTGAGCAACCGCGACCAGACCTGCGCCGCGCTGCCCGAGGAGGCCTTCTGATGCTGCGCCACATCGTGATGTGGACGCTGAAAGACGAAGCCGAAGGCGCCGACCGCGCCACCAACGTGCAGCGTGCCCGCGAGCTGCTGCTGGGCTGCGCCGCCATCACGCCGGGTATCCTGCAGTTCTCGGTGGGCACCGCAACAAAGGGCATGGACTGCACCGCCGACCTGGTGCTCGACAGCACATTCACTGACGCGGCCGCCCTGGCGGCCTACCAAAATCACCCGACCCACGTGGCCATCAAGCCATTCATGAAGGCGGTGGTGCAGAGCCGCCACTGCATGGACTTCCACGTGCCCGACACCAACAACTGAAGGAGGAGACCCCATGACCCGCAACGTTCACCAGCTGTTCGACCTCAAGGGCCGCACCGCGCTCATCACCGGCGGCTCGCGCGGCCTGGGCCTGCAGATGGCCCATGCCCTGGGCGAGGCCGGTGCCCGCGTGCTGATCAGCTCGCGCAAGGCCGAGGACCTCGAAGCCGCCACGGCAGAACTGCAGGCCGCCGGCATCGACGCCCGCTGGATCGCGGCGGACTGCTCGAAGGAAGACGACATCCGCCGCCTGGCCAGCGAGACGGCCCAGCGCCTGGGCGATGTGGACATCCTGGTCAACAACGCCGGTGCCGCCTGGGGCGCCCCGGCCGAAGACCACCCGGTCGAGGCCTGGGACAAGGTCATGAACCTGAACGTGCGCAGCTATTTCATCCTGAGCCAGCTCGTGGCCAAGGGCAGCATGATTCCCCGGCGCACCGGCAGCATCATCAACACCGCGTCGATTGCCGGCCTGGGCGGCAACCCGCGCGACATGAAGACCATTGCCTACAACACCTCCAAGGGCGCGGTCATCAACTTCACCCGTGCGCTGGCGGCGGAGTGGGGCGCCCACGGCATCCGCGTCAACGCCATCTGTCCCGGCTTCTTCCCCAGCAAGATGACCGCCGGCACCCTCAAGGCCATGGGCGAGGAACGCCTGGCCGCACATGCGCCGCTGGGCCGCCTGGGCGACGACGAAGACCTCAAGGGCCTGACCCTGCTGTACGCCAGCGACGCCGGCAAGCACATCACAGGCCAGTGGCTGGCGGTGGACGGCGGCGTGTCGATCATCACCGGTGGTTGAATGGCCCCCACGCTCCGCCGCTGCGCGGGTCGCTGCCCCAGGAACTGGAAGGAACCGGTTCCATTCCCGGTTCCGGGGCGCGTTTCGCCTTGGGGCGGCCCTGCGGCGAAACTGACACGCTGAACCATGGAATTTTCTGTCCGCATTCCCTTCGTCGAGCTGCTCGGCTTCGAGCTGCGCCGCATGGATGGCGGCGAGGCCGAGATCGCCTTCGATCCGGCCGCCGACCACCTGAACTCCTTCGACGTGATCCACGGCGGCGCCAGCATGACGCTGCTCGATGTGGTCATGGCGCATGCCGCCCGATCGGTGCAGCCCGACATGGGCGCGGTCACCATCGAGATGAAGACCAGCTTCATGCGCGCCGCGCAAGGCCCGGTGGTGGCCAAGGGCCGGCTGTTGCACCGCACTGCCACCATGGCCTTCACCGAGGGCCAGGTGTTCAATGCCGCCGGGCAGCTGTGCTGCCACGCCACCGGCACCTTCAAGTTCGTGCCGCGCCTGCCCACCGGGCCGGCCAGCACCCAGCCGCTCAACCGCGTACGCACAGACTGACGCCACCCGGCGCCGTCACACCGCCCATCCTCTTCATTGCTTCAGGAGCTCACCATGCCCGCCAATCGCCAGATCCTGCTCGACAACCGCCCCCAGGGCGAGGCCACCGTGTCCAACTTCAAGCTGGTCACCACCGACACGCCCGTGCTGGCCGACGGCCAGGTGCTGGTGCGCCACCACTTCCTCAGCCTGGACCCCTACATGCGCGGCCGCATGAACGACAGCAAGAGCTACGCGGCCTCGCAGCCGCTGGGCGAGGTCATGATCGGCGGTACCGTGGGCGAAGTGGCCGAATCGAAGCACCCCAAATACAAGGTGGGTGACCAGGTGGTCGGCATGGGCGGCTGGCAGGAATACAGCGTGGTCGATGCCAACCAGCCCGGCGCGCTGCGCAAGGTGGACACCACCCATGTGCCCCTGAGCCACTACCTGGGCGCGGTGGGCATGCCCGGCGTGACCGCCTGGTATGGCCTGGTGAAGATCATCGAACCCAAGGCCGGCGAGACGGTGGTGGTGAGTGCCGCCACCGGTGCGGTGGGCAGCGCCTTTGCCGCCCTGGCCAAGGCCCGTGGATGCCGCGTGGTCGGCATTGCAGGCGGCCCGGACAAATGCGCCTATGCGGTCAATGAACTGCACTTCGACGCCTGCATCGACTACAAGCTGCACAAGGACATGTACTCGCTGGCCAAGGCCCTGAAAGAGGCCTGCCCGAACGGCATCGATGGCTACTTCGAGAACGTCGGCGGCATGGTGCTGGACGCGGTGCTGCTGCGCATGAACGCCTTCGGCCGCATCGCCGTGTGCGGCATGATCGCCGGCTACGACGGTGCCCCGCTGCCCATGGCCAACCCGGCCCTGATTCTGGTCAACCGCCTGAAGGTGCAGGGCTTCATCGTGAGCGAGCACATGGAAGTCTGGCCCGAGGCGCTCACCGAACTCGGCACCCTGGTGGCCACCGGCAAGCTCCGCCCGCGCGAGACCGTGGCCCAAGGCATCGAATCGGCACCGGAAGCCTTCATGGGCCTGCTGCGTGGCCGCAACTTCGGCAAGCAGCTGGTCAAGCTGATCTGAGGTCTGCCGTGTCGGCCACGCACGAGGTCTTCAACCAGCCTGCGCCGCTGCAGGACGTCGATCTGTTCGACATCCAGCGGCCCCTGCAGGCGGCCCTGAAGCTGCATGCGCCCGACCTCGACCTGGCCCCGCTGCGCGAGCTGGGCGGTCTTGCCGGCAGCGCCGACATGCAGCAGCACGCCCGGCTGGCCAACACCCACAAGCCGCAGCTGCACACCCACAGCCGCTTTGGCCACCGCATCGACGAGGTGGAGTTCCACCCTTCGTACCACGCGCTCATGGCAGCCGCCACCGGGGCCGGCCTGCACGGCAGCGCCTTCGGTGCCGAGGCCCAGGCCACCGGCCATGCGCACCTGCGGCGCGCCGCCGGCTTCATGCTGTTCACCGAGCTGGAGCCCTCCATCCTGTGCCCCATCTCCATGACCTACGCGGTCACGCCGGCGCTGCAGTCCAACGCGGCGGTGTATGCCGACTGGGGGCCGGGCCTGACCCGGCCTGCCTATGAACCGGGTCTCAAGCCCTGGCATGCCAAGGCCGGTCTGACCATGGGCATGGGCATGACCGAGAAGCAGGGCGGCTCGGACGTGCGGGCCAACACCACCCGGGCCGAGCCCGACGGATCGGACGCCTGGGGCGAACGCTGGCGCATCACCGGCCACAAGTGGTTCTTTTCGGCTCCCATGTGCGATGCCTTCCTGGTGCTGGCGCAGACGCCGGGCGGCCTGTCCTGCTTCTTCCTGCCCCGGGTGCTCCCCGAATGGGCCGGCGGCGGCCTGAATGCGCTGCGCATCCAGCGCCTCAAGGACAAGCTGGGCAACCAGGCCAATGCCAGCTCCGAGGTGGAGTTCCTTGGCGCGAGCGCCTGGCTGGTGGGCGAGGAGGGCCGCGGCATCCCGCAGATTCTGGCCATGGGCACGCTCACCCGGCTGGACTGTGCGCTGGGCACCGCCGGCCTGATGCGCCAGGCCCTCAGCCTGGCCGTGCACCACACCACCCAGCGCAAGGCCTTCGGCAAGTTCCTGATCGACCAGCCGCTCATGAAGAACGTGCTGGCCGACCTGGCGCTGGAATCCGAGGCGGCCACCGCCCTGGCCCTGCGCCTGGCCCACAGCTTCGACCGGCCCCACGATCCGCATGAACAGGTCATGGCCCGGCTGCTCACGCCGGTGGCCAAGTTCTGGGTCTGCAAGCGCGGCAGCCACTTTGCGCAGGAAGCCATGGAATGCCTGGGCGGCAACGGCTACGTGGAGGAAGGCGGACAAGGCGTCATGGCCCGCATCTACCGCGAGATGCCGCTCAACTCCATCTGGGAAGGCGCCGGCAACATCATGGCGCTGGACCTTCTTCGCGCCCTGCGCAAGGCCGATGCCGCCGCCGCCCTGGCCCAGGAACTGGCTCCGGCCAAGGGCATGCACCCGGCACTCGACCGGCTGGCCGCCCAGCTGCCGCTGCGGGTGGAAGAGATGGCCACCGAGATGGAAGCCCGCCGCCTGGCGCAGGACGTGGCGCTGGCCGTGCAGGCTGCGTTGCTGGCCCGAACAGCGCCCTTGGCGGTGTTCGCGGCCTTCTGCGATTCGCGCATCGGCGGGCACTGGGGCCACAGCTTCGGATCGCTGAACGCCGCCTCCGATTTCGATGCCATCATCGACCGCGCCCGACCCCACTGAACCCGCACCGGAGCCCTTCATGGCCGACCTGATCCTGCACCACTACCCCACGTCGCCGTTTTCCGAGAAGGTGCGCCTGATCCTCGGCCACAAGGGCCTGGCCTGGAAGAGCGTGCACATCCCGCGCATCATGCCCAAGCCCGATGTGCTGGCGCTCACCGGCGGTTACCGCCGCACGCCGTTCCTGCAGATCGGCGCCGACATCTACTGCGACACCGCGCTGATTGCCGAGGTGCTGGACCACCGCCAGCCCGAACCCCCGCTGTACCCGGCCCATGCGCGCGGTCTGTCGCGCGTGCTGGCCCAGTGGGCCGACGGCACCCTGTTCTGGGCCGCCATGGGCCACAACCTCAGCCCCAAGGGCGCGGCCGCGCTGTTTGCCGGCCAGCCACCCGAAGCGGCGGCCGCCTTCGCCGCCGACCGGGGCGCCATGCGCACCAACATGACGGTGCTGCGCCCGGCCGATGCCACCTCGGCCTACCGCAGTTACCTGCGGCGGCTCTCCAGCATGCTGGACGACCAGCCCTTCCTGCTGGGCGAGATTCCCTGCATTGCCGACTTTGCCGCCTACCACCCGCTGTGGTTCAGCCGTGTGGTCAACCCGGCCATGGCCGGCGTGCTGGATGCCACCCCCGATGTGCTGGAGTGGATGGACCGCATGGCCGCCATCGGCCACGGCAAGCCCGAGGTGATGACCTCGACCGACGCCATCGCGCTGGCCCGCAGCAGCGCGCCCGCCGCGCTGACCGACGATGTCTTCCAGGACGACCACGGCATTGCGCTGGGGTCGCGAGTGACCGTCGCGCCCGAAGCCTTCGGCACCGAACCGACCGAGGGCATCCTGCGCGCCGCCACCCGCACCCGCTACACGCTGGAGCGCACCGACGAGCGCGCAGGCACGGTGCGTGTGCACTTTCCGCGCGTGGGATTTGTGCTGAAGGAAGTGAAGGCTTGAGCCGTCCCCGTCCCGAAACCGCCGCGCTGGTCTGGCGCTGCCTGCCCTTTGATGCCCTGCAGGCCACCACCCTCTACAGCATCCTGCGCTTGCGCAGCGAGGTGTTCGTGGTGGAGCAGCGCTGCGTCTTTCAGGACATGGACGGGGCCGATGCCGACTGCATGCACCTGCTCGGCGAGTCAACCGACCCGGCCGGCGGCGCGCCGCTGCTGCGTGCCTATGCGCGGCTGGTGCCGGCGGGCCTGAAGTTTGCCGAGGCCAGCATTGGCCGGGTGGTCAGCGATCCGGCCCTGCGCGGCACCGGCGTGGGCCATGCGCTCATGGCGCATGCAGTGCAGATGCTGACATCGCTCTGGGGCCGCCAGCCCATCCGCATCGGCGCGCAGGCCCACCTGCAAGGCTTCTACCGGCAACACGGCTTCGAGACCGCCAGCCCGGTGTACGACGAAGACGGCATCGACCATGTCGAGATGCTGCGCCCCTGACATCCACAACAACGAAGGAGACACCCCATGATCCAGAACTTTGCCGGCCGTACGGCCGTTCTCACCGGCGCCGGTTCCGGCTTCGGCCTTGAATGCGCCCGCATCGGCGCGCAGCGCGGCATGAAACTGGTGCTGGTGGACGTGCAGCAGGATGCGCTCGACCGCGCCGCCGCCGAACTCACAGCCGCCGGTGCCGAGGTGATGGCCCGCAAGGTCGATGTGTCCAGCGCGGCCGAGATGGAAGCCCTGGCCGGCGACGTGGTCGCCCGTTTCGGCGCACCGCATTTCGTGTTCAACAACGCCGGCGTGGGCTCGGGTGGCCTGATCTGGGAAAACTCGGTGCGCGACTGGGAATGGGTGCTGGGCGTCAACCTGTGGGGCGTGGTGCATGGCGTGCGCCTGTTCACCCCGCACATGCTGGCAGCCGCCCAGGCCGACCCCACGTGGCGCGGCCACATCGTCAACACCGCCAGCATGGCCGGCCTGCTCACCCCGCCCAACATGGGCATCTACAACGTGAGCAAGCATGCCGTGGTGAGCCTGACCGAGACCCTCTACCAGGACCTGCGCCTGGTGACCGACCAGGTCAGCGCCAGTGTGCTGTGCCCGTACTTTGTGCCCACCGGCATCAGCCAGAGCCACCGCAACCGTCCCGGCGACATGGCCAGCGAGAAGCCCACCCAGAGCCAGCTGATCGGCCAGGCCATGAGCGACAAGGCAGTGAGCTCCGGCAAGGTCACCGCCGCCGAGGTGGCCGCCCTGGTGTTCGACGCCATCGCCGCCGACCGCTTCTACATCTTCAGCCACCCCCGCGCCCTGGGCAACGTGCGCGCGCGCATGGAAGGCATCGTGAATGCCACCAACCCGGTCGATCCGTTCCTGGAGCGGCCCGAGATCGGGGATCAGCTGCGGGCGGCGTTGCGCAAGGGTTGATCTCGACCGCCGTTACCTGGCCCAGGTCTACGGCAATGCAAGGATCCGGGCAATCACCAGCAGCACCACCACTGCCGTGCAGGCCAGTGCAAGCCCCGTGATTGCGCGGGATGCCTGAAGGGATGGTGCTGCGGACCGCCAGGCGTGATAGCTGATGCGAAGCAAGGCCAGGAGAACAACAGTGGCCAGTGGTGCTGACCACCCCGCAATCAGGAGGCTTGATCCGATCACAGCGGGCAGCAGCCACGCTGCGGCGATCACCCTGTAGAAGCTGGGCCTGGCCGTGCCTTCAGCGTGTTTGCCCACCATCCATTGAAGGGTAGCCACCACCAGAGAAAAACTGCCAATGGCAGTAGCGAGTCCCAGGATGAAGCCCGGCGGGGAAGACAAGACCGGGCGGTCCGCATCCGCCCAGTTGCGGTCTGCAGCCATTCCCGCCATCAGGCAGAACAGCCCGATGGACAAGGTGGCCTGCCAGCGGGGATAGTTGAACGATCGTGTCGGCAGCGGTCGTAACAGCGCCAGCTGCTGGGCCACCTTGATGACTGGTAAATGCGCTCCCATCCAGGG
Source organism: Allobosea thiooxidans (assembly GCA_943370825.1). Lineage (GTDB taxonomy): Bacteria > Pseudomonadota > Gammaproteobacteria > Burkholderiales > Burkholderiaceae_C > Hydrogenophaga. The sequence goes on along the minus strand of CALRSR020000035.1, from coordinate 14,198 downwards.
GTTCAGCGTCAGGAGCATGGCGGTGATGGCGACGAATTCGAGCATCTGGATCGGCTGTCTCATGGGAGAAAAGTAATCCATTAGTATTCATCAGCCGGCCGATTCGGCAGCGCAAGACAGCCACACCCAAAGGGGGATGAGTCACCATCCCATCACTAAAACTCCCGAGCCGGCTCCGTTCGCCGTCTCGATCACCGACTCGGGTTCAGCGCCAGCGCGGCGGCACCAGATCGCTCAGCGGTGTGGGCTCGCGTTGCCAGGGGCTGGCCGCAGCAGCGCGGGCACTGCCGGCGCCAGCGGTGCCGGGCTCGATCTGGCTGAGCTGGCGCATCCAGGTGAAGTCCACCTGGCCGTCGGCGGTAGGGCGCGAATAGATCAGTGCCAGCATCTGGCGGGCGGCGCTGTTGCCCTGGGCCTCCGCTTGCCGGTAGAGCCGGATGGCTTCGGTGTAGTTGGCCGGCACCCCGTTGCCCTGGTGGAAGCGACGGGCCAGGGCATAGGCTTCGTCGGCCCCGACCGGTCGGCCCGGCAGCACGATGGTGTTGTCCATGCCGAGCAGCGTCACGCCGTTGCCTGGTGGCGAAGCCTCGGCCGGCACCACGGGGGCGGGCCCGGCCTGCAGACGGCCTTCCAGCACGCGCGCATTGGCAGCGGCGGCGGGCAGGGTGGGCGCCAGCGCCTTGAGCTGGGCCAAGGCCTCGCGTTCGCGCTGGCCGCCGGCCTGTTCCAGTGCCAGTTCCAGGCGGGCGTGCGGGTTGCCGCCGCGGGCGGCGCGCTGCAGCAGATCGCGGGCGGCGGCTTCGGCCTGGGCTCCGGCCGAGCCGTCGAGCACCGGCGCCCGCTGTCGCTGCAACCATTCCAGGTGGGCGGCCCGTGCCGGGTCGGTGCGTCGCAGCGCGGCCAGGGCTTCCCGCGCCTGGGCTGCGTCGGGCGCCGATCCGCAGCCGTCGATGGCGCACCAAGCCACACCCGCCGGTGCCAGGCGCGCGCCGAGTTGCCGGGCGCGCTCGAACCAGAAACGGGCCTGGGCATCGTCGCGCGGAACGGATGCCCCGTGCAGCGAGAGCAGCCCGAGCGTCCAGGCGGCTTCGGCGGCATCGGTACGGACTTTTCCGCGCAGACTGGCGACCGGCTGCGAGGCCTGCGTCTGCAGGCGCGCCAGCTCGGCGGCCTGATCGGCACGGACGCCGGGCACCGGGGTGCCCAGGGCCGGTTCGCTGACCGGCGCCGGATCGAACACCGGCGCGCCCATGGCCCGTGTCTGGGCCTGTGCTGCGCCCACGGCCCCGGCCAGCGCCAGCACCGAGCACGCCAGCGTGGCGCGACGGCGTATCGGCAGCCGGGGTGTCATCGGGCGGGAGCGGCTGGGGCCTGAGCGGCCGGAGCGGGTGCCGGTGCCGGCGCAGCGGCGGGCGCAGCCGCCGCCGGGCGACGCGGGCCAACGGTCCAGTTCACCCGGCCCAGGCTGACCGCATCGGCGCCCACAGCGTCCACGTAGGCTTTGGCCACGGCGTCCAGGCTCTTGAATTCGGGCATGGGCCGCAGGGCCGCGCCTTGCAGCGGCGCCGGCAGTCGGGCGGTCACGTCCTCGCCGGTGGCGGTGCACAGCACCCCTTCCTGGCCCGGCGCGGTGGTGGCCAGCACGAAGCCGGGGTTGGGGCTCATCCAGTCCGGAATGCGCACCGCCTGGTTGCCGGGGACCACGGCCTGGGTGGCGATGGGGTTGGGGATCAGCCGCATCACGTTGCCGGCCGAGTCCGACAGGTAGCAGGACATGTGGGACGCTTGCGAAACGGTGGCCGACAGGAAGACCTGTTCACCCACCTCGAACACGGTGCGGCCCAGCAGCACATTCTCGATCTGCAGGTCGATGGTGCGACCCGGTGTCTTCGCGCCATAAGCCAGACCGGAGGAGGGGATCGGCAGCTCAGGATCGTTCACCGGTTGCACCGGCGTCGGGTCCTTGCTCATCCAGCCATATCGCGACAGCTGTCCGTTGGCATCCAGGGACACGAAGTCGCGCAGGGCTCGCTCGTAGGTGGGGAAGTTGACGGTGCCGGTGACCACCATGCGGTTGTCGGCCTGGAAACGGGCCAGGGCGCGGCGGAAGGCCAGGCTGTTGACCGGGGGAGTGGCTTCGCCGCCGGGCAGGTAGCCCTTGGCCACCAGCGAGCGGCGCACCAGGCCCTGGTGCACCTTGTCGCCGCCCTCGTCGAACCAGTCGCGCAGCTGGCGCTGGAAGTCGGGATGGTTCTGCTCCAGCGTGAGGCACTGCCAGTAAGGCACGCGGGCCCATTTGCCCACCAGCTCGATCATGGCCAGCTCGACCAGCGTGCGGATGGCTGCGCCGGTGCCCTGGGCGTAGTCACGGCCTACGTTGAACTGCAGGCCGTAGTCGCCGATGCGGCCGGCCACGTCCAGGCCCTGGCCGCCGGTGCCGATGATCACTTCATTGGCCGAGTCCATGCCCGGAATGAGGGTACGGGAGCGGAAGTCGCCCAGGTGCAGCTCCAGGCCCACCACGGTGACGTTGCGATCGCGGCTGTAGCCGGTTTCCAGGCGCGAGGCCGAGGTGCCGGCGTCAAAGCGGTTGCTCAGCACGTTCTGGTCCACGAAGGCCACGGCACCCGAAATGTAGAGCGAGGGCCGCTGCAGCTGGATCTGGTTGTTGTTGAGCAGGATGGTGGTCAGGTTCTGCACCGTGTCCTGCCGGGCAATGTCGACCTCGTAGTCGACATAGCGGAAGGCATTGCTCAGGCGCGACATCTGCGAGAGCGCCGTGATGATCATCTCCTTGGTGGCCACCGGCACGCGCAGGGAGGCATCGGGGATGAGCTTGCTGGTCACCAGGGTGGTGGTGATGTTGGCCTCGCGCAGCATCTGGTCCATGCACATCAGCGAGTCCGAGAAGCTGGAGACCGAGCGCACCGGGCGCACCGTGGGCCGCGAGGCGGCGTTGCCGTAGCTCTGGTACTGGGCGTCCTTGCGGGCGTCCATGGGGGTCGCGCAGCCGGCCAGCACGATCACGGTCGACAGGCAGGCCATCCCGAGCCAGCGGCTCAAGGGATTGCGGTGGGCGCGAAGGGGCAGGGCGGGCTGGGCAAGGGCGGTCATGGCGGGGCTCAGTTGCAGATGTTCACCAGATCGCCGCGCAGCACGACGATCTGTTCCTGGGCTTGCGGCCCGTAGCGGTTGAAGGCAGCGCCGGTGGTCTGGGTGGCGATCTCCTGCGTGCAGGTGCGCCGGAAACCGTCGTTGGTGGCGGTGGTGACCACGTCGGCGTCGGTGTAGATGCCGCTGGTGTTGGCCGACATGGCCTTGGCCGTGTAGCGCGAGACCTTGGCGCGCATCCAGGCCGGCAGCTCGGTGGATTTGTCCAGGCCGGTGGACTTGGGCTGGTTGTTGACGGGCAGACCGCTGGGGGCGACCTTCTTGGTCAGCACCAGCGGGTCCTCACCGGGCGCGGACTGGGCGCGGGCGGGCGACGTCCACAGGGCGGACAGGGCCAGCAACAACAACGCGACCAGCCAGCGGAGGTCGCGTGAAGAATGGGGGGTGCCTGTCATCAGGCGGGTCGGGGCTGGGATCATGGCTGTCTCCAGGCTGTGTTCACAAGGGCCCCGGCCTGTGCCGGGTTCCGGCGTACAGGGGATCACCCTGTACGGCCGAAGTCCGGTCAGTCTCAGTCGCAGGTCGAGCAGCTGGTGTTGGTGGAGATGTTCTGCACGGCCAGGCTGCGGTAGCCAGCCTTGTTGATGACGGCCGAGTTGGCGGCCACGACGGCCTGGATGGACATGGCGTTGATTTCGACGTCGCCGACGTTCGAAGCCAGGTTCTGGCGGGCTTCGCCACCCAGGGCTGCGTTCATGATCAGGCTGTTCTTGGCACCGACCAGTTGCAGCTGGGCGCCGTCGACTTCGACGTTGCCGGCGTTGGTGGCGATGTTCTGCACAGCCTCGCCGCCGTAGGAAGCGGCGTTGATCACGGCGGTGTTCAGCAGCACGGTGGCCTGGATGGACGGGTCATTGATTTCCGGGCCGCTGGAACGGGGCTCGTAACCACCGCGCGGGCCACCGGCAAAGGCGGCGGAGGTGGTCAGGGCGAGGGCGATGAGGGCAAACTTTTTCATGGTGGACTCCTGGGTTGGTCTGGTCAGGGACCGGGTCGGGCACCATGCCCGTCCGGCAGACCTGTCAGCGCTGATCTCCGGTGTTTTTGTTTCGGAGACCTGGCTGGCTGGCCTGGGGTGAACTGTGAGATTTTGTTCAAATGTTTCCAATCGTTGCAGGCGCGTAGTCCGTTTGGCGTAGTTTCCATCGTCCATGCTGGATACTTCCGTTCGACATCCTTCCGGGATGCCTTGATCGAATGCTTCTTGATTGATAGCAAATACTGCCAAAGTATGTAGTAGTTACTAAATGTATCTTTGCAATCAGATTGAAACAAACTTCGGCAAAATGTGGCCTACGGTACCAATACCGCCATCACAAACGGCGGAAAATGGAACGTAATTAGTCACATGGTATGCATGAGGCGCCGTCGTCAGGATGGCTGCGGCGCTACCCAACACACGAGGAGATACCCATGTCCGCCTTCGCTGATGCCACCATGCAGCCCGCCTTGCCCCGGGAAACCACGCCGTGGCCCGGGCACCTCGTCGGACAGGCCGGCCAGCCGGTGCGCGTGCTGCTGGTGGATGACGATGCCCATCTGCGCCGGGTGGTGGCTGGCGAGTTGCTGGCCGATCCCCGCATCGAACTGGTGGGGCAGGCGCAGAGCCTGCGTGAGGCGCGTGCCCTGGCGGGCCGCCAGCCGTTCGATGTGTTGCTGGTCGATCTGAACCTGGGGGATGGCAGTGGCTTCAGCCTCATCGAGCAGGTCCGGCAGAAGAACCCGCTGGTGGAAGTGATCGTCATCTCGGCACTGGCCGACGACCAGCATGCGCTGCATGCGTTCGAACTGGGCGCCATGGGCTACCTGCTCAAGCACGACTGTTTCGGCAATTTCGCCCAGGCCGTCCTGCAGGTGGTCAACGGTGGCGCCGCCATCACGCCGGCACTGGCGCGGCGCCTGATCCAGCGCCTGGACGCGCGACCGGCCGGGGCGGGTGCCAGTGCCCCGCGCGCGGCCTGTGAGTCGCTGTCCGATCGTGAGCGGGAGGTGCTCAAGATGGTCGCCGCCGGGTACACCAATCCGGAGATCGGCGAGCGGCTGGCGATCAGCGCCCTGACGGTCAATGCCCACATCCGCAACATCAACCGCAAGCTGCAGGTGCGTTCGCGTGCCCAGGCAGTGGGCCGGGCCATGGAGCGCGGGCTGCTTTGAACCACGGGGGAATGCTGCGGCGGTCCGGCCCTTGGCCGGGGCCGCAAACCTGGTTGCTGGCGCTCACCGGCCTGCTGGTGCTGCTGACCACCTGGCGCGTGCTGCAGTGGCGCTGGAGTGTGACCTCAGGGGCGGTCGAGGAAGTGGCGCTCGACCTGTCGCTGGCGCTGGTGGCGGTGGGCGCCCTGTCCGTGGGTGCCTTCACCCATCGGCTGGGCCGTTGGGCCCTGAGCGCTCCTCAGGCCCCCGCACGTGACGGCATCCTGGACCGCAATTTCGCCGCGCTGCTGTTGCTGGTGCTGGCGTTCAGCCTGCTGGTGCGGTGGTGGCCGAGCGAGCCCGCGGTTCCGGCGCGGGTCATGACCGCCCTGAGCTACCAGCTGGTGCAGCTGGGGGCCTGCCTGTTCCTGCTGCAGTCCACCCGGGTGCCCTTGCCCGGCGCACCCGGGCTCGCGGTCGGACAGTGCCTGCTGGCGGGCCTGCTGGCGCTGCTGGGTCTGCTGGATCCTTCCGTACACGACAACGGTCTGTCGGCCTGGCGTCTGACCAATGCGTGGGTGCTGGGATTGCTGTACGCGCTGCTGGTGCGCCATGTATTCCGGCACTTTGATCTTGGTGGCGGCCTGGTGCTGGTGGTCGGACTGATCGGCCTGGGCGTTGCGCTCAACGACCTGCTGGTGCCCGATCTGCTGCTGCTGCGCATCGGTCTCACGCACAGCATGCTGGGGGTCTGCTTCTTCATGGCGTGGTTGCTGGTCACCGGTCGTGTGAAGCTGCCGGCGTCGGCAACGGCCCCGGCAGCTGCACCGGCAGCTGATCAGCTGGTCGATCAGGAGCGCAAGCGGCTGGCCCGCGAGCTGCACGACGGCGTCGGCGCCCATCTGGTGAACATCCTGTCTGGCCTGGACCGCTCCCGGCCCGATCAGCAGGCGCTGGCCACTGCGCTGGAGGAATGCCTGTTCGAGGTCAAGAACGTGGTGGATGTGATGGACGCCTCCGGCGAGTCGTTGATCGATGGCCTGGGGCAGTTGCGCTGGCGGCTGCGTCCCACGCTGGAGCGCATGGGCATCGAACTGGGCTGGTCGGTGGACATCGACGGGCCTTTGTCCGAGGTGCGCGGCGAGGTTCGCCACGAGGTGCTGCGGATTGCACACGAAGCACTGGCCAATGCCATCAAGCACGCCGGGGCACGCCGGATCGAGCTGGCGTGCCGTTTCGACAGCGCGGCGCGTGCGCTGATGCTGGAAGTGCGCGACGACGGTCGAGGTTTCGTGGCCACGCGCGCCGTGTTGCGGGGCAAGGGCGTGAGCGGCATGCGGCGACGCGCCGCCGGTATCGGCGGCCGGCTGCGCCTGGCTGCCGACCCCGGGGCCGGTACCCGAGTGACGCTGACCGTGCCGGTGGACCCGGCGCCGGCGGGCTGAGTTCCTATCTTCTTGTTACATCGCAGGGCCTTCGGGCCCTTTTTTTTCGTCTTCAGTAGTACCTGGGTGGTAGTGAAATTACATAACGTTACACAAGATACAAGTACAGATGTTCTGAGATGATTTGCTTCAAATGCCCGGGCTTAAGCCTTGATTCAGCACGGATTTTGATTTGTACGAATGTATTCATGTGTGGAAAACGTCACCCGGACAGGGGGCTAGTGAGTACCAAATGGGTAACAAACCTCGGTATTGCCGTAGGCCTTGTGTAGTACCGACACTGCGGCCCAACGCGAAACAAATAGACACAGAACCGTCTTCGCGTGCGCCCAGCCCGTGCCCGAACCTACCCAGGAGTCCGCCATGTCATTCCGTCTGAACCTTGACGACATCACCCGCATCCTCTCCCACATCCAGATCGCCGAGCGGCATGTCGACTCCAACTACACCGCGCTGACGGATGCGCAGGGCAACCCGCTGGGCAACCTGGTGCCGTTCGGTCTGCGCACGGTGAGCGGCCAGTACAACAACCTGGTCAACACCATGTACGGCTCGGCCGACCAGATCATGCCGCGGCTGCTGAACCCGGACTTCGATGTGGCTGAACTCTCTCCCCCCCGGCCCCTGCCCACGGGCGGGATGAGCACCCCGGTCCAGACGTCGTACGCCCAGACCTCTGGCAGCGTCTACGACTCGCAGCCTCGCATCATCAGCAACCTGATCTCCGATCAGACCGACAACAACCCGGCCGCCATCATTGCGGCCTTCACGGCGCTGGGCTCGACCGATCCCTACGGTGATGCCCAGAAGTACATCGATGCCCGCCAGGCCGTGATCGATGCCAAGGCCGATCTGGCCGCGCTCCAGGGTCCTGCCGGTGGCGCCGACATCCCCGCCCTGCAGACCGCTGCCAATGCTGCTGCCGCCACCGCTGCTGCAGCAGCCCAGGCCGCAGCCACCGCCCAGACCACGGCCAACACCCTGACCCAGGCCGCCGCCGCCGAAGCCGGCGACCTGACCGCCGCCCAGCAGCGTCTGGCTGCTGCCCAGACCGCTGACGCCGCCGCTGACGCTGCCACCGACGCCGCCTTTGCCGCCAAGCAGGCGGCCCTGGCAGCGGTGACCCCGAAGCAGACGGCCTACAACGCTGCCGTGGCCGACCGCACCGCTGCGCTGGAAGCCTATGTCGACGCAGCCCTTCACGCCAACGCCAAGAAGGCCGACCTGGCAGCCGCCAAGGCCAACCAGGCCACGATGTCGCAGGAAGCCGCTGCGGCCTACCAGGACCACATCGACTTCCTGCAGGCCGCCTTCGACGCAGCCGACCTGCTGCGCCTGGAAAAGCTGTCCCAGTTCTCCAGCGCCGCCGCTGCCGCCGAAGTCGCCTTCGTGGCTCTGAGCAGCGCACAGGCCGCTGTGGTCTCTGCCGATGCTGCCCTGAACGCCGCGCTGCTGGCCGAGCAGGCCGCCAATGCCGAGCTCGCCGATGCCACCGCCGATCTGGCCACGGCCCAGGCCGAGAGCAGCGCCGCGCAGACCGCTGCTGCCCAGGCCCAGGCCGAAGCCGCCGCACTGGCCGACACCTCGGCCGATGCCGCCGACGCTGCAGCTGCCGCCCAGTCGGCCCTGAGCACCGCTCAGGCCAGCAGCGCCGGCAGTGCCGCTGCCCTGGCTGCTGCCCAGGCCGAAGTGGTCAACGCGGAGGCCGCTTTCGCAGCCCTGCCGGACCAGCTGGGCCTGCAGTTCGACGTGGTGCAGAACAACACCGTGTTCAGCGATGAGGCGCCGATCCTCATCCCCAACGTCATGCCTGACCTGGGATCGAGCGCGCCTTACAACAGCTTCCTGACCCTGTTCGGCCAGTTCTTTGACCACGGTCTGGACCTGACCACCAAGGGCGGCAGCGGCACGGTCTACATCCCGCTGCAGCCGGGTGATCCGCTGTACGTCGAGGGCAGCCACACCAACTTCATGGTGTTGACCCGCGCCACCAACCAGCCAGGCGCCGACGGCATCCTGGGCACGGCCGATGACGTCCGTGAACACCGGAACGAAACCACCCCCTGGATCGATCTGAACCAGGTCTACACCTCGCACGAGTCGCACCAGGTGTTCCTGCGCGAATACGTGCGTGTGGCAGACCCCACCAGTTCCACTGGCTTCAAGACCGTGGCCACCGGCCACATGCTGGAGGGCCAGAACGGTGGGCCGCCGACCTGGGCCGACGTCAAGGCACAGGCCAGGACCATGCTGGGCATCGAGCTGACCGATCTGGACGTGCTGGATGTACCCCTCGTCGCGGCAGATCTGTACGGCAACTTGATCACTGGCGCCAACGGCTATGCCCAGCTGGTGACCAGGGTGAACGACGCCAGCGACCTGCGCGGCACCACCCAGGGTCTGACGCTCATCAGCGGTACCGCTGATGCCCCGGTGGCCGCTTCGCTGGCCATCAGTGCCGGTCGTGCCTTCCTGAACGACATCGCCCACAACGCCACCCCGTCAGCCCTCACCGTGGCCGACGCCGACAGCGAGTCCGGCAATGCGGTCGCCGTGAATGCCCGTGGACAGAACACCGAGTACGACAACGAGCTGCTCGACGCCCACTACGTCGTCGGCGACGGCCGCGGCAACGAGAACATCGGCCTGACCGCCGTGCACCATGTGTTCCACAGCGAGCACAACCTGCGCGTCGATCAGATCAAGGAAGAGATCCTGCACAGCAACGATCTGACCTTCATCAACCAGTGGCTGCTGGTGGAAGTGCAGTCCGTGCCGACCGACATGGCTGGCCTGGTGTGGAACGGCGAGCGCCTGTTCCAGGCCGCCCGCTTCAGCACCGAGATGGTCTACCAGCACCTGGTGTTCGAGGAGTTCGCCCGCTTCGTCTCGCCGGACGTCGACCCCTTCCTGTTCTCCAACACGGTCGATATCGACCCGGCCATCATGGCCGAGTTCGCCCACGTGGTGTACCGCTTCGGCCACTCGATGCTCAACGAGTCGGTGGACCGCATTGCGGCCGACGGCCAGACCACCGACCACATCGGTCTGATCGACGCCTTCCTGAACCCGGTGGAATACGCCGCCAGCGGTTCCAACTCCGACGTGGCGGCCGGCGCCATCCTGCGCGGCATGACCCGCCAGGTGGGCAACGAGATCGACGAATTCCTGACCGAAGCCCTGCGCAACAACCTGGTCGGCCTGCCGCTGGACCTGGGCGCCATCAACATCGCCCGCGGCCGTGACACCGGTGTGCCTTCCCTCAACGAAGCCCGCCGCCAGTTCTTCGAAGCCACCAACGATTCCATCCTCGAGCCCTACAGCAGCTGGTACGACTTCGCGGTGAACATCAAACACCCGGCGTCGATCATCAACTTCATCGCGGCCTACGGCACCCACGCCACCATCCTGGCGGCCACCACGGTGGAAGAGAAGCGCGATGCCGCGACCAAGATCGTCATGGGCGGCGCCGGCGCGCCGGCCGACCGCCTGGACTTCCTGAACGCCACCGGCATCTACGCCGGCGGATCCCTGGGCGGCCTGAACAATGTGGACTTCTGGATCGGCGGCCTGGCCGAGAAGAAGATCGCTTTCGGCGGCCAGCTGGGCACCACCTTCAACTTCGTGTTCGAAGTGCAGATGGAGAAGCTGCAGGACGCCGACCGCTTCTACTACCTCAGCCGCACCCAGGGCATGAACCTGCTCAACCAGCTGGAGGCCGATTCCTTCGCCGAACTGGTGATGCGCAACACCGACCTGGGCGACCCGAATGCCACCGCGCTGCCGAGCTCGCTGTTCCAGACCCCGGCTTACATCTTTGAGCTGAACAAGGCACTGCAGCGTGGCGAGGATCCGGTGCATTCAGATCCGATCCTGGGCCAGATCGGGAACCTGGTCATCCGCCAGGATCTCGATGGCGACGGCAAGGACGACTACCTGCGTTACACCGGCGGCGACCACGTGGTCATTGGCGGCACGCTGGGCAATGACGTGCTCATCGGCGGCGAGGGCGACGACACCATCTGGGGCAAGGCCGGCAACGACCGCATCGAAGGCGGCAAGGGTGTGGACCACCTGTTCGGCGGCGAAGGCGACGACATCATCACCGACAGCGGTACCGATTCCGGCGCGGCCGACGTGATCCACGGCGATGCCGGCAACGACGTGATCAACCCGGGCAACGGCCTGGACCTCGTCTTCGGCGGCAGCGGCCAGGACTTCATCTTCGGCGGCGTGGACAGCAAGACCTACACCGCCGGCGAAGGCAACGACTTCGTGCGCGGCGCCGACGGCCTCAACATGATCGCCGGCAACGAGGGCGACGACTGGCTGGAAGGTGGCGACAGCTTCGACACCCTGGCCGGCGAGAACTCGGAGCTGTTCTTCAACAGCCCGATCATCGGTCACGATGTGCTCAACGGCCGTGGGAACGACAACGACTACGACGCCGAGTCGGGCGACGACATCATGTTCCAGGGCCTGGGCATCCAGCGCAACAACGGCATGGCCGGCTTCGACTGGGCCATCCACAAGGGCGAGGCACAGGGTGCCGACTCCGACCTGGGGATTCCGATCTTCGTCAACCAGCAGGCCAACATCCTGCGCGACCGCTTCGACCTGGTGGAAGGCCTCTCCGGCTGGAAGCACAATGACAAGCTGACCGGCCGTGATGTGGTCATCGGCGCCTATGACGAGGAAACCCAGGCGGCTGCCCAGTTCGACCCGAATGCCAAGTTCGAGTCCTACTCCAACGCCCTGCTGCAGGAAGGCGTGGACCGCATCGCCGGCCTGAGCGATCTGGTGGCACACCTGGGTCGCGCCACCTTCACTGTGGCCGGCAAGACCCACACCGCCGTGGTGTTCGACGAGGCGGCCATCCAGCGCAACGAGAACGGCTCGATCCGCACCATGTTCGACACCTCGGCCGACATCATCCTGGGCGGTGGTGGTGACGACACCATCCAAGGCAACGCCGGCAACGACATCCTGGACGGCGATCGCTGGCTCAACGTGCGCATCGGCATCAAGGACGCCAACGGCACCCTCATCGCCTGGACCGATGACCTGAGCGGCAAGGTCTATGCCGCCAGCGTCGACCCGCAGAACGCTGCGGCCGCCACGCCGCTGTACAACGGCCGCACGCTGGACAGCCTGATGTTCGACCGCACCCTGAACCCGGGTCAGCTGTTCATCATCCGTGAAGTGCTGGACGGCGATGCCGCCAACACCAGCGTGGACACCGCCGTGTTCCGTGGCAACTACGCCGAATACGACATCGAGTGGAACGAGGACGGTTCGGCCACCGTGACGCATGCCCGCCCGAACGTGGACCTGCGCTTCGACGACGGCACCGACCGGGTGTTCAACTTCGAATCCCTGAAGTTTGCCGACCGGACCATCAGCACCAAGGCCGCCGACATCATCGGCACCAACGCTGGCGAGATCCTGATCGGTGACGGTCGTGCCGACCGCATCTTCGGCCTCGGTGGCGCCGACACCCTTCAGGGCATGGGCGGCAACGACCTGCTTGACGGCGGTGCCGGCAACGACATCCTGGAAGGCGGCAACGGCAACGACACCCTGATCGGTGGTGCCGGCAACGACCGCCTCGACGGTGGTGCCGGCAACGACCTGCTGCAGGGCGGTGCAGGCAACGACACCTATGTGGCGGTGGACGCCGGCGACACGATCGAGGAAGGCCTGAACGCCGGTACCGATCTGGTGCAGACCGCGATGAACGCCTTCACCCTGGGCGCCAACCTGGAGAACCTGACCTACACCGGCACCGGCAACTTCGCCGGCACCGGCAACGGCCTGAACAACACCATCACTGGCGGCGCAGGCAACGACGTGCTGGACGGCGGCGCCGGCAACGACATCCTGATCGGTGGTGCCGGCAACGACACCTACCGGCTGGATGTGTCCACCGACCGCGTGACCGAAGCCGCCAACGCCGGCACCGACACCGTGATCTACAGCGGCAGCACCAATTACACGCTGGGTGCCAACGTGGAGAACCTGGTCTACACCGGCGACGCCGCGATCGTGCTGACCGGTAACGGTCTGGCCAACGAGATCACCGGTGGCGCCGGCAACGACGACATCCTCGGCGGTGGCGGCAACGACACCCTGCTGGGTGGCGCCGGCAGCGACGAGATCAACGGTGGTGCCGGCAACGATGTCCTGAACGGCGGCGCCGGCAACGATGTGATGACCGGTGGCACGGGCACCGACATCTTCGTCTTCGGCAGCGGCTTCGGCACCGACTTCATCCAGGACTTCGACACCAACCCCACCGGTGGCCAGGACCTGATCGACCTGACGGCCTTCGGCATTGCCGCAGACCAGTTCAACAGCCGGGTGACCATCCAGGGCTTCGGCACCACCATCACCCAGCTGACTGTGTCCGACGGTGTCGACTCCAGCGGCAACGCGGTGGTCGGCGGGCAGATTACCCTGGTCGGCGTGAGTTCCGCCACGGTGACTGCTCAGGACTTCCTGCTGTAATTCTTAAGTGAACCCCCCACCGTATTTCGGTGGGGGTTCGCTCCGAATACCGCAGTACTTCCCACTCCATTCCAAGGCGGATCGCCATGCCCTCCAACCAGCCCCAGAGCAACCGGTCGACCGACAGCCGATGGTCCGCATTCCGTCTGCCCAACGACGAAATCGGCCAGACGCTGCGCGAGTTCCGCCAGGCCTTCCGCAATGTCGGCATCTTCAGCGCCATCATCAACCTGATGATGCTGGTGCCGTCGCTGTACATGCTCCAGGTCTATGACCGGGTGCTGGCCAGCGGCAACCAGACCACGCTGCTGATGCTCACGCTCATGGTGGTGGGCGCCTTCATCCTGATGCACGGGCTGGAGCTGATCCGCAGCTTCCTGATGATCCGGGTCGGTGCCCAGATCGACCTCAAGCTCAACCAGCGGGTCTACACCGCTTCGTTCGAGCAGAACCTGAAGCGGGCAGGGGGCAACGCCGGTCAGGCCCTCAACGACCTGACCACGGTGCGCCAGTTCATCACCGGCAACGGCCTGTTCGCGTTCTTCGACGCGCCCTGGTTCCCGGTGTATCTGGCGGTCATCTTCATGTTCGACTGGGTGCTGGGCGTGTTCGCCGTGGCCGGCACGGGCGTGCTGATCGCGCTGGCCTGGGCCAACGAGGTGGTCTCGCGCAAGCCCCTGGGCGAAGCCAACGCCTTGTCGGTGTCTTCGGGCAACCTGGCCACCAACAACCTGCGCAACGCCGAGGTGATCGAAGCCATGGGCATGCTGCCCAACCTCATGACCCGCTGGCACCGCATGCACCGCCGCTTCCTGAAGCTGCAGGGCGAGGCCAGCGAGAAGTCGGGCATGGTCTCGGCCCTCAGCAAATTCACCCGCATCACGCTGCAGTCGCTGATCCTGGGTCTGGGCGCACTGCTGGCCCTGGAGAACCGCATCACCC
>CALRSR020000034.1:0-38670 GCA_943370825.1 Allobosea thiooxidans | reverse complement strand
GTCGCAATGAGGTCGAGCGCTTGTTCCGTCGGCTCAAGGGCTATCGCCGCATCTTCTCGCGTTTCGAGAAACTCGACCTCATGTTCCTGGGCTTCATCAGCTTCGTCCTTGTCGCTGATGGGCTGAGGATGTGTTAACAGGCCCTAGCCGGCGCTGCCCTTTGGCGGTGCGGCCAGCGCGGCGCGGCGGCCGCGCTCCATGTCCACCGGCACCAGCAGCAGCAGCCCGAGCGCGAACAGCAGCGCGGTGCTGCCGATGGCCAGCCGGTGGTTGCCGTCGGTGATCCAGGTAATGGCTCCGTAGGTCAGCGGCCCGACGATGCTGGCCACCCGGGTGGCAAAGGTCCACAGACCGTAAAACTCGGCCAGCTGGGCTGGTGGTGCCAGCACGCCGGCCATGGCCCGCCCGGCCGACTGGCTGGAGCCCATGCAGAGCCCGGCGATGGCGGCGGCCCACCAGAACACCGCCTGGGTGGTGGTGAGGGCGGCGAGCACGCAGGTGGCCATCCAGCCGAGCAGCGTGATGGCCAGTGCCCGCTTGTGGCCCAGGCGGTCCTGCCCGTAGCCGAAGGCAAACGCCCCCGCCATGGCGGCGATGTTGAGCACGAAGATCAGCACCATGGTCTGCTGCGGCTGGAAGCCCACCACCTGTTCGGCATAGATGGCGGCCAGGGCAATGGCCACCGCCACCCCGCCCTGGTAGGCAGCCGCACAGGCCAGCAGCCACATGAAGTCGCGGTAATGCCGGGCCTGCCGCAGCGTGCTGCGCAGCTGGCGCCACGCGGCCCCCAGCCCGGTCGGCTGGCCGGCCGGCCGGGGGCTGGCGCGTTCACGCAGCAGCAGCAGCGAGGCGGTGCCGGCCACGGCAAACAGCCCGGCGGTGATGAGCATGGTCACCGGCACGAATTCGGATGCCGGACGGCCGGCAGCCTGCGCCTGCAGCACCCAGGCCAGGCTCAGGCCCAGGGCCAGCATGCCACCCACATAACCCAGGCTCCAGCCCCAGCCGCTCACACGGCCCATGGCCTGCGGCCGGGCCAGCTCGGGCAGGAAGGCCGCCGCCAGCGATTCGCCCCAGGCGAAGAAGGTGTTGGACACGATGACCAGCAGCACGCCCAAGGCCACGGCGCCCGGACCCACCAGGGCCAGCGCGGCGGTGCTGAACACGCAGCCCAGGGTGCACAAAGCCAGCAGGCGGCGCTTGGCGGCGTGCTGGTCGGCCCAGGCGCCGATGCCGGGCATGGTGAGCATGACGATCAGGTGGGAGGCACTGAGCGCTGCCGTCCAGGCCAGCGTGGCCCAGCTTTCGCCGCCGGCCACCGCACCCACGAAGTAGGCCGCAAACACCGCCGTGAGCACCACGGTGGTGTAGCCGGAGTTGGCAAAGTCGTAGAGGGCCCAGCCCAGCACCTCACGGGGGCGCACGCCCGGATTGAGCGCGTCGGCAGAGAACAGCGGCATGGGTGGGTGTCCTCTGGCCGCCGGGGTGTCAGTGCAGGTGGCGCGGCTTGCGAGGCCCGCCGTGACCGGAGCCACCGTGGCCGCGCGGCGGGCGACCCAGCTGCATGGAATTCACCAGGGCATCGAAGCGCTGGGTGAACAGCTGATCGATGGCGCCCACCACGTCGCCGAGTTCGGAGGCGTCGAAATGCCGCTCCATGATGTGCACCACGTCCTGCACCAGCAGGTCGCGCTGGGTCTGCATGATGGCCGCCGGCGTGGGGCCGACGAAGAACATGACGAAGTCGTCGCGGGCCTCCTGGCCTTCGGCCGGGTCTTCCTCGTCGTACTCGGTGTCGTAGAAGGACACTTCCAGCGGCGCGCCGGCCGCGCTGATCTCGTTGAGGGCCATGCAGGCCTCTTCCATGGTCTGGCGGAAGTCCTCGTCGCCGGTCACGGTCCAGCAGATCTGCAGCACATGGGCTTCCTGGTCGACCCGGATGCCGGGCTCGTCCTCGTAGCTGCTGGCGGCGGCCGCTGCGAGCGACCGGGCGCCGGCGTACTGCCACAAGGGTTTGAGCGCCTCCTGGATCTGCTCGTAGGCGACGTCCTCGCGCAGGGGCAGGTCGCCGTGCACATGGATTTCGAAGGGGGCGTTGAATCGGCTCATGAAAACTCGCTTGTCCGGTGGTGCCCGGAGGGATGGCCGGTGATGGTGGCCGGCCGTGGCTGGTGCCCCGAACCGGAATCGAACCGGTACGCCCTGTTGGGGGCGGCGGATTTTAAGTCCGCTGTGTCTACCAATTTCACCATCGAGGCAGACCCGGCATTGTCGCAGGTCCGGCCCAGGTGCCGAATTTCAAGCGCCGGGGCGGGCATGGCCGGTGCCAGCCGGCAATGGGGCGTCGGCCAGCAGGTGGCCGGTCTTCACGAAGATGAGGCAGCCCTCTCGCGAGAATGGCTGGTGCTGGCTGAGGTGCGGGCTGCGCAGCCAGCTGCCGGCCGGGTAGTCGCCGTACTCGTCCGAGAACACGCCTTCGACCACGAAGATCTCTTCGCCGCCGTAGTGCCGGTGCGGGTTGAAGTACGTGCCCGGCGCCCAGCGAACCAGCGCGGTGTGGCTGGTGCCGAACGATGAGAGCGGCAGCACCGACAGGCCGGGCACCAGGCCCGGGCGCCAGTCGGCCCGGCGGGTATCGATGGCCAGCTGCGCCTGGTCCTGCGGGTCCTGGTAACGCAGCTTGACGAAGATGGTGCAGCCCGGCTCCGAGAACGGCGCATGGCGCGAACCGGGCGGGTTCTTGAGGTAAGTGCCCGGGCCGTAGTCACCGGTCTCGTCGCTGAACACGCCGTCGAGCACCAGGATCTCTTCGCCCAGTTCGTGGTCGTGGGCGTCGAAACGGGCGCCGGGCGCATACCGCACCACCGAGGTGGCCCGGGCCACCTCCTCGCCGTCCCGCTCCAGCATGCGGCGCTCCACCAGGCGGGACGGCGACGGCACCCAGGCCAGGTCGTGGCTGTGGACGACGCAGCGCTCGGTCCAGTCGGATCGCAGTTTCATGCGACCGGATTCTGCCGCTGACCGGCTTACCCTGCGGGGTGCAGGTTCATGCCGGTCACGGCCTGCGGGTACAGTCGGCGGTCCTTCCGATCCCCCGCCCCCGTTTTCCCCCATGCAAGGCATCCGCCGCAAGCTCGTCTACGTCACGCTCTACGAGCTCATCGCCATCAGTGCCTCCACCGCGCTGCTCAAGCTGTTCTCCGGCAGCGACCTGGAGCGCGCCGGCGTGGCCGCCGTGGGAGCCGCCGTGGTGGCGGTGGTCTGGAACCTGGCCTACAACACCGCCTTCGAGTGGTGGGAGGCCCGCCAGACCAGGCGCGGGCGCAGCGTGTGGCGGCGGGTGGCGCATGCCATCGGCTTCGAGACCGGACTGGTGATCACTCTGGTGCCGGCCTTTGCCTGGTGGCTGGACCTGACGCTGTGGGAAGCCTTCGTGATGGACATCGGCCTGATCGTGTTCTTCCTGATCTACACATTCGTCTTCAACTGGGCCTTCGACCGGGTGTTCGGCCTCCCAGCCTCGGCCTTGCCCCACCCGGATCAGCCGCTGGCCTGAGGGGTCTGCTCCACCAGCTCCACGAACGCCCGCGCCGGCGGCGAAAGCTGCTGCCGGTCGCGCATGGCCAGCAGCAGTCGGCGGCGGGTCCACAGGCCATCGAGCCGGCGCAGCACCAGGCCCAGCGCCGGGGCCAGCGGCAGTGCACTGGCGCGCGGCAATATGGCCAGGCCCAGGCCGGCGCTGACCATGCGGCACATGGCATCGAAGCTGCGCACCTGCACCCGCGCATGCATCACGCGGCCGCAGGCGCCGGCCGCTGCGGCGATGTGCCGCATGAGCGAGGTGGAGCGGTTCATGCCCACGAAGTCGTGGTCGAGTGCGTCGGTGAAGGCCACCGTCTCGCGCACCGCCAGCGCATGGCCGGCGGGCACCAGCAGCACCAGTTCGTCGGTCTCGCAGGGCAGCGTGTACAGGCCTTCGGTGGGGGTGTTGTCGCCGATCACCGCCAGTTCGGCCACGCCGGTGGTCACGGCCCGGGCGGCCTCTTCGCTCAGCACGTCTTCCAGATCGACCTTGATGCCCGGGTGGCGGGCCGAGAAGATGGCCAGGGTGGTGGGCAGGAAATGCCCGAAGGCCGATGTGTTGGCCCAGATGCGCAGGTGGCCCTGGGTGCCGTGACGGAAATCGCTGAGCGCCAGCGCCATCTGCTCCAGCTGGGCCACCAGTTCGATGGCATGGCGCTGCAGCGTCTGCCCGGCCGGGGTGGGCACAACGCCGCGCTTGCTGCGCTCCAGCAGCGGGTGGCCCACATGGGCTTCGAGTTCGGCCATGCGCTTGCTGGCCGCCGCCAGCGAGATGCCGTAGCGGTCGGCACCGGCGGTCAGGCTGCCGGCGTCCACCGTCATCAAAAAGAGCCGCAGCGAGCCGAGATCGAAACGGCCGAGGTTGATGGGCGCAGAAGACTGGGGGGTGTTCATGACCACATCCTCAACCACAGGTTGAGGATGTGTCAATCAAACGCGAACCGAAAACCGCGCGGCATGCCCAGAATCCGCGCGCTCAGTCCCCCGATTCCGCTCACAACAACCCTGGAGACATTCCCATGCTGAACCGACGCACCCTCCTGTCCTGCCTGCTGGCGCTGTCCGGCACCGCCGCATCGGCACAGGGCTTTCCGAACAAGCCCATCACCTTCGTGGTGCCCAACCCGCCGGGCGGCGTGGTGGACACCTCGGCCCGACTGGTCAGCGACGGCGTGGCCAAGGCCCTGGGCGGTTCGGTGATCGTGGAGAACAAGGGCGGCGCCAGCGGCAACATCGCCTACAGCCAGGTGGCCCGTGCGCCCAAGGACGGCTACACCCTGCTGATCTCCTACTCGGCCTACCACGTGGGCAACCCGTCGATGTTCGCCAAGCTGCCCTGGGACCAGAAAGACCTGGTGCCGGTGGCACTCATCGCGGCGGCCACCAACGTTATCACCACGCACCCCTCGGTGCCGGCGAAGAACCTCAACGAACTGCTGGCCTACCTGCGCAGCAACGCCGGCAAGGTGAACTTTGCCTCGCAGGGCGTGGGCTCGCTCTCGCACGTGGGCACCGCCCTGTTCGAGCAGACCACCAAGACCGAAATGACCCACGTGCCCTACAAGGGCTCGGGTGCCGCCATTGCCGACGTTCTGGCCGGCCAGGTGCAGTTCTTCATGACCACGCCGCCCTCGGTGCTGGGCCACATCCAGCAGGGCAAGCTGCGGCCCTACGCCGTCACCAGCAAGACCCGCCACCCCATGCTGCCCGACGTGCCCACCACCGCCGAAGCCGGCCTGCCCGGCTTCGAGCTGGAGGCCTGGGTCGGCCTGTTCGCGCCGGCCGGCACCCCGGCCCCGGTGATCGCCCAGCTCAGCGAGGCGGTGAAGAAAGTGCTGGAAGCGCCCGAGACCAAGCAGCGCGCGCAGCTGCAGGGCGTGGAGCCGCGTTACCTCGACCCCAAGGGCCTGGGCGACCTGGTGACCCGCGAGACCGAGTACTGGGGCCAGATCATCAAGAGCCGCAACATCACCGCCGAGTGACCGGACCCGCACCGACATGACCCGCACCCATTTCCGCATCGGGCAGATCGTGCCCAGCTCCAACACCACCATGGAGACCGAGATCCCGACCATGCTGCGCGCCCGCGAGGCCGTGGCACCGGAGCGCTTCACCTTCCACTCGTCGCGCATGCGCATGAAGAAGGTGACCAAGGAAGAGCTGGCCGCCATGGACGCCGACTCCGACCGCTGCGCGCTCGAACTCTCGGACGCCCGGGTGGACGTGCTGGGCTACGCGTGTCTCGTAGCCATCATGAGCATGGGTCTGGGCTACCACCGGCAGTCCGAGCAGCGGCTGCACCAGCGCACGGTGGACAACGGCGCCCCCGCGCCGGTGGTCACCAGCGCCGGTGCCCTGATCCAGGGCCTGCAGCGCATCGGCGCGAAGAAGATCGCGGTGCTGACGCCCTACATGAAGCCGCTGACCCAGCTGGTGGTGGACTACATCCAGCACGAGGGCATCGAGGTGCAGGATGCGGTCTCGCTGGAGATCTCCGACAACCTGCAGGTGGGTGCGCAGGACCCGCGCGCGCCCATCGAACTCTCGCGCCGGCTGGTCACCGCCAACTGCGACGCGGTGGTGCTCTCGGCCTGTGTGCAGATGCCCTCGCTGCCCTCCATCCAGCCGGTGGAAGACCGCATCGGCCTGCCGGTGCTCTCGGCTGCGGTGTGCACCACCCATGCCATGCTGAGCGAGCTCAAGCTCTCCACCCAGGTGCCGGGCTTTGGCGCCCTGCTCTCGGGCCGGTACTGACATGGCCGGCGCCGATACCCCGCCGAAACCGGTGCCGCCGCAGGCCCTGGCCGGCGTGCGGGTGCTCGAACTCGGTTCGCTGATTGCCGGACCGTACGCAGCGGCCCTGCTGGCCCAGTTCGGTGCCGAGGTGATCAAGATCGAATCGCCCGAGGGCGGCGACCCGCTGCGCCAGTGGCGCAAGCTGCACCAGGGCACCTCGCTGTGGTGGTATTCGCAGAGCCGGAACAAGAAGTCGGTCACGCTGGACCTGCGCCAGCCCGAAGGCGCCGAGGTGGCGCGGCAGCTGGCGGCGAGCGCCGACATCGTGATCGAGAACTTCCGCCCCGGCACCCTGGAGAAATGGGGCCTGGGCTGGGACGCGCTGCATGCGCTCAACCCGAAGCTGATCATGGTGCGCGTCTCGGGCTACGGCCAGAGCGGCCCCTACAGCCAGCGGCCCGGTTTTGCGGCAATCGCCGAATGCATGGGCGGGCTGCGCTACACCTCGGGGTTTCCGGACCGGCCGCCGGTGCGCGTGGGCGTGAGCCTGGGCGACACCCTGGCCTCGCTGTACGGCACCATCGGCGCGCTCATGGCGCTGCACCACCGCAACAACGGGGGCAGCGGGCAGTTCATCGATGTGGCGCTGTACGAGTCGGTGTTCGCCATCATGGAAAGCCTGGTGCCCGAATTCAGCGTGCAAGGCTTCGTGCGCGAACGCAGCGGCGCCAGCCTGCCGGGCATCGCACCGTCCAACACCTACCGGTGCGGCGACGGCCTGTACGTGGCCATTGCCGGGAATGGCGACGCCATCTTCCGCCGGCTCATGACCGCCATCGGCCGCACCGACCTGGCCGACGACCCGGCCCTGGCCGGCAATGCCGGCCGGGTGGCCCAGGTGCAGCGCATCGACGACGCCATCGGCCATTGGACCGGCCAGCACACGCTGGACCAGGTGCTGGACGTGCTGGAAGCCGCCGCCGTGCCGGCCGGGCGCATCTACACCGCTGCCGACATCGTGGCCGACCCGCACTACCAGGCGCGCGGCATGATCGAGCCGCACACCCTGCCCGACGGCCAGCCGGTCTCGCTGCCCGGTGTGGTGCCGCAATTGAGCGGCACGCCCGGCGCCACCCGCTGGATCGGTCCGGCCCTGGGCGAACACACCGACGAGGTGCTGTGTTCGATGGGCCTGAGTGCCGAGCGCATTGCCGAACTGCGCCAGAAGGGCATTGCATGAAGCGCGGACCCCATCGCATCCACATCCACGACGTGGCCCTGCGCGACGGCCTGCAGATCGAGCCGGTCTTCGTGCCCACCGCCGACAAGGTGCGGTTGTGCAATGCGCTCTCGCGCACCGGCCTGGACAAGATCGAGGTGACCTCGTTCACCTCGCCCAAGGCCATACCGGTGCTGGCCGATGCGGCCGAGGTGATGCAGCGCATCGAGCGCGTGCCCGGCGTCAGCTACGCCGCCCTGGTGCCCAACACCCGGGGTGCTGAACGGGCCCTGGCCTGCGGCGTGGACGAGATCAACCTGGTCATGTCGGCCAGCGACAGCCACAGCCAGGCCAACCTGCGCATGAGCCCGGAGCGTTCGCTGCAACAGTTCGAGGACGTGGTGGCCCTGGTACGCCAGACCCCGGACGCCCAGGTGGCCTTCAATGCCTCGCTGTCCACCGCCTTCGGCTGCCCGTTCGACGGCGATGTGCCGGCCGACCGGGTGTTTGACCTGATCGACCGCATCGTGGCCTTGGGCATTGACCGCATCACCCTGTGCGACACCACCGGCATGGCCCACCCGGCCCAGGTGGAGCGCCTGTGCAGCGAAGCGCTGGCGCGCTGGCCGGGGGTGAGCTTCACCGCGCACTTCCACAACACGCGCGGCATGGGCCTGGCCAATGCCCTGGTGGCCTGGCAAGCCGGCATCACCCGCTTCGATGCCTCGCTGGGCGGGCTGGGCGGCTGCCCGTTCGCACCGGGGGCCAGCGGCAACGTGAGCACCGAGGACCTCGTGCACATGTTCCAGGCCATGGGCGTGGACACCGGCGTCGATCTGCCAGCGCTGCTGGCCGTGGCGGCCGAGCTGCCGCCGCTGGTGGGGCATGCCTTGTCGGGGCAGGTGCTGCAGGCCGGGCCGTCGACGCGGCGGCATGCGGTGCCGAGCTGAAACAGCGGCGGCTTGCCGCCAGGGTGGTCAGCCCGCGCACCCCTTCAGGAACAGTGCCTCCACCATCGCCGGCACGCCCACCCGGGCCACGCGGCCGCGGCGCTCGGCGTCCACCATGCCGGTGAGCAGCGCCATCAGCGCCTCGGTCTGGGCCTGGGCGGCGATGTCGATGCGGAACACGCCTTCGCGCTGACCGCGCAGGATGAAGGCGTCCAGCGCTTCCAGGAAGGCATCGCAGCTGGTGCGGCCGCGTTCGTCCTGGATGGTTTCCGGTTGCCAGTGGTAGACCAGAAATGCCGCCATTTCGCGCTGCTCCATCTGGCCGGTGACAAAGCGGGTCAGGGCCTCACGGGCCGGGCCTTCGTCCAGCCGCGCTTCTTCCATGGCGCGCTGCAGGCAGCCGGTGGCGTGCTGCATGAGCCGGTCGATGAGTTCTTCCCGGGTGCGCGAGAAACGGTAGAGGGTGGCGCGGCTCACGCCGACGGCCTGGGCCAGCTCCTGCAGGGTGGCACGAGGGTTGTCGACCAGGGCCAGGGCCAGGGCGGCGAGCAGGCGCTCGTCTTCGCTGCGGCCCGGCGGAGGGCTGTCCTGTCCGGTCGGGGCATTCAATGGGTGGGCATCCAGGCTCATGGCAGGGTGATCGTCGGATGTGTTCATGGTTCCCTGATGTTTGCACGCGGGTTGTATTTTCACCCATTTAATTCCAGGTGAATCACAAAAGTTTCACACGGATCGCTAGAATTTCCGGTTTTCGCCGATCCACCGCCCCTCCGGCGGACCCGAAGCCCCATCCGGGCCACCAGGTCCCTGGTTTTCTGGAGTACCCCATGCCAGCCCATTCCCTGGATGCCCGGCGCATCCGTCCCTTTCTTGCTCTGGCCCTGGTGGCCGGCAGTGCCGCCCTGCTGTCCGCTTGCGGCGGCCGCGCAGACGCCCAAGGCGGGCCGCCCCCGGCCATGCCGGTGAGCGTCGCCCCGGCGGTGCAGCGCACCGTGTCCGATGTCGAGACCTTCAGCGGCCGCATCGAAGCGGCCGAGTTCGTCGAGCTGCGCCCGCGCGTGGCCGGCACGGTGGACAAGGTCCATTTCACCGACGGCGCCACGGTGGCGCGCGGTCAGCTGCTGTTCACCATCGACCCCCGCCCGTTCGAGGCCGAGGTGGCCCGCGCCTCCTCGCAGGTGGCAGCCGCCCGCGCCCGTGCCGAACTGGCCAGCGCCGAACTGGCCCGGGCCGAAAAGCTGCTGCAGAGCAAGGCCATCTCGAAGCAGGAGGCCGACCAGCTGGCGGCCAGCACCCGCACCAGCAATGCCGACATCGAGGCCGCCGAGGCCGCGCTGAAGGTGGCCCGGCTGAACCTGTCGCACACCGCCGTGCGTGCACCGATTGCCGGGCGCATCTCGCGCGCGTCGGTGACGGCGGGCAACCTGGTCAATGAACAGGTGGTGCTGACCACCATTGCCGCCAGCAACAAGGTGCACGCCTACTTCGACGGCAGCGAGCAGACCTTCCTGCGCGTGCGCGCGGCCGGAGCCAAGCCGCCGGTTGTGCGCCTGGGCCTGGCCAACGAGAGCGGCTACCCCCATCAGGGCCAGCTGGATTTCGTGGACAACCGCCTGAACCCGCAGACCGGTGCCATCCGCCTGCGCGCCAGCTTCGACAACAAGGACGGCCGCTTCGTGCCGGGCCTGGCGGCCCGCATCAGCATGACCACCAGCGCCCCCTACACCGCCACCCTGGTGCCCGAGCGTGCCGTGGGCACCGACCAGGACCGCAAGGTGGTGGTGGTGGTCGGCCAGGACGGTCAGCCCCAGTTCCGCGTGGTGCGCCTGGGTTCGCTGCAGGACGGCATGCGCGTGGTGCTGGGTGACGGCGTCAAGCCGGGCGAGAACGTGGTGGTCGAAGGCCTGCAGCGGATCATGCCCGGCGTGCCGGTGCAGCCGCAGGTGCTGAAGGTGGACGAGCGCGGCATGCCGGTGTTCCCGGCCGCCGGCGCGCCCGGTGCCCCTGCCGCCCCCGCCGGCAACTGACCCGGAGCCCCGCCATGGACATCTCCCGGTTCTTCATCGACCGGCCGCGTTTTGCGGCCGTGCTCTCCATCTTCATCTTCCTGGTCGGTGCGCTGGCCATCTTCCAGCTGCCGCTGTCCGAGTACCCCGAGGTCTCGCCGCCTCAGATCGTGGTGCGCGCGCAGTTCCCCGGTGCCAACCCGCGCGTCATCTCCGAAACCGTGGCCACGCCGCTGGAGGAACAGATCAGCGGCATCGAGAACCTGCTGTACTTCGACTCGCAGGCCACCGCCGACGGCGGCATGACGCTGACCGTCACCTTCAAGATCGGCACCAGCCCCGAGGCCGCCGAGACGGCGGTGCAGAACCGCATCAACCGCGCCCTGCCCCGCCTGCCCGAGATCGTTCGCCAGATCGGTGTGACCACCGAAAAGAGCAGCCCGAACCTGACCATGGTGGTTCACCTGGTGAGCCCGGACAACAGCCGCGATGCGCTCTACCTGCGCAACTACGGCCAGCTCAATGTGCGCGACGACCTGCTGCGCCTGCCCGGCATGGGCTCGGTGCAGATGTTCGGTGCCGGCGACTACGCCATGCGGATCTGGCTCGACCCGAACAAGCTGTCCGCCCGCAACCTCACCACCGCCGAGGTGGTGGGCGCCATCCGCGAGCAGAACGCGCAGGTGGCCGCCGGTACCGTGGGCGCCCCGCCCGCGCCGGCTGGCACCGAGTTCCAGCTGGCGGTCAACACCCAGGGCCGGCTGAGCACCGAGGAAGAGTTCGCCGACATCATCGTGCGGGCCGACCCGGCCACCGGTGGCCTCATCCGCATCCGCGATGTTGGCCGTGTGGAGCTGTCGGCCGGCAGCTACGCGCTGCGCAGCCTGCTCAACAACAAGGAAGCCGCGGCCATCGCGGTGTTCCAAGCCCCGGGTTCCAACGCACTGGCGCTGTCGAACAACGTGCGCGAGACGATGGACCGCCTGAGCAAGAACTTCCCGCCGGGGGTGGACTACAGCATCGTCTACGACCCCACCCGGTTCGTGCAGACGTCCATCGAGAAGGTGGTGGTGACGCTGCTGGAAGCGATTGCGCTGGTGGTGATCGTGGTCATCGTCTTCCTGCAGACCTGGCGCGCCTCCATCATCCCGCTGCTGGCGGTGCCGGTGTCGGTGGTGGGCACTTTCGCCTTCCTGCTGCTGCTGGGCTATTCCATCAACACGCTCACGCTGTTCGGCCTGGTGCTGGCCATCGGCATCGTGGTGGACGACGCCATCGTGGTGGTGGAGAACGTGGAGCGCAACATCGAGGAAGGCCTGAACGCGCGCGATGCCACCATCAAGGCCATGCGCGAGGTGTCGGGCCCCATCATCGCCATTGCGCTGGTGCTGTGCGCCGTGTTCGTGCCGCTGGCCTTCGTGCCCGGCCTCACCGGCCAGTTCTACAAGCAGTTCGCGGTGACCATTGCCATCAGCACCGTCATCTCGGCCTTCAACTCGCTCACGCTGAGCCCGGCGCTCTCGGCCCTGCTGCTGCGCCCGCACGATGCGCCCAAGGACCGGCTCACCCGCGGCATGGACAAGGTGCTCGGGCCGTTCTTCGGCTGGTTCAACCGGGTCTTCGGCCGGGCCAGCAACCGCTACGGCCACCAGGTCAGCGGTCTGGTGCGGCGCAAGTCGGTCGCGCTGGTGGTGTATGCCGTGCTGCTGGGTGCCACAGCGCTGCTGTTCGCACGCCTGCCGGGTGGCTTCGTGCCGGCACCCGACAAGCAGTACCTGATCGGCATCGCCCAGCTGCCGGCCGGTGCGTCCATCGACCGCACCGAAGCCGTGATCCGCGAGATGAGCGACATCGCGCTCAAGGTGCCCGGCATCGTGGACTCGATCGCCTTCCCCGGGCTGTCGATCGCCGGCTTCTCGGCCGCCCCCAACGAAGGCATCGTGTTCTTCGGCCTGGCGCCGTTCGAGGAGCGCACCACGCCCGACCTGAGCAAGAACGCCATCCTGGGCCAGGTCAATGGCGCCATCCAGAGCATCCAGGGCGCGCGCATGTTCGTGGTGCCGCCGCCGGCGGTGGACGGCCTGGGCAATGCCGGCGGCTTCAAGCTGCAGGTGCAGGACCGGGGCGGTCTGGGCGAACAGGCGCTGTACGGCGCGGTCTGGGGCGTGCTCGGCCAGGTCTACGGCAACCCGCAGTCCAGCATCGGCACGCCCTACTCGGGCTACGACATCAACGTGCCGCAGCTCTTTGCCGACGTGGACCGCACCCGGGCCAAGCAGATGGGCATTGCCCTGGGCGACATCTACGACACCATGCAGGTCAACCTGGGCTCGCTGTACGTGAACGACTTCAGCCGCTTCGGCAAGACCTACCAGGTGGTCGTGCAGGCCGATGCGCCGTTCCGGGGTGACGCCTCGGCCATCACCGCGCTCAAGACCCGCAACGCCGCCGGCGAGATGGTGCCGCTGGGCTCGCTCATGAAGGTGGAGCCCACCTTCGGTCCGACGCGCGTGACCCGCTACAACGGCTTCCCCTCGGCCGACATCAACGGCGCCGCCAACCCCGGCTTCTCGTCGAGCCAGGCCGAAGCCGAAATCGAGACCCTGCTGCAGCGCACGCTGCCGCGCGGCATGAGCTACGAGTGGACCGAACTGGCCTATCAGGACCGCCTGACCCGCGACGTCACGGTGCCGGGCACCAGCATCAAGCTGCCGGTGCTGGCCGCGGTGCTGGCCATCTCGGTGCTGCTGGTGATCCTGGTGCTGGCCGCGCAGTACGAGAGCTGGAGCCTGCCGCTGGTGATCGTGCTGATCGTGCCCATGGGCATCCTCTCCGCGCTGTTCGGTGTGTGGCTCTCGAGCTTCCCGCCCTTCATGCAGCCGGGGGACCTGAACATCTTCACGCAGATCGCGCTGGTGGTGCTGGTGGGCCTGGCCTGCAAGAACGCCATCCTGATCGTGGAGTTCGCCAAGGAGCTGGAAGACCGGGGCGAGGCCCTGCTGGACGCCATCGTGCATGCCTGCCGCATGCGCCTGCGCCCCATCCTCATGACCTCCATTGCCTTCTGCGCCGGCGTGGTGCCGCTGATCGTCGGCAGCGGTGCCGGCAGCGAGATGCGCCAGGCCATGGGCATCGCGGTGTTCTCCGGCATGCTGGGCGTGACCGCCTTCGGCATCTTCCTCACCCCGGTGTTCTATGTGCTGCTGCGCTCGCGCCGCGCACGGCGGCTGGCTGCCGCCGCACCGGCCACCCCATCGGCCCCTGCTGCCACCGAAGGAGGTCAGCATGTCTGAAGCCCTCATGTTCCCCAGGCTTGCGGCCCTGACCGCCGCCCTGGTGCTGGCCGGCTGCGCAGCCGTCGGCCCGGACCACCAGACCCCGCCGCTGGCGCTGGATGCGTCCTTCATCCAGCCCGGCAGCGAGCGGCCCGACAGCCGCCCGGCAACGCCCGACATCGTGGCCTTCTGGCGCGGCTTCAATGACGCCCAGCTCACCACCCTGATCGAGCGCGCCGTGGCCGCCAACGGCGATGTGCGCATCGCCCAGGCCCGGCTGCAGGAAGCCCGGGCCGGCTTCGACGAGGCCGATTCGGCCAGTCGTCCGTCGGCCGGCTTCAGCGGCAGCGCCGAACGCGCGGTGCAGCCCATCACCCAGCGCCCCGGCACCACCCGCAGCGAACGCACCGGCAACACCTTTGACGCCAGCTTCATCGCCAACTGGGAGATCGACCTCTTCGGTGGCGTGCAGCGCGGCCGCGAAGCCGCGGCCGCCCGGGTTAGCGCCAGCGAGGCCGGCATCTCGGCGGCCCACACCGCCGTGGCCGCCGAGGTGGCCCGCAACTACCTGGAGCTGCGCGGCCTGCAGCAGCGCCGGCAGGTGACCGACCAGGCCCTGAGCAACCAGCGCGAGTCGCTGCGCATCACCCAGGCCCGGGTGGACGCCGGTCGTGCCAGCGAGCTGGACCTGGCCCGCGCCAAGGGACTGGTGGCCGCGACCGAGGCGGCCCTGCCCGCGCTGGACAACGCCATCGACCGCACCGTGCTGCGACTGGCCACGCTCACCGCGCAGCCACCGCGCCCGCTGATGGCCTCGCTGTCGGCTCCCATGCCCCTGCCCAGCCTGCCGGTGACCGACCTGTCGGCTCTGCCGGTGGGCACGCCGCAAGGCTGGCTGCAGCGCCGGCCCGACCTGATCGTGGCCGAGCGCGAGCTGGCTGCTGCCACCGCCGACATCGGCGTGGCCAAGTCGGCGCTGTATCCGCGCCTGTCGCTCTCGGGCCTGCTGGGCTTCAACGCGGCGCGCGGCAGCGACCTGTTCGACGCCGCCTCGGGCCGCTGGGCGCTGGGTGCCGGCATCACCTGGACCCCGCTGGACGGCGGTGCCCTGCGCGCCCGGGTACGGGCCAGCGAGGCCCGGGCCCAGCAGAGCGTGGCTCGCTTCGAGCAGACGGTGGCGCTGGCGCTGGAAGAGACCGAAGGCGCGTTCAGCAGCTTCAACCGCGAATCGCAGCGGGCGGCGCGGCTGGACGAGGCGGCCCGCCAGGCCGAGACCGCCGCGCAACTCGCCCGGGTGCGCTTCGAAGCCGGCGTGACCGACTTCCTGGCCGTGCTGGACGCCGAGCGCGAAGCCCTGACCCAGCGCGACGCCCTGGTGCAGGCCCAGGTGGGCACGGCCGGCGCTCTGGTGGCGGTGTACCGCAGCCTGGGCGGCGGCTGGACCCCACCGGCCCGCTGAGGCGGGCGCAGCCCTAGTCCGGGCGGGTGCCGTCCCAGGCGCGCTGCAGCAGTTCGCGCAACGCATCGCGCTGGGCCGGACCGACCGGGCGCGGGTTGGCGTAGGGCTGGGCAGCGGCCAGGTCGGCGGCACGGTCCAGGTCGGCCTGGGCCATGCCCAGGCTGCGCAGGGATACCGGTGCGCCGTTGTCCCGCGCCAGGTCGAACAGGCCCTGCGCCGCATGGCTGCAGCCCAGCGCACGGGCCACGCGCGCCATGGCCTGCGGTGCGGCGTCGGCATTGAAGGCCGTGGCCTGCGGCAGCACCACGGTGTGCACCTCGGCATGCGGCAGGTTGAAGCTGCCACCCAGCACGTGGCACAGCTTGTGGTGCAGCGCCATCGCCACCTGCCCCAGCACCGCGCCGCACAGCCAGGCGCCATACAGCGCGTCGCTGCGGGCGGTCTCGTCACGGGGCCGCTGGTGCAGCACCGGCAGGGCACCGGACAGGGCGCGCAGGCCTTCTTCCGCCATCAGGTCGGTCATGGGCGTGCTGTCGCTGGCGTACAGCGCCTCCACCGCATGGGCCATGGCGTTCATGCCGCTGGTCACGCTGATGCCCACCGGCAGGTCGCGGCTGAGCTCGGGGTCGTAGATGACGGTGCGCGGCAGCACCCGTGCATCGCGCCCGGTGCGCTTGATGCCGCCATCGGTGATGCCGTGGATCGGGGTCATCTCGCTGCCGGCGTAAGTGGTGGGCACGGCCACGATGGGCAGGCCGGTCTCCAGCGCAATGGCCTTGGCCAGGCCGATGGTGGACCCGCCGCCCAGGGCCACGGTGCCGTCGGCACGCTGGCTGCGCGCCGCCTCCACACCCTCGATGGCCACACCCAGCGGCACATGCATGACGGCGCGGTCGAACACGCCGGTGCACAGAGGCCCCAGGCGCTCGCACAGGGCATGGGCGGCGGCAGACTGCCCGGGTGTGCTGAGCACCAGCACCCGCCGCAGGCCCAGCAGACCGAGTTCGCGCTCCAGGTGCGTCAGGCTGTCGGCGCCGAACACCACGCGGGTGGCCGGGGCCTGATGGACGAAGGGCCTCATGCGGATGCCGCCGTGCCGGCCTGATCGCGGTCGAGCACGATGTCCACCGCCACCGCATGGCTGCCATCGGCCTGCTGCGGCCAGTCGGCCACCAGCGAGGGCCGCACGCCGAACACCGCGTCGCTGTCCAGGTACGGATCGTCGCGCCGGAACACATGGGTGATGAGGGTGCGCCAGCCCGGCGCCTGCACCCGGAAATGCAGGTGCGCCGGCCGCCACGGGTGGCGCCCGGTGGCCTGGAGCAGGTCGCCCACCGGGCCGTCGTCCGGAATGGCATAGGGCACCGGCAGCACGGTGCGGAAATGGAAACGTCCCTGATCGTCGGCCCGCAGCACGGCGCGCGCCTGGTGCTGCTCCAGACCGTCGCGCTGCACGTCGTACAGGCCCTCGGCATCGGCCTGCCACACATCGATGAGGGCGCCCGCCACCGGCGTGCCGTCGGCACCGCAGACCGTGCCTGTCACCGCGCAGGGCACACCCTGCGCTCCCTGGGCCACGTCGGCCCCCAGCGGCAGCTCGGGCGCGCCTTCCACATGGAAGGGGCCGAACACGGTGGCTTCGGTGCAGCCCGGCGTGCGGTCGTGGTTGAGGGCCACGGTCAGCATGGACAGGCCCAGCGTGTCGGACAGCAGGATGAACTCCTGGCGCCATTCGTTGGTGGCATGGCCGGTGCGGGTGAGGAAGCGGATGCCCTCGAACCATTCGGCCTCGGTCAGCTGCACATCGCGGGCAAAGGCATGCAGGTGCTCGACCAGGCTGGTCATGATCTGGCGCAGCCGCGGATCGGGCGTGGCCTGCAGCCGGTCCAGCACGGCGCGGGTGATGTCGTGGGGTGGTGGCAGGCTCATGGGTGTCTCACACGGTGCGGGCGCCGTCCACCGGGAACTCCACGCCGGAGATGAAGGCCGCCTCATCGCTGGCCAGGAACAGCGCCGCTGCGGCCACATCGTCCGGGCGCGACAGCCGGCCCAGGGGAATGGTGGCAATGAACTTCGCGCGGTTTTCCGGTGTGTCGGGCACGCCCATGAAGGCCTCCAGCAGCGCGGTCTCGCCGATCACCGGGCAGATGGCATTGACGCGTATGCCGTCGGGCCCGAGCTCCACCGCCATCGACTTGGACAGCAGGTTGACCGCGCCCTTGCTGGCGTTGTACCAGGTGAGTCCGGGGCGCGGCCGGATGCCGGCGGTGGACCCCACGTTCAGGATCACGCCGCCGCCTTGCGTCCGCATCATCGGCACCACCGCATGGGTCATGTGGAAGATGGACTTGACGTTGATGTCGAACACCCGGTCGAAGGTGTCCTCGTCCACCTCCAGCATGGGACGGTTGCGGTGGGTCCACCCGGCGTTGTTCACCACCACATCCAGCCGGCCGAATCGCTCGTGCACCAGCTGCACCGTGGCGTCGATGTCGGAGCGGCGGGTCACGTCGCAGCGCACGCCCACGCTCAGGCCGCCACAGTCCCGCGCCACCGAGCGGGCACCCTCCTCATTGAGGTCGGCAAGCACCACAGTGGCGCCTTCACGGGCATAGGCGCGGGCGATGCCGGCGCCAAAGCCGCTGGCCGCTCCGGTGACCAGGGTGATCTTGCCTGCAAGCCTCGGACTGTTCGGCATGGGTGGGTCTCCTTCCCTCTTGTGTTGAACTGCCCGCAGTGTCCGGATGCACCGCAGACCACGCCATTGCCGAATCGGTAAGGCTGTCTTTCACGGCGTGCAGCGGAGGCATGGCAGCGGCAGGCGCCACCCGGGTTTTCACCAATCCGGGGGTGACAGCGGCCGGCGCGCAGGGGTTACATACTGGCGGGCCCACCCGGTCCCTTCCATGCTGCCCGATCTCGACTCCCTGGCCCTGTTCGTCAAGGCCGCCGAAACCCGCAACCTCACGCGGGCGGCGGAGTCGAGCTTCATCACCGTGCCGGCGGCCAGCCGGCGGCTGTCGTTGCTGGAGCACCAGTTCAAGGCGCAACTGTTCGAGCGCCACTCGCGCGGGCTGGAGCTCACCGCCGCCGGCGAACGCCTGCTGCTGCTGGCCCGCGAGGTGCTGGCATCGGTGCACCACATGCGCGCCGAGATGACCAACTACGGCGCCGGCCACACCGCCGTGCTGCGCATCCACGGCAACACATCGGCCATGGCGCAGTTCCTGCCCGCCGACATCGCCAGCTTCCAGCCGCAGCACCCGGACATCCGCCTGGTGCTGGAGGAATGCTGGAGTGCGGACGCCATCCGCAAGCTGCGCAGCGGCGACATCGACCTGGGTGTGGTGGTCGAGGGCGTGGACACCAGCGGTCTGGCCTGCCTGCCCTACCGGCACGACCAGCTGGCCGCCGTGGCACCGCCCGGGCTGGACCTGCCGGCCACGGTGTCGTTTGCCGATCTGCTGGAGCACGATCTGGTGGGCCTGGAGGGCGGCAGCACGCTGACCCGGCTGCTGGAGTCGCATGCCACCGAGCTGCTCAAGCCCATGGCCCTGCGGGTGCAGGTGCGCAGCTTCGAGGCGGTGTGCCGGGCAGTGGAAGCCGGCCTGGGCATCGGCGTGCTGCCCATGCAGGCCGCGCGCGGCACCGCCCAGTCCATGAACCTGCGCGTGCTGCCCATCAGCGACAGCTGGGCCTCGCGCCAGATGCTGCTGTGCACCCGCACCCCGGCCGCCGGCGACTCGCCCCTGGGCGCCCTGCTGGCCCATCTGCAGCAGTGCGCCCGCCGGGCCGAGGCCGGGGTTACGGCCTGATCAAGGCTGGCTTTCGCAGCCGGCAATGGCCGCCCGGCGCGGCCGTGGCCATGATGGCCGCATGACGGACACCGCTTTCCCCCCGGCCCTGCCCCGCAGCTACCTGTTCGTGCCGGCCAGCCGGCCCGAGCGCATCGGCAAGGCCCGTCAGAGCGGCGCCGATGCGGTGATCGTGGACCTGGAAGACGCGGTGCCCGCCGGTGCCAAGGCCGACGCGCGCAGTGCACTGGCCAAGGCCACCGACGCCCTTGGCGGTGCGGCAGACGGCACGCTGTGGCTGCGCATCAATGCACTCGACACACCCCACGCCGACGACGATCTGGCCCTGCTGGCGCGGCTGCGCTCGGCCGGTGTGCGCATCGGCGCCATGGTGCCCAAGGCGGGCGACATCAGCGCCCTGCAGGCCCTGCCGCCCAATCTGCCGGTGCTGGCCCTGATCGAGACCGCGCTCGGCCTGGGCCAGGCGCACCGGCTGGGCGCGGTGCCCTCGGTGCAGCGGCTGGCCTTCGGCAGCATCGACTACGCGCTCGACCTCGGCGGCATCGACCCGGCCGACCACGAGGCCCTGCGCCATGCGCGCTCCACCCTGGTGTGGGCTTCGCGCTGTGCCGATCTGCCACCGCCGGTGGACGGCGTGACGCCAGCCATCGACGACGAAGCCGCCCTGGCCGTCGACAATGCGGAAGCGCGCCGCCTGGGCTTTGCCGCCCGGCTGTGCATCCATCCGCGCCAGGTGGCCGCCGTGCACGCCGCACTGGCCCCGACGCCGGCCGAGCAGGCCTGGGCCGAACGCGTGGTGGCCGCCGCCGGCGATGGCGGTGCGGTGCAGCTCGACGGCCGCATGATCGACCGGCCGGTGCTGCTGCGCGCGCAGCGGCTGCTGGCCGCCGCCCGCTGACGCCGGGCTGGCGCGGTCAGTGCGGCCGGGTGGTGCTGACCGAGGGCCGCTCGGCCAGCGAGGCGGCCAGCGCGCGCAGCGCCGGCATGGCGGGCAGCCAGGGCGCAGCGGTGAAGCGGAAGTCCAGGTAGTCCAGCGCGTCGATGGCGGCCAGCACGTCCAGCGTGGGCGTGGCATCGGCCTTGAGTGCGCCCGAGGCGGCCAGCGCCTCCAGGCGCTGCATGCCTTCGGCCATGGAGCGGCGCCGGCGCAGGCCCACCGGGGTCTCGTCAAACAGCACCGGCGCGGTCACCTTGCGGATGATGATGGTGTGCACCGCCGCATCGATCACGCCCAGGGCCACGCCGGCGCGGGCCAGCACGCCGGCCGGGTCGCTGCCGAGCAGGCTGGGGGCCTGCGGTCGGGTGGCTTCGAGCCACTGCACGATGAGCAGGCTTTCGGTCAGCGGCGTGCCGTCGTCCAGCACCAGCGTGGGCACGCGGGTGGCAGCGTTGGCCGCACGCAGGCGGGCGTCGTCGGCCCAGGGATCGACGACGGTGGGCTCGACCTGCACGCCCTTCTCGATCAGGGCCATGCGCGCCAGGCGCACATAGGGCGAGGTGGTGTTGGCCAGGAGTTGCATGAGGGTTCCTCTGCGCAGTGAATGAAGGCGGATCAGGCCGGCATGACGTCGAAGCCCAGCCGGGGGAAATGCAGGTGCAGGTCGCCGGCCTGCGGGTCGTGCCGGTGGATCACCACCAGCGATGCGCTGGCGGCCACCAGGGTGCCGCTCACCGGCACGCGGGCATTGTCGTCGGGGGTCACCGTCACCGGGGTGCCGGGCTGCAGGCCGCCGGGGTCGCCGTCGGGGCGCAGATGGGTCACCGGCACCGGCCGCGCCGCCTGCGCCTCTGCCAGGGCGTCTTCGGGCGTCATGGGCGTGTGCCGGCCGTGACCGATGGCGGCGATGCGGCCGTACCAGGCCTCCAGCCCCTGCAGCCCCACCAGCGCATCCACTTCGGGCGGAGCGTTCTTGCGCAGCAGCGAGGTGGTCTGCCAGCAGGCCAGGTCGAGCACCGAAGGCGTGCTGCCGAACAGGTAGTCGTGCCCGCGCGCAGCCGCTGCCTCCAGTGCCTGCTTGAGCCAGGCGTACTGGGCCTGCAGCACCTGGCGGTGGTGGGCCAGATCGGGCGCCATGGCGGCCTTGCTGATGTCGATGCCCAGGTAGCCTTCCTTGCGGTCCTTGATGAACTCGGGCGGCAGCGCATCGCCGATGTAGTGCACCAGCGCGCCGATGGTGGGAATCCACACCTGCCGCTCCCAGGCAAAGGCCATGCCCCGCGCCAGGCCTTCGCAGCCGTTGGGGTACAGGCTGGGCGACGGCTGAAGGCGTTCGAGCGCCGGCAGGATGGCATTGGTGTCGCAGTGGATGTCGGCGCCGATCTGCAGCACCGGTATGCGCCGGTAGCCGCCGGTGAGTGCAGCCAGCAGCGGGCGCGGGGGCAGCGGCGCCACGTCCACCGAACGCCAGGCCAGGCGCTTGAGGCCCAGTGTGGTGCGGACCTTCTCCGAGAACGGCGACAGCGGGTAGTGGTGCAGGATGATGTCGTTCATGGTGGCTCCGTGCTGGGTCAGTACATGATGTGGCCGCCGTCGACCACCACCGTCTGGCCCGAGACGAAGCCGGCCAGGTCGGACAGCATGTAGATGGCCGTGCCCACCAGATCGTCGGGCTTCTGTTCGCGGCCGATGGCACGCGCCTTGAGGAAGCTCTGCTGCCATTCCACCGGCCGGTTGCGGGTGGCGTCGGTGATGACGAAGCCTGGTGCGATGCAGTTCACCCGAACGCCGTGCTGGCCCACTTCCTTGGCCAGGCCCTTGGTCATGGACAGCACCGCGCCCTTGGTGGCCACATAGTGCAGGTAGCCCGGCTGCCCGGCCACCGCCACCACCGAGGCGATGTTGACGATGGCGCCACTCTTCTGCTGCCGCATGGCCGGCATGACCGCCTTGCAGCACTGCCACACGCCCTTGACGTTGACCGCAAAGATGCGATCCCAGATGGCCGGGTCGATGGCCTCGAAATCGGTCAGCTTGACCTCGCGGAAATACGCCGCGTTGTTGATCAGTCCGTCGATGCGGCCGAAGCGGTGCAGCGCCGCCGCCGCCATGCCCTGGGTGGAATCGTTGTCGGCCACATCGGTCTTCACATACACCGCCTGCCCGCCCTGGCGGGCGATCAGGTCCATGGTCTCGTCCGCCGGGCCCATGTCGGCCACCACGATGTTGGCGCCCTGGGCGCTGCAGGCCAGGGCAAAGGCCTGGCCGATGCCGGTGGCCGCACCGGTGACGATGACGGTGCGGCCGTCGAGCAGGGGAGGAAGGGACATGGTTGGCTCCGTTCGTATGAGAGATGAAAAGGGAAGTTCAGCGGCGGGCCGGCTGGGCCGGGCAGCGCCCGTCGCCCTCGCACTCTTCGGCCTGCAGCACGCGCACCACGCGGTCACGCACCGGGCCGCTCAGATCGATCTCGATCGCCCAGGCCCCGCTCATCTCCAGCGTGAGCTGGCCCCGGTACTCGCCCGGTACGGCCGTGGGCTGGGCCTTCACCGGCTTGACGGTGTGGGCCATGGGCATGGAAGGCATGGTGGCGCCCAGGGTCACGCTGACCCCGGTCAGGGGTTTGCCATCGGAGGCGCGCAGACGCACGGCGCAGTCCAGCAGCGGGCCCATGCCGTGGGCCTCGCAAGCCAGCTCCACCTGGGGCCGGCGCGACTGAGCGGCAGCGGGGAACAGCGTGGACAGCAAGGCCACCAGCAGCACGGTGGAGCGAAGGTTCATGGCGATCTCCGGAAATGGCGCCAGGCTGCGCCGATGCGGTGAACGGTGGCCTCGTCCAGCAGGCCGCGCGGGCGAAAACGCAGGAACAGCGCCACCAGCCCGCCGAACACCACCATGCGCCAGCCGGCGAACACCTTGGTGGCCTCCAGCAGGCCGATGTCGAACATCACGCCCAGCAACGGGCCCAGCGCCGTGCCGAGCCCGCCGATGAGGGCATAGCCCACCGCGTGCACACCCAGCATGGGATCGAACAGCGCCGGCTCGATGTAGGTGGCGCGGTGCGCATACAGCCCGCCGCCGATGGCCGCCAGCGCCCCCGCCGCTGCCACCGCCAGCAGCTGCAGCCGCAGCACCGGCAGGCCCTGGCTGGCGGCCAGCACCTCGTCGTGCCCCACCTGGCGCAGCGCCAGCCCGAGTCGGCGCGGCCTCAGCCAGGCCAGCAGCAGCAAGGCACCGCCCAGCACCGCCAGGCACAGCAGCAGGAACTCGGCGGGCGACACATCGTTTTCCAGCAGCCAGCGGATGTCGCGAAAGCCCTCGGTGCCCTGCGGGCCGACCATCTCGCCGCCCACCTCGCGGGTGATGTGCAGGCGCATGAGGGCGATGCGCATCATCTCGGCCAGCGCCAGCGTGGCCACGGCGTAGTTCAGGCCCGACAGCCGCAGCGTGGGCCAGGCCAGCACAGCCGATGCCACGGCACCCACCAGCGCCCCCAGCAGCAGCGACGGCGCCAGCGCCCAGCCGGCCAGCGTGGAGGCCATGCCGCTGGCGTAGGCGCCCAGCGCGAAGTAGGCCTGCTGGCCGAACGAGATCCGGCCCACCAGCAGCACCAGATAGGCCGACAGCGCGAGCAGGGACAGGATGGCGATGTCGGTGGCCAGGCCCACCGCCTGCTCAAGCGGCATGGCGCCACCCTCCCCCACCGGTAAGGCTGGCGCGGCCGGCCGGGCCGACCACCAGCACCAGGAACAGCAGCGCGTAGGTGGCGAACTCGCGCCCCACCGCGCCGAAGGCCGCCTGGGCATGCGCTTCCACGATGCCCAGCAGCCAGCCCCCGATCAGCACGCCGCGCACGCTGCCCAGCCCGCCCAGCATGGCCGCCACCAGACCCTTGGTGAGCATCCACATGCCCAGCATGGGCGTGACCTGGCCTTCGAGCGACAGCACCGCAAACGCCGCCACGCCCGAGAGTGCACAGGCCACCAGGAAGGCGGTGGCCTGCACCTGCCCCACGCGGATGCCCACCAGCCCGGCTGCCGTGCGCTGCGTGGCCGCTGCGCGCCAGGCCAGGCCGCCCCGGGTGTGCAGCAGCCAGCGGGTCAGGGCCAGGGTGATGACCACCGCCAGCGCTGCGATGGCCAGCCGGTCAGGGCGCAGGTACAGGCCGGCCAGGCTCCATTCGGTCTGCGCGGCCAGGTTGGGAAACGGGTTGAGGTGGCGCGGCAGCAGGTTGACGGCTAGCTGCTCCAGCTGCATCCACAGGGCAAAGCTCGACGCCAGGGCCACCACCTCGGCGCCGTCGAAGCCGCCCCCCACGCGCGAGGCGCTGCCCCGGCCTTCGTGGTTGGCCGGTGCCGTGCCGATGGCGCCAAAACACAGCCGCTCCACATACAGGCCGATCAGCGCGGCCAGACCCACCACCACCAGGGCCACGCCCCAGACCGGAAAGGCATGCCGCGCAAACAGCCAGGCGCCCACATAGGCCGCCAGCATGGCGGTGGCGCCATAGGCCAGGTTGAGGCGGCGCAAGGTGCCGAAGGTCAGCGTCAGGCCCAGACCGACCAGCGCATAGGCCGAGCCCTCCAGCCAGCCATCAAGGGTGCGCTGCAGGAACTCGAGCACCGTTGCTCCCGGCTCAGGCGGCGCGCCGCTGGCCCAGGTAGGCGCGCTGGATCACGTCGTCGCTGCTCATCTCGCCCGGCGTGCCCGAGAAGCTCACCCGGCCCTGCTCCATCAGGTAGAACTGCTGCGCCACCTTCAAGGCCATGTGCGCGTTCTGCTCCACCAGGAAGATGCTCACGCCCTCGCTGTGCAGCTGGCGGATGATCTGGAAGATCTCGGCCACCACCAGCGGGGCCAGGCCCACCGAGGGCTCGTCCATCAGCAGCAGGCGCGGGCGCGACATGAGCGCCCGGGCCACGGCCAGCATCTGTTGCTCGCCGCCCGATAGCGTGCCGGCCATCTGGTCCACCCGTTCCTTCAGGCGCGGAAAGCGCACGAACATGCGGTCGATGTCGTCGCGGATGGCGGCGCGGTCGTTGCGGCGGAAGGCGCCGGCCTGCAGGTTCTCGCGCACGGTCAGTGCCGGAAACACCAGCCGGTTCTCCGGCACCAGGGCCAGGCCGCGCGCCACGATGTCGGCGCTGGACTTGCCCACCAGCTCCTCGCCTTCAAAGCGGATGGAGCCGGCCTTGGGCTTGAGGATGCCGGCCACGGTCATCATCAGCGTCGTCTTGCCGGCGCCGTTGGGCCCCAGCAGGCAGGTGACCTGTCCGGCCTGCGCCGACAGGCTCACGCCCTTGAGGGCTTCGATCTTGCCGTAGGCGGTGGCCAGTCCTTCGATCTGCAGCATGCTGTGTCTCCTCAGGCCGCCTGGGCCACGGTGTCGTCCGAACCCAGGTAGGCGGCGCGCACGGCCGCGTTGTCCTGCACCTCGGCGGGCGTGCCCTCGGCGATCTTGCGGCCGAAGTTGAGCACCGCCACCCGGTCGCAGACCTCCATCACCAGTTCCATGTGGTGCTCGATGAGCAGGATGGTGTGGCCCCGCTCGCGCAGGGCGCGGATGCGCTGGTCGAGCTCCTCGATCTCTTCGGCATTCATGCCGGCGGCGGGTTCGTCCAGCAGCAGCAGTTCGGCGCCCGAGGCGGCCGCACGCGCCAGCTCCAGACGGCGCTGCTCGCCGAAGCTGAGGTTGCCGGCCAGGGTGTCGGCCTTGTCCGCCAGGTTGCTGAAGGCCAGCAGCTGGCGCACCTCTTCACGGGCCTGGCTGCCCGAGGCCAGCCAGCGCGACTTCACGCCGGCCCAGCCGCTCTCGCGCACCACGCGGGCGGCCCAGACGTTCTGCCACACGCTCAGGTTGCCGAACAGGCGGATGTTCTGGAAGGTACGCGCAATGCCGAGCTCGGCCCGGGTGTGCACTGGCATGGCACCGATGTCCTGCCCCTTGAAGCGCAGGCTGCCGGCGCTGGGCTGGTAGAGCCCGGCAATCAGGTTGACCGTGGTGCTCTTGCCCGAGCCGTTGGGGCCGATGAGGCCGAGGATCTCGCCCTTCTTCACCGTCAGGTCGAGCTGGTCAAGGGCCTTGACGCCGCCGAAATGCCGGCTGAGTTGCTGCAGTTCAAGCATGGGCCTTCTCCTTGGCAGCGGCCTGCGGCGCCGGACCGTCGGGCTCGCGGCCACCGCGCAGCAGCCGGCCCAGGGGCGAGGTGATCATGCCGCTGGGGCGCACCAGCATCATCAGCAGGATGAGCGCGCCGAACAGCAGGCTGCGCCAGTCGCCCAGGAAACGCAGGCCCTCGATCAGGATGCCCTGGATGAACACCACCGCCAGCACCGTGCCCAGCAGGCTGGAGAGCCCGCCCAGGATGGGGTAAGCGATGGCGAACGTGGCCAGCAGGATGGTGAAGTTGGAATGCTCGATGTGGGTGGTGTAGTGCGCGAACACGCTGCCGGCGATGCCGGCAATGGCGCCACCGATGCCGAAGGCCGAGACCTTGGCCGCCGTCAGGTTGATGCCCACGCTCTGCGCGGCCACCTCGTCCTCGCCCACGGCCCGCCACAGCGTGCCCACCCTGGAGCGGTCCAGCCAGGCCAACACCAGCATCACCACGCCGACCAGCGCCCAGATCAGCGTGACGATCTCGCCCGAGGTCCAGCCGTTGC
The DNA here is from genome assembly GCA_943370825.1 of Allobosea thiooxidans. GTDB lineage: Bacteria > Pseudomonadota > Gammaproteobacteria > Burkholderiales > Burkholderiaceae_C > Hydrogenophaga. The sequence continues at coordinate 12,028 of CALRSR020000034.1, read as the reverse complement.
TGGGGAAGTAGCGGATGCCGCCGAAACCCAGGCTGCCATCCGGGCCGACCAGTGCGCCATCCGGCCCCGGCACGCGCCAGGTCAGGTTGAAGAAGAACAGCCGCACGATCTCGGCGAACGCGGTGGTGGCCACCACCAGCATCAGGCCCTTGACCCGCAGTGCGGGAAAGCCCACCGCGATGGCCACCGTGGCCGAAATCAGCGCCGCTGCAGGAATCGCCAGCCACAGCGGCCAGCCGGCCATGGCGGTGAGCATGCCCGAGGCATAGGCACCCACCGCAAAGAAGCCGCCCTGCGCGAGCGAGACCTGACCGGTCTGCAGCACGCACCATGCCGAGAGACCCAGCAGCGTGTGCACGCCGATCACCTGGGCCAGTCCGAGGTAGAAGTCCATGGTCGGTGTCCTTTCAATCGCGGCCGGCGGGCGGGGCGAACAGGCCACCGGGCCGGAACACCAGGAAGGCGAACAGCAGCAGCATCACGTAGATGTCGCGCTCGCTCACGCCGCGCCAATACTGGAAGAGGTTCTCGAAGCCACCCACCAGCAGGCCGGCCACGATGGCACCCGGGATGCTGCCCAGGCCGCCGATGACGGTGACCACCAGGCCCTTGACCGTGAGCGGCAGCGTCAGCAGCGGCGACAGCACGCCGATGGCCGCACCCGCCATGGCGCCGGCGGTGCCGCCGAGCAGACCGGCGATCACGAAGGTGGAGAGGTTGGTGGTGGTGATGTTCATGCCGCACAGGCGGGCCGCCGTGGCCTGCTGCGAGACCGCGCGGGTGGCCAGACCCAGCCGGGTGCGCTTGAGCAGCAGCGTCAGACCCACCATGGCGGCGCAGCCCAGGACAAATACGAAGAGAAGGTCGCCGCGCAGCGAGAGCGGACCGATGTCGATGTTCGATCCCACGAACATGGCCGGGTAGTTCTGCGGCATGCCGGCGGTGGCATGCACGATGGCTTCCTCGATCAGCAGCAGCATGCCCACGGTGGACATGAGCGTGGCCAGCGGCTTGTTCAGCGGCAGGAAGCGGAAGCAGATCACATAGACCAGTGCGCCCAGCACGCCACCCACCAGGGCGGCGGCCACGAACACCAGGGCCGGCGGCGCGGTCTGCACGATGAGCAGGCTCAGGTACGCCGCTCCCACGGAAGCCGCGGCATAGGACAGGTTGATCTTGTGCATCACGCCGAAGATGAGCGTGAAGCCGATGCCAATCAGTGCATAGATGGTGCCGAACAGCACACCATCGATCACCGACTGGACGAGGTCCAGCAGGTCGAGGTAGGTCATGGGAGCGGTGCGGAATGGAAGAGGGAGAGGCGCCCCGCGCGGGGACGCCTCCTCAGGCCGTCATGCCGGCAGCGGATCAGGGCTTGTGGGCCACGGTCCAGGCACCGCCCTTGGCCTGCACGAACAGGTAGGGCTTGATGGCCTCGCGGTCGGCGGCACGGTCCACCGGGCCCAGCAGACCCTGGGTCTGCTTGAGGGCGGCCAGGCCGTCGCGCATCTTCTTGCGGTCGGCGGCCAGGGTCTCGGGCTTGCCCATGATCTTCTGGTCCTCGATCACCTTCTTGAGGGTGAACACGTTCTCCCAGGCGGCCGCGTTGTGCAGGTCCATGTTGGACTTCTTGGCGGCCACCGCCTCGGCGGCGGCCTTCGCCTCGGCAGTCACCGGCGCAAAGCTGGTCGGGATGATGATGCCTTCGGCCTGCTGTGCGCAGCCCTGCAGCGTCTCCATGCTCGACGAGCTGGTCAGCCCGATCATGAGCTTGGGCTTCACACCCTGGCGCTGCATTTCCTTGAGCACGCCGCAGGTGGTGAACGGGTGGGCCGAGATGGCCACCACGTCGGCATTGGCCCGCTTCATCTCGCGCACCTGGGTGCTGAAGCTGGTGTCGGCCAGCAGCCACTCGCTCTGGCCCAGCACCTCCAGGCCGGCCTTGCCGGCGTTGTCCTTCATGACGTTGAAGGTGGCATTGCTGTGCGCAAAGTCCTTCTCCACGCCGCCCCAGAAGGTCTTGAGGTCCTTGCGGGTGGCAGCCACCCACTCGAACACCGACTTGTACATGGCGGCTTCGCTCGGCACGTTGCGGAACGACCATTCGGAGATGGAGGCCAGACCGCCCTTGGCGGCCACGTCGGTGTAGATGGGGAACTGGATGCCCGAATCGCTGGCATCGCCCACCTTCTTCTGCAGGATGCCGAACACCGGCTCGGCCACGTTGCTGCAGGTCGGGCCGATGGCGACGATGGCATCGGGCTGGGCGGCGATGCGGCGCAGCGCGTTGATGCCCTCTTCCGCGTTGCAGCGATCGTCCAGGTAATCGATGACGATCTTGGCCTTGGCACCGTCGCCCAGCGTCACGCCGCCGGCGGCGTTGATCTTGTCGGCCGCAGCCTGCATGGCGGCCTCGCTCTGGATGCCGAAGATGCGCACCACGCCGCTCTTGGCGCCGAAGCCGTAGATCTTGATGGTGCGCTCGCCCGACTGGGCCTGCGCGGGGGTCGAGGCCAGTGCCATGGCGCAGGCCACGGCCGAGAAGATGGCGGTGAATCGAAGCATGTCTTGTCTCCTGGGTTGGTGATCGCCAGTCGAGTCGGGGGATGCTGGCGTGGGCGCAGTGTGGGGTGGATGCCGCCGCATGCCCATTGAGAAGTGGGCAAAGCAGCGTTAAGCCCTGAGCAACGGACGTGTTGCGGCTGGGGCAATGCACGCTTCGAACAAAAGCAATTCCAAGTGCCGGTGGTGCGTACCCACAATGCGCCCCACCCCGAACACTGGAGACATTGCCATGACCACCACCGCCGCCATGAACGCCGTGCCTGGCCGACTGAGCTTTTCCGAGACCGGCACCGTGGCGGCCCTGACCCACCGCCACTTCATCAACGGCGCCTGGGTGGAGTCGGCCGACGGCCGCACCGTGCCCACGCTGGCGCCGGCCACCGGCCAGCTGATCGCCCACCTGGCCCGGGGCGGTAAGGCCGAGGTGGACGCGGCCGTGGCCGCCGCCCGCGCCGCACTCGACGGCCCCTGGGGCCGCATGACGCCCACCGAGCGCGGCCGCCTGCTCATGAAGCTGTCGGCCCGCATTGCCGAAGAGGCCGAGCGCCTGGCCTGGATCGAGGCCCACGACACCGGCAAGCCCATCACCGTGGCACGCAACGACCTGCAGGCCCTGGTGCGCTACTTCGAGTTCTATGGCGGCGCGGCCGACAAGATCCACGGCCACACCATTCCCTTCCTGGCCGGCTACGACGTCAAGCTGGTGCGTGAGCCGCACGGCGTGACCGGGCACATCATTCCCTGGAACTACCCCGCCCAGATGTTCGGCCGCACCCTGGCACCGGCCCTGGCCATGGGCAACGCCACGGTGCTCAAGCCCTCGGAAGAGGCCTGCCTGAGCTGCCTGGAGGTGGCGCAGCTGGCGCACGAGGTGGGCTTCCCGCCGGGCAGCATCAACATCGTCACCGGCATCGGGCCGGAGGCCGGCGCGGCCCTCTCCGGTCACCGGGGCATCGACTTCATCACCTTCACGGGTTCGCCCCAGGCCGGCGAGCTGGTGCAGGCCGCCGCTGCGAAGAACTATGTGCCGGTGGTGCTGGAGCTGGGCGGCAAATCGCCGCAGGTGGTGTTTGCCGACGCCGACCTCGACAAGGCCGCCGCCACGGTGGTCAAGGCCATCACCCAGAACACCGGCCAGACCTGCTCGGCCGGCAGCCGCGTGCTGGTGCAGCGCACCATCTTCGACAGCTTCATGGCCAAGGTGAACGCCGCCTTTCTGGCCCTGCGCGTGGGCACGCCGCAGCAGGACCCGGACCTCGGCCCGGTCATCAACGCCCGCCAGCGTGAACGGGTGCTGCGCTACATCCAGGAAAACCGCGAGGCCGGCGTGCCGGTGATGGCCAGCACGCCGCTGCCGGCCAGCCTGCCGGCCGAAGGCCAGTTCGTGCCGCCCACCGTGTTCGGCCCGGTCGATCCGCAATCGCGCCTGGCGCAGGAAGAGGTGTTCGGTCCGGTGCTGGCCGCCATCCCGTTCGACGACGAGGAGGACGCGGTGACCATCGCCAACGGCACCGACTACGGTCTGGTGGCCAGCGTCTGGACGCGCGACGGCGACCGTCAGGCCCGCATGGCCAAACGCATCCGCAGCGGTCAGCTGTTCATCAACTGCTACGGCGCCGGCGGCGGCATCGAGCTGCCCTTCGGCGGCACCAAGCGCAGCGGCCACGGGCGCGAGAAGGGCTTCATTGCGCTGGAAGAGATGAGCACCGTCAAGACCGTCGTGCACCACCACGGCTGAACACCGGGAGACGCCATGAGCGCCCAACACAGCCCCAAGCCGCTGGACGGCATGCTGGTGGTGGCCCTGGAGCAGGCGGTGGCCGCTCCCTGGTGCACCAGCCGCCTGGCCGATGCCGGTGCGCGGGTCATCAAGATCGAACGGCCCGAAGGCGACTTTGCCCGCGGCTACGACCGTGCGGTGCACGGCGAGTCGTCGTATTTCGTGTGGATCAACCGGGGCAAGGAATCGATCGCGCTGGACCTGAAGCAGCCCGACGACCTGGCCCTGCTGGAACGCATGCTGGCCCGCGCCGACGTGTTCATCCAGAACCTGGCACCGGGGGCCACCGGGCGGCTGGGCATCGGATCGGAAGCGCTGCGGCAGCGCCACCCGCGCCTGGTCACCTGCGACATCAGCGGCTACGGCGACCACGGCAGCCTGCAGCTCATGAAGGCCTACGACCTGCTGATCCAGGCCGAGAGCGGGCTGATCTCCATCAGCGGCGCACCCGGCGAATGGGGCCGCATCGGGGTGTCGCTGTGCGACATCACCGCCGGCATGAATGCGCTCATCGGCATCCAGCAGGCGCTGTTCCAGCGCTACCGCACCGGGCGCGGCTCGGGCATCCAGGTGTCGCTGTTCGACTCGGCCTCCGAGCTCATGGGCGTGCCCTACCTGCAGACCCGCCATGGCGGCAAGGCCCCCGAGCGCGTGGGCCTGAAGCACCCCACCATCGCGCCCTACGGTGCCTTCACCTGCGCCGATGGCCGCGACATCCTGGTCTCGATCCAGAACGAACGCGAATGGGCCGACTTCTGCCGCGACGTGCTGCGCCGCCCCGACCTGCTGACCCACCCGCAGTTCGCCAGCAACGCGGTTCGGGTGGAGCACCGGCCGCTGGTGGACGGCACGGTGGCCGAGGTGTTTGCCGGCCTGACATCGGCCGAGGTGATCGACCGCCTCACCACCGCGCGCACCGCGTTCGGCAGCGTGAACTCGGTGCAGGACCTGATCACCCATCCGCAGCTGCGCACCCGTCGCATGAAGGTCAATGGTCATGTGGCCGAGGTGCCCGCCCTGCCCTGGATCACCGAGTGGGACGACGACACCTACCGCGAGATACCGGCGGTCAATGCGCAGGGCGATGCGCTGCGGCGCGAGTTCGCGGCCAGCCCGCACGCCGCCAGCAGCCCGGCCGACGCCATGGCCAAGTGAACCGTTGGCTGCGGCGGGCGGGTCGATAATCCGCCCCGCCATGCACCGACTCGACACCGAACGCCAGCGCCTGTTTCACCTGCCCGAGGGCGGCCTCGGCCCGCACCAGGGCCGGGTGCGATGCCTGTGGATCGAACTGTCCCGCCCGGCCGACTGGGGCCCGCTGCGTGCGGTCTGGCAGGCCCTTCAGACCGGGCTGGACCTGCCGGCACCGGCCATCGCGGTGTCGGGCCAGGGCGGTCTGCAGCTGTGGCTGCCGCTGGTGCAGCCGGTGGCCCTGCCCGAAGCCGCTGCCTTTCTGGACGCGCTGTGCCGCCAGCACCTGCCCGGCCTGGCCGATCTGAAGCCGGGTCGGCTGCGCTGCTGGCCCGATGCCCAGGGCGCCCTGCCGGCACCGGCCACCGTGCCGGCGCAGGTGCACAGCGGTGAAGAGCCACGCTGGTCGGCCTTCGTCACGCCTGACCTGCCCGCCGTGTTCGGCGACGACGCCTGGCTGGACCTGCCCCCCGGCGACGATGCACAGGCCGAGCTGCTCTCGCGCATACAGCCGATCACGCCGCAGGCCTGGGCCGCTGCCCGCGAGCGGCTGGGGCTGAACCGACCGGCTCCGACCGCCCCGACCGCTGCCGGGCCTGCCGCGCTGCCCGGCGCCACCACACCGGTGGCCTTCCTGCGCTCGGTCATGAACGATCCGAAGGCGCCGCTGGCCCTGCGGTTGGAGGCGGCGCGTGCCCTGCTCGCTGCAGGCCTGGGTGACACGGCCTGAGCAGCCCGCCACCTATCATTCCCGGATGCTTTCGCCCGAACAGTTCTTCGGCTTCCTGCTGGCGGCCGTGCTCATCACCGCCTCGCCCGGCCCCGACAACCTCCTGGTGCTGAGCACCGGCATGTCCCGTGGCCGGCGCCACGGCATCGCCTTCGGCCTGGGCTGTGCGGCGGGCTGCCTGAGTCACACCGCCCTGGCCCTGGCCGGCGTGAGCGCGCTGGTGGCGGCATCGCCCACGGCCTTCACTGCCCTGCGCTGGGCGGGTGGCCTCTACCTGGTGTGGCTGGGCGTGCAGGCCCTGCGGCACGCCGGCCAGAGCAGCCTTGGCCGCACGGCGGCCAGCATCGAGACCCCGGGCCGCCTGTTCACCAGGGGGCTGGTGGCCAATGCCATCAACCCCAAGGTGGTGCTGTTCTTCCTGTCGTTCCTGCCGCAGTTCGTGCAGCCCGCCCAGGGCAGCGTGGGCCTGCAGATCGGGCTGCTGGGCCTGCTATTCACGCTGCAGGCCGCCGTGCTGTTCGGCCTGCTGGGGTTCTTTGCCGGCAGCGTGGGTGGGTGGCTGCAGCGCCGCCCCGGCGCCGGCCTGTGGCTGGACCGGGTGGCCGGCCTGCTGTTCGTGGGTCTGGGCCTGCGGCTGATCCTGTCACGCTGAGCGCGCCCGTTCGCGCAGCGCGAACTTCTGTATCTTGCCGGTGGCCGTGGTGGGCAGCGGGCCGAACACCACCTTGCGCGGCACCTTGTAATGGGCCAGGTGGTCGCGGCACCACTGGATGATCTCGGCCTCGGTGGCCTGCATGTCGGGCTTGAGCTGCACGAAGGCGCAGGGGGTCTCGCCCCATTTCTCGTCGGGTCTGGCCACCACCGCCGCCAGCTGCGTGGCCGGGTGGCGGTAGAGCGCGATCTCCACCTCCACGCTGGAGATGTTCTCGCCGCCGGAGATGATGATGTCCTTCTTGCGGTCCTTGATCTCGATGTAGTGGTCGGCGTGCCAGACCGCCAGGTCGCCGGTGTGCATCCAGCCGCCCTTGAAGGCTTCGGCGGTGGCGGCCTCGTCGTCCAGGTAGCCCAGCATCACCGTGTTGGAGCGGATCAGGATCTCGCCCATGCTCTGGCCGTCCTGCGGCATGGGCTCGCAGGTGTCGGGATGTCCCACCCGCTGCTCCTCCACCACCGGGTAACGCACGCCCTGGCGGGCCATGAAGTTGGCCCGTTCCTCCAGCGGCAGGTCGGCCCAGCCGGCCTGCACGGCGGCGTAGGTGCTGGGGCCCTGCAGCTCGGTCATGCCGTAGATCTGCAGGACCTGGAAGCCGATCTCCTCCATGGCCTTGATGACCTTGGCCGGCGGCGGCGAGCCCCCGGTCTGGATGTGCACCGTGTGCCGGTAGGTGCGCGTCTGCGCCGCCGGTGATGCGGTCAGCATGGACAGCACCGTGGGCGCGCCGCACATGTGGGTGACGCCGTGCTCGCCGATGAGCCGGAAGATGAGCTCCGGGTCCACCGCGCGCAGGCAGACCTGGGTGCCGCCCATGGCCACCGTGCTCCAGGCAAAGCACCAGCCATTGCAGTGGAACAGCGGCAGCGTCCACAGGTAGACCAGGTGCAGCGGCAGCGGCCAGGCCGATATGTTGCCCATGGCCTCCAGAAAGGTGCCCCGGTGGTGGTAGACCACCCCCTTGGGCCGGCCGGTGGTGCCGGAGGTGTAGTTCAGTGCGATGGGCGCGTATTCGTCGGTCGGCGGCGTCCAGCGGAAGGCCGGGTCGCCCTCGGCCAGGAAGTCTTCGTACAGGCACTGGCCGATGCGCTCACCCGGGCCCTGGTAGAGCACATCGTCGTTGTCGATCACCAGCACCTCATGGTCGGTGCGCTGCAGCGCTGCCGCCACCACCGGCGCGAACTGGCGGTCCACCACCAGGACGCGGGCCTGCGAGTGGGCCAGGATGTAGGCCACGGTGTCGGCATCGAGCCGGGTGTTGATGGTGCACAGCACCGCACCGGCCATGGGTACGCCGAAGTGCGCGTCGATCATCGCCGGCACATTGGGCAGCATGACCGCCACCACATCGCCCGCCTCCACACCGCGCCGCTGCAGGGCCGAGGCCAAGCGGCAGGCACGTTCGTGCAACTCGGCGTAGCGGATGCGCTGCTCGCCGTGCACCACGGCCAGGCGGTCCGGAAAGACCTCGGCCGACCGCTGCAGAAACCCCACCGGCGTGAGCGCCACCCGATTGGCCGGCCCCGGCACCAGCCGGGTCCAGCGGTCCTGCAACCGGGAGGGCGTGGGGATGGTCGACGACGTGCCTGCACTCATGGTTCCTCCTGCGGATGGCTGAAGAGCCAGTGTCGGCGTGGGTGACGCCGACGTCCATGGGAAGAAACACGGGGGCGGCACAGGCCCCGTGCCGCCTCAGGTGTGGCCGGTCTCGCGGTAGCGGCGGCGGCGAGCGTCGTCCAGCACCGCATTGAAGGTGACCGGTGCCAGCATGGTGGTGACCACGCCCATCAGCACCAGCACCGAGAACATCTCGCGGCCGATGAACCCGCGCTCGAACGCGATGCTGGCCACCACCAGCTCCATGGCGCCGCGCCCGTTGAGGATGAAGCCCAGGCCCAGGGCCTCGCGGCCCGACATGCCGATCAGCCGGCCGCCCCACCAGCCGGCCAGCACCTTGGACGCGATGGCCGCACCCAGCACCGCCGCCACGAAGCCCATGTCGGTGAGCGCCTCCACATGGAACTCCAGGCCCAGATAGGCGAAGAACACCGGGGCCAGAAAGCCGCCGGTGATGGACCCCAGGGTACGCTTGAGATCGTCGTAACGGGCCGCCACAAAGTGGCGCTGGTCCAGCAGCAGCGCACCGAAGAACGCGCCGATCACGAAGTGGAAGCCCAGCCCTTCGCTGAGCGAGCCGAAGGCCAGCACGAACACCACCACGATGCCGAACAGCGCCTCCGGGCCGAACAGGGCCGCCAGCTTCTCGGGGCCGGCCGACACATTGATGCCGCGTTTCTCCAGCCAGCCCAGCAGCAGGTTCAGCCCCACCACCGCCGACACCAGCACCAGCAGCTTGGCCATGACCACCGAGCCGGTGGAGAGCACCTGGCCCCAGGTGGTCTGCTCGGGCAGCGCCAGCAGGATGCCCAGGATGAACAGGGCCATCACGTCGTTGATGATGGCGGTGGATATGGCGTAGCTGCCGATGGGGGTGTCGAGCATGCCCAGCTCGTCCAGCATCTTCACCGCCACCGGCAGCGCGGTGATGGAAATGCACAGACCCAGGAAGATGGTACGCATGAGGTCGAGCTCGAAGGCCCATGCCACCAGCAGGCCGGAGCCGAAGGGCAGCACGAAGGCGATCAGCGCCACCACCAGTCCACGGCCCCGCATGGCCTTGGCAATCTCGTGAAAGCTCATCTCCAGGCCCGCGGCCAGGATCACCAGGAAAATGGCCAGCGAGGCAATGCCCGAAAGCGCCGGACTCGGTGCCACCAGCCCCAGCACCGACGGCCCCAGCAGGATGCCTGCCAGCATTTCGCCCACGATGGCCGGCTGGCCCCAGCGCGCGAACAGGTGGCCCAGCACGCGGGCCAGAACGATGAGGACAAGGAGGCTGGTGAGGATCTGCATGAACCGCTCAGTGTGCCTGAGCCGTGCCGCGCTGCAGCCATTCGACGAAGGCCGCCACCTCGGGCCGCAGGCGATCGCGGCTGCGGCGGTGCAGGAAGTGCATGGGCCGGCTCAGGTGCTGGTGCCGCCGGCCGCCCCAGACCTTGAGCTCGCCGTTGCGCAGCTCGCGCTCGGCCAGGCGGGCACTCTCCAGCGCCATGCCCATGCCGTCCACCGCCGCCGAGATGGCCAGCGCGGCCCGGTCGAAGGACAGCTTGGCGGTCTGGGTGGGCGGCCAGCCGTTCAGGGTGAACCACTCGGCCCAGGTCACGCTGCTCAGCTGCGACTCGATCAGCGTGAGCGAGGCCAGCGGCGGCGGCTTGCGCGCATCGGGCATGAGGGCCGGCGCGATCAGCGGGACGATGGACTCCTCGCCCAGGTCACAGACCTCGATGCCCGGGGACTGGCGGGGACGTCCGTAGGCAATCCACAGGTCGATCTCGCGGGCGGCAGCCAGGTCCACCGGGTCGGAGCCGGTGGTCAGGCGGATGCTGATGTCGGGGTGTCGGCGGCGGAAATCGGCCAGGCGCGGCCCCAGCCACTTGACCGCAAAACTGGGCGCGCAGTGCAGCGAGAGCACCTGCTCGCCATCGGGCAGGGCCACCTCGCGGCAGGCCATGTCCAGGGCGTCGAACAGGCGGTTGAGCTGATCGAACAGGCGCTGGCCGCTGGGGCTGAGTTCGATGCGGCGGTGGTGGCGCTCGAACAGCTCGCGCCCGAAATGGGCTTCGAGGTGGCGGATCTGGTGGCTGACCGCCGAGGGAGTGATGTGCAGCTCGTCGGCCGCCAGCATGAAGCTGCGGTGTCGGGCCACGGCCTCGAAGGTCCGCAGCTGCATGAGGTGGGGCAAGCGGCGCATCACGGTCAGTGTAGCGGCGCCCCCTGCCCCGGCGCATGACAGGCGCCGACTCAGTCGAACATGTCGGGCTCGGTGCGCACCAGGTCGTTCCAGATGGTCTGGAAGTGCAGCCAGCCGATGTATTCGCTGCCCACGTGTTCGCGGCTGTAGCGGGCGCGATCAGCCGGCACCAGGCGCGGCGTGGCACCGGTGGCCATGACCGCCAGCTGCTGCTGGCAGCAACGCTCCAGCGCGATGAACCAGAAGGCTGCCGCCTCGATGCTGTGGCGGCTGGCGGTGAACAGGCCGTGGTTCTGGTGGATGGCGGCCTTCACGCCCTTGAACCAGTCGGCCACCTTCAGGCCGGCCTTCACCTCCACCGCCACCTGGCCGGCCTCGTCGCCGATGACCACATGGTCCTCGAAGAAGGCCGCAGCGTCCTGCGAGATCGGGTCCAGCGGCTTGCCCAGCGAGGCAAACGCCGTGCCGTACACCGTGTGGGCATGGCACATGGCCACGATGTCGGGGTGTGCCTCGTGCACTGCCGCATGCAGCACGAAGCCGGCGCGGTTGACCGCGTGCTGGCCTTCCACCACCTGACCCTGGTGATCGACCAGGATCAGGTTGGACACCTTGACCTGCGCGAAGTGCACCGCCATGGGATTGGTCCAGTACAGGTGCGGATGCTCCGGGTCGCGGATGGTCAGGTGGCCGGCGAAGCCGTAGTCGAAACCCTGGCGCGCAAAGGCCCGGCAGGCACCCACCAGACGTTCCTTGAGGTACTGGCGGCTGCGGGCCACATCGTCGAACTCGGGAATGCCGGGGAAGATCAGGCCGGGCTGGTCGGGCTGGTAGATCGAGACCTTCCGGTGGACCAGCGGGTCATGGCGGTATTCCTTCTGGCCGAGGGCTTCGAGTTTTTCGAGCAGGGCGGACATGGCGTCTCCAGGGATGGTGTGTGAACGGCCTGGATGATGGCCCTGCCCTGGCCTGCTGACAAACGACGGTTTCTCAGGTTGACATGAAATCAGCTCATGCCAGCTGGAACCGTGCCACCACCCCGTTGAGGCGCTGCGCCTGATCCTTCAGGCTCTCGGCGGCGGCAGCACTCTCTTCCACCAGCGCCGCGTTCTGCTGCGTCATCTGGTCGAGCTGCGCCACGGCCGTGTTCACCTGGCCGATGCCGTCGCTCTGCTCACCAGCCGCCGCCGTGATCTCGCCGATGATGTCGCTCACCCGCTGCACCGAGCCCACGATCTC
>CALRSR020000033.1:0-39962 GCA_943370825.1 Allobosea thiooxidans | reverse complement strand
AACGGCCCGCAGTCCATCGGAAAGTCCCGAGGCGGATGGAACACCAAGATTCATATGGTTGCCGCGGATGCTCGAACGGCCGTGACGTTCTGTCTCTCGCCAGGACAAGCGCACGACGCACCCGAGGGCAGGCGTTTGCTCAGCAGTCTTGGGCCGACCAGCAGGCCAGTGCATTTGTTGATGGACCGCGCCTACGAAGGCAACGAGACGCGGCAGCTGGCACTTGATCTGGGTTTCATTCCGGTCGTGCCCCCCATGAAGACGCGGATCGAGCCTTGGGAGTACGACCGCGAGATGTACAAGCGCCGCAACGAGGTCGAGCGCCTGTTCCGCCGGCTCAAGGGCTATCGCCGCATCTTCTCGCGTTTCGAGAAACTCGACCTCATGTTCCTGGGCTTCATCAGCTTCGTCCTTGTCGCTGATGGGCTGAGGATGTGTTAACAGGCCCTAGTTTCCTGGTCACAGCCATTTGGGCCGTTGTCTCTGGCTACCAGTTGTACGAAGGACGTCAGGTGGGTGGCCTTCGTGAAATCGTGGGGGTTTCTGAGCTGCATCCCACACGCAGGGGCTACCACGTCCCGTTTGTCGGCGGTGGCTATTCCGGCCGTTGCGAGATTCCCACGTGCGGTAACAGCGATCGCTGGGCCCGTGTAACCCATACAGCAGCCATTGCCCAAGTGGATGAAGCCGGCAAGATCTTGGGTCTTCAGGTCGGAGGCGTCGACATATTGACCGCCGAGGATGTCGCCGAAAGGCGCCGCGACCTGGTGTTCCTGGCGGTCGTGTTGCTGGTTTTTTCCGGCATCTTCTTCATGCTGTTCAAGCGATACGATCGGATCAAACGGAACAACGAACGCGGTACGGTCAAAGGCACCCTGACGTCGGTTGAAACCGTGTTCGATGAAGAGCCGGGCTATCTGTATTTCCAGGAATGGGCATCGGAACGGGCGGATCAGACCCGTATAGAGCACTTCTACGTCACCGTCCGGCTGCACCCGGGCATCACCGGCGACATCGCGCTGACGATGCCGTCCGCCATGTCCATCTCCAAACTGGAGCAATACTCGCCGGCGCTGTTCGAACGCCTGGTCAAGGGCTACTTCAGCTTCAACAAGCGACTGCGAGGCATCGCCTTCACCCGACGGGCCAAGCTGGCCCTGTTGGACGCGTTGGCACCCTTGCCTCAGATGGCAACATGCCACCGACTCGTGGCCAGGAATGGTCGCTTGATGCTGCAGATGTCCCGCCTGTTCGAAGGGGACGATGGACACCTTCGGCAGCCCAAAGAGATCGTTCTGGAGCGAGCGCGCATCGCACTGGAAGCGCTGGCAGCTGAGTGGTCATCCCTCACACTGCCCAAGCGCTTCACTTGGTGACGGGGGTGTTGAACGAACGGCCCTGAATGCACGCGACCGGAGCGAAAGCCGGTCGGCAAGTCCGTCACCGGGACTGTTTCACGTCATGAATGACGAATGCTCCAGCACCGTCGGTGTATTCCACTGCGACCAGCGTTCCGCGTTGGACCGATCGGTGCAGTTCTTCCGACACGCAAGGAGTCATCGGCAGGGGTAGCTGCCCGCCCTGGATGGTGATCTGGTGGTCGCAACCTCGCCTCCATCGCCCCGGGAGCACATACGTTACCGAGGCGGATGTCCAGGAGGGCTCCAAGAAGAGATTCGCCCACACCGTGGGAGCGCCCAGCCAGACGGCGAAATATCCCGTCATCCATCCCGCAGGGACCAGCAGCACCAGAGAGGCGAGGCGCTTGAAGGGTCCAAACCTCGTGAAGGGGCTGTTGGGATTCGTGTCCCTGAGCAGGGCGATCAGGAAACCAGCAGCGAACACGCACCCAAAACCGATGGCCCAAGGCTGAAGGCTGTCGTAAGAGTGAATCCGGGACCTGGAGAGCAGGCCTGCCAGCGCCACCACCAAAGGGACAAACAGGATCAGCTGCACGGCCTTGGCGGCCCTTGTGTCGCCTTTCCTGAACAGCAACGGCATGGCCGCCTCAAGCCCAGCCGGTCAGTTCCCACCGGAAGTGGTCTTCCAGCGATTCCGCCTGCGAATCGAAGCCGTTGCCGCCCAGCAGGTAACGGCCCGATGTTTCGCGGGCCACAAAGCGGCCGACCTCGGGGGCCAGCCACAGGCGGTCGCGGCGGATGGTGTCCAGGCGGGTGAAGTCCTCGTGCTGCAGGCGGATCAGCCGCTCCACCCGCAGCGCGTTGAAGGTGCCTGCCTGCACCGTCAGGCGTTCCCAGCCCATGGAGTCGGCCTGCACCTGGATCGAGAAACGGAACGATCCGCCGTCCATGCGGTAGCGGGTGAACAGCGACTGCCGGCTGCCCGGCACCCAGGCGGCGGGCCACAGGGGCACGGCGTCTTCCAGGTTCAGCGGGTAGTCCCACGCTGCGTCGCGCAGCAACTGGCCCCAGGCGCGGTGGGTTTCCTGCGGCAGCTCGCGGCCGCTGGCCGAGCGGCGGGCCACCGCCGTGGTCTCGCCCACCGAAGCCACCGACTCGGTCACTGTGTCCAGCTGGGCGCTGTTGAACTGGTTGAACTGCGCATAGGTCCAGCGCTGGCCCACCGCCGGGGGGCGCATGCGGGCATCCGGCCCGGGGCCGGGCAGGGGGCTGCGGGCCAGCGGCGGCAGGGCCTCGAACGGCACCAGCGCGCAGCCGGTGGTGGCCAGCAGGGGCAGGGCGGACGCACCCAGCAGCAGGCGGCGGCGGGAGAAAGTGTGTTCAGACATGGCGTACCTCTGACGAATCACGGAAATGCGTGATGTTCTCAATGTCAGAGAGTCCGACGCAAAGCCTCGAAAAAGAGTTCCGACTGCAGCCGCTCGCCCTGCATCTGCGCCGCCACCCGCGCGGCCAGTGCCGCGTCCAGCGGCTGCAGCGGGCTGCCGGTGGAAGCCGCCAGCACCTGGGCCTGGCAGGCGCGCTCCAGGTAGTACAGGTCGTCCAGCGCATGGTCGATGCGCGGGCCGCACACCACCACGCCGTGGTTGCCCAGAAAGGCCACGTCTGCGCCCTGCATGGCGTGGGCAATGCGGTCGCCTTCCGAGGTGTCCAGCGCCAGGCCGTTGTAGTGCGCGTCCACCGCCACCCGCCCATGGAACCGCATGGCGTTCTGCGACAGGGCCGTGTCCAGCGCACGCTGCCGGGTGAGGGTGAGCGCCGTGGCGTAGGGCATGTGGGTGTGCAGCACCACGGCCTTGCGGGCAATGCGGTGGATGCCGCTGTGGATGTGCATGGCGGTCGATTCCACCGGGTGCCGCCCGGCCAGCGGCTGGCCCTGCAGGTCGACCATCACGATGTCGTCGGCCTGCACCTCGCTCCACAGCAGGCCGCGCGGGTTCAGCAGGAAGCGGCCCGAGCCGTCCGGCAGCTCCACGCTGAAGTGGTTGCACACGCCCTCCGACAGGCCGAAGTGCGCCGCAGCCCGCAGGGCCAGCGCCAGATCGGCCCGGGCCTGGGCCACGGCGGGGTTGGCGTAATCGCGTTCGTGTTGATTCATATGAAGTCCATCAGGCCGTATTTCACGCGGCATGCCAGTCGGCCACCAGCGCCTCGAACAGCTGCTGCGCCTGCGGAATGCGGTCCACCACGCAGTACTCGTCGGTCTGGTGCGCCTGCGACGGCTCGCCCGGCCCCAGGATCACCGTGGGCGGCATGCCCAGTAGCGGGCGCAGCGCAGCCGCGTCGGTGAAGTAGCTGGCCACCGCCGCGCGCGCCGGCTCGATGGGCAGGGCCGGGTGCCGGGCCGAGGTGTCGTGGGTCAGCGCCTGCACCCGCTGCATCCACGGGTCTTGCGGGCCGGTGTAGACGGCCTCCAGGTCCAGCAGCGGCTCCAGCCGCACCTCGTTGCCGGCGGTGGCGCACAGGCAGCGCAGCACCTGCGCATGGGGCATGCCGGCCACGGTGCGGATGTCCACCGTCATCTCCGCCGCGTCGGGCACCGAATTGATGTTGATGCCGCCCTGGATGGTGCTCACCGTGAGCGAAGGCGAACCCATCTCCGGGTGGGGCGGGGTTTCAAAGTCGTGCTTCTCCAGCGCCAGCGCCGCACGGGCCAGCTTGTAGATGGCGTTGTCGCCCAGGTGCGGCATGGAGCCGTGCGCCGTCTTGCCCTGCGCCAGCGCCTTGAGCCAGAAGGCCCCCTTGTGCCCGCGCAGCGGCGCATTGGCCGTGGGTTCGGCCACCACCAGCGCACCGGCCTGGCCCACCCACTGCCGCGCCTCGGGCTGGCGCGCCAGGTGGAAGGCGCCGTCGCAACCGGTCTCTTCACCGGCGGTGATGATCAGCGTGATGCCCGCGCCGTCCCGCGCCATGTCGGCACAGGCCAGCGCCGCCACGGTGAAGGCGGCCACGCCGCTCTTCATGTCGGACGATCCCCGGCCGTACAGCCGGCCATCGACGATGTCGGCGCCCCACGGGTCCTGCGACCAGCCGGCCGAACCCAGCGGCACCACGTCCACATGGCCGGTGAAGGCAATGGGCGCACGGTCGGCCCGGCCGCCGATGCGCGCCACCAGCGTGCCGCGCCCCGGCGCCATGTCCACCACCCGGCACTGGTAGCCGGCCGAAGACAGCAGGTCGGCCAGCGGCTCGATGCAGCGCGACTCCAGCCCGCCCGGCGGCAGGGTGTTGATGCGCACCAGAGTGCGGGTGAGGTCTATGGGGTCGGGCAGGTGGGAAGGGGTCGAGTTCAAGATGGCGTCCTCGGTGCAATGGGCAAGGCAGGCAGAACCTGCAGCCTTGCAGCTTGCACCGGGAACGTCAAACCCGCCCGGTTACCCGCGCGACAGGCCGATCAGTAGTCGAACGCCCGATGATTGACGCTGTAGCGATCCAGCGCGCGCTCCCAGTGCTTCTGCTCGATGTTCACGGCGTCGAGCGTGCTGCTCATCCATTCCCCAAACTGCCGATCCCTGCCGCGGTAGGCCAGCAGATGGGACATCAGCAGATCGTCGATGTGACTCAGGCTGTTGATGATCCCGGTCACAGCCACACGCCAGTTCAGCGAGCCTGCCTCTTCCGCCTTGGCCATGGAGTCCAGCAGGCCAAGCGCCTTGATCTGCTGGGCCAGGGGTGCACGCATGCTCCTCACAATGGCTTCGGTGTCGCCTTTCTCGTAAAGCAGGATGCCGCTGAAATCGAGTCCCTCGTCGACCTCCGAGTCTTCGGACACATCCACCGAAACCGACGACATGCGCTCGCTGCTGACGCTCTCGTGCTGCTCGGCCTCCAGCTGCTGCTGACACAGCCCGATGAACTTGTCGGTACGGCCGACTTCAAGTTCCAGCTCCACCAGCTTGTCCGACAAGGCTCGGCGCACCTCCGCTGCATTCGCGCAGGCCAGGGCAGCCGGATCGGCCTTCAGCGATTTCTTGAAAGCCCGGGTGAGCGACTGCAGCTCCTGCAGCGCTTGCTTGCGGTCCTGCAGCAGCGCGATTCGCTGGCCCATCGACCCATCCAGGTTTTCCCATTGCACGGTGTTGGTGTGCAGCTTCGACACCAGCTGCCGCACCGCCGCCTTGAAGCCTTCGGTGGCCGCGTCCCCGGTGGGGGTCTCCAGAATGGTGAATCGCAGGCACGACGGATCCACGAACAGCTTCGATCGGGGCGCCGTGTCCTGGCTTGGCGACACCTCTGCCTCGGCGACCGGCTTGGCCGACCCATCGGTGGTGTCGGGTTGGGCCCGGGCGGGAATCTCGCGGACCGATGGCGTGTCCGCAAACCGTACCCGCTGCGTGCGCTTCTCGTGGTCTTGTGGCAGCAGCACCGCCTTCAGTGGCTTGGGTTGCGGCGGTTCTTCAGTGGCAGGCTCGCTCGGTACCGAGGCCACGACCGCATCGGCCACGGTGTCGGCCAGCGGCCCGTAGCTTGCGGGCGCTTCCAGGTCGGAGGGCAGGCATGGTCGGCAGTCGAGGTGGCGGAATACCTGGCGGGCCAGCTGTCTGACGCCGTTCAGTGCCTGCCGCACCAGATCGAAAGAAACCGGCGACCCCGGGCTGGCATCGGGTTGGTCAGGAATGAGGTGGGCATCAGAGGGAGTCAGCGGGACGGTCGGTGTGCAGCAGCGAAGCGCGTTCATGGAGTGTGATGAAAGGTCATGAAAGGTTGAAACACCCGCCTTGGACACAGAACCGTGACAGATGTCTCACTTTTTTGGTCTGCCGCCCTGCGCCGCCTGTGACGGCACCCATTGCGCCAGCAAATGCATGCTTTTGTATTGATCTCATGCCCTGCACCGCCTAACATGCCCCAAAACACGTCAGGAGGAAGAGAAATGCCCCGTTCTGCAGCTGCCCTGCTCGCCACCGCCGCCCTGGCCCTGCTGGCCACCCCCGCTCCTGCCCAGGAACGGGTGCAGCCCACCGACGCCCAGCTCGACTGCGCCGGCATTGCCGCCGAACAGCAGCGCATGAAGGCCTTGATGGACGCCGGCAGCGGCGAACGCACCCTGGGCACCGCCGCCGCCGGCACCGCCGCCAACGTGGGCACCCAGGTGGCCACCGGGCAGGTGGCGGCCGGGCTGTTCGGCTCGCTCGGGGGCATAGCAGCCAAGCTGGCCGGCGCCACCGCCCAGACCCAGGCAGAAAGCGCCCTCGGCCCCACCGACGCCGCCCGCGAAGCCGCCACCCGCGCCACCGCCCGGCATGAATTCCTCACCCGCCTGGCCGAAGCCAAAGACTGCGCCGCCGGTGGCAGCGGCAAGGCCCTGAGCGCCCAGGCCTTCGAGCAGCTGGCCGCCGCCCCCGCTGCCGGCACCCTGGCCATCACCCCGCTGAGCGCCGCCAGCGTGGCCCCCGCCCTGGCCGAGGCCCCCAACCTGCTGCCCGCCGACAAGCTGCTCGACGGCAAATTGCAGCTCGCCGGCAAAACTGTCTTCCTCACCGAATACCGGGTGCTGTTCGACATGAGCGGCGAGGTCAGCGCCAACACCCGGGGCGGCTACCTGCTGGGCACCGACTACGGCGCCACCCGCGCCACCGTCACCTACAAGGTGCCCGAGCCCGACATCGCGGCCCTGCAGGCCATCACCGACCGCGCCTACGCCGACTTCAAGGAACGCCTGGCCGCAGCCGGCCTCACGGTGCAGACCACCGAACCCGAGGGCGGCGGCATCTTCAGTGCCACCGAAGCCGGCAGCGCCCCCGGCGCCCCGGTGTGGACCGACCAGAACCTGGGCCACGTCAAGCGCCGCCTGCTGGTGCTCACGCCCACCGGCACCAAGTTCATTTCGCGCGGGTTTGCCGGCATCGGCGCCGGCAACATCGGCAAGCGGGTGGAGTGGGGTGGCAAGAACTGGGAAGGCCTGTCGGTCACGCAGACGGTCAACATCGCCCAGCTGGAAACCTCCGGCTCCGGCTCGTCCATCTTCCGGCGCGGCTCCTCGGCCGAAGCATCGTCCAGCCTCTCCGTGGGCCTGTCACCCGGCGACTTCCTGGTGCAGTCCCACATGGGCAGCGGCCTGCTGCGCATGAGCGAGCCGCTGCCGGTGCCCGGCGCGTTTGCCAACTTCAGAACCGTCAAGACCTTCGACAGCGACAAGGACACCACCAGCCGCGTGGTGGGCACCCTGCAGAACCTCATGGGGCAGGGCGCCAACAAGGTGCTCAAGGTGGAGAAAGAGGTCGATGTGGACGGCCCCGCCATGGCCCGCCTGGCCTACCAGGGCCTGGCCAGCATCAACCAGGCTGTGGCCCAGCGCCTGGCCGGGCGCTGAGGTGCGCAGCCTGCGCGGCACCCTGGCCGCCCTTCTGCTCGCCGGCGTCGCACTCCCCGGCCCTGGCGCCCACGCCCAACCCACCGACACCTGGGCCACCCTGGCCCCCCTGCTGGCCGAGCGCTGCGTGATGTGCCACAACGCCAGCGCCGCCGCCGCCGGCCTGCGGCTCGACAGCCTGGAAGGTTTGAAGAAGGGCAGCACCCGCGGCCCGGTGGTGCAAGCGGGCAACCCCGCCGGCAGCGAGATCGTCCGCCGCGTCAAAGGCAGCAGCCTGCCCCGCATGCCCATGACCGGCCCGCCCTGGCTGGCCGATGCCGACGTGGCCCGCCTGGAACGCTGGATCAGCGCCGGCCTGCCCGAAGGCACGCCCACCGCAAAAGCCGACACAGCAGCCGCCACCCTCCGCCCCGCCCCTGGCCAACCCGTCACCTGGGTGCACGTGGCCCCGCTGCTGGCCACCCGCTGCGCCCAGTGCCACACCGACAACGGCGCCATGGGCCCCCCGCCCGAGGGCTACCGCCTCACCAGCTACGAGGCCACGTTATCGACGGCCGACCGCGCGCGCGTCGTCCCCGGCCAGCCCGGCGCCAGCGAACTGCTGCGCCGCGTGCAAGGCCACTCCCGCCCCCGCATGCCCTACAACGGCCCGCCCTGGCTCAGCGCGGAAGACACACAACTCATCGCCGACTGGATCGCCCAAGGCGCCCGCAACGCCCAAGGCCTGCCCGCCTCGGTGCCGGTGGGCGCCAGAGTGCGGCTGGGCGGAACGATGGATGCGCAGGGGCGGCTGGACGGCTTGCCGCTGCACATCGGCCCTGGCGCGCGCGTGGACAAGATGCCCCGGGCGGGGGAGGCGGCGCAGGTGCGGGGAAAGGTGGGGGAGGGGGGGCGGGTGGAGGTGGAGAGGGTGCGGGGGCGGTGACACTTAGTGCCGACTGTGGTGAATCAGTCTTGAACCGACCGCTTTGCAGCGACTGCTGCCGTTGGCTCTGACGCGTTTCGCACGCATTCCCGGCCAAAGGCGGTCACTCGTCTTCGTCTACTCGACGGCTGCTTTCAGACAAAGCGGTCACAACAAATCTGCCGTCCCACCAAGGTTTCTGTGTGGGTCGAGATGACTCCAAAGCCCAGGAGGGTCAGCGCTGCCGCCGCATCAACCGATAGACCACCGGCACCACCAGCAGCGACAGCAAAGGCGCGCTGATCATCCCGCCGATCATGGGTGCTGCGATGCGCTGCATCACCTCGCTGCCGGTGCCCATGCCCCAGAACAGCGGCAGCAAGCCGGCCACGATGGTGGCCACCGTCAGGGACTCTGCCATCCCGTCGACTTCATCCGCCAAGGCCATCATGCCCACCATGGGGCATGGTGACGCAGGTGTCTGCCACGCCGCAAACCCCTGCAAGGGCAGCAGCAGACACAGGACGAGGACGAGCAAGCTGCGCATGAAGGGATCCTAGGGCGCGCAGATTGACTGCGCTTGCCTGATTGGAGAGCCTGCCCAAATAAGGCACCGTAGACTGTTCAGCGAGAGCCAATCTGATCTTGGAGGCCAACGTGGACATTGCTGCACATGCGCTATGGGCGGGAGCGGGCGTCGCCCTGCTGTTACGCCATCGGCCGTTACCCGTTGCAACTGGTCTTGCCACTGCCGCAATGGCGGCGTTGCCGGATCTGATGCACATGTTGCCTGTGGCGGCGTGGGCTCTTTTCAACGGGCTGCCGGCCGAGTTCATGACCTATGTCCGAGCGCTGCCGGAAAGAGTGCAGCCTTTACCCGAGAGCGTGGAACTGTGGTCGCACCATCTCCACTGCATCTTTCACAGCGGGGTGATCGCCATGGCAGTGACGCTGGTCGCTTGGCGATGGTCGCGTGTCTTCTGGCTGCCGTTGGCCGGATGGTGGTCGCACATCCTCATTGATGTATTCACCCACTCGGACGACTTCTTTCCGTCTCCAGTCCTCTACCCGCTCACCTACCGGGGATTTGATGGTGCTGCCTGGAATGTGCCTTGGTTTGTCGTCGCCAACTACTCGGCGCTCGCGCTCGTCTGGGTTTGGCTGCTGGCGACGCGAAGAGAACGAGACCCATGAGAGCCCAGAAATTGCAGGCAGAACCGCGTTGTTCCCTCGGACGAAGTAACCGACGCGCTCCCGCCGTGAGCGAGCATGATGGCCTTGGTAATGGCCAGACCCAGGCCAGCACCATCGGATGAGGGATGCGCGCGCGCCTTGTCCACGCGATAGAAGCGATCAAATAGGCGCGGCAGGTCTGGGGTATCGATCGGATCGCCCGTGTTGGTGACACACAAGCTGGTGCCAGTCATCTGGGTCTCGACAGTCAGCGCAACCTCGGTGCGAGGGTGGGCGTGCCGCAGCGCATTGGACAGCAAGTTGCTGATGGCTCGCCGAATCATCAGTCGATCTCCCACCACGCTACCCGCTCCCACCACCCGAAGACGAAGCTCTTTGTCTTCGGCGACCGCATCGTAAAAATCCAGAAGACTCCTCACCTCGTCTTCCAGCGCAACATCTTCACGATTCGGAAGTTGGATGCCGTGGTCCGTCTTCGCCAGAAACAGCATGTCGGACACCATGCGCGCAAGGCGCTGGAACTCCTCGGCGTTGGAGGCGAGGATGTCGCGGTAGGTGTCTGGATCACGGCGCTGCGACAGCGACACCTGGGTCTGTGTCAGCAGGTTGCTGATGGGGGTGCGCAGTTCGTGGGCGATGTCGCTTGAGAACTCCATGAGCTTCGAAAAATCCTGCTGCAGCCGCTCCAGCATGGTGTTGAGGCTGTTGGCCAGCTCGGCCATCTCCACGGGCACGGCGTCGATCGGCATGCGCTGGTCGAGCTTGTGGGCCGTGACCTTGAGCGCTCTCTCTTTCATGGTCCGCAATGGGGCCAGACCGCTGCGGGCCGCCCACCACCCCAGCAAACCACTGAGCAAAGTGGCCAGTACCACGTACACCGCCAACTGCTGGCGCAGCATCTGCATGAAATGGGTGTGGTGCTGCGTGTCCAGCGCGAGTGTGAGGCGCATGCTCTGCCCTGGACCTGCAGTTCCGCGAGGCATTTGCGCTGCCGACAGCTCTGTGCTCATGCCTCGCAGTTGCCGTTCACCATCGGCCCAATCCACGGGCTGGTCTGAGGCGCTTCGCGTAGCCAGTTCTGTTGGAAAGGTGATGCCGCCGGTGCCAAACAGCAGCTCGTCGCCGCGCGTGAGCGAGAGGAACAGGCCTTGATGGCTGTTGAGCGATTCGTCCAGCTTGGCTGACAGCTCGGCCGGCTCTGGTGTTTCATCCACGATCTTTTGGATGAGCTGCACCTTGTCCAGCAGGTAGTGACGGTCCAGGTCGATGAAGTGCAGATGGGTGGACCACGCCACCAGGACACCCAGGCCCAGCAGCACCGCAGCCGATACCAGGGTGTACAGAAAGGTGAGTCGTGTGGTGAGGGTCAAGCGCTGGATCATCAAGAGGGCTCCGGCACTTCCAGCACATAACCCATGCCTCGCACCGTCTGCAACAGGCGGCATTCAAACCCGTCATCCACCTTGGCGCGCAGCCGACGCATGGCTACTTCGATCACGTTGGTGTCACTGTCGAAATTCACGTCCCACACCTGAGAGGCGATCAGCGACCGTGGCAACACCTCTCCCTTGCGGCGCATCAGCAATTCCAGCAAGCCAAACTCCTTGGCGGTCAGGTCGATGCGCTTGCCCGCGCGGGTGACCCGGCGGCGCAGCAAGTCCAGCTCCAGATCCGCGACCTGCAGGGTGGTGGGCTCCATTCCCGAGCGCCCCCGGCGCAGGATGGTGCGCACTCTTGCCAGTAGCTCTGAAAACGAAAACGGTTTGACCAGATAGTCGTCCGCACCGAGTTCTAGACCTTTGACACGGTCGTCCACATGGTCTTTGGCGGTCAGGAAGAGCACCGGCGTTTCCCGGCCCTGCGAGCGTAGGCCTTTGAGCACCTGCCAGCCATCCATGCCGGGCAGCATGACGTCCAGTATGACTAGGTCGTGGTCGCCCTCCAGCGCCTGGTGCAACCCGTCCACGCCGTTGTTGAGCAGCTCAACCGCGTAGCCCGCCTCTCGCAGGCCCATGCACAGGTATTCACCCGTCTTGCGCTCGTCTTCAACAATCAAGATCTTCACATTCACTCCTGACGTGATTTTCACTGCCAGCAGTCCCGCGAAACCGAACCTGACAACTTTGTAATGAAACCGAAAGGTTCGTGACGGGTTGCCCTTTGCACACTGCTCTCTGCTTGAAAAAGTTGAACAGGAGCAAATCAGTGATTCATCAACGTTATCCATCCACAGCACTGCGGACCCTCGCTTTGGGCGTGTTGGCACTTCCCTTGGTGGTGTCTGCCCAGATTGCACCGGCGCCCGCAGAGAAAAACTGGCGCGAAGCCAACGACGCCGTGGGTCAGTACAAGCGCGGCCACGCCGACATTCTCAAGTGGGAAAAAGAGAACTCGCCCGCTGCGTCCGTTCAGGAGCAGGCCACCCCCAGTCTGAGCTTGATGACGGCGGAAGACGCTGTTCGCCAGGCCTGGCGGGCACACCTTGAACTGGTGAAGCCCATGAACCGGATCGGGACTGCCAACGTGGATCTGATCGCCAAAGGCCAGTGGGCCGAGCTGGATCCCATTCTGCAGCGCAAGGTGGACGATCTAGACGAGTTGATGGAAGTCGCCGCGCAAGCTCGCAAGTCGTGGTTTCAGGCTGTTGCCGCCCGCCAGGTGCTCAAGCAGCACCGTGATGCCCTGGATGCGGCTGAAGCCGGCAACGAGCTGGGTCGCCGCATGGTGAGTGTGGGCAATTGGAGCAAGCTCCAGCAGGCCCAAGTTCAACTGGCTCAGTCATCCGCCAAGATGAACGTGCGCCGTGCACAGAACGCCGCCACGCAGGCCGAAGCTTCGCTCATCAAAACGTTGGGCCTCACCGGTGTGCACACCGCTGTGGCCTTGCCGGATCGCTTGCCCGACTTGCCCGCTCAGGCCATGTCGCCACAGGTGCTGGATAGGCGCGCTGCGGCCATTGCGGCACAACTGCCGCGCGCTGAGGGCATGCGTAACGGCGCCAATGTCCGCCTGGCGCGCCAGGCCTACCTGGCCAGCTACGCACAGGCCGTAAGTGCGCGCGAAGAAGTGCTGAAGGTTCGAGAGTTCATCACCGAAGAAACCGTCCTTCACTACAACGGCATGCTCAAGAGCGTCTGGGACTTGCTGGGTGAGGTTTCCAGCCAGTCACAAGCCGTGGCCAGTGCCATCGAAGCGCAGCGCGACTTCTGGATCGCTGAGACCGATCTGCAGTGGGTCCTGCAAGGCGGGGCTCCCGACAGTTTTGTCTCCCTGGGTGGGGGCGGCGGTGAGCCCGCTGCCGCCGCGGGTCACTGATCACATCGAACGCACAGAAAGAAAACCAACATGAGTCTCCTCAATTCACGCCGTCAGTTTTTTGCGGGTGCTGCCGCTTCGGTGGCTGGGCTGGCCGTTGCGCGCTCTGCCATGGCCGCCCTGCCTGAGCCTGTCTACCAAACGTCTGTGGACACAGCACCTCCCTTGGTGCCCACTACCGGCAGGCCCTACAACCCAGTGGTCACACTCAACGGCTGGACCCTGCCCTGGAGGATGAACAACGGCGTCAAGGAGTTCCACTTGGTGGCCGAGCCGGTTGTGCGCGAGGTCTCCCCAGGTTTCAAGGTCAACATGTGGGGCTACAACGGCCAGAGCCCGGGGCCGACCATCGAGGTGGTCGAAGGCGACCGTGTGCGGATCTTCGTCACCAACAAGCTGCCGGAGCACACCACCATCCACTGGCACGGCCAGCGCCTGCCCAGCGGCATGGACGGTGTGGGCGGTCTCAACCAGCCCGCGATCCCAGTGGGCAAGACCTTCGTGTACGAATTTGAAGCGCGCCGCCCGGGTACCTTCATGTACCACCCCCACGCGGACGAAATGGTCCAGATGGCTATGGGCATGATGGGCATGTGGGTCACCCATCCCAAGGGCAAGCATCCCCACATCAGCGAGGTGGACCGTGACTTCTGCTTCTTGCTCAATGCCTTCGATGTGGAGCCCGGCAGCAAGACCCCCAAGATCGCGACCATGACCGACTTCAACATCTGGTGTTGGAACAGCCGAGTTTTCCCCGCCATCGACACGCTCAACGTACGCTTGAACGACCGTGTGCGCATTCGTGTGGGAAACCTGACCATGACCAACCACCCCATCCACCTGCACGGGCATGAGTTTCTGGTGACCGGCACCGACGGTGGACCGACGCCGCCGAGCACACGCTGGTACGAGGTGACCACCGACGTGGCCGTGGGACAGATGCGCCAGATCGAACTGATCGCCGATGAGGAAGGCGACTGGGCCATGCACTGCCACAAGAGCCACCACACCATGAACGCCATGGGCCACGACGTGCCCACCATGATCGGCGTGGACCACCGCGGTCTGGTCAACAAGATCCAGAAAGTGGTGCCCGACTACATGATGATGGGTGAGCGCGGTATGGCCGACATGGGCGAGATGCAAATGCCGATCCCTGACAACACCGCGCCCATGATGACCGGCACGGGCCAGTTTGGCCCGCTGGAGATGGGTGGCATGTTCACCGTGTTCAAGGTTCGCAAGGACCAGAAGCCGGGTGACTACAAGGATCCTGGTCCATACAAGTTTCCGGAAGGCACGGTGGCGCGCGAATGGACAGGAGCTGAGTTGCCCGCAGTCAGGCCCAAGGCCAGTTCAGATGCGACTCCTCCAGCTGCCAAGGCTGTAAAACCTCACGCCATGAAGCATTGACCTGCCGCACCCTCCCACCCATTCCAAAAACTCATTTGGCTCTAAGGAACACCTCATGCAAGTACACAAAACAATCGTCGCGTTTCTCATCATGGCTGCGGCCTCCTCTTCATTCGCCCATGGCAACGAAGAGCACAAAAAAGGCTCTATGCCCATGAAGATGGAGCAAAAGGAATGGGGCATCGGCGGCCATTCGAACGCCGTCAAGCGCACCGTGGAAATCCGCATGACCGACAACATGCGCTTCACACCCGATCTCGTTGAGGTCAAGCAGGGTGAGACGATCCGTTTCGTGCACGTCAACGGCGGCAAGGTGATGCACGAATTCGTCCTAGGCACCAAGAAAGAACTCGATGAGCATGCTGCGCTGATGAAGAAGTTCCCCAACATGGAACACGACGAACCTTACATGGCGCACGTTGGTCCAGGCAAAAGAGGCGAGATCGTCTGGAACTTCAACAAGGTCGGCGAATTTGACTTCGCTTGCCTGCTGCCAGGCCACTACGAGGCTGGCATGGTCGGCAAGATCAAGGTCGTTGCCAAGTAAGCTTCACCGCTCAGAACATCTCAACCCACGAACAACATCATGAACAAACACACGAAAACTGTCGCACGACTTCTCACCGCTGCCGCGCTCTCCCTGTCCCTGCCTTTGATGGCGCAAGCGGGTGCAGACCACAGCAAAATGGGAATGGATCACAGCAAAATGACCATGACAGCCACACCCGGCATGACCGACGGCGAAATTCGCAAGATCGACAAAGAGAACGGCAAGGTCACGATCAAGCACGGTGAGATCAAACACATGGACATGCCTCCCATGTCGATGGTGTTCAACGTCAAGGACAAAGCCATGCTGGACAAAGTCCAGGTGGGCGAGAAGATCCAGTTCATCGTCGTTCAGGAAGCCGGCAAGATGGTCGTCACCGACATCAAAGCGATGAAGTGATTTGACCTTGCTGACCCTCTGGGTCGGTTGGGGTGAAGGGATCGGTTGTCATGACCGATCCCTTTTTTGCATGGGTGACGCCTTCCCTGCTATGTGAATCCGATCCGACAAATTCTTACAACCCGTGGGCAAACACGACAACGTCGCCTGACTTTACGCTGACCGAAATGTCATGCATTCGCAAGCTGCCGGTCATGGGTGCCTCGCTACATTGGACCTGTACCTCGTACCACATTGATTCAGCCGAACAGTGTGATTTGTTCTTGAAGGAGACCCTCCATGATTCGTAAGCTCAGCATTCTCGCCCTCTCCCTGGCCGCACTGGCACCGGCCTTCGCAATGGACGCCGCAAGGTCCGAGGCCAAGCAGGTCATCGCACTGCAGAACGGTGAGACGCTCTACATCTTCAAAGATGGCCTGATGGCGAAGGAAAGCAAGTTCGGCAGCGTGACCCAACTCAGCAAGGGCGAAGTTGTCCAGACCGCCGACGGAAAAAGCATCACGACGATGGGCAACGAAACCGCACGTTTGTACGTCCTGCTGAACAAGGGACACGGGAACTGACCTACCGGCGACTTATCCGGGCGGGGATGATCGAAAGGTCCCTGACCACGCAGCCCTCCCGCCGTGACCGGTGCGAGGGCCTTTTTTTGCGGATCAGCGATCTGGACACAAGTTGCACAACAACCCCTTCGTCTGAGAAAAACGCCACGCAATCGCTGAGGCCTTTGACCGCAGCAAAAACCGGTCAAATGAAACTGGGCGCCATACGAAGAACCAACGCTTCATGGCTTGCCACGCCGCAAACGCAGCGCATTGCCAATCACCGACACCGAGCTCAAGCTCATGGCCAGCGCGGCAATCAACGGCGACAGCAGCCAGCCCGTCAGTGGATACAGCACACCGGCCGCAATCGGAATGCCCAGCGCGTTGTACAAAAAGGCGAACACCAGGTTCTGCTTCATGTTGTCCACAGTCGCTTCGGACAACGCGCGCGCAACCGCAATCCCTCGCAGGTCGCCCTTGATCAGCGTGATTTGCGCACTGTTCATCGCCACGTCGGTCCCGGTACCCATGGCCACACCCACATCGGCCTTGGCCAGTGCTGGGGCATCGTTGATACCGTCACCCGCCATGGCCACCACGCGGCCTTCCTTTTGCAGTTTTTCCACCAAAAGCAGTTTGTCGGCCGGCTTGACCTCACCGTGCACCTCGTCGATGCCCAAGCGTGCTGCAACGGCTCTGGCCGTGGTCAGTCCGTCTCCGGTCGCCATCACGATGCGCAGACCGGATGCCTTGAGCGTCGCCAGCGCTTCCGGCGTACTGACCTTGACCGGATCGGACACCGCCAACAGGCCCATCAGCTGTCCATCAACGGCCAGATGCATCACGCTGGCGCCCTCCAAGCGCAATGCTTCGGCTTGCGGCATCAAGGCGGCCACCGAGACCCCGATCTGCGCCATCAGCGTGGTGTTTCCCAGAGCCAGCTCACGTCCGCCCACCTGCCCACGCACGCCAATGCCCGAGCTGGATTCAAAGTTCTCGGGTTTATCCAACGACATGCCGCGCTCGCGGGCGGCGCGCACGATGGTCTCAGCCAGTGGGTGTTCACTGCCCTGGTCCAGGCTGGCGGCCAGGCGCAGCACCTCATCGGCATCAAAGCCAGGCGCAGGAACGGCGCGCTCAAACGTCGGACGGCCTTCAGTGAGCGTTCCGGTCTTGTCGATGATGAGGGTGTCGATCTTGCGCATGTTCTCGATGGCTGCTGCGTCTCGGAACAGCACACCATGTGTGGCGCCCCGACCCGTGGCGACCATGATGGACATGGGCGTGGCCAGGCCCAGCGCGCAGGGACAGGCAATGATCAGCACGGCCACCGCGTTGATCAGGCCAAACACCCAACTCGGCTCGGGACCGAACAGACCCCAGCCGAAGAGGGTCAACAAGGCAATGCCCACAACAGCGAGGACAAAGTAGCCCGCCACCACGTCGGCCATGCGTTGCATCGGCGCTTTGGAACGCTGTGCCTGGGCCACCATCTGCACGATCTGCGACAGCATGGTGGACGCGCCGACACGCTCAGATCGCATCACCAGCGCGCCACTGGTGTTCAGCGTGGCGCCAATCACCTTGTCGCCCACGCGTTTGGTGACGGGCATCGGTTCGCCCGTGAGCATGGATTCATCGATCGCGCTGCCGCCTTCCGTGACCTCGCCGTCCACCGGGACCTTTTCTCCTGGGCGCACGCGCAGCAAGTCGCCAACATGAACATGGGTCAGTGGCACGTCCTCTTCGGTGCCGTCCTCCCGGATGCGTCGGGCGGTTTTTGGCGCCAGACGCAGCAACGACTTGATGGCCGCCGAGGTCTGTGACCGGGCCTTGAGTTCAAGCACCTGCCCGAGCAGCGTGAGCGAGATGATCACGGCAGCGGCCTCGAAGTACACCGCGACACGGCCCATGGAAATGAACGAGTCCGGGAACACCTGGGGCGTGACCGTGGCCACCACGCTGTACACAAAAGCTGCCCCGGTGCCCAGACCGATCAAGGTCCACATATTGGGACTTCGGTTGACCACAGACTGCCAGCCGCGCGAAAAGAATGGCCAGCCGGCCCACAACACGATGGGAATCGACAGCACCAATTCGATCCAGGTCTGGGTCGTGGATTCAAACCACTGCAGCCGGTGGCCGAACATCGCCAGAACAGTGACGACAACGGTCAGCGGCAGCGTCCACCAAAAGCGGCGCTGGAAATCCCGCAACTCGGGGTTGTCATCGTCCTCAAGGTCAGGCAGCAAGGGCTCGAGCGTCATGCCGCACTTTGGACAGTTGCCCGGATGGTCCTGGCGAATTTCAGGGTGCATCGGACAGGTGTAGATCGCGCCGGCCACCGCTGAAGAGGTCTCTGCAGATGGCTTGGGCGCGAGGTATTGAAGCGGGTTCGCAGCGAACTTGACTTGGCACTTCGCACTGCAGAAATAGAAGGTGCGGCCCTCGTGGGTCAGCATGTGGTCAGACTGCGCCGTGACGGTCATGCCACACACGAGATCCTTCAGGCCCGTTGGTGGGGCTGATTCGGACAGCGCACTGCTGCCGTGATGTTGGTGTGCATTCATGTTGATCCGCCTATTTCCTGTCGTTGTGGGCACGCCCGGAGTGCTGCGGATGGCTGCCATGGCCCCCGTGGCCGTTTCCGTGCATCAAGTGCATCAGCGGACAAGCGAGCAGCAGCAGGTAAGGCCAATACCCCAGAACGTGGCCCCAGTGCTCTCGCAGGAGGTAAAAGCCAGCGATCAGGGCGACCGTTACCAGTGCCATTCCTACCGGGCCGCGCCAGAACGATGGCTCGTTAGACTCGTTGCTGGATAGATTCATTGCGTGGATCTTTCAGAGTTGCCAGCGAAAGGTGGGAGAGGGAGTCGTCCGGTCGATCGATGCTGATTTCGATTACGCCTGGGCTGAACGAAGACGACCTTTCACCTGCCTGCGGGAGGCAGGGCAGCACCTGGCATGCGCTGCATCATCATTTCCATCATGGTCTGCATCATGTCCATGCGCATTTCCATCATCTGATGGTGCTTGGACATGTCCATGGGCATGTCCTTCATGCCCGACATGCCTGGTGTCCCCGCCTTGCCGTTCATTCCGCCCATGCCCTTCATGCCCTTCATCATCGCCATGCCTTCGTGCATGGTTTTCATGTGCTCGTCCATCAAGGCCTGCCGTTCGGCCGGTGTCTTCGCATTCATCATCCTGTCGCGCATGACCTGCATGTCCTTCATGCGGTCGTGCATGGCAGCAGGTGCTGCAGACGATGCCGCTGCGGCTTGATGGGCGGCATGCTCGTCGGCTTGTGCCACTGACAGGGGACCAGTTCCCGGTGTGCTCGAGTTTGCGCAGGCGGCAAGCAAGGCAACTGTGGAAATCGCAAAGATGGTGTGGATGATTTTCATGGTGGTGTTCTGTGAATGAAATGGGGATGCCGCCGCGGGCGGCGACAAGGTTGCGGAAGCATAGAATGGAACGGGGGCCCTCCGGGCCGGCCAGAGCGCATGAGCGCTCTTCGGACTGCGATGCGGTCTACAAGGTCAGTCGATGAGGTCGGGCAGCGATGGGCAGAGCCACTTGCACGGGTCTGGTGGAATGCACGCGGACTTGAAACGCAGTTTCGGAGGCAATGGTTGGCCCAGATGCCCGGTACAGTGCGCCCACAGATACTGGACTGACACAGCCGATGGGTTGGTCCACCTTGGTGATGGCCAGCGAGGCTTCATCGCAAAACTTCAAGCATCCGGCATCGTCGGGGTCGGATTGATCGCCGTGATGGGTTTGGTCAACCGGTACATCCTCTGGCATCGCCCCGAACGAAGCGTGACTACCGCTGTTCGGTTGGCTCAAAAGGCATGCATTGGCCACACCTGCGCCCAACGCAAACAACCACACCGCCAGGATCATCCAGGTGGCATGGCGCAGCGAGTGGCGATACAGGTGCATATCAGTCAGGTGAACAGAGGCAACGATCCAAGGCTAACCCTGGACGCTTGAGAAGCCTTGACGCAGATCAAGAAAGCAGGTCGAGACACGATCTCAAGTCGATCCAGTGTGCGACTGGGCGCTACGTCGGTCGGTTCGTCACCGAACACACCGGCTCGCTGCCATGGCAGTAACGGCTTGTCCCTCTCAATGGGCGTCATGGTGAACATGCACGCGGCGCATCCAGGCCATGAGGTCGATGGGGCTGGATGTGCCCATGCTGGTTGCCTCGGCCTGAGCACGGGACTTCTTGAGCTGCGGCTTCTGCTGAGGCTGGTGCTGGGTCAGGGTGCCGCGCGAGAGCTTGTCCAGGATCGCGCAGTGAGGCTGTTCGTTACCGTGGCAGGCCTTCACCAAGACCGAGAGACCGTCCATCATCTGCTCGATTTCGCGGCGCTTTTCTGCCAGGTCGGATAAGTGGCGTTGTGCCACAGCCTTCACTTCGCGGCTTGTTCGCTGTGAATCGCTCCAAAGTCCGATGAGCTCTGCGATCTGCGCCACCGAAAACCCCAGATGGCGCGACTGCCGGACGAATCGCAATACCGAGACTTCACGTTCACCATACAGACGGTAACCCGCATTGCTGCGCTCTGCCTCAGGCAGCAGGCCGATCTGTTCGTAGTGGCGAATCATCTTGGCGGAGACGCCTGCGGCGGCAGCCGCCTCGCTAATGTTCATCAGAGTGGTCATGGTGCGCTCCGGGGTTTGAATGACTCCAACGGTCGAAGGATGTAGCTTGTCATGGTGGGAAGGTCAAGGCCCTCACCGGGAGAGCCCTGAGGAGCGGGGTTCAAAGGGTTGGATAGCCAGCCTCAGCCAGCGCTTCGACCAGAACATCGCGGTCTTCACCGCTTTTCACGGTGATCAGACGCCGCGGCAGATCGACCTGTATCTCGCAGGCTGGATCAACCAGTTTTAGGGTGACGTTCACCTTGGAAGCGCAATGGCCGCAGGTCATGTCAGGGAGGTGGAATTCGTGCATGGATGACTCCGTAGAGGGTTGAGGGAAACCGCACTGTGGGCATTGCCGCGGTGGCAATGTCAAGTTGCATCTGCCGTTGCGCTTGCCACCGTGGGAAGGCCAAACATCCGCTCCACCCCCAACCACCGGAGCCTGCCATGAACACCACCACCTTGTCGCTCATCGAGCACCAGTTCCCCATCGAAGGCATGACCTGCGCCTCGTGCGTCGGCCGTGTCGAAAGAGCCTTGAAGGCCGTTGCTGGCGTGAAGGAGGTCAGCGTCAACCTGACCACCGAACGGGCCACGGTGAACGCGGCCTCTTCCACGCTGGCTGCCAGCCTGGTGGCTGCGGTGCAAAAGGCCGGTTACAGCGTAGGCGAAGAACCCAGCGCGGAGCCGGGTGCCGAGCCCGCAAAACGCAAGGGCGAACCTTGGTGGCCGGTGGCGCTGGCTGCCGCGCTGTCGCTGCCTTTGGTGCTGCCCATGTTCGCCATGCTATTGGGCAGCGATTGGACGATCAATGGCTGGTTGCAGCTGGCACTGGCCACGCCCGTTCAGTTCTGGCTGGGTGCGCGCTTCTACCGAGCAGGTTGGAAGGCGGTACGTGCGGGCGCTGGCAACATGGACCTGCTGGTGGCGTTGGGCACCAGCGCCGGCTACGGCCTGAGCGTGTATCTGCTGTTCAAACACGCCGAACACGGCATGCCGCACCTGTATTTCGAAGCATCGGCTGTGATCACCACGTTGGTGTTGCTGGGCAAATGGCTGGAGTCGCGCGCCAAACGCCAGACCACCGCCGCCATCGCCGCCCTCAACGCCCTCAAGCCCGAGGTGGCGCGGGTGCGCATGCCTTATGGCGATGTGGACGTCGCAATTTCACAGGTGAAGGTGGGTGACATCGTCGTGATCCGCCCGGGTGAGCGCATTCCGGTGGACGGTGTGGTCACCATCGGCTCCAGCCAGGTGGACGAATCACTGATCACGGGCGAGAGCCTGCCGGTGGCCAAACACGCGGGCGACAAAGTCACCGGCGGCGCCGTCAATGCCGAGGGACTGCTGCTGGTGGAGACCACGGCGGTGGGTGCCGAGTCCACGCTCTCGCGCATCGTGCGCATGGTCGGATCGGCCCAGGCGAAGAAAGCCCCGATCCAGCGAATCGTGGACCGGGTGAGCGCCATTTTTGTGCCGGTGGTCCTGCTGATCGCCGCACTCACCCTGCTGGGCTGGGGCCTGACCACCGGAAACTGGGAGCAGGCCATTTTGAACGCGGTGGCGGTGCTGGTGATCGCCTGTCCTTGTGCACTGGGCTTGGCGACACCGACCGCCATCATGGCGGGCACCGGGGTGGCCGCTCGCCAGGGCATCCTGATCAAGGATGCCGAAGCGCTGGAGGTCGCGCATCGCATCGACACCGTCGCGTTCGA
This sequence comes from Allobosea thiooxidans, assembly GCA_943370825.1. Lineage (GTDB taxonomy): Bacteria > Pseudomonadota > Gammaproteobacteria > Burkholderiales > Burkholderiaceae_C > Hydrogenophaga. Next base: position 17,533 of record CALRSR020000033.1, on the reverse strand, counting down.
CAAGACGGGCACGCTCACCGAAGGCAAGCCCACGCTGGTCGCGGCGGTGGCGGCCCCAGGCCACGACGATGAGTTGCTGTCCTGGAGTGCCGCAATCCAGGCCGGGAGCGAGCACCCGCTGGCACGCGCCGTGATGAACGCCGCTGAAGCGGCGGGCCTTGCCTTGCTCTCCGCCTCCAAGGTGAGCGCTGTGCCCGGGCGCGGTATGTCGGCTGAAGTGCAGGGTCGTGCCTTGCGTCTCGGAAGCCCGCGTTTCATGCAGGAGCTGGGCGTGGACACTTCGGCGCTGGCCGAACCCGCCCGCCGGCTTGAAGACGAGGGGCGCACGGTCTCATGGCTTGCCGACGTGACGAAAGCACCAGCGCTGGTGGGCATGCTGGCTTTTGGCGATGCGCCCAAGGCCAGCGCCATTATCGCCATTCGGAGCCTGCAGGCTCTGGGTATTCGCACCGTGATGGTCACCGGCGACAACTGGGGCAGCGCGCGGGCGGTGGGGAGTGTGCTGGGCATCGACCACATTGAAGCCCAAGTGTTGCCGGCAGACAAGGCGGCCATCGTCAACCTGCTCAAGGAAGGAGGTCACTCGGTGGCTATGGTGGGCGACGGGATCAACGATGCACCGGCGCTGGCCTCGGCCGACGTGGGCATCGCCATGTCCACCGGCACCGACGTGGCCATGCACGCCGCCGGCATCACCCTGATGCGGGGCGCCCCTGCGCTGGTGGCCGATGCGATCGACATCTCGCGCCGGACCTACCGCAAGATCCGCCAGAACCTGTTCTGGGCCTTTGCCTACAACGTGATCGGCATTCCGCTGGCGGTGGCTGGTTTGCTCAACCCGGTGGTGGCCGGTGCGGCCATGGCGCTAAGCAGCGTGAGCGTGGTGAGCAACGCGCTGCTGCTACGTAGTTGGAAGCGTAGAGGTTGAAGACGCTGGTGCATATGCGAACTGGGCGCGACTACAAGAGCGTCCGCGCCCAACCTCAGTTTCAATTTCGCGAAGCCCAGCGTTTGCCATGATTTGCACCGTGAGTGAGACGCGTGAGGGTGAGTTTGCGATGCAAATATTGGCCCGCAGCCCTCCACTGACTGATGTTCGGATCGCACCGGTCACTGGCACAAAAAACCGACGGTCTGCTTTGAAACAGCGCCTCCATTTCGCAAATCAACCCCGAGAGACCGCAACCAGCCTAAAGCGGACTCCCATCACCCGAGTTGCTGTCCGCCCGAGTCGTCACGCTCCCATCAAGACTTGCCGCGCCCCCGGGTCCCACAATCTCCCCGGCTCGGAAAAGGCCACCCCTGAACCCCTTTCGATGCCCGGCGACTCCGCCGGTGTGGGGCCCATGTTGCCTTTTTGGAGTTGTTCCCATGTCCACCCCCGTTCCCCCGTCCGTTTCGCCCACCGCCGCGCTGGCCAGCCTGGCTGCGTTGTCGCTGGAGGGTCTGGATGGCCTGTCGGCCTTGTGCACCGTGCTGCGGCAGGCGCGCGAGTCGCCCGACTTTCTGCGCAACCCCGAGCTGCTGGACCACGCCCTGCAGGCCATGGCGCTGGTGGCCGACAACACCGCCGCGCTGGTGGTGCAGCAGGCGCGCGATGCCGGGGTGGATGTGCCCGAGCCGCCGTGCCGGTTGCGGCGGTTGCGGGCGCAGGGGGTGGCGTGACTTCTGCCCGGCGCGGTCAGAACGGGTAGCCCGCACGCCGCATGGCAGTGGCGTGTGATTGCGCTTCGCCCCACCAGAATCGGACATCGTTCTGCACTTGCTCCTGCTTGTGTTCCAGCCACAAGACAAACTGGTCGTTCTGGCCGTCTGCGGCCCTGTACTGTTCCAGCAGGTCAGACACGAGCTCTTCGATGTCGTCGCCCGTTGCGATGCGGCTGGCTACGGCATCACACCAGTTCTGTGATCCGGGCGTCACGTCCCCGCTGGAGTTCAGCTGGGGTCTGTCCTTGCTGAGACACGCATTGAATGCTTGTTTGAAGCCTTCGATCATCGCGTGGCTTTCAGGGGCCTGGAACTGGTCAAGTTCCTGGAAGTCCAGGTGCGACACCGGTCCTTTCGTGGATTCGGTGGGTACGCGGCGCGCCAGACTCATGTTGATGAAGCGTTCGCGCCTGTGCGCCTGCGTGTTTTGCAGAGACCGGGCCGGGGCCTCGGAGACTGCGAGCCGCTTGGGTTTGCCGGTTCGCGTGTTGCTGTTGTTCGGCTGCCGCGCTTGGTCGGCCAGTTGTCTTTCGGTGCGCGGTCTAAGCAGCGCATCCATGCCAGCCCTGATGTGGCGCTTCGCGCTTTGAGCGAGCGGGCGGATGGAGTGGGCGAAGCGGGAGGGGGTCATGATTGGATCGCAGGTGGTTGGTTGCGGGTCCAAGCTTGGTCACGGTTTGGTGATGAAAGTATTCAGACCGATGGGCCGTCAGTCGCTCGAACCTCTCCCCCGCCCCGAGCGGCAGAACCTCGGGGGGGGCGCCACGGACTGCCCCGAAGCCTTGAGCTGCATCCGCACGCTTCGCCGGCGCGATCAGCCCCGGTCGGCGTGTTTGTCGGTCAGCACAACGGCCAGCCAGGGCGGCTGAGCCCACGCCGCGCGCACACGCGGTGCCAGACCGACACCCTGTCGTTCGCCTCAGACGCTGCTGCTCTCGCTGCTGTTCTCGCTGCTGTTCTCGCTGCTGTTCTCGCTGCTGCTGCTGTTTGGAAGATCCGACAGGCTGTCGCTGTTGCTGCCGCTGCCGCTGCCGTTCACGTCAAAGGCTTTCCTGTGGCTGTTCTCGCTGCTGTGGTCCCTGCCCAAGTTTCTCCCGCCACTGAGCTCGCTGCTGCGGTCCCTGCCCAAGCTTCTCCCGCCACTGCTCTCGCTGCGGCGGATCCTGATGCTGCTGCTGCTGGTTTCGGCGTTGCTCGACTCCATCGCTCGCTTCTCCAAATACGTCTCCAGCCTGGCGATGGTTGAGGTTGTAAATAGGACGGTTTTTTTGAGGTTTTCCACCGACTCCCGTTTGTATTTGTTGATCAGTGGATCGGCCTCCATTCTTTTCAGGCAGGTGATGATTTCAAGTCTGAAGCGGAGGCATACATGGTGCAGTTCAGCTCCCAGAGCAACATGATCTTCGCCCTGCTGCCGATTTTTCCATTGCTCATTTTTTTCCATCATGTGGTCGAACCCGGCACTGTAATTCGGTGCGCAATCCGCGAAGATCTTTAGAAGGTTCTTTGCTGCAGTCTGGCGGTCGTTTGCCTCATTGGTTGATGGCTCTGGTGGTGTCAGACCCTTGTCATCCTCGACTGTGGTGGATTCTTCTGTTTCCTCGAGTGCCGGATCCTCGCCAATGTACGCAGCATCGATGGGGGCTTTTGGCATCTGGTCCAGTATGGCCTCTGCTTTTGCAGCGATGTCGGCTGCCATGGCAACTGCGGTCGATTCATTGTATTTGGCGCTGATCGCCCAGCAGACCCCTTTTGCAAGCTGCTGCAATGTTTGCAATTCATACTGCATCAGCCTTGAATTCAAATGGGCGGCAGTTTCGCTGGCATCCAGCTCGCTGAGTTTCTCGATCAGCCGGTCAGCCCAATCGGCCAGATTTAAAGTCAGATGTCTGATATTGAAATTCTCTCCGCTGCCATCGCTGGATTCCGAAATGCTGTGTATCTCGTCTTTCAATTTGGTGGCGCTGATCAGCAGCTCGCCGATTTGATCTGTCACCAGCAGGGGGCCCCATTCCGGCATGGGTGGATCGATTTGCTGGGGCGTGGGGCGTGGAAACAGCTTCTTTTCCACCCATCGGGCCATTCGTTCATCCTGCCTCATCCGAGCATTGTTGATGCGCTGAAACACTGCGGTCGATCTGATTTTTGCAATGGAGGTCTTGATGGGGTTACGTGGGATCTTCATGGGCGTGGTGGTCCAGGGGTTGGGTCAAAGTCGACGGCAATTGGTCACAGATCGATCACAAAAATCACGAAGTCAGGTTGCCATCTATCGGAACCATGACCTGTGGTGCCTGTTGCGGCCGGCGCCTTCAATCAAGCTGGGACCGCTGCGCCCATCTCCAGCGCAAAGCGCGCTGGCGCACCCGGGCCAAACCACCGCGCCCGCCGTCGGCGTACCCGGTAGCTGCTATATATCGACCTCCCCCGCAGCCTCTTGCCGAGACTCCCCATGCCGATCCCCTCCCTCCTGAAAACCGCCGCCCTTGCATTCACCCTGGTGGCCACCGCCCCGGCCTTTGCCCAGGGCGCACCGCTCAACGCCCCCGCCTTCGACGCGCTGGTGGCCCAGGGCCCGGTGGCGGATGCAGCCACCATCGCCGCCAGCCCCTGGGCCAGCAAGATCCGGCAGGCCGGCACGCTGCGGCTGGGGGGCACGCAGACGTCCAACCTGTTCTCGCTGCTCAACGAAAAAGACGGCCGGCTGCGCGGCTTTGATGCCGGGCTGGCGCAGATGCTGGCGCGTTACATCCTGGGCGATGCGGGCAAGGTGCAGTTCACGCAGGTGACCTCGTCCACGCGCGAGCAGGTGCTCATCAACAACCAGGTGGACGTGGTGCTGGCCACCTACTCCATCACCCCGGCGCGGGCCGAGAAGGTGTCGTTTGCCGGGCCTTATTTCAGCTCGCAGGCGGGTGTGCTGGTGAAGGCCAGCAACACCGCCATCCAGTCGCACACCGATCTGGCGGGCAAGCGGGTGGCCACGCAGGCGGGGTCCACTGGCCCGGCCATCCTGGCGCAGTTCGCGCCCAAGGCGGTGGTGCAGGAATTCCAGACCCACCAGGAATCGCTCAATGCGCTGCGCCAGGGCCGGGTGGAGGCTTACGTCACCGACCACACGCTGCTGCTCAACACGCTGAGCCTGGGTGGATCGGAGGCCCGGCTGGCCGGCGCGCCCTTTGGCGCACAGGACGCCTACGGCATCGGCCTGCCCAAGGGTTCGGACGGGGTGGCCTTCGTGAATGGCTTCCTCAAGAAGATCCAGGCCGACGGCACCTGGGCCAAGCTCTGGACGCTGACCATCGGCCAGCGCACCGGCAGCACGGCGGTGCCCACGCCGCCGGCCATTCCGTAACCCATGGGCGACCTGGCCCGGCTCCTGGCCGAGCACGGCCCTGCCTTTGTGCAGGCGCTGGGCCTGACCTGGAAGCTCACCTTCATGGCCTTTGTGCCCGGCGTGCTGCTGGGCACGGCCGTGGCGCTGCTGCGGCTGTTGCCGTTGCCGCCGCTGCGCGCGGCACTCACGCTGTATGTGGAGGTGTTCCGCAACATTCCCAGCGTGGCGCTGCTGGTGTTCATCGTGTTTGCGCTGCCCGACCTGAACGTGCTGATCGACTACGAGCCCAGCGTGGTGCTCACGCTGATGCTGGTGTGTTCGGCCTTCACGGCGGACTATGTGCGCACCGGCATCAACACCGTGCCGGGCGGGCAAGCGCAGGCCGCGCTCAGCCTGGGCATGCGGCCGGCGCAGGTGGTGCTGGCGGTGGTGCTGCCGCAGGCGCTGCGCTCGGTGGTGCAGCCGCTCACGTCGCTGCTGATTGCGTTGATGCTGTCCACCTCGCTGGCTTCGCAGGTGCCCATGCCGGGGCGTGAGCTGACCGCGCTGGTGTCCAAGATCGCCACCGACTCGGCCGCCGGCATGGCGGCCTTCGGTGTGGCGGCGGCGCTGTACGTGGCCAGCGGCCTGCTCATGGCCTGGGTGGGTGCCACCCTGGACAAACGCCTGCGCATACTGCGATGAACCGCCCGCTGGAAGACGTTCTGTTCGGCGCGCCCAGCCCGCAGGCGCGCAGCACGGCGCGCGTGCTCAGCGCGCTGGCCGCCCTGGCCCTGGCCGCGCTGGCGGCCGTGGTGGTGATGCAGTTCCAGCAGGCGGGGCAGCTGGACGCTCGGCTGTGGCAGCTGTTCACCCAGGGCAGCACCTGGGCGTTTCTGGCGCAGGGCCTGCTGGGCACGCTGGCGTCGGCCGCCATGGCAGCGGTGATCGCCCTGAGCCTGGGCCTGGTGCTGCTGCTGGGCCGCCTGGCCCAGCCACGCGTGGTGCGCTGGCCTACGGTGGCTCTGATCGAGCTGCTGCGCGGCACACCCACGCTGCTGCTCATCTATGTGTGCTTTCTGGTGCTGCCGCAGCTGGGCATCAAGCTCAGCACCTACTGGATGCTGACCCTGCCGGTGGGTCTGAGCACCGCCGCCGTGGTGGCCGAGGTGTACCGCGCCGGCGTGCTGGCGGTGCCGCGCGGGCAGGCGGATGCGGCGCGCAGCCTGGGCATGACCCAGGCCCAGGTGTTCCGCCACATCGTGTTCCCGCAGGCGCTGCGCTTCATCGTGCCGGCGCTGGTGGCGCAGCTGGTGATCGTGGTGAAGGACACCACCTTCGGCTACGTGGTCACCTACGGCGAGCTGCTGCAGAACGCCCGCGTGCTGGTGGCCAACCACAACACGCTGGTGCCGGTGTACCTGGTGGTGGCGGCGCTGTACTGCGCGGTCAATTACGCCATCTCGCGCGCCAGCCGGCGGCTGGGCCGGCCGGTGGCCTGAAGCGTTCATGCGAGACGCTGGTCGATGTAGCGCTGGAACCGAGTCAGATCGCCTTGACGGACAGGTGTCTCTTTCAGCATGGCGTTCAGCCCGAGGAATTCGTGCGGGTCGAGCAGCAGCGCGTCGCCTGATTGCGCCAGCTGCTGCGCCTCGTCCAGCAGGTCCGCCAGATCTTGACGCGCCACACGCAACCCCTGACTCGCTGCCTGCCAGTTGCCCGTTGAGGCCTGGTGGCCGACCTTGCGCAGCGCTGTGGTGACACGTTCTCGCTGCCCGCGCAGTTTGTGCCAGCGGGAAGCAACCATGGCATCGCGGGGCGTGGGTGTCGGCGTGTCAAGGTTCAGGGCTTCTGCTTGAACGGTGTCGATGCTGTTGAGCACCCGTTGCAGCCGCTTCCAGTCGGCCCGACAGCTGGCGTGGTGGGTCACCTTCGCCAGGTTCGGTGTGTAGTGGCCGATATCTTTTTGATGACCCTGCAGCACCATCTGCATGCGCCGAACCTGGGTACGCAGGGCCTGCCGTGCCGCCTGCACCTGGGCCAGTTCGATGCCGCCACCGGACCCTGTGGCAGCGGCTGCCAGGGCTTTTTCGGCGGTCCGCATCTGCTGGGTGGCGGTGCGAAGCTGGGCGAGTTCAGCCGCCATCGGCGGCAATCGGTCGACGTGCAGGGCCAGCCGGTCCAGAAAGGTCGGGCCGAGCAGACCCGTGCATGACACGGCATCGCTGCGCGGCGTGGGCGGGTCAGCGTCTGCCCACTGAACCTGTCGCTTGAGTGGGGCGGAACTGCGAGGGGACGGTTGGCCAGCTTCTTTCACCAGCTTGGCCTGTGGCTTGCTTGTGGCGTTCTTGCTGGGGGAGTGGCTGGTTGCCAAGGGCGCCGGTGATTCCGGCTGAGGAGATGGGCCTTTTGCTTTGGGTCGGGAGAGGCAGAAGCAGCGCATGGATGGCAGACGGGGAGGCAGCGTCGGGATCGGGGATGAGCTCGCTCATTCGTCACCGTTTGGTGATGATCGTCTCGCCCCATCGCATCCGCCCGTCAGCAGCCCTCAGTTCACCGCCGCCATCCGCCGCTCGCGGTCGATCTGCCCACGGTCATTGAGCCGCACCGACACGCGTTCGCCGAACCGGTTGGTGGCTTCGGCTTCGGCGTGCTTGCCGCCCAGGTGCAGCCAGCCGATGTCGCGGTAGCCGGCCTGCTGCAGGCGTTCCTGCACGGCGGGGGCTTCGAAGCGGCGGGTTTCCCAGCGTTCGCGCTTGAGTTCGGTCATGAGGCCGTCGGCGCCGAATTCGAGCTTGGTGTAGGTGCCCTGGGCATCGCGGCCCTTGAGCTCGATCTCGCCGTCGTCGTCGAACTCCAGTTCGGTGACCTGGGCCAGTTCGGCGCGGCGGTTGGACTGTGCGATGGCAGCAGGCAGCAGGCGGGTGAGCAGGGCAGGGCTCAGGCTCTGGCCTTCGCTGGCCTTGATCTCTTCCAGGCGGCCGTTGCCGTCGGTCTCGATGCGCAGCCAGGTGCCTTCGCGGGTGCGGGCCGACCAGACGGCATCGCCGTCGTCACGGTCGATGCGCTGGTGCAGCTGGGTCAGGCCCAGACCTTGCAGGGCCGGGGGCAGGGTGGCTGCAGGGGCGTAGGGAGCGGCGCTCGGGGCTGCCGCCTGCACCTGCACCTGCGCCTGTGCCAGGGTGACGGCGCCGAGAGCGGCGGTCAGGGCGGCGGCCAGGGCGATGGTGGTGATGCGGTTGCGGTTGGTGTTCAAGGTTCGATCTCCGGGTGCGTTTGCAGCGCGGGGCTGCGTGGGTGGGAATGTGCATCGGCCCGGCTCAACCGGGCCTCAACGGATCAGGACAAGGCCGCTTTCGCAGGCAGCGGGCGCTGTCCATGGCCTGCACTGTGGCGGCGCGTACCGCAATGGCGCGGCCATGGGCCATTGCGTTTCGGTTGCGGTGCGGCGGGTAGAGTCGCGCGCATGCATGCAACTCCCTCGTTCCGGGCGGCCTTGCTGCTGGCGGCTGCGATGTGGGCCGGATCAGCACTGGCCCAGCCGAATTCCCGCGCCTCTTCCACTGCCCAGTCCACGCCCGAATCCGCATTGGCCTGTGTGGCCGCGCGCTACCAGGGCGAGGCCCTGGCGGTGCAGTGGCTGGCGCGCGAGCAGCTGTGGGAGGTGCGCTGGCTCACGCCGGCCCGGGCGGTCCTGCGCATCAAGCTGGCACCGGGCTGCTGGTTCGACGAGGTGCATGGCGTGGGGCAGGAGGCGGCCCTCAAGCCGGCCGCCGCACCGGCCGGAGGTCGCCGATGAAGCTGCTGGTGGTGGAAGACGATGCCGAACTCTGCAGCCAGGTGGCCGGCACGCTGGAGCAGGCCGGCTTTGTGGTGGACCGGGCGCACGACGGCACACGCGGCGAGTTTCTGGGCAGCACCGAGCGGTATGCCGCCGTGGTGCTGGACCTGGGCCTGCCCGGCCTGGGCGGTGTGGAGGTGCTGCAGCGCTGGCGTGCCGCCGGCCACAACCACCCGGTGCTCATCCTCACGGCGCGCGACGCCTGGAGCGACAAGGTGGCGGCCTTCAAGGCCGGTGCGGACGACTACCTGACCAAGCCGTTCCGGCTGGAAGAGCTGGTGCTGCGGCTGCAGGTGCTGATCCGCCGTGCCGCAGGGCATGCGGGCGGCGAGGTGCGGGCCGGTGCGCTGGCACTGGACACGGCCACCGGGGTGATCACCCTCAACGGACTGGCGCTCAGGCTCACCGCGTTCGAGTCGCGGTTGCTTCGGTTGCTGCTGCTGCACAAGGGCCGCACCGTGTCGCGCAGCGACATGGTGGAGCAGATGTACGACGGTGATGCCGACCGCGATTTCCGGTCGCTGGAGGTGGTGATGGGCCGGCTGCGCCGCAAGCTGGGCGAGGGCTGCATCGAGACGGTGCGCGGTGAGGGCTACCGCCTGCTCGACAGCGCTTCGGCATGACGCGACCGATGCTGCCCTCCCTGCGCGCCCGGCTGCTGGCCGGCACGGCGCTGCTCACGCTGAGTGCGCTGCTGCTGGCCTGGTGGCTGATCGCCGGTATTCTGGAGCGCTTCGTGGCGCAGCGCTTCGACGCCGAGAAAACCGCCATCGCGCAGGCGGTGATGGCCGGAGCCGGCTTCGATGCCATGGGCCGTTTCACCATCGACCCGGTGCCGGCCGACCCGCGCTTCGAACGCCCCGGTTCGGCCTGGAGCTGGCAGGTGAGCGACGGCAGGGCGGTGCTGGCCCGCTCGGCCTCGCTGCTGTCGGCCGACCTGGGGCCGCAGGGGCGCGGCGCCGATGCCCAGGGCCGTGCACTGGACCGGCTGGCGCTGGATTTCACTGCCCCGGGTGATGGCCGCGATCTGCTGGTGACGGTGGCCATGCCGGCCGATGAGCAGACCGAAGCGGCCCGTGCGGCCACGCGCCCGCTGGCGCTGGCGCTGGCGGTGCTGGGCCTGGTGCTGCTGGCCGGGCAGTGGCTGGGGGTGGGCTGGGGCTTGCGCGGGGTGCGCGCGCTGCAGGCCGATCTGGCGCGGCTGGCGGCCGGGCAGGCGGCCTCGCTGCCGCGCCCCGCCGTGCGGGAGCTGGAGCCGGTGGCCGACGAGATCAATGGCCTCATCGAGACCAACCAGCGCACGGTGCAGCGCGCCCGCGCGCATGTGGGCAATCTGGCCCATGCGCTCAAGACCCCGCTGGCGGTGCTGCGCAACCGGGCCACACCCGCCGATGCACCGTTGCTCGACCGCATGGACCGCTCGGTGCGCTGGCACCTGCAGCGCGCGCGCGTGGCCGGGCCGGTGACCCCGGGGTTGCGGCGCGTGCCGGTGCAGGCCGTGCTGGACGACCTGGCCCTGGTGCTGCAGCCGCAAGCGCTGCGGCGCGGCGTGCAATTGCAGCTGCAGGCGCCGGCCGATGCGCACTTTGCCGGCGAACCCGAAGACCTGACCGACCTGCTGGGCAACCTGCTGGACAACGCCTTGCAGTGGGCCGGCAGCCGCGTGGTGCTGCAGACCCGCCGAGAGGGCCGCGACCTGTGGCTGACTGTCACCGACGACGGCCCCGGCATTCCGCCCCATGCCCGCCAGGCCCTGCTGGAGCGCGGTGCGCGGCTGGACGAGTCGGTGCCCGGCAGCGGCCTGGGCCTGGCCATCGTGGCCGATCTGGTGGGGCTTTATGGCGGCGAGCTGCAGCTGGACGATGCCCCGGATGCGGTCAGCGGGCTGCGGGTGCAGGTGCGCTTGCCGGCGGGCTGATTCAGATCCCCGCCACGGCCTGCCGCACCATCAACCCGGCCAGCACCCACATGGTGGTGCCGATGATGGCGTCGAGCCACTGCCAGGCCCTGGGGTGTGCGAACCAGGGGGCCAGCCAGCGGGCGCCGAAGCCCAGCGCACCGAACCACACCGCACTGGCGGTGCAGGCGCCTGCCACGAACCCGCCGCGCAGGGCAGCGGGCTGCTGGGCGCCGATGCTGCCCACCAGCAGCACCGTGTCCAGGTAGACATGCGGGTTGAGCAGGGTGAAGGCGGCGGCCTGCGCCAGCACGGCGCTGCGGCTGCTGCCGGTGGCGCCGTCGCCGGCCTGCAAGGCATCGGGCCGCCGCACGCGGGCCCAGGCGCGCCAGCCGTACCAGGCCAGAAACGCGGCGCCCACGCCGGCCAGGGCGCGGGCCAGGCCGGGGCTGTTGCCCAGGGCCTGCGCCATGCCGAACACGCCGGCGGCGATCAGCACCGCATCGCACACGGCGCAGAGCAGCACCACGCTGCCCACGTGTTCGCGCTTGAGCCCCTGGCGCAGCACGAAGGCGTTCTGCGCGCCGATGGCCACGATCAGGCCCAGGCTCAGGGCCAGTCCTTGCAGGTATGCGCCGGTCACGAGCGGATCATGCGGTGTCAGCCGGCCCGGTTGGGTGGCACCACGCCGGCGCGCTGCATGCGCCGGTAGAGCGTCATGCGCGACAGCCCGAGCTGGCGGGCCACTTCGCTCACGTTCCAGTGGTGCTCGCGCAGGGCCTGCAGCCAGTCAGGCTCGGTGCTGGCGGGCAGGGCCGATGCCGCGCGTGCGGGGGTGTCGGCGCTGCGCAGTTCGGGCAGGTCGTCCAGGCCGATGCGGCCCTCGGTGCAGACGCTGGCGGCGTAGTCGAGCACGTTGCGCAGTTCGCGCAGGTTGCCCGGCCAGGGGTGGGCCAGCAGGCGGGCGCGGGCGGCAGGGTCCAGGCTGCATCGGCCGGATGCGCGGCCGGGCAGCTGGCCCAGCAGCCGGTCGATCATGGTGCCCAGGTCGCTGCGCTCGCGCAGGGCCGGCAGGGCGATGTGGGCGCCGTTGAGCCGGTAGTACAGGTCGTCGCGGAAGCGGCCGGCGCGCACCAGGGCTTCCAGCGGCGCGTGGGTGGCGGCCATGACGCGGATGTTCACCGGCAGCGCCCGCGTGGCGCCCACCGGCAGCACCTCGCGTTCGGACAGCACCCGCAGCAGGCGGGCCTGCAGGGGCAGCGGCATGTCGCCGATCTCGTCCAGGAACAGGGTGCCGCCGTCGGCCTCCTGGATGAGCCCGCGCTTGCCCTTGGGGCCGGCGCCCGAGAAGCTGCCGGGCAGGTGGCCGAAGAGTTCGCTCTCGATCAGGCTCTCGGGTATGGCGGCGCAGTTCACCGCCACAAACGGCCGGTGGCGGCGCTCGCTGGCGGCATGCACCGCCTTGGCAAAGTACTCCTTGCCCGAGCCGGTCTCGCCGGTGATGAGCAGGCTGATGGGGGTGTTGACCAGCCTGGCCACGCGTTCGATCTGGCGGTCGAGCACCGCGTCGCCACCGCTCAGTGCCGCCAGCGGCGCCGGCACGCTGGCAGCGGACCGCTCGCTGCTGGGGCCGGGGCGCGGCGGCGGCGGCGTGGCCGAGAGGAACAGCAGCTCGCTGCCGCCGCTGCGCATGACGGCGCGCTGGTCGCCGGGGCGGCCCGGCACGAAACGGCCGATCTGGTCGAAGCCCAGGTCGAACAGGCTGTCGAAATGCCGGCCCAGCAGTGCGCTGCCGTCGGGCCGTTGCAGGGCCAGCTGGGCGCGGCGGTTGTGGCCCACCACGCGGCCGTTGTCGTCCAGCGCCAGCAGGTATTCGGGCTGCACGTCCAGAAACTGCGGTGCGCTGGACAGGCGCAGCACCCAGTGCGGGCGGTGGCGGTGCAGGAAGGCGGCGTTCTCGATGTCGTGCGCCATGCTCTTGACCAGCTGCAGGGCCAGGTGCTGGCTTTCCTTGGGCTGGCTGGAGCTGAGCTGCGAGATGTCGAGCACGGCGCTCAGCCGGCCTTCGCTGTCGTACACCGGCGCGGTGGTGCAGGTCAGCGGGATGTGGGTGGCGTCGAAGTGGTCGTCCAGATGCACCGTGAGCGCCTGGCCGGTGCTGATGCAGGTGCCTACGCCGCAGGTGCCGGCGTGCTGCTCGCTCCAGTCGGCGCCCAGGTAGAGGCCGGCCTTGCGCAGGCTGGGCTCGAAGACCAGATCGCCCAGAAAGTCCACCGTGATGCCGCGCGCATCGGTCAGCAGCACCACATAGCCCAGGCCGGCCACGGTGCTGTAGAGGGTCTGCAGGCCGTGGCGGGCGATGTGCAGGAAGGCCTCCATCTGGTCCTGGTGCTCGCGCAGCCGGGCCTGCGGCAGGATGACGGCCTCCTGCATGCGCGTGGGGTCGAGCCGGTGCTCGTGCACGCAACGCAGCCACGACTCGCGGATGACCTGTTCGTGCCGGGCCGCCGCGCGCGCACCGGCGCCGTCGGCCGCCACTTCCATGACGGTGGCGATGTGCTGGCGCTGGCTGGCGTGCATGGCAGTCTCCCCGGGGTTGCGCAGCCTGCCACCTTTGCGTCAGGGGGCTGATGTGTCAACCGGGGAAACCTCAGGCAGGGCCGGCGCCACAATGCCCCGTCACGACGGGTTGCAGGAGGGCATGCATGAACACGCTTCGAACGACGCCATGGCGCCCCTGGCGGATGGCTGCGGCGCTGCTGTCGGTGTGGAGCCTGGCCGGGGCTGCGCAAGCACAGCCGGCCGAGGCGGTGGTGGACGTGCCCACGCGGCCGGGCGTGTCGGTGCGGGCCCTGCACCTGGCCAGCCCCGAGGCGCGCGCGTCGGTCATCCTGCTGGCCGGCGGGCACGGGGGGCTGCAGCTGGGCAGCGATGGCCGCATCGGCTGGGGTGGCGGGAACTTCCTGGTGCGCACGCGGGCGCGGTGGGCGGCGGCGGGCCTGCATGTGCTGGTGCCCGACGCGCCGTCGGACCGGCAGTCGCCGCCGTTCCTGTCGGGGCAGCGGCAGAAGCCCGAGCACCTGGCCGATGTGGAGGCGATGGTGGCCTGGCTGCGGGCGCGGTCACCCGGCCCGGTTTGGCTGGTGGGCACCAGCCGGGGCACGCAGTCGGCGGCCTATGTGGGCACCGAGCTGCCGCCGCCACGCGGGCCGGACGGCCTGGTGCTGACCGCCACCATCCTCAGCGATCCGCAGGGCCGCGCCGTGCCGGCCATGCCGCTGGAGAGGCTGAAGGTGCCGGTGCTGCTGGTGCACCACCGCCAGGACGGCTGCTCGCACTGCGCTCCCGAGCGCGCACCGGCCCTGCTGGCAGCGCTGGGTTCGGCATCACGCAGCGAGCTGCTGTGGTTCGACGGGGGCATCAACCGGGGTGATCCCTGCGAGGCAGCGGGTCACCACGGTTTTGCCGGTCTGGAGGCCGCCGTGGTGGAGGCCGCGGCTGCCTGGGTGCTGCGCTGAAGCGTTCGCCTCAGCGGGCATTGCGTTCAGGGCGCCAGGTGCGCGAAGTAGTGCGCCATGGCGGCCACATCGTCGTCGGCAATGCCATAGAGCGAGGCGGCCATGATGGTGTCGCGGCCCACGGCCTGGTTGCGCTGGAACTGGCGCATGGAGTGCAGCAGGTAGTCCTCGCGCTGGCCGGCCAGTCGGGGCATCTGTTCGCGCCCGGCGTAGCTGGGCAGGTGGCAGCTGGCGCAGCGGTTGCCGTCGGCCACCTGCTGGCCCCGCGCGAAGCGGGCCGCGTCCTTTGCACCGGGCGCCGGCTTGATGGACGTGGCCGCGTAGTAGCCGGCCATGGCGGTCAGGTCGGCATCGCTCACGCCGTCCAGCAGACCCTTCATGGCCGGTATGTCGCGCAGGCCTTCGCGGATGACCACCAGCTGGTTCTCCAGGAAGACGCGTGGCTGTCCGGCCAGCGACGGGATGTTGGGCAGCACCGACTGCCCGCCTGCGCCATGGCAGGCGGCGCAGGTCTGCAGGCGGGCCTGCAGATCGGGCGAGAGCGTCTGGGCATGGGTACCGACGACGGTGCCGGCCACCGCCAGGGTGGCCAGCGTTCGTGCCAGCGAGGACAGGAGCGTCATCACTTGCTGTAGCTGATGCGGTAGATGGCGCCGAGCTGCTCGTCGGAGACCAGCACCGAGCCGTCCTTCATCTGCGCCAGATACGCCGGGCGGCCCCAGAAGCTCTGGTCGGCCGGGTTCATGAAGCCGGTCATGAAGGGTTCCACCTTGGCGTTGCGGCCATCGGCACCGGCCTTGACCACCACCACATCGAAGCCGGTCTTGGTGGTGCGGTTCCACGACCCCTTGCGGGCGTTGAACAGCGCGCCACGGTACTCGGGCGGGAACATGGTGCCGGTGTAGAACATCACGCCCATGCTGGCGGCGTGCGGGCCCATCAGGGCCACCGGCTGCTCCACACCGGCGCAGGCGTTGGCCTTCTTCACGTCGGTGTCGGGCAGCTTGCCTTCATGGCAGTACGGGAAGCCGTAGTTCAGGCCCACCTTCTGCATGCGGTGCATGGTGTCGTTGGGCATGTCGTCGCCCATCCAGTCGCGGCCATGGTTGCTGAACCACAGTTCCTTGGTGGTGGGGTGCCAGTCGAAGCCGACCGTGTTGCGCACGCCGGTGGCAATCACTTCCATGCCGCTGCCGTCGGGGTTGTAGCGGCGGATCTGGGCGTATTCGGGGCTGGGCAGCTCGCAGATGTTGCAGGGCGCGCCGAAGGGCACATAGAGCTTGCCGTCCGGACCGAAGGCGATGTACTTCCAGTTGTGGTGTGGCTCTTTCGGCAGCTTGAAGGCGGCGGTCATGTCCACCGGGGCGGCGGCCGGGTTGGTGGTGATGCCGTCATAGCGCAGCACCTTGTCGATGGCCATCACGTACAGCGAGCCCTTGTTGTACGCCACGCCGGCAGGCTGGTTGAGCTTGTCGACCACCACGCGCACGCTGCGCGAGCTGCCGTTGTCGGTGACTTCGTACACCCGGCCGATGCCGCGCGTGCCCACGTAGATCTTGCCGTTGTCGGCCATGGCCATGGCACGGCCGCCGGGCAGGCCGGTGGCCCAGATCTCGGCCTTGAAGCCCGGGGGCAGCTTGACCCGGTCTAGCGGGATCTGGTCGGCCGGCGTGACGGTGAGCTTGCCCGCCAGCGGCGCGAGGGTGGAGCTGGCCATGTTGGCGGGCATGCCCTGCTTCCAGGCGGGCTGCGGCGCCGGTGCAGCAGCAGCCGGTGCAGCGGCCGGCGCGGCAGCAGGGGCCGGGGCGGCGGCCTGGGGCGCCACGGTGGTCTGTGCGCAGCCGGCCAGGGCCAGGGCAGCAGCAGCGGCCAGCAGGGCCGGGCGGCGATGGAGGGAGGAATGCATGGCTTGTCTCCGGTGTCGTTATGGATGGGGCATGCCATGGCACCCGCCGGGAGGCGGCAACCGCGACATGCAATCCATTGTGTGCATGCTTACGGAGTCTGCCAAGCGGGGTGACCCGGCCCACCCTGGCCGATGCATCACCTTGGTGACATCCAGCGCGACGGCGCGGTCAGGGTCGGCGCCGCAGATCGTCCAGCGCCGGCACCGCCGCCAGTGCCGCCAGCACCAGGGCCAGCGGCACGGTGAACACATAGCCCACCGACTTGAAGCCGAAGGCCCCGGCCACGGCGCCGGCCATGAAGGCCAGCAGCAGGCCGGCCAGCACCACCATGCGCTGACGGTCGGTGCGCACCGGCACCCCGCCTTCCGGTCGGGTGCGACGGCTGTGCAGGGCGCGCCCGATCTCGATGCCCAGGTCGGTGACCACGCCGGTCATGTGCGTGGTGCGGATGACCGCGCCCGAGAGCTTGGTGACCACCGCATTCTGCAGGCCCATCATGAAGCACAGCAGCACCACGGTGAACGGCACCAGCAGACCCTCGTACCGCGACAGCTGCGAGCCGGCCAGGCCAAACAGCAGGATGAGTGCGGCCTCCAGCAGCAGCGGCAGCGCGTACTCGCTGGCCAGCCGGCGGCGGCGGGCCTCCAGGATGAGCACCGAACTGACCACCGCGCCGACCAGGAACGCCAGCACGCTGACCGTGGCGTCCACCACCAGACCCATCTGCCCCAGGGCCAGCTGGTCGGCCAGCATGGACAGGCTGCCCGTGACATGGGAGGTGTACTGCTGCACCGCCAGGAAACCACCCGCGTTCATGGCCCCGGCCACAAAAGCCAGCGCCCAGCCCAGCTGCCGGTTGGCCGACACCGTGCGTTCCCGGTTGAGCAGGAAGCGGGCGTAGTTGGCGGGCATGCTGCGCCTCAGCGTCCGAGCAGACCGGGCAGGGCCTGGGTGATCAGCAGGCCGGCCACGGCGCTGGCGGCGATCAGCGTCATCACGCCGATCCTGAAGCGGAACAGGGCGAGCGCGGCCAGCAGCACCAAGCCGCCTGCGACCCCGTCGATGGCGCCGCTCCAGCCCTGGGGCCACACCACATGCCCGGCAAAGAAAACCGCCAGGTTGAGGATGACGCCCACCACGGCAGCGGTGATGGCGCTCAGCGGTGCGGTGAAGCCCAGCTTGCCGTGCGTGGCCTCCACCAGCGGGCCTCCGGCCAGGATGAACACGAAGGAGGGCAGGAAGGTGAAGAAGGTCACCACGCTGGCCGCCAGCATGGCGCCGGCCAGCAGCGCGTCCGGCCCCAGCACCGCCTGCTGCCAGCCCCCCACAAAGCCCACGAAGGCCACC